>CAYQOV010000084.1:0-13143 GCA_964419245.1 uncultured Bacteroides sp. | reverse complement strand
GATTACAAATCACGTGCTCTGGCCAACTGAGCTAAAGAGGCGGGTGGGTAAGCTTACTATATCGCGCCGCTACAACCAACTACCTTTGCTGCGGTCAAGCCCTGGAGGATTCGAAGGGAGCTGGCCGTATAGGACTTACCCGTTTTTGCGGTTGCAAAGGTAGGCATTTATTTTGATTCTGCAATACTTTTCCTTATTTTTTTTTGAATGAACGTTCAAATTTTACAGAAAGACAAAGGGTTACATACAAATATTATTTATACCTTTGCGCATAATTTCTAAAAGACCAAGATGACAGAAAACAAAAGCAGCATGCAACAATATGCAATGATTTTCGGCACCTATATGGGCCTGTTCTGGATACTGAAGTTTATACTCGTACCGTTGGGACTGACGTCCCCCTTCCTTCTCCTGCTTTTCATCTGCCTGACTATCTGCGTTCCCTTTATGGGATATTACTATACCAAGCTGTACCGTAACCGAGTTTGCGACGGAAGTATCACCTTCTTCCATGCTTGGCTGTTCAACGTATTCATGTACGTATGTGCTTCCCTGCTCACTTCGGCAGCCCATTACGTTTACTTCGCATTCATCGACCAGGGCTATATCCTCAACACCTGCCGCGAAATGCTTGCCACGTTGAACCGTGAAGAGCTGCCCGGCATGGAAGAATATCTACGGCAGATGAAAGAAAACCTGGACATGGTAAGTTCATTAACCCCGACAGACATCGTACTGAAGATGCTAGGTAGCAACATCTACTATTGCACCCTACTAAGCATCCCGACAGCTCTGGTTGCTATGCGACGCAAGAAAGAAACACCTTATAATCCCCAATAACGAACTAATCGGATACATTAATTATGGATATATCAGTAGTCATCCCCTTATACAACGAAGAAGAATCGTTGCCCGAGCTCTACCAATGGATCGTTCGGGTGATGGACGCCAATCATTTTTCCTATGAAGTCATCTTCGTCAACGACGGTAGTACAGACCGCTCATGGCAGGTTATCGAAGATTTGAAGAAACAAAATCCTGACCACGTGCACGGCATTAAGTTCCGTCGTAACTACGGGAAGTCACCCGCTCTGTTCTGTGGTTTTCAAAAAGCCGAAGGCGATGTGGTCATCACCATGGATGCAGATCTGCAGGACAGCCCCGACGAAATACCCGAACTGTATCGCATGATTACGGCCGAAGGCTACGACCTTGTGTCTGGTTGGAAAAAGAAACGCTACGATCCTCTGTCGAAAACGATTCCCACAAAGCTCTTCAACGCTACCGCACGCAAGGTATCGGGCATCAAGAATCTGCACGACTTCAATTGCGGCCTGAAGGCCTACCGCCGCGACGTGGTGAAGAATATCGAAGTTTATGGTGAAATGCACCGCTATATTCCCTACCTGGCCAAGAATGCAGGCTTCAAGAAAATCGGCGAAAAGGTAGTCCACCATCAGGCACGCAAGTTCGGCAAGACCAAGTTTGGTGGGCTGAACCGTTTCTTCAACGGCTATCTGGACCTGATTTCCCTATGGTTTCTCTCGACCTTCGGCATCAAGCCCATGCACTTCTTCGGCTTTCTGGGATCGCTGATGTTCATCTTCGGCTTCATTGCCGTCATCATCGTGGGCATCAGCAAGCTCTACTACATGCACAACGGCATGCCATATCGGCTGGTAACCGACTCGCCCTACTTCTACCTGTCGCTTACGGCCATGATTATCGGCACGCAACTCTTTGTAGCAGGCTTTTTAGGCGAACTCATCTCGCGCAACGCCCCTGAACGAAACAAGTATCACATAGAGAAAACAATCTGACCCTATTATGAGAAAACTATTCCATTTCTTTCTGGCAGGCGTTGTGGCTTATGCCCTGGCCAGCCTGCTTTTTAGTTGTTCGGAAGAAGCAGACTGCTCCATGACCGACAACCGTGGTATGATCGTATGCAACGTCAGCCAGATAAATCCAGAAAATAACACGGCCATGAAGGATACGCTTGATTCGCTGACCGTTACGGCCGCAAGTACCGACTCTATCGTAGCCAACCGCCTGTCACAAGTTACGGTCTTTTCCCTTCCCTTGAGATATGCCGTAGACTCCACCGAACTTGTCTTCCACTATGTCAAGAAGGTGACCGATACCGTCGTTATCCGCCACACGAACAAACCTTATTTCATATCGATGGATTGCGGATACCAGATGCAACAAAGCATCACAAGCATCCGTTACACACGACACAACATCGACTCTATCTATATCGCAAACCCTGAAGCCAATATCAATGGAACGAAGAACCTTGAGATATTCTATTAGTCTGATAGTCTGCCTCTGTGTCGCCTTGACCCTGAACGCCCAAGTGAGTAGTACAAACGGCACCGACAAACGACCTGTGGCCCACAAGCAGGAGAAGAAGAAAGACAAGGACGTCCCTGTCTATCCACTCTTCAACGGCGTGGACCTGAGTGTAGACCTCTGGGGGCCAGGAAGCTACTTATTGGGAAGCGACAACCTGAGCATGGAAGTGGCCGCCGACGTCAACCTGAAGAACCGCTTCTTCCCCACCCTCGAAGTGGGCTATGGAAAGTCCGACACCTGGAGCGAGGATGGTATCCACTACAAGACCGGCGCTCCTTACTTGCGCGTCGGAATAGACTACAACACCTTCTATAAAAAGAAATTCCAGCACAAGCTACTTGTAGGTCTGCGCTACGCCGTGAGTAGCTTTTCGTACGACGTGCAAAGCCTTTCTGTAGACGATCCCATCTATGGTGGAGGACTGGGCAACCCCAACATCACCGACGGCATCTGGGGCGGTAACCTGCCTCCCTTCGACCATACCGGCATGAAGGGTACCATGCATTGGATTGAAGTATGCGCCGGCATTCGAGCTCATGTTTGGAAAGGTCTGTACATGGGCTGGGCTCTGCGCTACAAGTTCCGCCTCTCAGCCACGACAGGCGAATATGGCGATCCTTCGTATGTACCCGGTTATGGGACCTACGGATCGAATACGCTGGGCGTATCCTATACGATCACGTACAAACTACCTTTATAACGAAAAAACGCAAATTATGACTACGATTGAAATCTGGCTTCTGGCCGTCGGCCTGGCAATGGATTGTTTTGCCATCTCCATCGCAAGCGGCATCCTGCTGAAGCGCACCCTTTGGCGTCCGATGCTGATGATGGCCTTCTTCTTCGGCCTTTTTCAGGCATTGATGCCCCTCATCGGATGGGCTTGCGCTAGCACATTCAGCCACCTCATCGAAGACGTAGACCACTGGATTGCCTTTGCCATCCTCGCCTTTCTGGGGGGACGCATGGTGCGCGAATCGTTCAAGGAAGAAGATTGCCGACAAGACTTCGACCCTACCCGCCTGAAGGTGGTGCTCATGCTGGCCGTGGCCACAAGCATCGACGCCCTGGCCGTAGGCGTATCGTTCGCCTTCCTGGGCATGAAGAGCGTAACGACCATCCTGTCGCCTGTGGGCATTATCGGTTTCGTTTCGTTCGCCCTGTCTTTAATAGGGCTCACGTTCGGCATCCGCTTCGGATGTGGTTTTGCCCGACGCCTGAAGGCCGAGCGCTGGGGAGGCGTCATTCTCATCCTTATCGGCCTGAAGATACTCATCGAACATTTGATACAACATTATGGATAAGAAAACAAGAAGAAACTTCCTCTGGGTGACCCTGCTCGTGCTGGGTACCATCTGGATACTGGCGCGCCACAACCAGCCCGTGCCCTACCAGAAAGACAACGGCCTGATATTCGGCACCATCTACAACATCACCTACCAGCATGCCTCCAACCTGAAGGCCGACATCGAAGCCGAACTCCACCGCTTCGATGGTTCCCTGTCGCCCTTCAACGACACGGCCGTCATTACCCGCATCAACCGCGGCGAGGATATCGCAGGTGACACCCTGTTCTGCAACGTCTTCCGCCGAAGCATGGAGATTTCGCACGAGACGGAAGGTGCATTCGACATCACCGTCGCTCCCCTGGCCAACGCTTGGGGTTTCGGCTTCAAGAAGGGCGAATTCCCTGACTCGGCTACGGTAGACAGCCTGCGACAATTGGTGGGTTACGAGAAGGTGGAACTCACAGCTGACGGACACGTATGCCGTCAGGACGACCGAATGCAACTCTCGTGTAGCGCCGTAGCCAAAGGATATGCCGTAGACGTCATCGCCCAGCTACTCCGACGGAAGGGCGTGAAGAACTTCATGGTGGACATTGGCGGCGAAGTGGTGGTGAGCGGACAGAACCCGCAGGGCAGCCTGTGGCGCATAGGCATCAACAAGCCTGTAGACGACTCGCTCTCACTGAACCAAGAACTCCAGACGGTACTGACGCTGACCGACGTGGGCATCGCCACCTCGGGCAACTACCGCAACTATTATTATCACGAAGGCAAGAAATATGCCCACACCATCAATCCGCACACAGGCTACCCCGCCCTGCACAATCTGCTTTCGGCCACGGTCATCGCCCGCGATTGTATGAGCGCCGACGCCTATGCCACGGCCTTCATGGTGATGGGACTGGAACGCGCCAAAGCCTTCGTCGAAGCGCGTCCCGATCTGGATGCCTACTTCATCTATGCCGACTCTACAGGAAGCTACCAGACGTACATGACGGAGGGAATGAAACGCTACGTAGCAGAGGAATAGACATTACACTTATTTTTGCATAAAAAGAAAGCGATGCTTTTTGCTCGACAAAACTATGACTTGCCGAACAGAAAGCATCGCTTTCTTGTAGACACGGAATTGAAATGATCTATCCTTCGATTATTTCGACGGCTCGTAAGTGTAGGTCTTGATAATCGTTCCTTCCGAAGAAGGTGAAGAAGAGGACGTCTTGCGTATATCCATGGTACCCTCTATCTGTGAATACTTGCTTTGGTGGCTTTGGAAGACCTTGTCGCAAGCGGCAATAACTTCCTCGTCCTTGTCCGACATGCAATAGTCACCACCCATAGCCTGCTTAAGTGCCTTGTCATAGTCATCAATCACCGCCATAAGGATCTCTAAACCAGTATCACCCATGATGCCGATAGTAGGCTCGGAAGTGTATACAATGATTTGTATTCCCTCACCCTCTTCTTCCGAACAGGCGGTCAGACCAATAGCCATTACGGCCACACACATCAGAGCAGCCAAACTTTTCCAAATGTTTCTTGTCTTCATATTTCTCATTAATTTATCAGGGTTAGTTAATGGGGGCGCAAAGATAGTAAAAAAGTACGTTCAATAGCAAATGAAAACAAAAAAATCAATTTGATGGTGCAAAGTCATATAACATGGTGTCATTTATAGAACACGAAGTACACCGCCAGCACCAGGCAGACAAAGGCGGCAAAGTGGTTCCAGTGCAACGCCTCGCCCTTGAAGAAGACGGTGGTGAAGAGGGTGAAAATCATCAGTGTGATGACCTCCTGAATAACCTTGAGCTGCATCAGCGAGAAGGGACCGCCGTTTTCAACGAAGCCGATGCGGTTGGCGGGCACCTGAAAGGAATACTCGGCCAGGGCAATGGCCCACGAGAAAAGGATGACGGCGTAAAGCGGCCAGTTGGAAATGACCTTCATCTCCTGCAACTTCAGGTGGCCGTACCAGGCGAACGTCATGAAGATGTTCGACACGATGAGCAGGAGGATGGTGTAGAATGCTTTCATATCTATCAATATTAATTGTTACTATCAAATCTTGGGCGGGAGAAGCTCCTCCTGCACGTTCGTCATGCTGGCCCAAAGACTATAGCGCGCCTCAGGGTTCATCTCCTCTAGGCGGCGGAGGACGTCGCGCATGTCCGAACGGTGAGAATCGTGCTCGTAAGGGCAGTTCTTCACCTGCTTGCGGTAGGCGTGGGCGGCGGCCAGTGCCTCGAGGTCGGCCTCGTGCACCAAGCAGAGGGGACGGATGATGGTCATGTCGAACTTCTTCATCACCAGCCGCGGCGGCATGGTGGAGAAGGCGCCCTGGAAGGTCTGGTTCATGAGGAGCGTCACGAGGATGTCGTCCATGTGGTGCCCCAAGGCGATCTTGTTACAACCCAGTTCGTGGGCGGCGGTAAAGAGCTCCTTGCGACGGTTCCACGAGCAGAGGAAGCAGGGCGACTTGCGCGTGTCGGTCGAAGCGTCGAACTCCGCCTGGCGCAAGACGAAGGGCACTCCCCTCTCCTCGCAGAAGGAGCGCAGGTAATCGGCATCGATACTATAAGGAATATTACGCATGACCACGTGGACGGCGGTCAGCGTGAAGCGCGGACGGTAGATACGCGCACGACGAGCCAAAAGCTCCGTCAGGGCAAGCGAGTCCTTGCCGCCCGAAAGGCCTACGAGAAGGTGGTCGCCATCCTCAATGAGGCCATAGTCCACGATACCCTTCATCAGACGCCGCTCAATGCGAAGCATCAGTTGTTGTTCTTCCGTCCTTTTTGCCATAACCTTCGATTTGCGGGCGCAAAAGTAGTGCAAAAGAATGAATTGAGGAAGAAAAGGAGACGCGAAGGGATATTATTTGGGATAAATTCGTATCTTTGGACGCAAATGACCTATGACTTCCACATATGAAAAAGATATTCAAGAATTCGATATGCCTGTTCGGCCTGGCACTGATGCTGGGCGGCGCAGGCGCTTCGGCGCAAAGCCTGAACGAAGCCAAAGCCTGGTATGAGGCTGGGCAATATGCCGAGGCCAAACCCGTGATGGAACGCTACTACAAATCGCAACCCTCGAACGGCAACTATAGCCTCTGGTACGGCGTATGCTGCCTGGAGACGGGCGATCCCGAATCGGCCGTGAAACCCTTGGAAACAGCCGTCCGCCGCCGTGTGGCCAGCGGCCAGTATCACCTGGCACGCGCTTACGACCGCACCTACCGCTACGACAAGGCCGAAGAGGTGTGTACCGACTACCTGGACGAGTTGAAACGCCGCCGTCGCGACACGGCCGAAGCCGAACTCCTCCTCTCCGCCATCCACACCCACTCGCGCATGCTGAAGGGCGTGGAACGCGTGTGCGTGGTCGATAGCTTCGTGTGCGACAAGCAAAACTTCCTCGAAGCCTACAAGATAGGGCCCGAAGCTGGTACCCTGAGCCGCTATGCCGACCATTTTGCAGACAACGGACGCACGGGCGGTACCGTCTACGAGAACGAGCTGGGCAACAAGCGCTACTATAGCGAGCTCCAGCCGGACAGCACCTTCGGCATTCTGAGTAGCGCCCGCCTCTCCGACGGATGGAGCAAACCCGTCCTCCTGCCAGGCAGTATCAACGAGGGTGTCAATGCAGGCTATCCCTTTGTCATGGGCGACGGTACTACCCTCTACTACGCCGCCGACGGCCCCGAATCGATGGGCGGAACCGACATCTTCGTCACTCGCTACAACACCAATACGGACACTTACCTCGTGCCCGAGAACGTGGGCATGCCTTTCAACTCGCCCTACAACGACTACATGTACGTCGTCGACGAATACAACAACCTGGGATGGTTTGCCTCCGACCGCTACCAACCCGAAGGCAAAGTCTGTGTCTACGTCTTCATCCCCAATCCCTCGAAGCAAGTCTACGACTACGAGAACATGGACGAAGAAGCATTGCGCTGCCTGGCCGCCCTAAAGGACATCCGCCTGACGTGGACGGACACCACACTGGTGGACGAGGCACGCCAACGACTGGCCGCCGTGGCCGAAAATGACAAGCAGGTGAAAAAGCCCGTCCGCGACTTCGAATTCATCGTCAACGACGACCACACCTATTACCAGACCACAGACTTCCGCTCGCCTCAGGCCAAAGCCCTGTTCGACCAATACCGCCAGCTGGAGCAGAGCTTCCGCCAGCAACGGGAGCAGCTGGACAAGGCACGCCAAGCCTATGCCGACGCCGACCGCACGGAGCAGGCACGCATGGCACCCGCCATCCTCGACTTGGAGAAGCATGTACAGAAACTGGCCAAAGAAGCAGAGCAGGCTGCCAAAGCCGTCCGCAAAGCCGAACTGGAAGCCATCGGAATCCACTAACCCTTTATACGCTAAGCATATGGACATTGCCATCATCGCCGTGCTGCTCATAGCGGCCATCATCCTGTTTCTGGTAGAACTCTTTGTCATCCCCGGCATCAGCATTGCGGGCATTCTGGCAGGAGGTTGCTACCTCTTTGCCAACTACTACGCCTTCACCCGACTGGGCATGACGGGCGGCTTCGTCACGCTGAGCATCTCGGCCGTGGCGTGTGTGGGGTCGCTCATATGGTTCATGCGCTCCAAGACGCTGGACCGCATTTCGCTCAAAACCGACATCCCTGGCTCGGTAGATCGCTCGGCCGAACAGAGTGTGCAGGTGGGTGATACTGGCATCACACAGACCCGCCTGGCCCTCGTAGGTCAAGCCAACATCGCCGGCCATCTGGTAGAAGTGACATCGGCCGACGGCTTTCTGGACGAAAAGACACCTGTCGTAGTAGTACGCATCACAGGCGGCACCATCTTTGTCAGCCGAAACGCGTAATTGTGATTTGTGATTTGTGATATTCGAAACTCAATTTGTCAACCTCTAAATAAGACTGAAAATGGACACAAGCTCTTTGTACCTGACCGCCTTCCTCGTCGTGGGAGGCATCATCTTTCTGATTCTGTTTTTCCATTATGTGCCCTTCTTCCTCTGGCTCTCGGCCAAGGTGTCGGGCGTCAACATCTCGCTGGTGCAACTCTTCCTGATGCGCATCCGTAACGTGCCTCCCTACGTCATCGTGCCAGGGCTCATCGAAGCCCACAAGGCAGGCCTGAGCAACATCACACGCGACGGCCTCGAAGCCCACTATCTGGCAGGCGGACACGTCGAAAAGGTGGTACACGCCCTCGTGTCGGCCGCCAAGGCAAACATCGACCTGCCCTTCCAGATGGCCACCGCCATCGACCTGGCTGGGCGCGACGTCTTCGAAGCCGTTCAGATGTCGGTCAACCCCAAGGTCATCGACACTCCGCCCGTGACCGCCGTAGCCAAGGACGGCATCCAGCTCATCGCCAAGGCGCGCGTGACGGTTCGTGCCAACATCCGCCAGCTGGTGGGTGGCGCAGGCGAAGACACGGTACTGGCTCGTGTAGGCGAAGGCATCGTTTCGTCCATCGGCTCGAGCGAAAGCCACAAGTCCGTGCTCGAGAACCCCGACTCCATCTCGAAGCTCGTGCTCCGCAAGGGACTCGACGCAGGTACGGCCTTCGAAATTCTCTCCATCGACATCGCCGACATCGACATAGGCAAGAACATCGGTGCTGCCCTCCAGATGGACCAGGCCAATGCCGACAAGAACATCGCCCAAGCCAAGGCCGAAGAGCGTCGTGCCATGGCCGTGGCCAGCGAGCAGGAAATGAAGGCCAAGGCACAAGAAGCCCGCGCCAAGGTTATCGAAGCCGAAGCCGAAGTACCCAAAGCCATGGCCGAAGCCTTCCGCAACGGCAACCTGGGCATCATGGATTACTATCGCATGAAGAACATCCAAGCCGATACGGACATGCGCGAGACCATTGCCCGCCCCACTACGGGTGGAAGCAATACGCCGCTGAACAAATGAGATAAAAATAACAAGTAACCCATTTTTAAACCCATTCCGAATATGAAAAAATACTTTCCTTCTTCCGAACTGATCATCAACGAAGACGGCTCCGTCTTCCACTTGCATGTGAAACCCGAATGGCTGGCCGACAAAGTGATCCTCGTGGGCGACCCCGGTCGTGTGGCCCTCGTGGCATCCCACTTCGAGAGCCGCGAGTGCGAGGTAGAGAGCCGTGAGTTCCGCACCATTACAGGTACCTACCAGGGCAAGCGCATCACGGTGGTGTCAACAGGCATCGGATGCGACAACATCGACATCGTGATGAACGAGCTCGACGCCCTGGCCAACATCGACTTCCAGACGCGCGAAGTGAAGCCCCAGCTCCGCCAGCTCCAGGTGGTGCGCATCGGCACGTGCGGCGGCCTCCAGCCCAACACACCCGTAGGCACCTTCATCTGCTCGGCCAAGTCCATCGGCTTCGACGGCCTGCTCAACTTCTACGCAGGGCGAAACGCCGTGTGCGACCTCGCCATGGAACGCGCCTTCCTGAACCACATGGGATGGACGGGCAACCTCTGCGCCCCCGCCCCCTACGTCATCGATGCCGATGCCGAACTCGTCGAACGCATCGCCCGCCAAGACATGGTGCGTGGCGTCACCATCGCCGCAGGAGGCTTCTTCGGCCCTCAAGGACGCGAACTCCGCATCCCCCTGGCCGACCCACGACAGAACGAGAAGATTGAGCAATTCGAATACCAGGGCATGCACATCACCAACTTCGAGATGGAGAGCTCGGCCCTCGCCGGTCTGTCACGATTACTGGGACACAAGGCCACGACCGTCTGCATGGTCATCGCCAACCGCCTCATCAAAGAGGCCAACACGGGCTACAAGAACACCATCGACACGCTCATCCAGACGGTGCTCGACCGCATCTGAGAACAGAATACATCGTCAACAAAGAGAAAATGAACCAAGATACCATCTGCGCCATCGCCACCGCCCCAGGCGGAGCCATCGGCATCATCCGCGTGTCGGGCCCCGACGCCATAGCCATCACCGACCGCCTCTTCACACCTGCCTCGGGCAACCCCCTGGCAGAACGGGCCGCCTATACCCTGACCTTCGGCCAAATCCTCTCGCCCGCAGGCGAAGTGGTGGACGAAGTACTGGTCAGCCTCTTCCGCGCGCCCCATTCGTACACGGGCGAGGACTCGGTGGAAATTTCCTGCCACGGCTCGGCCTACATCCTCCAGCAGGTGATGCAACTGCTCATCGGCCAGGGGTGCCGTGCCGCAGGGCCGGGCGAATACACCCAGCGCGCCTTCCTCAACGGCAAGATGGACTTGAGCCAGGCCGAAGCCGTGGCCGACCTCATCGCCTCGACCTCGGCCGCCCTGCTTCGCGACCAGCTCCTGCATCTTACCTCGCTCATGGAGCTGGAGCTGGACTTCAGCGACCACGAAGACCTGGAGTTTGCCGACCGCTCGGAGCTCGAGGCCATCGCCGCCCGTGTGGAGCAGGTCATCGCCCGCCTGGCCGACACATTCAGCGTGGGCAACGCCCTGAAGAACGGCGTCCCCGTGGCCATCGTGGGCGAAACGAACGCGGGCAAGTCCACCCTGCTCAACGCCCTGCTGAACGAAGAACGCGCCATCGTGAGCGACATCCACGGCACCACGCGCGACGTCATCGAAGACACCTTGAGCCTGGGCGGCATCACCTTCCGCTTCATCGACACGGCCGGCATCCGCCAGACCACCGACACCATCGAGAGCCTGGGCATCGAGCGGAGCTTCCAGAAACTGGAGCAGGCGGACATCGTCCTGTGGGTCATCGACGCCACCCGCGCCCGCGAGCAATACCGCCAGCTGCGTGCCGACATCCTGCCCCGATGCGAGGGCAAGCACCTCGTGCTGGTGCTCAACAAGGCCGACCTCCTGCCCTCGACCAACGCCCCTACGCCTGCGTTCGACGACCTGCCCGACAACGCCCTCGTCATGCCCCTCTCCGCCAAGCAGAAAGACGGGCTGGCCGACCTCCAAAAGCGGCTGGTGGACTTCGCCTCCCTGCCGGACCTGTCGCAAACGGACGTAGTGGTGAGCAACGTGCGCCACTACGAAGCGCTGACCCACGCCCTCACGGCCATCCACCGCGTACAGGACGGGCTGGCTTCGGGCCTCTCGGGCGACTTCGTGAGCCAAGACTTGCGTGAGTGCCTCCACCACCTGGGCGAGATTGTGGGCGGCACCATCGAGACGGACGAGGTGCTGGGAAACATCTTCAAGCACTTTTGCATCGGAAAATAGACGACAAAAACAGCAAAGTAACTCGGAGTAAATTGGGAGTAAAAAGGAGTAAATATCTCACTATTATTCAATAATTTACACCGATTGAAATTTTAAGGTTATTTGTTTTAAGTTACTCCCGATTTACTGTAATTTTGTTGTACTTTTGTTACTCGGAAACAATGGAGCAACAAAAGCAACAAAAACATGGGAAATTCAAAAGAGCCAATAAAGCTGCGGAGGCGAAAAACCAAGTCGGGGAACACATCACTCTACCTCGACATCTACCTGAACGGGGAGCGGACATACGAGTATCTGAAATTGTACCTGATACCTGAACGGACACGGGCTGACAAGGATAAAAACCGAGAGACGCTCCAGCTGGCGGAGGCTATCAAGTCGAAAAGGATTGTCGAACTTCGCAACGGCGAGTTCGGGTTCAAAAACGGGTTCGCCACCGAAACCCTGTTTTTCGACTACTACAAATCTCTATGCGAAAAACGGCTCGGGGAAGAAAGCAGGGGAAATTGGGGAAATTGGTATTCGTGCCTCCACCACCTGCGCATCTATGAAAAGCGGGAGAAAATCACATTTGCCGACATAACGCCCGAATGGGTGCAGGGGTTCAAGGATTACCTCGAAAGCAGGGCTGTCGCTTGGGCGCACGACAAACGGCACAGGGAAAAGGAATATTTGCTGTCCCGCAATTCAAAAGTGAGCTATTTCAACAAACTGCGGGCTTGCCTGAACCAAGCATTCGATGATCGTATAATTGCCGTCAATCCCTGCCGTGGCATTGACGGGTTCAAGGCAGAAGAAGGAACACGAATGTACCTGACACTCGAAGAACTGAAAAAGCTCGTGAACACCCCTTGCGACTATGACGGTGTTCGTCGGGCGTTCCTGTTCTCCTGCCTGACAGGACTGCGACGCAGCGACATCCTGCGGCTCAAATGGGGCGACGTGTTCAGGCAGGGAGATTTTACCCGCATCATCTTTCGACAGAAGAAAACCAAAGGACAGGAATACCTCGACATCACGGAACAGGCGGCTGATATTATGGGAGAGCGTGGCAAGAATGAGGATTATATCTTCACGGACGTATTCACACCCGACTGCACCAACAAGACCATACAGAACTGGGTACTGCGGGCTGGCATAGACAAGAAAATCACGTTCCACTGCGGTAGGCACACATTCGCCGTGATGATGTTGGATTTGGGGACGGACATCTATACCGTAAGCAAGCTACTCGGACATCGAGAACTTTCCACAACGCAGATATACGCAA
>CAYQOV010000083.1:0-13193 GCA_964419245.1 uncultured Bacteroides sp. | reverse complement strand
CTTCTCGAAGGTGAGGCGCAGCTGCTCGGAGCCTTCCTTGGTGCAATGCTTCAGGTAGGCACTCTCTGGTAGACCCTGTGCCGAGTCGAGGATTTCGCCTCCGCAAATGCTCGTGCCCCAGATACCTACGTTATAGGAATATTTCAGTTTGGCAAAGTCGGCGGCAAAGCCGTGCTTGTTCAGGTAGTCGATTTCTTCCTGGCGGCTCAAGGCCATGTCGCGGGTCAGGGTGATGATTTCCACACCCGGAGCCATGACGAGGAAGGTCATGTCGAAGCGCACCTGGTCGTTGCCGGCACCCGTAGAGCCGTGGGCAATGGCATCGGCGCCTATTTCGTTGGCGTAGCGGGCGATGGCCAGTGCCTGGAAGATACGTTCGGAGCTGACGGAGATAGGGTAGGTACCGTTGCGCAACACGTTACCATAGACCATGTACTTTAGGCTCTTTTCGTAGTATTCCTGCGTTACGTCGAGGGTGACATACTTCACGGCACCCAGCTTGTAGGCATTCTCTTCGTTGGTTTTCAGCTGCTCGGCGCTGAATCCGCCCGTGTTGGCACAGGCTGCATATACTTCATAACCTTTCTCCTTGGCCAGATACATCACGGTGAACGAGGTATCCAATCCGCCGCTGAAAGCGACCACTACTTTTTTCTTCTTTGCTTCCATTGTTCAATATGTGTTTATTGTTTTATTTAGATTTTGTCGTCCTCGTGCAAGGCGGGATCGTAGAGCATGGCCGTGCAGATACAGAACTTGCGGTTCTTGGCCACCAGGATGTCGTGGTTGATGCAACCTTCACATCCTTTCCAGAAAGCCTCGTCGTCGGTCAGCTCGTTGAAAGTGACGGGTACATAGCCCAGTTCGGTGTTCATCTTCATGACGGCCGCTCCGCTGGTAAGGCTGAATATCTTGGCCCACGGCCAGCGGAGGCGTGCCAGGCGGAAGGAGGCCTGTTTGATACGCTTGGCCAGTCCGATACCCTGATATTTGGGATGGACAATCAGACCGGAAGTGGCTACGTACTGCTTGTTGCCCCAGCTTTCGATGTAGGTGAAGCCTGCAAACTCATTGCCACAGAGGGCGATGATGGCTTTTCCCTCTTTCATTTTGGTGGCTACATATTCGTGTGTGCGCTCGGCAATTCCTGTGCCGCGTTTCTTGGCGGCTTCCCTTATGGTGTCGAGAATTGTATCCACATAAACTTCATGTGAGGCGTCTGCCACCATCACATCAATTTGTTTAGAATCCATTTCTATCTTATTGTTTTGTTTAAATATTCGGTATGATTTCGGAGAGGAAAGTGCGCACGTCGTTATGTGAGGTTTCTTCGGCCAGTACTAGCATGATGGTGTCGTCGCCGGCGATGGTTCCGAGGATGTGGGGGCATTCGCGGTTATCAATATCGTAAGCGATGCTGCTGGCATAGCCGGGGCGGGTACGGATGACAGCAATGTTATGCGAGAATTGCAACGACACGAAGCCGCTAGACATAAGCATTTCGCTTGCGCTTTGGTGGTTGTGGCGCTTATACATGATGTCATTGGGGAGTACGTATACATATTTCCCATTTGTATTGGCCGCTTTGGCTACCTTTAGCTGCTTTAGGTCGCGCGAAAGAGTGGCTTGCGTCAGTTCGAATCCTTCCTGCCCCAGGGCTTGGAGCAGCTCTTCCTGCGAACCGATTTCCTTACTCGAAATAATCATCTTGATGGCGTCTAACCGATTGGCTTTCTTCTTCATCTTTTTGCATGTTTATTCTAACTGGGTGCAAAATTAGAGAATATATTTGAAAGAATATGCAAAAATGAGCATTTTTTTAGGGCTTAATTCTTCATATATATACTTTAAAAGATAACTTGGCATTGCTAAGTGGCAAAATCAATAAGATTACAGCCAAAATAAAGAGAGGAGTTTTGGAGAAAGTTGTGTATTTTTGTCATATGGAAAAATGAATCTGATTTATTTACCAATACAAAACCTGTGAATATTATGAATAAACGATTGATGACTTGTGTACTGGCTTTGGGCGCATGCGGATTGTTAAGCGCCCAAGATATCGCATGGCCGGAAATGTCGGTTGAGGCTAAGCCGGGCGCTCGTTGGTGGTGGATGGGAAGCGCCGTTGATAAGGCGAATCTTACCCGCAATTTGGAAGAATATGCTGCCGCTGGTATGGGTACAATGGAAATAACTCCCATTTATGGTGTTAAAGGAAACGAGGCACGTGATATTTCATTTCTTTCTCCTCAGTGGATGGAAATGTTGGGGCATGCAGAAAGTGAAGCTGCTAGGTTGGGTATGCAGATGGATATGAATACGGGTACAGGTTGGCCGTTTGGAGGACCAGAAGTGACTATTGAGGATGCCGCCTGTCGTCTGCTTATCGAAGAATATCAGTTGAAGGAAGGTGAGCACCTGAAGCAGAAGGTGGAGACTACGGATGCCAAACAGAAACCCTATGCCGTACTGGAGAGGTTGATGGCCTTTTCGGAAGATGGAAAATGTCTGGATCTGACCGATAAGGTGTACGAAGGCCGGTTGGACTGGAAGGCTCCTAAGGGAAACTGGCGACTGATCGCCGCATTCTGTGGTAAAACATTCCAAAAGGTGAAACGGGCTGCTCCTGGCGGGGAAGGATATGTGATGAATCACTTTTCGCATGAGGCTGTTGAACGTTATTTAGGCCGTTTTGATAAGGCTTTTGGAGGCATGCAGGGGAATATTCCTTACCCTCATAACTTCTTTAATGATTCTTATGAAGTTTATGGAGCTGATTGGACGAAAGGACTATTCGACGAATTTTTGTCGCGGCGTGGGTATAAATTGGAAGAATATCTGCCTGAGTTCCTGTCGGAGGAGGAGCGGACGGATGCGGCACGCCGCATTGTATCCGACTATCGTGAAACATTGGCTGAAATGCTCCAGGAAAATTTTACGCGCCAATGGACGGAGTGGGCTCATCGACATGGAGCAAAGACGCGTAACCAGGCACATGGCTCTCCTGGCAACTTGATTGATCTGTATGCGACGGTTGATATTCCTGAGTGTGAAGGATTCGGCCTTTCTGATTTTGGTATTAAGGGTCTGCGTAAGGATTCGTTGACTCGTCCGAATGACTCGGATTTGTCTATGTTGAAATATGCTTCCTCGGCGGCACATATTGCGGGAAAACCTTATACTTCTTCTGAAACATTTACGTGGCTGACGGAACATTTTCGTACCTCCTTATCTCAGTGTAAGCCAGATATCGACCTGATGTTTGTTTCGGGTGTCAACCATGCTTATTTCCATGGCACCACTTATTCTCCTGCTGATGCTGCCTGGCCGGGGTGGAAATTCTATGCGACGGTCGATATGAGTCCGACGAATAGTATCTGGCGTGACGCACCCGCTTTCTTTCAGTACATCACGCGCTGTCAAAGTTTCTTGCAGATGGGCAAGCCGGACAACGATTTCTTGGTATATTTACCCGTGTACGACATGTGGCAGGAACAAAACGGACGTCTTTTAATGTTTGATATTCATAAAATGGCCGAAAGAGCTCCCCGATTTATCGAGGCAGTACATCGTATCAATGATGCCGGCTATGACATGGACTATATATCAGATGCATTTGTACGTACCTTGTGCTTCCGCGATGGTAGGCTAGAAACTTCGGGAGGCGCTAAATACAAAGCTTTAGTGGTACCTGGGGTTCGTCTGATGCCGGCAGATGTGCTTGAAAAGCTTTGCCAGCTGGCTAACGAGGGGGCTACTATTGTTTTCTTGGATCAGTATCCTGAAGATGTGCCTGGATTTGGGGATTTGGAGAGTCGTAGAAGCGCTTTTAAAGCCGTTTGGAAAAAAATGCAATCTATGGCGGGTGGTGCACATATCTTGTTTGGCAAAGATTATGCACAGACTTTGGCGCAAACCTCTGCTGTTCCTGAGGTGATGAAAACTCAATATGGATTGAGTTGTATTCGCAGGAGCCATGCCGAAGGTTATCATTATTTTATAGCTGCTTTGACAGATCGGGATACAGAAGCCTGGATACCCTTGGCGATAGAGGCTCGGTCGGCGATTTTTTATAATCCGATGGATGGTACTTCGGGAAAGGCTCGCCTGCGTCAAAAGGACGGAAGAACGGAAGTATTTATGCAGATGCGGTCGGGTGAATCGTTGATATTAAAAACGTTTACGAAAGATGATGTACAAGTACAGGCATGGACGTATGCTACTCCGATGCAGGATCAAATCCGTTTGGATGGTGAATGGAAATTCCGTTTTGTACAGAGTATGCCGACGGTAAGTGATGTACCTGATGCGGTTGCGTTAGGTTCTTGGACTGATTTAGATTTTGAAGGTGCGCGTACGACGATGGGGACTGCTTGCTATACTAAGAGCTTTAAGCTGGATGCACCTGAGAATGCTTCTGGATGGATACTTTCGTTGGGAGATGTCCGCGAGAGTGCACGTGTTCGTATCAATGGTGTTGAAGTAGCTACATTATGGGCTGTTCCCTACCGTTGCGAGGTGGGCAAATACCTGCGTGCGGGTAAGAATGTACTGGAAATTGAAGTGACGAACTTGCCTGCTAACCGTATAGCTGATATGGATAAACGTGGAGTTGAATGGCGTATTTTCAAGGATATCAATATTGCGGCATTGGACTATAAAGAAGGGAATTATGCAGGTTGGGATCCTATGCCGAGTGGCTTGTTGGGACCTGTCTCGCTGATACCGATGAAGAATTTGGAAGAATGAATTTAGCAGGTGATCTGTTTATCCTTCGTTTATTTTGAAAAAGGTGATTGTCAAATATAACAGATTTAGTATCAAAATAGACATCACTTGTTGAAGGATAAACGGTTACTTTTGTATCATCAATAAAAATATATAACTAATGACCATGAAACAATGCTTTTTCGCGGTTGATTTGGGAGCAACCAGCGGTCGTACTATTTTAGGAAGTTTTACTTCGAATGGTTTGGAAATGGAAGAAGTCAATCGCTTTCCTAACCATCTGATTGAAGTAAACGGACATTTCTATTGGGATATTTATGAACTCTATCGCAATATCATTGAAGGTCTGAAATTGGCCTCTCGCAAGGAAAATGTAGAGATCGTTTCTATTGGTATTGATACGTGGGGGGTGGATTTCGTGTGCGTAGGTAAAGACGGACATCTCTTGCGCCAGCCTTATTCCTATCGCGACCCACATACGGAAGGTGCACCAGAAGCTTTCTTCTCGCGCGTACCTCGGAAGCATGTCTATGAGTTGACGGGTATTCAGGTGATGAACTTCAATTCACTTTTCCAGCTGGATGCGATGCGACGTGCGGGTGATAGTGCGTTGGCTGCCGCTGAGAAAATACTTTTTACCCCCGATGCCTTGAGTTATTTGTTGACGGGCGAGATGGTGACCGAATATACCATTGCGACTACCGCCCAATTGGTCAATGCTTCAACACGCAAATTGGAAAACGAATTGTTGCAGGCTGTAGGTCTTACGGAGTCCCATTTTGGACGCTTTGTCTATCCGGGCGAGAAGGTGGGTGAACTTTCGGCCGAAGTGCAGCGTATGACAGGTTTGGGTGCCATACCAGTGATTGCCGTAGCCGGACATGACACGGCTTCTGCCGTTGCCGCCGTTCCTGCCCAGAGTAGCCATTTTGCTTACCTGAGTAGCGGTACATGGTCGTTGATGGGTATAGAGGCGGATGCGCCTATCATAACTCCTGAGACAGAAGCATTGAATTACACCAATGAGGGTGGTGTGGAAGGCACCATCCGTTTTCTGAAGAATATTTGCGGCATGTGGCTGCTCGAGCGTTGCCGTCTGCAATGGGGCGAGACTTCCTATCCCGAGCTGATAGCAGAAGCGAATGCCTGCGAAGCTTTCCGTAGCTTGATTTATCCAGATGATGCTTCGTTTGCCAATCCGTCGGATATGGAGCAGGCTATCAAAGACTATTGCAAGTCTACCGGCCAGCCGGTACCTGAAACCCGTGGTCAGATTGTACGCTGTATTTTCGAGAGTTTTTCATTGCGTTATCGTCAGGTTCTCGATGATTTACGTGCCCTGTTCTCCCGTCCGATAGACACGTTGCATGTAATAGGTGGAGGAAGCCGCAACGACTTGTTGAACCAATGGACATCCAATGCTGTAGGTATTCCCGTAGTAGCAGGCCCGTCAGAGGCTACCGCTATCGGAAACATCATGTTGCAGGCCATTTCGGCAGGCAAGGCTCAGGATGTTCCTTCCATGCGCAAGCTGGTAGCGGCATCCATTCCTTTGAAGACTTTCCAGCCTCAAGATGATGCCGTATGGAGTGAAGCTTACGCCCAATTTAAACGTATTTACGATAATATATATAATAGGTAAAATCATGAAAGAGGAACTGATTGTAAAAGCTTATGAAGTGGCCAAGGAACGTTATGCGGCCATCGGTATGGATACAGACAAGGCAATGGACGCCTTGCAGAAGGTACAACTCTCCCTGCATTGCTGGCAGGCTGATGATGTGACTGGCTTTGAGTCGGCTGGCGAATTGACAGGTGGCATTCAGGCTACCGGTAATTATCCCGGCAAAGCGCGCAACATTGAAGAACTTCGTCAGGATGTGTTGAAGGCTGCCAGCTATATTCCTGGTAACCATCGTTTGAATTTGCATGAAATCTATGGCGATTTTGGCGGCCAGTTTGTAGATCGTGATCAGGTAGAACCCAAGCATTTTGAAAGCTGGATGCAATGGGCAGCCGAGCATAATATGAAGCTCGACTTCAACTCTACTTCCTTCTCACATCCGAAAAGCGGTAGCTTGTCTCTCTCCAATCCTGACAAGACTATTCGTGACTTCTGGATTGAGCACACCAAGCGTTGCCGTGCCATTGCCGAAGAAATGGGTAAGCGCCAGGGCGATCCTTGTATCATGAACCTGTGGATACACGATGGTAGTAAAGACATCACCGTCAATCGCATGAAGTATCGTGAAATCCTGAAGAACTCGTTGGATGAAATTTTTGCCACTGAGTACAAGAATATGAAGGATTGTGTAGAATCTAAAGTATTTGGGATTGGACTGGAAAGCTATACTGTGGGTTCAAGCGATTTCTATACTGCTTATGGTGCAAGCCACAACAAGATTGTGACATTGGATACCGGCCACTTCCATCCGACTGAAAGCGTAGCTGACAAGTTGTCTTCTTTGCTTCTCTTTATCCCCGAAGTGATGCTTCACGTTAGCCGTCCTGTACGTTGGGATAGCGACCACGTAACCATCATGAATGATGATACACTGGATTTGTGCAAGGAAATCGTACGTTGCGATGCGTTGGATCGTGTACACATCGGTTTGGATTACTTTGATGCAAGCATTAACCGCATAGGTGCTTATGTCATCGGTAGCCGTGCTACACAGAAATGTATGCTCCAAGCCCTGTTGGAACCGTTGGATACATTGCGCAAGTATGAAGCTAACGACCAGGGATTTGAACGCCTGGCTCTGTTGGAAGAGGCCAAGTCGTTGCCTTGGAATGCCGTTTGGGATATGTTCTGCTTGAAGAACAATGTACCTGTGGGCGAGGAGTTCATCGCAGAAGTTGAGAAATATGAAGCGGAGGTTACTTCCAAACGTAATTAATATACATCGTAGGACGGGACAAGTGTCGGAAGGCGCTTGTCCCTTTCTGCTGTATACAAAAGAATAAATAGCATGAATACACTGATAGGATTGTTGATTATAGCGATTGGCAGCTTCGGACAGAGCAGTTCGTATGTGCCCATTAATAAAGTGAAGGAGTGGTCTTGGGAGAGCTTTTGGTTGGTTCAGGGCGTTTTTGCCTGGTTGGTTTTCCCTTTGTTGGGGGCTTTCCTGGGCATACCTGACGGAGGAAACTTGCTCGATCTGTGGAGCTCGGGTGGTGCACTTCCTGCCATTGTTTATGGAATACTTTGGGGCGTAGGCGGATTGACGTTTGGGTTGAGCATGCGATATTTGGGGGTCGCTTTGGGACAAAGCATTTCTTTGGGTACTTGTGCGGCTTTTGGTACATTGTTCCCTGCTTTGTTTGCAGGTAAAAACCTTTTGCATGGTGATGGCCTGATGTTGCTTATTGGTGTATGCATCACGTTGGCGGGTATTGCTACGATCGGCTATGCAGGTAGTCTTCGTTCGAAAAACATGACGGAAGAAGAGAAGAAGGCTGCGGTTAAGGACTTTGCGTTGACCAAAGGTCTGCTGGTAGCCTTGCTGGCTGGTGTGATGAGCGCTTGTTTTGCCTTGGGCCTCGATGCTGGTACACCTATCAAAGAAGCGGCTTTGGCTGGTGGGGTAGAGCCTTTGTATGCTGGCTTGCCCGTCATTTTTCTGGTGACTTTGGGAGGCTTCTGCACCAATGCAGCTTATTGTATTCAACAAAATGTAAAGAACAAGACTGGCAAGGACTATTTTTCAGTGAAAAGTAGTATCTTTGTAAACAACCTGTTGTTCTGCGCCTTGGCAGGCGTTTTGTGGTATTCGCAATTCTTCGGCCTGGAGATGGGAAAAAGTTTTCTGACCGAAAGTCCTGTCCTGCTCGCTTTCTCGTGGAGTATCCTGATGTCGTTGAACGTCACGTTCAGTAACGTATGGGGTATCTTGTTGAAAGAATGGAAAGGATGTGGGGCACGTACCATCTCGGTGCTCGTCATAGGCTTGGTTGTATTGGTCGCTTCTATCGTAGTAGTGGCCATGGCGCAGTCTTGAATTATTGTAAATTTGTAGTTTAGAAAGAGTATTTATGGAATCAATTTTGAACAATCGTCCGGCTCTGGCAGCCGAAGTAGAAAAGGTAGCCGAAGTGGCTGGCTATTTGTGGCAAAAAGGTTGGGCCGAACGCAATGGCGGTAACATTACAGTAAATGTGACCGAATATGTGGACGACGCCATCAAGGCGATGCCTGCCATTAGCGAAGTGAAACCGATAGGAGCCGTGCTCCCTCACCTGAAAGGATGCTATTTCTATTGCAAGGGTACCCAGAAGCGTATGCGCGACTTGGCACGCCGTCCGATGGAGAATGGCTCTATCATCCGCATTCTCGATGATTGCGCCAGCTATGTGATCATTGCAGACAGCCCTGTGATGCCCACTTCCGAGCTTCCTTCTCACTTGAGTGTACACAATTATTTGATTTCAAAAGGCCTTCCCTATAAGGCATCTGTTCATACACATCCTATCGAGTTGGTGGCCATGTCGCACAACAAGAAATTCTTGGAAAAAGACGTTGCCAGCAATTTGTTGTGGAGCATGATCCCTGAGACAAAAGCTTTCTGTCCGCGTGGTTTGGGCATCATCCCTTATAAATTGCCCAGCTCAGTAGAATTGGCCGAGGCCACTATTCGCGAACTCGACGACTATGACGTCGTTATGTGGGAAAAGCATGGCGTGTTTGCGGTCGATGTCGATGTCATGGCTGCTTTCGACCAGATCGATGTACTGAACAAGTCCGCCCTGATTTATATCGCCGCTAAGAACATGGGCTTCGAGCCCGACGGCATGAGCCAGGAGCAGATGAAGGAGATGTCTGTAGCGTTTAACTTACCTAAATAAAGCAAGTATTATGTATAGAATGATATTGAACGAGACATCCTATTTCGGTGCAGGATGTCGTGAGAACATTGCCGTTGAGGCTGCCCGCAGAGGTTTCAAGAAAGCATTTTTTGTAACCGACAAAGATCTGATCCGTTTTCATGTAGCCGACAAGGTAATCGAAGTTTTCGAAAAGAATAATATCCCTTACGAACTGTTCAGCGACGTAAAGGCCAATCCGACCATTGCCAACGTACAACATGGTGTAGAGGCCTTCAAGGCATCGGGTGCCGATTTCATCGTGGCTTTGGGAGGCGGTTCTTCCATTGACACGGCTAAGGGTATCGGTATCGTAGTGAACAATCCCGATTTTGCCGATGTGAAGTCCTTGGAAGGCGTGGCCAACACCCGTCAGAAGGCAGTGCCTACCTTTGCCTTGCCTACCACTGCTGGTACGGCGGCCGAGGTGACCATCAACTACGTTATCATCGACGAGGATGCCAAGAAGAAGATGGTTTGTGTCGATCCGAACGACATCCCCTCGGTAGCCATCGTTGACCCCGAACTGATGTACTCCATGCCGAAAGGACTGACCGCCGCTACGGGTATGGACGCCTTGACCCACGCTATTGAAAGTTTCATCACGCCTGGTGCCTGGGTAATGTCCGACATGTTTGAGTTGAAAGCCATCGAAATGATTGCAGCCAACCTGAAGGCGGCCGTAGACAATGGCGATGATACCGTTGCGCGCGAAGCCATGTCGCAAGCTCAATACATTGCAGGTATGGGCTTCAGCAACGTAGGTTTGGGCATCGTACACTCGATGGCCCATCCGTTGGGGGCCCACTATGATACGCCTCATGGCGTGGCCAATGCCCTCCTGCTTCCCTATGTCATGGAGTATAACGCCAATTCTCCGGCTGCTCCCAAGTATCTTCAGATAGCCAAGGCTATGGGTGTCAATACGGAAGGCATGAGTGAGGCTGAAGGTGTGCGTGCGGCTATTGATGCTGTTCGCCAGTTGTCATTGAGCATCGGCATTCCTCAGAAGTTGCACGAGATTGGTGTTCGCGAGGAAGACCTGCATCAGTTGGCTATCGACGCCTTCAACGATGTTTGTACGGGTGGTAATCCTCGTCCTACTTCCATCGAAGATATCGAGACTCTTTATCGTCAGGCTTATTGATAATTAGCATGTGTTGCCTCCATTTTAGGGTTATGGAGCGATGCGAAGGCTGTACTTCCTTTTCGGGCAATTTTGTATGGATAGGGAGTGCGGCCTTTCCTTTTTAGGAAAAGGGTGTTTTCCTGTCCGTATCTCTATGTTTTAGGAGTGCTAAAAGTATCATTTGTTATTTAGATTTGTATTGGATACCATGAAAAAGTTTTTTTATTCGATTCTGATATGCACCTTGGCGGCTTGCGGTGTTGAAAGGCAGGAGCCTATTGATCGCGAGGCGTTGGTGGCGCGAAACAATCCGCAGGTTTCTGCGTTCGATTCATTGGCTTCATTGTCTGTGGGTAATGGGGAGTTTGCCTTTACGGTAGACGTGACGGGTTTGCAGACTTTCCCTGAACGCTATTCCAAAGGTGTGCCTTTAGGAACACAGAGCCAGTGGGGGTGGCATAGTTTCCCAAATCCTCAAAACTTTCAGCCGGAAGATGCGTTGAAAGAGTTTGATTTCGGCCGTGGGCACAAGGAACTTTATGCTTGCCAGTTCAAAGAGGCAGGGCGTCAGCAAGATGCTTCCAACTGGTTGCGGATGAATCCACATCGCCTGCATTTGGGTGTCGTTGGTTTGGAATTGGGAGATAGTGTGGAGGTAGAAGACTTGACTGATGTGCGTCAAAGTCTTGATATGTGGAAGGGAACAGTAAGTAGCAATTTTACGCTGAATGGTGTTGACTACGAGGTACAGACGGTGTGCCATCCCACTTTGGATATGATTTCGGCAAAGGTTGTGGATGAGGCCCGTTCGGGCATTAATCTTCGTTTTCCTTATCCTACTGGCCAGCATTCGGACGATGCTTGCGATTGGCTGGCTAATGACAAGCATGCAACGGAAGTGGTGCGTCAGGATGCTCAAGGTGCGGTCTTGAAGCGTACATTGGACGAAACATCTTATTACGTGACTCTCTCTTGGGAAGGAAAAGCCCATCTGTTGGAGAAAGAAAGGAACTATTACATTCTGCAACCTGAAGCGGATACATTGGCTTTCTCTTGTCGTTTTACCTCCGAACTTCTTAAGGAAACGTCCGATGCGTCTGTAGTTGAAACGCTACCGACTTTTAAAGAAACTTCCATCGAGAGTGCTGCCCATTGGAAAGAGTTTTGGACAAATGGTGCTGCCGTTGATTTTTCTCATTGCACCGATCCTAGAGCTAAGGAGTTGGAACGTCGCGTGGTATTGTCCCAATACCTTCTGGCTATTCAATCTGCTGGTAGTTTTCCGCCACAGGAAACAGGTTTGACATATAATTCCTGGTTTGGAAAATTTCATCTGGAGATGATTTGGTGGCATCAGTCTTGGCTTGCTTTGTGGGGGCATGAGAATTTGTTGGAGCGTACGTTGGGGTGGTATGAGACGGTTGAACCCGTTGCTCGTGAGATAGCTCGTCGTCAAGGTTTTGAAGGTGTACGTTGGATGAAAATGACAGATCCCAGCGGAATGGAAGCTCCTTCGAATGTGGGTTCTTTCCTGATATGGCAACAGCCTCATTTCATTTATTTGGCCGAATTGGTTTATCGTGCCCATCCTTCAGAAGAAATTATCCGTCGTTATAATCGATTAGTGCAGGAGACGGCAGCTTTCATGTATTCCTTTGCTACGTATGACGAAATGGGGGCACGTTTCCTCTTGAAAGGATGCATTCCTGCTCAGGAAACTCTTCGTGCTGCTACCACTATCAATCCTCCTTTCGAACTTTCCTATTGGCACTATGCCATGCAAGTGGCTCAGAAGTGGCGTGAACGGGCAGGCATGGAGCGCAACCTGGCATGGGACGAACTGATAGACAAACTCTCCCCTCTGGCTTATAATGAGGAAGGATTGTATTTGGCTTCAGAAGATGCTACGGATACATATAAGGATATACGCTTCACGAGCGATCATATGGCTGTATTGGGGGCCGTAGGAATCCTGCCGATGAATTCTTTGATTCGAGAAGATTATATGAAAAATACGCTCCATTGGGTGTGGGACAATTGGAATTGGGGAAAGACCTGGGGATGGGACTATCCGATGACCGCCATGAATGCCGCCCGTATGGGTGAACCTGAGAAGGCCGTAGGTGCCTTGTTGATGGAGAAACGCACCAATACATACCTACCGAACGGGCATAATTATCAGGATGGGCGTCTGCGTTGTTATCTGCCTGGCAATGGCGGTCTGCTGACGGCTATTGCCATGATGTGTGCCGGATGGGATGGATGCGAGGTGCATAACCCAGGTTTTCCAAAAAATGGTACATGGGATGTGCGTTGGGAAGGACTGAAGCCCATGCCTTGATGGGGATGATGTAAAAAAATACGGCGGATGAAAAAATCATCTGCCGTATTTCTGTCGGAATGAGGCGACTCGAACGCCCGACCCCTACGTCCCGAACGTAGTGCGCTACCAACTGCGCTACATTCCGAT
>CAYQOV010000082.1:0-13366 GCA_964419245.1 uncultured Bacteroides sp. | reverse complement strand
AACAAACAAAAGTAGGAAAAAGTTTGGAAGCACCTATTTCAATCATGTTAAGAGAATGTTTCGTCCCGTTCTTATTCCACCCGTCCACAACAATAACTATAACAGAAAATCAGACACTCTGCGCAAATCTTAAACCTTATCTTGCATTCTTCGTTTGAAAAGTTTTATCTTTGTGGGGAATTAACCGACCAATTTTTATTGATAGAAAACTAAAAGACTGAAAATTATGGCAATGCATACATGGTTCGAATGCAAGATTCGATATGAAAAAACAATGGAAAACGGCATGAACAAGAAGGTTACGGAGCCCTATCTGGTAGATGCACTCAGCTTTACCGAAGCCGAAGCACGTATCATCGAAGAGATTACTCCTTTCATCAGCGGTGAGTTCACTGTAGCCGACATCAAGCGTGCCAACTATAGCGAACTTTTCCCCTGCGATGAAGAAGCTGCCGACCGCTGGTTCAAATGCAAGCTCATTTTTATCACACTCGATGAAAAGAGCGGTGCAGAGAAAAAAACATCTACGCAAGTATTGGTACAAGCCGCCGATTTGCGCGATGCCGTAAAGAAACTGGATGAAGGGATGAAGGGCACCATGGCCGATTATCAAATAGCCTCTGTAGCCGAAACGCCACTTATGGACGTGTATCCTTACAGCGCTGAGCCCGATGACAAGCCGGAAGTATAAAAAACAAAAGAAAATATGATTGGAGAACGCATCAAAGAAATACGGAACGAACTGCCCGAAGGCGTACGGCTGGTAGCCGTATCGAAGTTCCACCCGAACGAAGCCATCGAAGAAGCTTATCGGGCAGGACAACGTATCTTCGGAGAAAGCAAGGTGCAGGAAATGACGGCCAAATATGAAAGTCTGCCGAAAGACATTGAATGGCATTTCATCGGCCACCTGCAGACCAACAAAGTGAAATACATCGTGCCCTACGTAGCACTGATTCACGGCATCGACTCTTACAAGCTCCTGGCAGAAGTAGACAAACAAGCAGCCAAAGCCGGACGCAGGGTGAACTGCCTGCTCCAACTGCACATCGCCCGCGAAGAGACCAAATTCGGCTTCAGCTTCGACGAATGCCGCCAGATGCTGGCCGAAGGCCAGTGGCGTCAGTTTCAGCACATCCGTCTGTGCGGGCTCATGGGCATGGCCACCAACACGGACAACGTCGAACAAATCAAGGAGGAATTCCGTTCCTTAAGCAACTTCTTCCGTGAAGTAAAATCCACATGGTTTGCCGACGACGATGCTTTTTGCGAACTTTCGATGGGCATGTCTCACGACTACCACGAAGCCATTGCCGAAGGAAGCACACTGGTACGTGTAGGAAGCAAAATTTTCGGAGAACGAATTTATTAATCTAAAAAATAAAACATCATGGCAACAACGTTACAAACAACATTTGCCGGGCTTTCCCTTAGAAATCCCATTATCGTCAGCAGTTCAGGTCTGACAGACAGTGCAGCCAAGAACCAGAAACTCTGCGAAGCAGGAGCAGGAGCTATCGTACTGAAGTCTCTCTTTGAAGAGCAGATCATGATGGAAGTCTACCAGAACGATGACCCGTCCATGTCACCCGAAGCTGCAGACAAACTGTCTGTCTACATCCTCCACCACAAACTAGGTGAATATCTCAACCTGATACGTGAAAGCAAGAAGGTGTGCGACATCCCCGTTATCGCCAGCATCAACTGCTATAAAGATGACGTATGGGCAGACTTCGCCAAGCAGATCGAAGAAGCCGGAGCCGATGCGCTGGAGATCAATATTCTAGCTTTACAAACTGATGTACAATACACCTATGGTAGCTTTGAACAGCGCCACATTGACATCCTGCGTCACATCAAGAAAACGGTTAAAATCCCCGTTATCATGAAACTGGGCAGCAATCTGACGAATCCCGTGGCCCTCATCGACCAGCTTTACGCCAATGGAGCTGCAGCTGTCGTACTGTTCAACCGCTTCTACCAGCCGGATATCAATATCGACAAGATGACGCAGGTGGCAGGTGATGTATTCAGCAATGAGGCCGACCTCTCCAACTCGCTTCGCTGGACCGGCATTGCCTCGGCAGCAGTCAATAAGATAGATTATGCCATTTCAGGTGGCATCCACTCAGCTGAGGGCATTGTAAAATCTATTCTGGCAGGAGCCTCCGCCGTAGAAATTTGCAGTGTTCTTTACAAAGAATCATCTGCCGTCATCAATGAATACAACAAGTTCGTGGCCGACTGGATGGCAAACAAGGGCATGGAAAGCATCGCCCAGTTCAAGGGTAAACTGAACGTAGGCGATGTAAAGGGTGTGAATACTTTCGAACGCACGCAATTCCTGAAGTATTTCGCTCAACACGAATAAGTATTATCTAGCGACAATATAGAAAAAGAGGATAAAGCCGTTGGTTTTATCCTCTTTTTCTTTTCCAAAACATCCGTGAAACCAACCATCTTCCCTGTGAAATCTATCCTTCACCATAAAATACTTGAAAACAAGAACTTACAATAATGTGAAAGCGTGAAGGCTTTACGGAGAGTTTCTCAAAAAACGGATGGTGATGAAAGCAAAACCGAAGTTTCACATGTCCCTCTTTGCGTTTCCTAAACACCTACTTTGGCACGCTAAACATGCATTTTAGCACGCTAAACATCTACTTTAGCTGCGTAAAGTGTCACTTGGGCACTCCCGAGAATAATCTTGCAATCAGGTCAAAGTTTGTATCCCGGTAGCCGGTTTCCCAGGGAGTAGTCTCGTTGGAAGCATATCTGCTGCTCAACAGTTCTCTAGCCTGGTCCATGTTTCCATGATAAACTGCAGCACACCATTGTGCCGGTTTGCTTTCCGGGAAATCCTTTTTCCAGGAGGCAACCAGCTTGTCGGCTTCTGCCTGTTTGCCTGTGTCACGCAAAGCCAGTGCCGTCAGCAAATGCGCTGATTCGAAATTGCGGGTGGAAGTAGGATGGGAAGATACTTTGTCCAGCAGGGTTTGGGCTTTTGTCGTTTCTCCTTTCTTTTCATATACCTTGGCTTCCAGATAATCTTCCAACCGTTTGTCTATCTGATCGTCGTAAGGTTTTCCTACACCCAGGTTTTCCGGCCATTCTTCGGAGGCTTTTATGGATTTCAGGGCTGCATCATACCGGCGTTTGCTGAACTGATCCATTGCTTGGTAGAGGTTGGCAGCACGGTATACGGCCCTGCCGGCATAGGAACCTTCGTTCGGTAACACCTGCATCTTGCTCAACAGGGAAATACAGGAACCATATTGTCTGGTTTCGCACAGACCGTTGGCATATTTCAGTCCGATGTAATAGTTGTCCGGATATTTCCGGATGTACTTTTTGCCTGTTTCTACTACCTTGTCCCAGTTGCTTTCTGCGGTATAATAGTTCAGCAAGGCCATGCCGGCTCTCCACGAAGGATCTGTCTGCTCGGCTTTTATCAGGTCTGCCAGTCTGGATTCGCCTTCCTTGAGTTGTGCGCGCGACAGATACAGAGGTGCATAGTCTGCATTGTCACACAGGTTCATTTCCTGGAGTGCCTTGTCCTTCTGCTGGTTGGTCCAGTATATCAGTCCCTGGTAATAGTTGATTTTCCAGTTGGCTGACTGCGATTCAGCCCAATCCAGGTATTTCAGGGTTTCCGGCCGGAAGGGGAAGATATAATCCGGTGACTGGGCATTAGCCAGTTCCAGTGTTTCCCGGGCTCCCTGAGCTGCACCTTGTCTGCTCTGCAGCCAGGCTTTCTGATACAGGGCTATCGGATGATTTCCGGCACAGGTGAGCAGGGCGATGGCTTCTTCCTCACATCCGGTTCTTTCATACCATTCGGCCAGTTCCAGATAAGTTTCGGCCGGCAGTTCATTACGGATCTGGGAAGCGAATGAAGCAAGTTGTTCCGGAGTATGATTTCCGGACAGCCAGGCTTCTTCAAATCGGAGACCATGATACAAAGGCAGCTGATCCAGCACCTGGCTGATCTGTTCTTTCGCCAGCTCTGTTCTGCCAGTCTTTCTGTAAATCATGGTCAGCAACTGACGGGCATGAAGGTTCATGGCATTATAAGTCAGACTCTTCTTTGCATATTGTTCGGCTTTGGTCCAGTTCCGGTCGTAGGCATACATTTCGCCCAGCTGTTCGTAAGCGGCAGTGCGCACTGAAGCTGAAAAAGTGGCAATGGCAAAGGCTGCTTTCGCTTCTGTTGCATTGCCCAGCATGCGGTTGGCCAGTCCGTACAGGTAATTGGCTTCTCCGTCATAGGTATTCAGTCCCAAAGCCCGTTCCAGCAGGGGAATCATTTCCTGATATCTGCCTTCCCGGTAATAGAGGGAGGAAAGGCGTACCAGAGCCGGTGAGAAGTTGGCATCCTGTTCCAGGGATTTCTTCAGGTAGCTTTCTGCCTTGTCCCATACTTTCTGGTTCAGCCATTGCTCTCCCTGGGTATAAAGTCCGAAAGCAGAATTCCAGTTGAAATCTTCGGGAAGGGTCATGGGACGCTTCAGGTCGAAGTTTTCCGGATTATCCGAGTAGACCAGAAGATTGTCTCCGATGACTACTTTCAGGTGGCCTTCGGGGATGTCTTTTCCTTTCAGGGAAGTCAGGATGACCGGTTCCATGACATTGGCAGTCAGAGACAGTGTTTCCACCAGCTGCTGGTCTTTGTAGATCTTGAGATCGGTTGACAGTTTTTCCAGCGGTGAAAAGGCCAGTTTCAGCCCGTCAGCCTCACGCATTACGTGCAAGGCTCCGATGGTGCTGGCCTTGGACACTCCTTTGATTCCTTTGACGGGATACCAGTATTCGGTCCATGCATCCGTCACCTGAGGTGCGAACGAATGATGTTTGTAAGGGGTGTAGGCACTGTTGGAAGCCGGCTGGTTGAACATTCGGCCGGACTGCAGTTCGATGTACTGGCCGTTCTGGTCGGTCAGCAAGTCTTCCCAGATACCTCCTTCACGGGACTGTCCCCACAGGAAGATTTTCATACCCAGTTTCTCATCAAAATTGGAATGATGGATGGATCCGAAATCTTCTCCGTGCCAGTAGATGCCGTAATAGTCATTGTAATATCCCAGAACGTGGTAAGACTTGGAATTGCCGAAATTATTGGAGTCATACCATCCGATGTTCCGGTTGTTTTCATCTACCGGGAACGAGGAAACCTCACCCCCGTGTCCTATGAAATGGTCGCCCGGATAACAGAACTCAGCTTTCTGGCCGACCCGGTATCCGGCATTCATCCACTGGTAATAAGGCTGATCAACATCGGACTGGTTGTACCAGGTGGTGTGGGTTGTAAAGTAAGCTTTGTCCTTTGGCAGATTGACTTCCACAGTCCAGGCCGTGCGTGTCAGCCATTCGTAGGAGAAGAGGTAGCAGCTTACACTGCCGTCATCTTTTTGTCTGACCAGATAATCCACAGGAGTGCTGGAGGTGGGAGCGTGTCCGATAATACCGAAATTGAACTCGATACCGCCAGAGGTCCAGGGACCTCTCATGGCGATATCACGGAATTTGGCAACTCCGTTCTTGTAGATAAAGTCTTTACCGGTGGTCTTGTCCACGGCTCCCCATATCTTTCCGCCTACTTCCGGAAAGAGGGTAACTTTGATGTAATCATTCTCCAGTTCAACAGTCTTCCATTCACGGTTTTCACCTTTGGCCGTAAATCCGTCAAACCGGAAGTAGGGGTAGAACAGGTTGGAAGGAGTTGCTACCGGATTCGGATCTGAGAATTTATAGGTTTTCAGGATCTCTGTCTGTTCCTGAACAGATACATGCTGGGCAAATCCTTGCGGAGCCAAGCAGAAGACACAGATTGTCAGGGTTAGTATTCTGTTTTTCATGTGATAAATGTTTTTTATTCGATGGAGGGCTTCGGTTATTCAATCACGATAAGCCATCCTTTTCCTTTCGGAACAGTTACGGTGTCTCCAGGTTTCCAAGTTTTTTCGGGCTGGAAGTTCTCAATAGCCGGGGCATGCAGAGATACCTTGGCCGGATCCAAGCCCAGTTTAGCCCAGTCAATTTGCAGGGTGACATCTACATCGTGATCTTCCCATGTAGCCAGTGAGACCAGTGTCTTGGCTCCGGTTTTACGGTAAATGGTGGCGAGTGTTTTTTCTCTGCCGGTCTTGACTGGATTGTCCTTCACCCAGTAACCGATCATTTCACTGCCTTTCATTCCAAACTCATCCCAGAATTTCCAAAGAGGACGGTTGTCCACCCCATATCCCGGGTTACGTCCGGTCATGCCATACAGCATTCCGCGCCATTTGTTTCCACCTTCCCACAGCATTTCTCCCATCAGTCCGTAAGGGATACCAGATACTTCCACCATCCAAAACTCGGGCGGCATGTCATAGTCGAAATATTCGCCGAACCACAAGCGGTCCAGGTAGGGGAAGTGTTCCAGATACAGGTTTGCACTGTTGGCAAAGCCATCCTTGTCATTAAACTGGTTGGCTGAATGCAAGTCGATCATGGCACCGGGATTGGTACGGTTCAGAATCTTGCGTACACGTTTCATGGACATACGGTCGAAAGCCAGGTCGTCAATGTACAGTCCGTCGATACCGACATTCTTGACGAGCCAGTCCAGTCCTTCCATATAGTAATTGTGCCAGCGGGACACTCCAGTATTTACAATCGCAGCATCCTGCACATTATAGGCAAACCAGGCAGCGATGTAATCCTGATCGTAATGTTCCTGAAGCCAGGAATATCCGCCTCCCTTACCTTTGGAGAAAATTTCTCCGTTGAGGCTTCTCAAGGCAAAGATCTCGGTACAGCTGTTTGAAAGTTCACGTACTGTATTGTAGATCTTCACTTTCATATTCTTTGCATGAGCTCCGTCAATATAAGCTTTCATTTCTCTGGTGCGCAGGAAAGGATAGTTAATAAACGGATTGATGGCATTGGCGTGATGAATATTGACTACGGTCGCTCCGAATTCATGAGTCTTGTCGATGAAGTCATATCCGTGATAATAGCGGTCCTGCCATTGCTTGTCGGGATTGATGGTACGGAACGGAGTAATCAGCACGTTGAAGTAGAAGCACAAGCGGTCACCTTTTTTGACTGTACGTTTTCCTGAATAAGCATTGATCAGGGTGTTTTTTCCTGCTGCACTCAGCTTGATACCTCCATTGCCGTTGTTACACCACGAAACCGGCATGTGCAGCGGTTTCTCGTGGTAGAAGTTCGTATTCAGCGGACGTTCGTATTTGTCGTCATAGAAACGAAGTTGCAGTCCTCCATTGACACTACCGGTCCACAGGGCATCCTGATTTTTTTCAACGCCCCATTTCCAGTCCAGATTCTGGGGGCAGTAGCCGCCTTTTTCTCCCAATCCCATCATATATTGTGCAATGTTGGGAGCCAGTTCGGTACGGAGTGCAATGTCATTTATTTCACCATCCTTGCGGGCAATAAGTACCACCTTGTATTCCATGTTTCCGTCAGACTCGATCTGGGCGTCCAGATTCATAATGAACTGATTGTTCTGATTGGTGGCATGCCATCCCAGAGCACCGGCCTTACGTTTGGTATAGGTGAAGTCCAGGTTCTCCCAGTTTTCTCCGGTTGTGAGTTCCATCGGTCTGGACAGGATATCCAGTCCTTCTGTTCCTATTTCGGTGAGTGTTTCCTTGAAATAAGAAGTGATCTGTGCCGGGAATCCGTTGGGTTGAAGAGTCACTTTGCGTCCCAGCAGTGAAATGGTCTTGTCCTGTACATTCAGAGGAATATAGGGAGCGATTACTTCGTCATCAAAGCCGATCTGGGAGTTCAGCCAGCGCAGGCGAGAATGTCTCCAGGGTTCATTGTCTCCGTGGTTGGCAATCAGGTTGTCAGTGACATTCAAGGTCACTTTTACCTGCTTGGGCTTCATTCCTGCAGCCTGAACAGTTACTGTTCCCGTATACTGTCCGGCTGTCAGCTGTTCGGGAACCATCGTTCCTACCCACAGAGCTTGTACTTTTCCTTTGGGGACGGAACAATCTTTTTTAAACACACTTCCGGTGACATCTACACCTCCTGTGTTGAAACAGGTGAATGCAGAAGCGGGGATTGATTCGCCGGTTTGTGAATTAACCAGAGCAGAATAGGTAAGCTTCAGGTGGTTGACATCTTTGCGGGCCGCCCAAAGACCGATTTGGAAGGTGTAATATTCTCCTTTGTCTGCCGTTCCCTCAAAAGAATCATGGCGGTTGTCTTCTATCCATTTATAGGGCAGATCTGTTGTCATGCGGATCGGGAAACGCCGGTCTTCCGTAAACAGGATATATGGATCATCTGGGTTGGATTTCAGCAAGTCGTCTTTTTCTTTGGCAGTGGCGATCACTTCCATCGGGTAGAAAGAATGGAATTCATTGATGGCCTGGAATTGCTTGACAGTAGCCTGCGGTAGTTCGGGAGCCTTTTTCCCTGTCAGGCGGTTAGCCTTTTTCCATTCGGCAGATGCTGTTTCTTCAAATCCCGGATAAGTTACGGTCGGATAATATTTGCTTCCTGAAGAAATATTTCTCAGGTAATAGATATAATAGTCCCCCGGAACGGTTTGCGGCTGAAAGACGACCTCACCTTTTTCCCGGCTGATCTGAAAGCGACATACGTTGGTGATGCGCTTTCCAGTCTTTGCATCAATGACAATCAGATCCTTGTTTTCCGGATTGAAATCTCTCCGTCGCCATTGGATGAGAGCCAGAACAGCATCTGAAGGTTGGTCAACGGAAACCACCACTCTGTGATTGCCAAGCGAATCGGCATTCCACGTACCTGTACCATATAAAGAAGATAAAGACTTATCCTGTCCCCAAACGGAAGTTGTCAACAACAGCCCCCCTAATAATAAAGCATATATTCTTTTCATTGTTTATACTTATTCAGATTGTATCATCAATTGATTTCTCTTTCTTTGGCATAAAGCAGAGCTTTGAGTTCTTCCGGAGTGAGCGGCTTGATCAATTGCTGTTTTTCCAGTTCTTCCATTTCCTTCTTGAAACGGTCTCTCATTTCGGTCGTCATTTCGTAGTTATAGTCTCCGTAATCTCCGTATGAAAGTTTCAAAATTTGGAAAAAGCCGAACGCTTCAAAATAGGGATAAAGATTTTTTCCAGCGACCAAAGAAGCCCCCCGTACAAAATTCAGCTGAAATGGGACTACATTTTCGTGTCTGTCCAAGTCCTTCAGTTCAGGATGTTCTTTTTCGGAGTTCCTCATCTTTTCATATAAATCAGGATAGAAGTCGGGGTAACCGTTTTGAGTAAAGTAGCATTGCAATTTCCAGAACGGAACCAGGCGTTCGAAAACATCCGTTTCCAAATAACTGATTGCTTTATCCGGATTATTCTTACGGGATGAAATAATGGAGTCATTCATTCCGCCATTTCTTCGAGCAGCACTCACTGTGCCTGCCTTACTATCATCCAAAAAAGTTTTTTCCGCATTAGAAAATGCCTTCTCTAATCTATTTTTATACCCAAAAGCTTGTGTACAATATCTTGTACAGATATTATTGCTGGTTTCCCCCAGCCCACCCCATGAGAGATAGGTCTGCAACTGATGTACGTGTCCTACTTCATGGCTGAATCCCCAGCAGGCATCTTCATCTTTTGTCCGCATGTGAACTGGATCGGCCACACGTTTCATGGTATCGAACTTGAAGGCTACGCCATCACCGTCGCGGAACATGTAGTATCCGTAGTTGACGCGGGCGAAGATTTTATTGTTTGTGATATGATTGTATTTTTTCCAGCCAATGATTTCATGTTGCTTGGATACCAGCTGTTCGTAAACTTCAATCAGCTCCTTTCCTTGTCCAGGTGCATATTTTTTCAGATCCTCTACCGGGTAGGCCAGATGTATGTTGCTTCCTGTTGCATCGAAAACCGGATAGACAGCGTTGGCAAGCATTCTGTCCCAATCTTCGTTGGTATTTACGGATGCATCGAAATATCCGTTGACCTCTCCAGTGATAAAATGTACTTTAATCGTATTTTCTTTTTCCGGGTTGTCGAAGTAGTAATCCATATAGGCAAGTCCTGTCCATTCAGAAGTCTTCTCTATGACGTTAATACCATTTTTAAGTTCGAACCTTTCAAAATGGAGACTCCAATCCTTATCGCCCTGATTGGGAGCAAAGAGTTCTGCGACTTTCACTCCCAGTTTACTTCCTTCCTTCAACCCATCAACAACGACAATATGTTTCCCAGGCTTAAATACAATACCTGTCACATGCTGATATGTACTGTATCCGTTTCCAATATGCAAAAGTTTTCCCAATGCTTCTGGGCTATATATCGGTTTAAAGGAATTCACGCGAAACTTTGTATCATATCGCCCACTATGTAAAGCCATAGCCAGGTTCCTTAATTCTTCATTAGGGCAAGATCTGATTTTTCTTTTTCCCACTCTCTTGTTCAGCTTTGTACACAAAGGATCTGCAAACAATTCTTTTGCAACTTTCTCAAGGCTCCCCTTCTCTTCACTTATGTCCTTATAGACCAGACTTTTTTCAAAACTATTCACTTTGTTCTCAAACGCCTGTTCCATGGCAAAACAGTTTAAAGTAATGCCAAAACACAATAAGAAACTTATTTTTTCATAGATCTGTTAGAAATATTGATATTAATAAAAAATATATATACCGTTTTTTTCAAATCATTTTACCTATGTAGATTTTAATAGGACTATTCAACGAACTCAATTCGGGCTATCAACCTTTACTGTCCTACACGTTTTTTCATGGATGTCACAAAATTAGCAAAAGTTTCTCACCTTCTACTGCTTTTTGACAACAAATTATACGAGAAAAGTTTTAGGAAAAGAAACACAAGCAGTTTGATATTATCGGTCAAATAACTATTTTTGTAAGTGAACTTTAAAGCTACTATCAAAAAGCACGAGATATCATGAAAAAAATGTAAACATATATTTTACAACTATTGCATCAATATTGTATCAACTTTCTTCTTCAGCTGCTACAACCTCGGGAAACACCTATTCCGAGCGTCCTAATTTGCTGGTTGTAATGGCTGACCAGTTTCGGGGCGATGCCTTTGGATTCAGAGGAAAAGAAGTAGTAAAGACTCCAAATTTTGATTCATTTTCCAAAGAAGCAGTTGTGTTTACCCAAGCCGTAAGTGGATATCCGGTATCTTCTCCAGCAAGAGGAATGTTTCTTTCGGGAGCCTATCCGCATAAAAATGGAGTTATTACCAATTGCCAGTCAGAATCTGCCACTCAGAATGTTGAACTACGAGAAGATCTGACTTGTTGGTCAGATGTGCTTCAGTCGGAAGGTTACCATACTGCATATATCGGGAAATGGCATTTGGACAAACCTGTGAAGCCTTTTATCGACTGCTACAATAATAAGGGGGAAATGGCCTGGAATGAATGGTGTCCTCCTCACAGAAGACATGGTTTTGACTATTGGGTGGCTTATGGTACATACGACTGGCATCTGAAACCCATGTACTGGAATACCCAGGCCGGGCGCGATGATTTTTATTATGTGAATCAGTGGGGGCCTGAATATGAAGCCGATCTTGCCATTCATTATCTGGATAGTATCAAGAGATCAGACCAGCCTTTTGCCATGATGGTATCCATGAATCCTCCTCATACGGGTTATGAACTGGTACCCGATAATTATAAGGAACTTTATAAAGGATTGAATGTTGATTCAGTTGTAGCCGCAATGCCGCATCTCAGGAATGCAGATCAGAAGTATGTTGATTATTTCAAGAAAAGCCTGCCTGATTATTATGCCTGCATATCGGGAGTAGATGAACAATTCGGACGAATTATTGAAGCACTCAAACGAAACGGAATGTTCGATAATACGATTGTGGTGTTTGTCTCTGACCATGGTGATTCTATGTGAATGCACGAAAATATCGGAAAGAATATTTTTTATGAAGAGGCTATGAGAGTTCCATTCATGATTTCATGGGGTAGTAAGTTGTCACCAAGAGTGGACGAAGATCTGTTATTGTCCATTGAAGATTTTTGTCCAACCATTTTGTCTCTGATGGGATTGGAAAATAAAATACCTCCTTCGGTACAAACCCGCAACCTAAGTAAACAAATTCAGGGCAGTCGTAAAAACATGCCGAAATATCAGCTATATATGCGGTATAACCAAGTAAACTCAACTGGGAAAAATCCAGATACTGGCGCAAGAGGTATACGTAACAAACAATACACATACGTCGCCAAATTCAAGAAAGGAATCATTACTGAAGAATATCTTTTTGATCGAAAAAACGATCCTTATCAGATGAATAATCTAGCTGACAAAGAAGTGAAACTGGTAGGTAAACTCAAAAAGATACTGACTAAGATGCTGGTGGATGTAGAGGATCCTGCATATACTGTCTTTTCCCGTCCCTAAAACTAAAAAGAAAGTATCCCAACTCAGCTCCTGTAAAAATGAGTTTATAGTCTGAGGATAACGCCATTAAAAATAGAGTGCCCTAAAAGTTAATATCAACTTTTAGGAGCACTCTACAATTTTAAATTGCCTATTGTTTAACACTCTCTTGTAGAATTTAAAGCTACATCAAGTTACTGGCCAATTCGCTCAATTCGCTGCGCTCGCCTTTCACGAGATTGACGTGGGCAAAGAGGTTTTGGTCACGCATACGGTCGATCATATATACAAGACCGTTGGACTGACTGTCCAAGTAAGGCTGGTCTATCTGCTGAATATCGCCCGTGAACACCATCTTCGTCCCCTCGCCCGCACGGGTAATGATAGTTTTGATCTCGTGAGGTGTCAAATTCTGCGCTTCGTCAATGATACAGTAGGTTTCACTCAGGCTTCGACCACGAATAAATGCCAGGGCTTCAATAACGAGTTGATCGCTCTTTTGCATATCTTCCAAACGTTTCACTTCACTGGAACTGGCAGCAAACTGATGCTTGATGACATTCAGGTTATCGAACAGAGGTTGCATGTAGGGAGCAACCTTTTCATTGGCATCACCTGGTAAAAAGCCGATGTCCTTGTTGGACAGGGCCACAATGGGACGAGCCAACAGAATCTGTTTGTATTCGTTCATCTGCCGTAAAGCAGCGGCCAAAGCCAGCAAAGTCTTTCCCGTACCTGCCTTACCCGTCAGCGCTACAAGCTTGATGTTTGGATCATTTAGCACCTCGAAGGCAAAGCTTTGTTCGGCATTGCGCGGCTCAATGCCATAGTTCTTCGACTTGTTGACACGACATACTGCATGGCTGAACGGATTATAGCGGGCCAAAACACTGTTTCGGTCGCTTTTCAGCACGAAGCATTCGTTGGGATGAATAATGTCCTTGAAAGGAACCTCGCTGATATCGATACCTTCTTTCG
>CAYQOV010000081.1:0-13367 GCA_964419245.1 uncultured Bacteroides sp. | reverse complement strand
CAGTCCATGAAGGTAGCCCAGGAAGCAAATGCCCAACTTGCCCAGTTGAAAGAAGAGAGTGAAGCATTGATAGCTTCTGCTAGCAAGGAACAGGGACGCATCTTGCGGGAGGCGATGCAGGAACGTGATAAAATTATCGCCGACGCACGCAAACAAGCAGAAATTGCAGCCCAAAAAGAATTGGACGAAGTGCGCATGCAGATTCAACAAGAAAAGGAAGAAGCCATTCGCGATATCCATCGCCAAGTGGCAGTTCTTTCAGTGGACATTGCCGAAAAAGTGCTTCGTAAGAAATTGGACGAAAAGCACGAACAAATGGACATGATAGAACGCATGCTCGACGAGATGCTGACTACGCCCAAAAAGAACTAACGAGATAGATAAAAGGAAAAGATGGATATAGGAATTGTTTCAATGCGATATGCCAAAGCATTGATTGATTATGCCTACAACAGTGGTAAGGAAGATATAATGTACAGAGAATTCAGTACACTGGCACATAGTCTGGAAACATATCCCGAACTACGTGAAGCATTACTGAACCCTATTCTCTCTACCGAAGACAAGTTTACGCTTATCTGTACAGCAGCCTGTGGTGAACAACCGGCAAGCGAAGAGTTCAAACACTCTATAGCACTGATACAGAAAAACAGGCGTGAAGGGATGCTTCAATATATCAGCCTGTCATTTCAGAGGCTATATCGCCAAAGAAAACATATTGGTACCGCCAAACTGACGACAGCTATTCCAGTCAGTCAGGAAGTGGAGGAACGTATCCGCCAAACAGCCTCTTCCCTGTTGCATGCCCGCATGGAATTGCAAACGGAGGTAAATCCTGCTATAGAAGGAGGGTTTATCTTCGACATCAACGATTTTCGCCTGGATGCCAGCATCGCAACCCAGATCAAGAAAGTGAAACAACAATTCATCGACAAGAACCGCAGAATTGTATAATTTTCCGCTTTGAAGACAAGATTGTTGGACTCACTTTATTCATTAGGAAAGTAAAAAGTAAATTATTAGGAAAGTAAAATGATCTCAGAAAACATAAAAGTAAGCGAAGTTTCTGACGTCTTACGCAAACAACTGGAAGGCATCGATACCCGCGTCCAACTAGACGAAATAGGTACCGTACTCCAGGTAAGTGACGGTGTTGCCCGTATATACGGACTGCGTAACGCAGAGGCAAACGAACTGCTTGAATTTGAAAATGGCATTAAAGCCATTGTGATGAACCTGGAGGAAGACAATGTAGGTGCCGTATTGCTGGGACCAACCGACCGAATCAAAGAAGGATTCACCGTAAAGCGCACCAAACGTATTGCCTCCATCATGGTGGGCGAAAGCATGCTGGGACGTGTCATCGATCCACTGGGTGCTCCCCTTGATGGCAAAGGACTGATAGGTGGTGAACTTTGTGAGATGCCATTGGAACGTAAAGCTCCTGGTGTCATTTTCCGCCAACCGGTCAACCAGCCATTACAGACAGGATTGAAAGCGGTGGACGCCATGATTCCTATCGGCCGAGGACAACGTGAGCTGATTATCGGTGACCGCCAAACTGGTAAGACAGCTATTGCCATCGATACCATTATCAATCAGCGGGCCAACTACGAAGCAGGTGATCCAGTCTACTGCATCTATGTGGCTATCGGTCAAAAGGGTTCTACCGTTGCCACGATTGTCAATACCCTGCGCCAATATGGAGCCATGGATTATACCATTGTCGTAGCTGCAACAGCCGGTGACCCGGCCGCTCTGCAATATTATGCTCCTTTCGCAGGTGCCGCTATCGGCGAATATTTCCGCGACACCGGCCGTCATGCGCTGGTTGTTTACGACGACTTGTCCAAACAGGCCGTCGCCTATCGCGAAGTTTCCCTGATTCTGCGCCGTCCTTCTGGCCGTGAAGCCTATCCGGGTGACATTTTCTACCTGCACTCCCGTCTGCTGGAACGTGCTGCAAAGATCATCAATCAGCCCGAAGTAGCTGCCCAAATGAACGACCTGCCCGACAGTCTGAAAGGCAAAGTCAAAGGAGGAGGTTCGTTGACGGCACTCCCCATCATTGAAACGCAGGCAGGTGACGTATCGGCCTATATTCCGACCAACGTAATCTCCATTACCGACGGTCAGATATTCCTCGACAGCAACCTCTTCAACCAAGGCAATCGTCCGGCTATCGACGTAGGTATTTCCGTCAGTCGTGTAGGTGGTAATGCTCAGATCAAGGCCATGAAGAAAGTAGCCGGAACATTGAAGATAGACCAGGCACAATATCGCGAACTGGAAGCCTTTTCCAAATTCAGCGGCGACATGGACCCCGTTACGGCGCTCACTATCGACAAAGGACAAAAGAATACTCGACTGCTCGTACAGCCACAGTATTGCCCGATGCCGGTAGAAAAACAAGTCGCTATCCTCTATTGCGGTACACACGGACTGCTGAAAAATGTTCCGCTAGCCAAGGTCAGCGACTTTGAACGCAGCTTCCTCGATACACTTGAGATGAACCATCGGGAAGATGTACTCGATGTACTGAAGAAAGGTGTTATCGATGACGATGTATGCAAAAAGCTGGAAGAAACGGCTGAAATGGTCGCCAGACAATTCTCATAAACAGACGGACTTCTGGCTACATCGGTACAAGGTCGGTAAAATCTTGTACCGATAGCCTTAAATCCAGAATATATCATTCATAATCAAACAGAAATGGCATCACTCAAAGAAGTAAAAAATAGAATTAATTCCGTAAAGAGTACTCGCCAGATTACTTCAGCCATGAAGATGGTGGCTTCTGCCAAACTCCACAAAGCACAGGGACGGATCGAAAGCATGTATCCCTATCAGCAGAAGCTGAATGAGATTCTGACGAACTTTTTAGGAACTGACATCACGGTCGAATCTCCCTACATCGAGGTACGTCCCGTAACGAAAGTTGCTATCGTCGCCTTCTCGTCCAACAGTTCATTGTGCGGTGCCTTCAACTCCAACGTGGTGAAAATGCTCGAACACACGCTGGAAGAATACAGCACGCTTGGTAAAGATAATATTCTCCTTTTCCCCGTAGGCAAAAAGGTAGAAGAAGCTGTCAAGAAGCTAGGGTATACTCCTCAAGGAACTTATCAGTCCATGGCAGATAAACCTTGCTATACCGAAGCCTACCAACTGGCCGAACACTTGCTGGCACTATATGCTGAAAAAGCGATAGACCGCGTCATACTGATCTATCACCATTTCAAGTCCATGGGTTCGCAAGTGCTGCAGCAAGAAGACTATCTCCCTCTTGATCTGGAACAAATGGCCATGCAAGTAGCAATGCATCCCGACAAGAAAGAAATGGCAACTTATAACAACGACTACATTGTGGAACCGTCGGTTAGCGAGCTGATAGCCGAACTGCTTCCCAAGGTACTCTGCCAAAAGATATTCACGGTGCTTCAGGACTCCAACGCTTCCGAACACGCTGCGCGCATGCTGGCCATGCAGGCTGCAACCGACAATGCCAACGAGCTCATTCAGGACTTGACGCTGCAATACAACAAAACCCGACAACAGACCATTACCAACGAACTGCTCGACATCATCGGCGGCAGCTTGAGGTAAAAAATACTAATAAACGCCGAAAGACAAGTTACTTACAGGAAAATAGCTTATCTTTGCCGCCGTAGTAACTGAAAACGTGTAATAAAAATGAAGAGAGCATTTTTGTATATGATGTTTGTCCTGTTGAGTATGGGCTATGCCATGGCACAGGCTGAAATCAAGTTTGATAAAACCACTGCCAACCTCGGCACATTCCCCGAAGAAAAACCCGTAGTACGCTGTGTATTTACTTTCACCAACATTGGCGCCGCTCCCCTGGTCATTCATCAGGCGGTAGACTCTTGTGGATGTACAGTTCCCGAATACACACAAGAGCCTGTATTACCTGGAAAGAAAGGAACAATCAAGGTAACTTACAACGGAACAGGCAAGTATCCTGGTCACTTCAAGAAGTCCATTACATTGCGTACAAATGCCAAGACGGAAATGATGCGCCTGTTCATCGAAGGAGATATGACTCCGAAAGGCGAAAAATAAGAAACAAACCTACCAAACTATAACCGAAAAGGATGCTCGACACTGCGACGGCATCCTTTTTCTTTTCCTGCAGTTCTCCTTCCTCCCTAATCTTATCAGAATAACATCAGCTGTAGGAAGCTCCTTTGACACAGCACTTCCTGACACACTCACGAAGCACTTTCTCACCACCTCATAAAGCACTTCTTCAGACCCTCATGAAGCACTGTGTTACACCCTGAGGAAGCACTGTGTCAGAAGTCCATAAAGTACTGTGTCCATTCACCATCTTCAGACACATACGTTCTGTCCGGTTTTTCGGCAAAAGATTTATCTCCTTACTTGCTGCAGACCTCACTCACCACATTTAGGACACAGATAATTTTGACACCTCCCTTTTTTTTATTTTCTTTGACCTCCAAATAAGGAGTACATAGCTAGCCTATTATTAATTCTAAAAAACAATATCAAACATTCTACTATGAAACAGGAAGAAGAACAAGTGACCGGTTTGCCGGAAAACGCATTCCGAGAACTGAAACCGGGCGAAACGTACAACCCGCTGATGAGTCCGGACAAAAAGTATCCCGAAGTAAACGTGTGGTCGGTATCGTGGGGTATCTGCATGGCCATCCTCTTTTCAGCTGCCGCTGCCTATCTGGGCCTGAAGGTAGGCCAAGTTTTTGAAGCCGCCATCCCCATCGCCATCATTGCCGTCGGCGTGTCGAGTGCCGCCAAACGCAAACATGCTTTAGGCGAAAATGTCATCATCCAATCTATCGGTGCAAGTTCGGGTGTTATCGTGGCCGGTGCCATCTTTACCCTACCCGCCCTTTATATCTTGCAGGAAAGCTATCCGCAAGAAGTGGCCGTCACTTTTGCCCAGGTGTTCATTAGTTCTCTGCTGGGAGGTGTATTGGGCATTCTGTTCCTCATTCCCTTCCGCAAATACTTTGTCAGCGACATGCACGGCAAGTATCCTTTCCCCGAAGCCACAGCTACCACACAGGTGCTTGTGTCGGGCGAGAAAGGTGGTAGCCAGGCCAAGCCGCTACTGGCCGCCGGTCTGATAGGAGGTCTGTACGACTTCATCGTGGCCACTTTCGGCTGGTGGAACGAAAACTTTACTACCCGCTTCTGCTCGTGGGGCGAAATGCTGGCCGAGAAGACCAAGCTGGTGTTCAAAGTGAACGTCGGCGCAGCCGTATTGGGTCTGGGTTATATCGTCGGCTTAAAATATGCTGCTATTATTTGCTTCGGCTCACTGGCCGTGTGGTGGATCATCATTCCTGGCATGTCACTCATTTGGGGAGATGCTGTATTGAACCAATGGAACCCTGAAATTACCGCGACCGTCGGCCAAATGTCACCCGAACAGATATTCACCTACTATGCCAAGAGCATCGGTATCGGCGGTATCGCCATGGCCGGTATCATCGGCATCATCAAGTCATGGGGGATCATCAAGAGCGCCGTGGGACTAGCAGCTAAGGAAATGGGTGGCAAGTCGAAAGCCGACGTTAACGTCATCCGTACCCAGCGCGACCTCTCGATGAAGTTCATCGCCATCGGCTCCCTCATCACACTGGTGCTGGTGTTCCTCTTCTTCTACTTCGACGTGATGCAAGGCAACCTGCTGCACACCGTCGTAGCCATCCTACTCGTGGCAGGCATCGCCTTCCTCTTCACCACCGTAGCAGCCAACGCCATTGCCATCGTGGGTACGAACCCCGTATCGGGCATGACGCTGATGACGCTTATACTGGCTTCGGTAGTCATGGTAGCCGTCGGCCTGAAAGGCCCCGGCGGCATGGTAGCTGCACTGGTTATGGGTGGCGTAGTCTGCACAGCTTTGTCTATGGCAGGTGGGTTCATTACTGACCTCAAGATCGGTTATTGGTTGGGAACAACTCCCATCAAGCAGGAAGCCTGGAAATTCTTGGGTACCATCGTCTCAGCAGCTACCGTAGGCGGAGTAATGATTATCTTGAACAAGACCTACGGCTTCACCAGCGGACAGCTTGCCGCCCCGCAGGCCAACGCCATGGCTGCCGTCATCGAACCGCTGATGAACGGTGTAGCCGCCCCCTGGTTACTCTACGGCATCGGTGCCGTATTGGCTATCGTACTCACGCTGCTCAAAGTGCCCGCACTGGCTTTCGCCCTGGGTATGTTCATTCCACTCGAACTGAACATCCCGCTGCTTGTGGGCGGTGCCATCAACTGGTATGTGACAACCCGCAGCAAGGATGCCAAAGTCAATGCCGAACGTGGTGAAAAAGGTACATTGCTGGCCTCTGGTTTCATCGCCGGCGGTGCACTGATGGGTGTAGTCAGTGCAGGTATGCGTTTCGGCGGCGTCAATCTGGTCAACGACGCCTGGATTGCCAACACGTGGTCACAGATTGTAGCACTCGCAGCCTACGCTATCCTGATATTCTACTTCATCAAGGCATCCATGAAAATCAAATCATAAATATTGGACAAGCTCATGAAAACAATCTTTTTTTCAATCTTATTATCTGTTGCAACGATGTTATCTGCACAAAATACGTTTGAACTTTCACTCTGGCCCGCCGGAGCACCCAACAGCAACGGCCTGACCGGGACAGAAGAGGACCTCGAGGAAGGACGGGTAGCCAATGTGATCAAACCCTCCATTACCGTTTATAAAGCCGACAAGCCCAACGGCGTGGCCATCATCATGTGCCCCGGCGGTGGATATGCCCGTCTGGCCATGAACCACGAAGGCCACGACATGGCGCCCTGGTTCAATGCCCAAGGTATCACCTATATTGTACTGAAATACCGCATGCCGAACGGCCATTATGAAGTACCGCTGAGCGACGCCGAGCAAGCCATCCGCCTTGTTCGCCAACATGCCAAGGAATGGAACATCCGACCGGACCGCATCGGAATCATGGGGGCCTCGGCCGGCGGCCATTTGGCAGCCTCGTTAGCTACTCTATACAGCAGTAACGAGACGCGCCCCGACTTTCAGATATTGTTCTATCCGGTCATTTCGATGGTACCCGGCGTGACCCACGGAGGCTCCCGCCAAAACCTGCTGGGCAACAATCCTTCGCAAGAATTGGAGGATAAATACACGCTGGAGAAACAAGTAAACGCACACACCCCCCAAGCCTTTATCATGCTCTCGGCTGACGATGGAGCCGTACCTCCAGCCAATGGCATCCATTACTTTGAAGCCTTGCTCCAACATCAGGTTCCGGCTACATTGCATGTCTATCCTACCGGTGGCCACGGCTGGGGGTTCCGCGACGCGTTCACTTACAAACGCCAATGGACAGGCGAACTGGAAAAATGGTTGCGCGAAGGACTTAAATTTGAATGATAATGAAACAATCGATCCTTATACTGCTGCTAACGGCAGCCTCTTTATCCCTGACAGCCGGTGCTCAAGAGCCCGGCTGTCAGCTTATATTGCACAATGCCCTTACCTATCTGGGCAAGCCCTATGTAGCTCACACATTGGAAATAAACGACGAAGAACAGTTAGTTGTGAATCTTGAAGAAGTAGATTGCACTACATTCGTAGAATATGTATTAGCCCAGTCGCTGGCCACAGTCCGCGGTGGAGCAATGGAAGATTACCTGAAGCGCATCCGCTATCGCGACGGACGCATTGACGGCTATACTTCACGCCTGCACTACATAGCCGAATGGGTAGAAAGCGGCGTACAGAACGGCTTTATCGAGGACATTACAGCAATGAATAGCACGGATACTGTTCCACTGAAGCTTTCATTCATGTCCACCCATCCAAACGCCTACCGACATCTGAAGGACTCTCCTGAAAATGTGAAAAAGATAAAAGATGTCGAGAGAAAACTATCCGTAGGATCCTTTCACTATCTCCCTAAAGAAAAAATCTCCGACGAAGGTCTTCCTTGGATCAAGGACGGTGATATCTTCTGCATCACGACCAACATCGCCGGGTTGGATGTTGTTCATCTCGGCTTTGCCTGCTACCGCGACGGACAACTGAAATTGCTCCATGCATCTTCCAGTAGCAAACAGGTCGTTCTGTCCGAAGGCTCCTTTGCACAAATGTTCCGTCACAACAAAAATTGGACAGGCGTACGAGTACTGCGAATGATACAGTAAAATCTTCATAGCGATCGTTACCTTTACCAGACTACCAGCTTTAAAAAGTTCAATCCCCTATTTTACCATGCAAAACCATGCAAACAAATAACCCGCTCCGTACCTGCTCCGTACCAACTCCGTTTACAGGTACCTTTACAGGGAGAAAATACGGAGATGGTACGAAGCGGGTAATAGCCTGGTACGTTTCTTCTGGCATGCCATCAGTCGTCAGAACGGGACGGGGCCATCCATACCTACCCCACCGAAAGGATTGAAATCAGCTTCAGTGGGAGGAGGAGGGGTAGCCGTACTACCAATAGGTGCATTCATGCGAGAGCCGAAAGTTGTTCCTCCACCTTCGCCAGGAGGTGGTATTACCAAATCGTCCTCCGGATTCTGGAAGCGGGTATACTGACCGATAAAACGCAGGCGAACATCGCCGACAGCACCATTACGGTGCTTGGCTATAATGATTTCGGCCATACCGCGCAAGTCTGTACCATCGGCCGAAGTATAAATCTTATAATATTCGGGACGATGGATAAAACATACCATATCGGCATCCTGCTCGATGGCACCAGACTCACGCAAATCGCTCAGTTGCGGACGCTTGCCTTCCTCTCCTTCACGATTTTCTACACCACGATTCAACTGCGACAGGGCGATGATGGGGATGTTCAGTTCCTTGGCCAATCCCTTCAACGAACGAGAAATGGTGCTGACCTCTTCCTGACGGCTACCGAAAGACATACCGCTGGCATTCATCAATTGCAGGTAGTCGATGATAATGAGCTTCACCCCGTGCTCGCGCACCAGTCGGCGTGCCTTGGTACGCAGTTCGAAAACGGAGAGCGAAGGCGTATCATCCACGTATAGCGGAGCGTCCAGCAGATCACGCAGTTTATAATCCAGTTGTTGCCACTCGTAGTCAGCCAACTGTCCGCTCTTAATTTTCTCGCTTGGTATTTCGCAGACGTTCGATATCAGACGGTTCACGAGCTGCACATTACTCATTTCGAGCGAAAACAGTGCGACGGGATTGTGAAAGTTCACGGCAATATTCTTAGCCATAGACAGCACGAAAGCTGTCTTACCCATAGCCGGACGGGCAGCAATGATGATGAGGTCGGAGTTCTGCCATCCGGAAGTCATCTTATCCAGTTTGGTAAATCCGCTTTCCAATCCGCTCAAACCGTCTGTACGCGCAGCCGCCTTCTGTATCAACTGGTAGGCCTCGGAAATGACGGGATTGATTTGCGTATAATCTTTCTTCATGTTCTGCTGGGAGATTTCGAAGAGCTTTCCTTCAGCCTCCTGCATCAAGTCGTCCACATCGATCGTTTCATCAAAAGCCTTCGTCTGGATATTGCTGGTGAAAGTGATTAGTTCACGAGCCAAGGCCTTTTGAGCAATGATGCGGGCATGGTATTCAATATGAGCCGACGAAGCCACCTTGCTGCTGAGTTGTGCCAAGTAGAAAGGGCCACCCACCTCTTCCAATTCTCCCCGCTTGGAAAGCTGATCCTTGACAGTGAGAATATCCACAGGCTTCTGATTGACAGCCAGGTCGGTAATGGCTGCATAAATCAGCTGATGGCGGTGTTCATAAAAAGATTCCGGCCTCAGTATCTCGCCTACCAGTGAATAGGCATCTTTTTCTATCATCAGTGCACCCAGTACAGCTTCCTCCAGTTCGGGAGCTTGGGGCTGAATACGCCCGTAGTCGGTCACCGGCTGCGGCGTCTTGCTTCTCGATGTGCGTATGTTTCGTTTCTGTTCTGCCACGGTCTTGAATTATAGCGGTTTAATTGAATGCATTTCTTTTCCCCTTGTTGCTTTTAACATAAAGAGGAAACAAAGATACATGAAATTCTCCATACTCTATCTCCTCATCCCCGTCTTTTTATAAAACCTTTGTGCGGTGGTTTGCCGGTTTATTGTTACATTTGTGCGAACAACCACTAACTTAAAACAAGTATGATCACCTTTCCGAATGCTAAAATAAATTTGGGTTTGAACATTACTGAAAAAAGACCTGATGGATATCACAATCTGGAAACCATTTTCTATCCCATCCCGCTAGAAGACGCTTTGGAAGTATGCACCCGCCATGAAGATGAAGGGAAATATTCGCTTACACAAAGCGGACTGTCAATCGAAGGAGATATAGAAAAAAATCTGGTTGTGAAAGCTTATAAATTACTACAAGATGAAGGTTGTGACTTGCCTCCCGTAGATATCTATCTGCATAAACACATTCCCTCGGGAGCCGGGCTGGGAGGTGGTTCGGCTGATGCGGCCTTCATGCTGAAACTGCTAAACGGGATTTATAACTTACATCTGACAGAGGACTGTCTGGAGGAATATGCCGCCCGCCTGGGTGCAGACTGCGCTTTCTTTATCCGTAACCAGCCGACGTATGCGGAAGGTATCGGAAATATCTTTTCACCTGTCGAGCTCTCATTGACAGGCTGGCAGTTGCTGCTGGTGAAACCAAATGTCTTTGTTTCTACACGCGACGCTTTTGCCCGCATCTGTCCACGACATCCAGCACACAACCTGAAAGACATCATAAAGCTACCCATAGAAAAATGGAAAGACTATATGATTAATGATTTCGAAGAAAGTGTATTCCCACAATTCCCCACTATCGGTGATATCAAGGCGAAACTCTATCGGCTGGGGGCTGTTTATGCATCGATGAGTGGTTCCGGATCGTCGGTTTATGGCCTGTTCGCTCCCGGCAGTTCTCTACCCGATGCAGACTTCGGTACAGAAAGCCAGGTGTTCAGGCTTACACTGAAATGAACGTACAACAAAAAAGAAGAATGACACCCTGACTCCGAGAAATCATTGCTCAGATCAGTGTGCCATTCTTATGCAAACGGGGGCTCTTATCAATAGACTTCTACCTTGGAAGCCAACGCTTTGGCCTTATCACGCAGGGCATCGAGGTCACTGCCTAAAGGCGCATAACACAATACCACACCCATACGGCGATTGACACGAGTAGTAGGCTTGCCAAAAATACGCAGATAAGTATCCTCTGCCTCAGTCACAGCTTCCATTCCTCGGTAATTTGGGCGTTCCTGGCTAGCAATTGGCGAAAGGATAACCGCACTGGCTCCCATTCGTTCTTGCTTAATGCCAGGAATAGGAAGTCCCAAGACAGCACGCAGGTGCAGTTCGAACTCATTCAAGTTCTGTGTCCCAGCCAATGTCACCATACCTGTATCATGCGGACGCGGTGAAAGCTCTGAGAAATAAACGCCATTTTCGTGACTCAAGAAGAATTCTACTCCCCACAGTCCTGCGCCCGTCAACGCACGTGTCACTTTTTCTGCCATATCCTGCGCCTCTTTCAAGTGAGCCGGATCGATATGTGCAGGCTGGAAACTTTCACGGTAATCTCCACCTTTCTGTACATGACCGATAGGCGGGCAAAACAACGTAGGACCATTTTTTTGAGTTACAGTAAGCAATGTTATCTCACTGTCAAACTTAATAAATTCTTCAATAATCAGTTCCTTGATATCACCACGGCTTCCGTTGCAACCATATTCCCAGGCATGTTCCAATTCGTCTGCACTCTTTACAAGTGACTGCCCCTTTCCCGATGAAGACATCAACGGTTTTACTACACAAGGGAAACCAATCTGAGCAGCAGCTTCCTTCAATTCGTCGAGCGATTTTGCATAAAAATATTTTGCTGTTTTCAGCCCTAATTCCTTAGCTGCTAAATCGCGAATGGCTTTACGGTTCATTGTAAAGTTCACTGCGCGCGCACTCGGAACGACCTGAATTCCTTCTTTCTCGAAATCATAAAGACGCTCGGTACGAATAGCCTCAATCTCCGGTACGATGATGTCGGGATGATGTTTACGCACAACACGTTCCAAAGCATCACCATCGAGCATGCTGAACACCTCACATTCATCTGCTACCTGCATAGCGGGTGCACCAGCATACGAATCGCAAGCTATGATATACTGTCCTTTTCGTTGAGCTGAGATAACAAATTCTTTACCCAGTTCACCAGAACCTAATAACAAAATCTTCTTCATTGTAATCTGTCTTTTAAATATATCTTTTGTAATAAGAAAGAGGATGTTTCAAAACAAAAGAGATATTGAGACAGGTAATTTGTCTCTTTCTTTTGCTCTGAAACAGCCTCTGAAATTTTCAAATTCAACACTCATTTATTGATGCTGTTCTCTCAGCAAATCGTTTACAGTCTTCACAGGATTAAATGTGCTTAAAGGAACTTCTACAAATATGGTATTCCAATCGCTCATAGCACCGTTCCACAAACCTGGAAGTTCGAGAGCCTTCAGTTCTTTTCCATTCTTCGACTTATATGAAATAAATCCAGTCGCCTTATCCACATATTTCGTCAGGTCGAATTTGTTTCCTTTATAATCGCGTACTGCACAAACCAGATCAACAGGATTGAAGTGCGTCCCTTTTTCGAACATTTCTTTCTTTTCAGGATCTTTCATGTCTATCTGAGAACTTTCCAAAATCTGTAATGAAATGGTTCCGTCGCTATTGTAAGCCAGGAACGGTCCACCACCAGGTTCACCCACATTCTTTACCATACCGCATACTCGCATCGGTCGGTTGAGTTTCTTTTTCAGATAGATAGCCAGCTCAGAATCCTCAAAATTCTTCACCTCCGGATTCTTACAATGAAGTTTTTTCTGGAGGAATTGAAGCATCTCAAGAACTTGTTCGTGGGAATATTTTCCACTATCGAGCAACTGCAGATAGGCAAATGCCTTTTGCTGTAAAGCAACCAATACACCGGCTATCAGCTTCTTATATAATACGGTATCACCCTTCAACTTGTCGGGTACAACATTGTCGATATTCTTGATGAAGACGATATCTGCATCCAAGTCATTCAAGTTCTCGATCAATGCCCCGTGACCTCCCGGACGGAAAAGGAGTTTCCCATTATCACGGAAAGGTTTGTTCTCCATATCTGCAGCAATAGTATCTGTGCTGGGCTTTTGTTCGGAAAAACTAATATTATAATCTACACCATATTTTTTGGCATAAGCAGCAGCCTTTTTATCAACAAGTTCCTTGAACAGTGCACGATGTTCGGGTGATACCGTAAAATGTACGTTCACTTTTCCATTCTTATTAGCCGCATAAAGAGCCCCTTCTACCAGATGTTCTTCAACTGGAGT
>CAYQOV010000080.1:0-13622 GCA_964419245.1 uncultured Bacteroides sp. | reverse complement strand
CTCCGGAAAATCTACCTTGCTGAAGATTATCGCCGGGTTGGATAAATCCTATCAGGGCGAAGTGGTGTTCTCACCCGGATATTCCGTCGGGTATCTGGCACAGGAGCCCTATTTGGATCCTGCCAAAACTGTGAAGGAAGTGGTGATGGAAGGTGTTCAGCCCATTGTTGATGCGCTGACAGAGTATGAGGAAATCAACCAGAAGTTCGGCTTGCCCGAGTATTATGAGGATCAGGAGAAGATGGACAAGCTCTTTGCTCGTCAGGCGGAACTGCAGGATATCATCGATGCGACAGATGCGTGGAACTTGGACAGCAAGCTGGAGCGTGCCATGGACGCCTTGCGCTGCCCGCCCGAAGACCAGTCGGTCGAACATCTGTCAGGAGGCGAACGTCGTCGTGTGGCTCTCTGTCGTCTGCTTTTGCAGAAACCGGACATCCTGTTGTTGGACGAGCCGACCAACCACCTCGATGCCGAGTCTATCGACTGGCTGGAGCAACATTTGCAGCAGTACGAGGGTACGGTGATTGCCGTGACGCACGACCGCTACTTCCTCGACCACGTGGCCGGATGGATTTTGGAACTCGACCGTGGTGAAGGTATTCCTTGGAAGGGTAACTACTCCAGCTGGTTGGAACAGAAAACCAAACGCATGGAAATGGAAGAGAAGACGGCCAGCAAGCGCCGCAAGACGCTGGAGCGCGAGTTGGAATGGGTGCGTATGGCGCCCAAGGCTCGTCAGGCTAAGGGTAAAGCCCGTTTGAATTCTTACGATAAATTGCTGAACGAGGATGTGAAGGAGAAGGAAGAAAAGCTGGAAATCTTCATCCCCAACGGTCCGCGACTGGGCAATAAGGTTATTGAGGCCAAGCACGTGGCCAAGGCCTTTGGCGATAAACTGCTCTTCGACGATCTCAACTTCATGCTTCCACCTAATGGCATTGTGGGTATCATAGGTCCGAACGGTGCAGGTAAGACTACGCTCTTTCGCCTTATCATGGGATTGGAGAAGCCAGACAAGGGCGAATTCGAGGTAGGCGAGACCGTGAAGGTAGCCTACGTGGATCAGCAGCACAAGGATATCGATCCCAACAAGAGTGTTTATCAGGTTATTTCGGGTGGCAACGAGCTGATCCGCATGGGAGGTCGCGATATCAATGCCCGCGCCTACCTCTCTCGTTTCAACTTCTCGGGAGCCGATCAGGAAAAGCTTTGTGGTGTGCTCTCTGGTGGTGAGCGTAACCGTCTGCATCTGGCTATGGCCCTGAAGGAAGAAGGTAATGTGTTGCTTCTCGACGAGCCCACCAATGATATCGATGTCAACACCCTTCGTGCGCTTGAAGAAGGTTTGGAGGACTTTGCCGGCTGTGCCGTGGTCATCAGTCACGACCGTTGGTTCCTCGACCGTATCTGTACGCACATCCTGGCCTTTGAAGGCGATTCGAATGTGTTCTTTTTCGAAGGTTCCTATTCGGAGTACGAGGAGAATAAGCAGAAGCGCCTGGGTAAGGAAGAACCTAAGCGCGTGCGCTATCGTAAGCTGATGGAAGACTGATTATAATCGTCTGTTTGCAGTATTATATTCGAATTTGAATGGCACGAAGCCCTGATAAATAGATTTTCTATTTGGGGGTTCGTGCCGTTTCGTTTTTAGTTGTAGATGTTTGTAGCCATGTTTCTTTAAAAAAGTCTTTCTCTTCTTGAAAAAATGTAGTGTAGATGTAATATTTATATGGATTATATTCATTATATTTGCAGGAAGAAACATAAATTAATGTTTAATTAACATGATCTATTAACTAAAAACGGAATTATGAAAAGAAATCTAATTCATTTCCTGTTGATTGCAGTAATGTCTGTGTGCAGTATGTCTGCTTTTGCTCAGACCACTACAGTGAAAGGTCAGCTTGTAGACTCTGAGACAGGCGAGCCGTTGGTTGGTGCTGCCGTTATGGTAGAAGGTACCACGCAAGGTTCAGTGACCGACATTGACGGTTATTTCAAGCAAGCGGTTGCTCCCAATGCGACTTTGGTTTTCAAGTATGTGGGTTACAAGGACCTGAAACAGAAAGTTACTCGTAAGGGTGCTTCTGTTGATTTGGGCGTTATCAAGATGCAGCCGGATGCCGTGATGCTGAACGATGTGGTTATCACTTCATCTGTAGCTATTGCCCGCAAGACTCCGGTAGCTGTGTCGACGGTGACTCCAGCCTTTATCGAAGAACGTTTAGGTACACAAGAGTTTCCGGAAATATTAAAAACGACACCGGGTGTTTATGCTACAAAAAAAGGAGGTGCTTTTGGTGACTCAGAATTAAGAATGCGTGGTTTCAAGAGCGAGAACGTTGCCGTGCTTATTAATGGTGTTCCCATGAATGATATGGAATGGGGTGGTTTGTATTGGTCTAACTGGGCTGGTTTGTCTGATGTGACTCGTAGTACGCAGACTCAACGTGGTTTAGGTGCTTCTAAAGTTTCTGCTCCTTCTGTCGGTGGTTCTATCAATATTGTAACAAAAGGTGCTGATGCAGAAAAAGGTGGTACGGTTTCATACGCGATGGGTAATAACGGTTACAATAAAATGTTGTTTTCTGTATCTACGGGTATGAGTAAATCGGGCTGGGCTTTGACTTTGCTGGGTGCCAAGACTTGGGGTGATGGATATGTTCAGAGTACCGATTTTGAAGCATACAACTGGTTCGTTAACTTGACCAAGCGTTTCAATGAAAATCATCAGTTGAGTTTGACAGCTTTTGGAGCTCCACAATGGCATAATCAGAGAAACAATGCAAATGGTTTGACTATTAGTGGTTGGCAGCAAGTGAAACAATATGTTGAAGATCCTGAAGATATTTATCAATACAATCCTTCTTTTGGATATAGAAAAAATGGAGTAGCTTATAATCAAAACCAAAACAAATATAATAAACCTCAGATTTCATTGAATCACCAATGGCAGATTGACCATAAGTCTTCTTTAAGTACTGTAGCTTATGTGTCTATTGGCCGTGGTTACGGTACAAGTGGTCAAGCTAATACAGAGCTTGGTGCAAGTCGTTCAGATTGGTACGCTGCCAATAAAGGAATATTGTCTACCAAATTCCGTAATGCGGATGGCACGTTTGCGTACGATCAGATGGAAGAATTGAATGAACAAAGCATGAATGGTTCATTGTATGCGATGTCTATCTCTAAGAATTATCATAATTGGTATGGCTTAGTTTCTACATATACAACTAAATTTGGTGAATATGTTGATTTTTATGGTGGAGTTGACTTCCGTTACTATAAAGGTACTCACACAAACGAAATCAGCGATTTGTTTGGTGGTAAGTTCTTTATGGATGTAGACTCTCGTGAGAGTGTGAAGGTTGCGAATAATGCTGCTGCTTCAGATCCTAATTTCGTTCATCAGAAGCTGACGGTCGGTGATGTTGTTTATCGCGATTATGATGGATATACGGTGTCAGAAGGTGCTTTTGCGCAGGCTGAATACAACCGCGATAAACTAAGTGCCTTTGTTGCCGGTTCTCTTTCAAATACAACATATTGGCGTTATGACCGTTTCTATTATGATGCAGCTCATGCCAAGTCTGAAAAGGTGAACTTCCTCGGTTACACGGCCAAGGGTGGTGCCAACTTTAACATAACGGATAATCATAATGTATTTGCAAATATTGGTTATATTAGTCGTGCTCCTTATTTCTCTTATGGAGCTTTCCTTTCGGCAGCAACAAGTAATGCAACAAATCCGGATGCTGTAAATGAAAAGATCTTCTCGGCAGAACTTGGTTATGGTTATCGTTCTCGTTTTATGGCAGTGAATTTGAATGCTTATTACACACGTTGGATGGATAAGACAATGACCAAAGGTGGTGATATCGTGAAGAACAATGAAGTTGTGGATCGTTATAGTATTAATATGCAGGGTGTGGATGCGCGTCATATGGGTGTAGAACTTGACTTGACTGCAAATCCTACTCGCTGGTTGGATATCAATGGAATGTTCTCTTTGGGTGATTGGCAATGGGATAGTAATTCTACCGGTTACTATTATAATAGCTTGGGACAACCGTTGAAGAACCTTCAAGGTGATTTAGCTTCAGGTATCCAGGCTGAAGATCATGCTAAGTCTACTGTAAACTTAAAAGGTGTAAAGGTCGGTGGTTCTGCTCAGTTGACTGCAGCATTGGGAGCCCAAGTTCATTTCTCTGGATTCCGTGGTGGTTTGACTTATACATGGTTTGCAAAGAACTATTCTGATTATGATTTGGATGGAAGTATGTTGTCTCCAAGTGGCAATGTTACAATAAATCAGCCGTGGGAAATACCGTCAGGTGGCCAACTTGATTTGAACGCAAGTTACACTTTCCCCTTGGGTAAATGTAAAGCAACTTTATATGGTAACGTGGAAAATGTATTTAATCAGCGTTATATTGTTGATGCTACTGATGGTGGTACTGGTAAATGGGAAAATGCATATGAAGTCTTTTATGCATTTGGCAGAACCTATTCTTTGAGATTGAAAGTTGCTTTCTAATCGTATTAAACGTTTAATAGTTGAAATATGAAAAAGAATTTATTATATACATTGTGTGCTTCTCTGTTATTTTTTACAGGTTGCGACTATAATGAAGATAACTTTGAGGGATTTGATGATAATCCTATCGGAAATGTTACTCAATATGAAGGAGAGTTTACTGGTGCCTATCCGTCAGATGGCTATTTTCTGACTGATGATGCAGGTAAAGCTGAGTTAACTTCTGCTTTGAATACCATGCTGTCAGAATTGTTTTACAGTTCAGACAAAGGCTCTGCTGCTAAAATATCAGTGCTTTGTGGTACTGTTACTCCAGGTTTTGAAAGTGCTGACGTGAATTATACGTTGACAAACGATGATTATGATAGTATGGGAACTGGAGACGGTGAACCCGGAAAGTATAATAATTTTGATTCGGGAATGGATGTTGATGCTTATCTTCGTGCGTTTTTGGATGGGAAATATGCTGATATGACTGTTGGGAAAACTATTTCTGTTACGTATAAATATTATTCTGGCAGTACAACTAATCAGACAAAATCTTATAAACGCGTAGAGAATGGTTGGGAATCTGTTGAAATAGCTTCGTTTGTAGCTGATAAGGAATATACCTTGACAAAGGAAGATTATGACAGTATGGGAACAGAAAGTGGACAACCTGGAAAGTATGACAATTTTGATGCGAATATGGATGTTGACTTTTATCTTCCGATATTCTTGAAAGAGAATTTCCCGTATTGGGCAGCTGAAGGAACAACTTGTAAAGTTACATATAAATTTTATAGTGGAGGTACGTCAGATAAAGATGCTTTCTATAAGTTTAATGGAACAACTTGGGCGCCTTATAATCCTTATGAAGATGTTGTAACTGTTGAAACAAAGATCGCAGAAATGACCTTTGACGGTTCTGTTTGGGTATTGGATCGTTTGGTTGGTGGTAGTTTGACCTTGAACTTTGAACAGGGTGATTATGAAGCTTTGCTTCAGTGGTCATTAGAGAATAAGCCAGAATATAAGAGTACACAATATGATACAGAGGAATACTATTTTGGTGTTTCTACATATTATCCTAACATTAACAATGCGTATAATACTTGGAGAAAGTATTATAATGTTGGTGGGGAATACGATAATTTAACCGATGAACAATTACAGGCTATTATGGATGAACGTTTGGCATTCGGTATTGCCGAGATTGTTTTGCCAAGACGTGTTGAAGTTCCTAATTCAGGTTTGAGTTATATTGTGGTTTATACTGTATATCAAGGCCGTGGCGGTGGTGATTATGCGATGTCTTTTACATACGATGATGAAACAGCTAAGTATGTATGGACAGGTACTGTAGTTGCTCAATAAAATTGCGATTGTTTTAATCTGAGAAGAAAGGGTGACGTAACTCGTCACCCTTTCTTGGCTTTAAATTGAATTATGCTTATGAAAAAATATTGGAAAATATTGTTTCTGTTTGTATGTTTGACAGTCGTTTCATGTGGTAGAGATGATAGTGGGAGTATTCTTCCAGAACCAGAAGTTCCTGAGCCGGAACAGCCTGAAGATCCAGAACAGCCGGTAAAACCTGAGATTGAACAGACGGAAGAGGGTTCCTTGACTTATGTAATGAAAGGTTATGAGACCGAGGCGACTGATGGAGGAGCTTTACAACCGGAAGGTTTTCCTGTTGCAATCGGTATAAAGGATAAGAGTTTGCAAGGAACGTCATGTGTATTTGCCTCGTCTGCTGCCCGGAAATTGGTGGATATGCCTAATTATGATACAATGCATGATTGGAAAAATACATTATCGATCGTAGAGGGTACGACGTGTTGGATACGTCATACAACTGATGCGGAGTATCGTTATTTGAAACTTCGGATTGATTATATTTCTGGAGATGAAGTTGGAGTAGAGTATAAAGTTTCAGATGTTATTGAGAGACTGGGAGCTGAGGATATTGAACAGACGTTGGAAGGGAGCTCTGCTTTTTTGTTTACGTCAGATGTATCTCAGTTGAGTATTCAAACCATTTCGTCTCCAATTATAAAGATGGACAATTTTCTTTCTGGTGAAAATTATTCGTTTGCTGTTTGTGAAGGAGTTGGCAGTTTATCGGCTATGCCTGCATGGGAGAGCATGTCTGGTTGGGACTCTAAAGCTGAGTTGAAGGATGGAGCTGTATATTGGGTATCTTATACTCTTCCAACTTCCCGTACTTTCCTGAGATTAAGGATTGCTTTTGTGGATATGGATAAAGTCGGTGTCGAATATAAATTAGATATTCAGGAAGAGATTCAAAATGCCAATGCTAATGATCCGATAGAAGGAAAATTGTTTGTGACAGATTATTCCATGCCCTATTTGAATTCTGAGAACTACTATGTGGAGCATACGGTAACTTATGGAGGCAAGAGGATCTTGAATTACGCTTATGAATGGGTGGAGAGCAAGAAACATACAGCGTGGGTTGCTTTCAGCTTTGATGAAACGACTTCACAGAAAAATGTGAGCCGATCGGATGCGTGGGCTACGGATATGGAATTGCCGGGAGGCTGGTGCCCCGAAGAAAGCAACCACAAAAGTGACGGGTTCGACAAAGGACATTTGTGTGCATCTGAAGATCGGGTATATTCGAAAGAAGCTAATGAGCAGACTTTCTATTACAGTAATATGAGTCCACAGATGAGTTCGTTTAATGGCGGCTTTTGGGCTTCATTCGAGATTCTTGTGCAGAAATGGGCACGTTCGGGAGAATACGATAAGGTTTATGTAGTGAAAGGAGGGACAGTGGATCAACTGCTTGTGAACTTTACGGGTACACGCAAGGGAAATGATGGTGTGCTCCCTCAGACCGATGCCAATGGCTTTACTAAAAAAGGATTGGCTTGTCCAAAATACTATTTTATGGCCATTCTTAGTGAAAAAGGAGATGAATACCATGCTGTAGGTTTTTGGATGGAACACCGTGATGACTATGGTTATGAATATAATAACTTTGCCCCTTCGGATGTTATGAAGGGATATGCTCTTAGCATCGACGATTTGGAAAAGAATACAGGTCTTGATTTCTTCTGTAACCTACCTGACAATGTGGAGAATGTTGTCGAAAGTATATGGAAGGAAACAGATTGGGCTTGGTAATAGGAACAATTGTATTTATTGAAATAACAATCCCTGGCATCTTGAATAAGAAAGGATGCCAGGGATTATTATTTTATACAGTTGCTTATTTGTTTACTACATTAATGGGATTGCCTGCCTGATAAGCTTTCAGATTGTCCAGCGTAATTTGCATCAGGCGTTGGCGGGCAGCTGTACTTGCCCAGGCAATGTGCGGGGTGATGTAGCAGTTGCGGGCGGTGAGCAGCGGATTGTCGGCACAGGGTGGTTCTTGTGAAAGGACGTCTACTCCAGCAGCATAGATACGTCCGCTGTTCAGTGCGTCGGCCAAGTCCTGCTCGTTGATTAGCGGACCGCGACCCGTATTGATGAGGATCGCATTGGGTTTCATCAGGCTGAGGCGGCGGGCATTGACCATTTCACGGGTCTGCTCGGTGAGAGGACAGTGCAGGCTGACGATGTCACATTCGGCAAACAGTTCGTCCAATTCCATCTTCTTGATTTCAGGTGGCAATTGGAAGTGTGATTTGGAAGTAAAGGCATGAACTTCCATACCAAAGCTGATGGCAATGCGGGCGGTCCGCATGCCGGTGTTGCCTAAGCCGACAAGACCTATCTTTTTGCCGGCCAGTTCGATGAGCGGTGTGTCCCAGAAACAGAAGTCGGGACTATTGGTCCAGCGGCCTTTGTGCACTTCTTCCGAGTGATGTTGTACCTGTTGGGCGATATTCAACAGATGGGCAAAGACCATTTGAGCGACAGAGTCGGTGCTGTAAGCGGGAATGTTGGTGACGATGATGCCGCGTTCTTTGGCAGCTGCCGTATCAACGATGTTGTATCCGGTAGCCATGACACCGATGTATTTCAACCGGGGCAGGGCAGCCATGTGTTCACCTGTTATGACGACTTTATTCGTCAGGAGTATGTCGGCCTCTTTGGCACGTTCCAGTAGTTCCGAGGGTGCAGTGCGGTCGTAGACAGTACATTCGCCCAAGGTTTTCATTTCATCCCAGGAGAGGTCTCCGGGATTGGCGGCATAGCCGTCGAGTGCTACAATTTTCATATGATATTTTTTATATTTAACATAGGTATTCAATAAAATCTTTCAGCTTTATACTTAATAATTAAAAGCGTTCTTTTCCCCAAAGCGCCTGCATCCGTTCCTTATGTTTGGCTTCCGCTGCATTCTCCTGTGGATGCCAGATACTATGGTCTTTCAGGTCGTCGGGCAGGAACTGCTGGCGGACGAAGTGGCCCGGATAGTCGTGGGCGTACTTGTAGTCTTCGCCGTAGCCCAGCTGCTTCATCAGTTTGGTAGGGGCATTGCGTAGATGAAGGGGAACAGGTAGGTTGCCGGTCTGGCGGACCAATTCCAAGGCATCGTTGATGGCCATGTAGGCTGAGTTGCTCTTGGGGCTGGTGGCGAGATAAATGGTGGTTTCGGCCAAGGGAATACGGCCTTCGGGCCATCCTACCTTCATCACGGCGTCGAAGCAGGCATTGGCCAGGAGCAGGGCGTTGGGGTTGGCCAGTCCGATGTCTTCCGAAGCGGAGATGACCAGACGACGGGCGATGAAAGCGGGGTCTTCGCCGCCTTCCACCATGCGGGCCAGCCAGTAGATGGCACCGTCGGGGTCGCTGCCGCGGATGGATTTGATAAAGGCGGAGATGATGTCGTAGTGCATCTCGCCGTCCTTGTCGTAAGCCAGCGGGTTCTGTTGCAGGCGTTCGGTCACCATGTCGTCGGTGATGACGACTGTGTCGTCTGTCTCCGACTCGACAACCAGTTCCAATATGTTGAGCAACTTACGGGCGTCTCCTCCGCTGTAGCGCAACATGGCGGTAGTTTCCTTCAGCTCGATGTGACGTTCACGCAGGATATGGTCGGTTGTCAGTGCCCGCTGAAGCAGTTCCAGCAGGTCTTCCTTTTCGAGAGACTTCAATACATAAATCTGGCAGCGCGACAGCAATGGGCGGATGACTTCGAACGAGGGATTTTCTGTGGTGGCACCGATCAGCGTCACGATGCCCTGTTCGACAGCACCCAGCAGCGAGTCCTGCTGCGACTTGCTGAAACGGTGGATTTCGTCAATGAAAAGGATGGGATTGGCTTGCGAAAAGAACCTATTGTTCTTGGCACGGTCGATAACGTCGCGCACGTCCTTTACGCCGCTCGTTACGGCACTCAGGGTGTAGAACGGGGTTTCCAGCTTGTTGGCAATGATTTGTGCCAGCGTCGTCTTTCCCACTCCCGGAGGTCCCCACAGGATGAAGGAGGAGATGCGTCCTGCATCAATCATCTTGCGGAGTACCGCTCCCGGTCCGACCAGATGTTTCTGGCCGATGTATTCGTCTAATGTCTTGGGCCGAAGCCTTTCTGCCAGTGGTTGCACGTTTGTTCTATGGATTAAAATATCATAAGAATCATGAAGCGGATACCGTCTTTCTTCACGCCGGGGATGTCGGTATAGGTGAGACGCCGCACGTATTCGATGTGCAGCAACTTGAAGATGTTATAGATACCTACACTGGCCTCCACGTAGGGTGTCTTTCCCATGACGTAGCTGGTGGGCACACCGTTGCGGGTGGGGAAGAGGAAGAGGTCGGGATCGTTGCTCTTATACGGGTTGTTCTTGTCGGTCAGCGTACCCCACAGACCGCGGATGCGGAACATTTCACGCCACTTCAGTTTCTTCAGCAGCGGGATGCGGTTGAAGAGCTTGCCGTTCATGTCGTAACTCAAAGCCAGCGAGCCGTAGCGGTCGTTCAGGAACTCCATGTTGTTGATGAGGGAGAACGATTCGTTGTGCTGGGTGATGTACGACAGGTTGGCCATAGGCAGGTTCAGCAAAGGAAAGGGAACCTTGTTCCATTGTGCACCGGCACGGGCAGTGATATCTATCTTTCCCCAGGAACCGAACCAGAAACGCTTGCGCAGTCCTATCTCCGTGAGGTTGAAGTTGTATTCGCCTCCCAATACACCTTTAAATCCGGCAGTATGTGACAGTGTGAACTGAGGAGCATCCAGCGATACTGGCACACGACGCTGTTTGGTGTTGACAAATGTTTCGCCGGGAGCATAACGCAGTGTCACACCTACTTCGGTAGTGGTGATATCGTGGACCAAGGTATTGTTTTCGCCCAATACACCGGGGGTCTCACCGTCGTTGCGCCAATATTGCAGGATGCCGGCCGGCTGGTCGTTGCGGTGGCGCAGCATGGCTTTGACGGAAAAACCGGTATTTGTTTCCAATTCGTAATTGAGGGTAGCGTCACGGATATAGGACATCTGGTCGACGGTTGTCCATTTCCAGCCTACGAACATGTTGTCCTTGTCTGTCTCCAGGTATTTGTCCATAGGCGACATGACATCGTAGGTATATTTGAAAGACAGATAGTGTTTAGGGAACTCCCACAACACGTACTCGCGCTTATTGAACGAATAGGCCACCTGTCCGGAGTAGAACCACTTTTTGTCGCGCGTACCGTAGGCGCCGTATCCGCTGAAGTTCCAGTGGGGATCCAGATTACCGGTTGTCATGCCGCTGAGGCGGAAACGGGCTCCGTTCACGTAGTTGCTGGTGATGATGGTGTTGATGGGGCCGAAGTCGAACTTGCTGGGATGGTCTTTGGTGCCGGTTTCCACGAAGTTCTCAATCAACGCCTTGGCTCCGAAGATGATGATTTTGAATCCGGGTATCTGTTCGATACGGTTCATGAAGAGGTCCATGGTACTTTCCTTTTTGGTGAGGGGGACCTGACGCACTTCTGCCCAATACTCGTCACTTTTGGCCAGCATGTTGGCCTCTTTGATGACTTTTCCTTTCAGGCGGAAGAGGCGTGGCTCAATCTCGTCGAAACTGTATTTGGAGTATTTGGTGGTACGTTGCACTTCCAGTCCCTGGAGTCCTTTCATCAGGGCCAGTTCTACGGTCATGTCGTCATCGGTCAATACCCAGTTGCTGTCGGGCAGCTGTTCGAACTGTTGTACGATGTCCAGGCTTTCAACGAAGTTGACGCCGGTCTTTTGGGGCAGGTTCATGGTACATTTTTTTACGGCGTAGGTCGAATCTTTCACTACATACAGATGGCCCGTGAAGCCGAAATCCTGCGGGTTGTTGGGGACAAACGTCAGATGTACGCATTCATGCTGGTCCACCATGAGTGTGTCCATCAGGTAATATTTGTAGAACGAGATGGCACCGCGCCCGATGGGGCTTACAAAGCGGCGTTGCAGCAGGCGGATGTCGTCGTCGTAGATATTGACGTCCGAGAAAACATCGTTCAGGATGGTACCCAGCATGTCGCCCGTGCTGAAGAACTCTTCGATTCCCGTCGAGTTCATACCTTCAATGATGGTTTTCTCGCTGCGCGGGTCTTTGCGATAGATGGTTCGCGAAGCAGTTTCCTTGATGGAGATGGGCAATATCTGCTTGCCGGTTTTGGGCGATGTCTCTACTTGGTCCTTGAAGAAGGAGAATTTTTTGTACAGTCCTTTTTCCATCTTTTCGGGGGTGACATCATTTAGTGACATCTTCATCTTTTCGTACTTCTGGTATTGGTAGAAGTCGTTTTCTTCCAGTTTCAGCTGTTTCTTGTGTTCGATGACTTTACGCATGAAGTCCACAGCCGGATTGTTCTTGCGGGAATATTTTTCCTTTTGGGGTTTGACTACGACTTCGGACAGCATGATGTCGTCGGGCGACATCTTGACATCCAGAACTTTTTGTCCGGGTTTGATTTTGACTTTCTTGGTGACGTAGCCGATTGTGGAGAAGGTCAGTTCGTCCCATCCCTTGCGGGTTTCTACTCTATATTCTCCGTCTCCGTTGGTTATGGCTCCCACGCCTTTACCTTCGTATTGGACAGTGACATACAACAAGGGTTCGTTGGTGATTGAGTCTGTAACGGTGCCTCTGATTTGGGCGGATGCTCCGGCCGAATGGGCGAAAAGGAACGCTGTCAGAAAGACGAGGGTTGTATATAATTGCTTCATATCTATCATAATGGAACCGCAAAGTTAGTAATTTGCAAGCAAATAAGAAGCAAATTTTGATTATTTGGGAATTGAGGACTAAAAATGTGGGAAAATTGAAAACTATTATGGTTTTTCACTCCTTTTTTAATCCTCTATTCAGCCTGGTTGGTCGATTATTTTTTGAGCAGGACTTGTACGATACGTTCTGCCGTACGACCGTCCCAACGTTCGGGCAGGGTGCTGTGTTTCCAGTCGCCTTTCAGCATTTTTTCCAATGAGGCCGAAAGGGCAAACGTGTTTTCACCTACCAGTTCGTTGGTACCGATACGCCAAGTTTCAGGGTGTTCGGCATATGTATTCAGTGTGATGCAGGGCACGTCGAGGAAGGTGGCTTCTTCGGCAATGTTGCCAGAGTCGGTCACAATGCCTTGTGCCTGGTTGATGAGGAATCCGAAGTGCAGATAGCTTTGTGGCGGCAGAATGTGCAGGTTGGGGGCACTGATGCCAGTGGCTTGAATGGCTTGCTGTACGTATGGGTGCAGGGGGGCTACGACGGGAATCCCGCCGGCTCTGTCGAGAATTGTTTGTAGCAGGGACTGGAGAACCTGGCGCTGTTGCAGCAGCTCGTGTCGGTTCAGTGTGAGCAGCAGGTAGCAGCCTTTCTTCAGACCGAGCGTAGAAAACCACAAGGGCTGGAGCAGGCGGTGGCGGTTGTAGCGGATAGTGTCCATCAGGATATTGCCAACGTAGTGGATGTATTCCGGTATCATGCCTTCCTGGTTCAGGTTGCGGTTGGCGGCCATACTGGCTGCAAACAGGTAGTCGGAGATGGCGTCGACGATGGTGCGGTTCACTTCACGCGGCATGTTCATGTCGAACGAACGGGTACCTGCAATGACATGTGCCACCTTCAGTCCGCGCTTCTTGGCTACAATGGCGCAGCTCATGGTGGCGGTCATATCGTCCACTACCAGCACTGTCTGTGCCGGG
>CAYQOV010000079.1:0-13705 GCA_964419245.1 uncultured Bacteroides sp. | reverse complement strand
CGTCGGCAAGGTTTCCAGCTTCGGGAAAGCGTCCCCACGACGTCGGGAAGGTTTCGCGCTTCGGGAATGCGTCATGGCTCGGGGATGGCTACGATGCTGTAATTATTCCAGCCGGATGCTTGCTTATACTCCTCTACCGACGCGGCCGGCACCCGGATTTCCGTGAGGGCAACGCAGTTGCCGGGGAGGCCCGCCCCTACTCCCATCCGCCGCCGAGGGCCTTGTAGAGGTTGACCATCGTGATGCGCTTGTCGCGTATGGCGTTGCTCAGGCTGAGCTGGGCGTCGAAGTAGGTACGCTGGGCGTCGAGCAGGTCCATGTAGCCGATGGCGCCGTTGACATACTGCAGCTGGGCCAGCTCGAGCGTGGTCTTGGCCGACTGTTCCAGCGAGAGGCGCGTGTCGTAGATGTCCTTTATCTTGTTGAACTCCGTGATGGCGTTGTAGGCGTCGCGGAAGGCACTGAGCACGGCCTTCTCGTAGGCGTATGCGGCGCGTTCGCAGGCCGCCTTCCTGGCCTTGAGGCGGGCGCGGTTCCTGCCCATGGCGAAGATGGGCTGCAGCAGGTTGGCCCCCAGCAGGTGGTGGGGCGACTTCAGCAGGTCGGACAGCTGCTCGCTCTCGGCCCCCCAGGTGGCCGTGAGCGAGATGTTGGGGAAGAGGCTCGTATAGGCCACGCCCACCTGCGCGTTGGCGGCAATGAGCTCCTGCTCGGCCTGGCGCACGTCGGGGCGGCGCTCCAGCAGGGCGCTGGGCATGCCCACGGGCAGGGCGTCGGGCAGCTGCACGTCGGCCTCCTGGCTGGCGCGGGCGATGGCGTGGGGATACTCGCCCGTGAGGAAGGCCAGTTCGTTCTCCTTGAGCGTAATCTTGCGTTCGAGGTCGGGCACGAGGGTCACGGTCTTGGCCAGCTCCACCTGCGCCTGGCGGAAGGGAATCTCGGAGATGAGCCCGCCCTCATAGCGCAGGCGCACCAGGTGGAGGCTCTCGCGGCGCGCCTCGACGGTCTGGCGCACGATGGCCAGCTCGTTGTCCAGCGCCACCAGTTCGAAGTAGGACTGCGCCACCTGGGCCACGAGGCTCATCTGCAGGGCGCGGCGGTTCTCGACGGAACCCACGAATTCGGCCGCGCTGGCGTCGCGCGTCCAGCGCAGCTTGCCCCACAGGTCGAGCTCCCAGGAGACGAGCCCCTTCAGGTCGAACTCGTCGTCGTTCTTGTAATTGTTGCCGCCGTAGTTCTCGCGCTCGCGCTCGGCATAGACGCGCAGGCTGACGGAGGGGAACATGTTGGCCACGTCGATGCGCTTCAGTGCGGCCAGCTCCTTGACGCGGGCGGCCGCCATCAGCATGTCCTTGTTGTACTCCAGCGTCTTGCGGATGAGCCCCTGCAGCAGGGTATCGGTGTAGAGTTCCTCCCACGAGCGGTCGGCGATGGAGGCCGAGTCGCCGGCCGTCCGGCCGCCCAGCGTCTCGGGCAGTTCGAGTTCGGGGCGCGTATAGTGCTTGCCCAGCTTGCAGCCCGCCAGCAGGAGCAGCGCGGCCAGCAGGCAGATCGGGTATATCGTACGTTTCATCATCATTTCTTCTTTTTAAAGGTTTGCAGGTTCAGTCTCGGGGTGCGCATCTTGCGCTTCATCTTATAAATCATCACGAAGAAGAAGGGCACCAGCAGGATGCCGACGGTGACGGCCACAATCATGCCGAAGAACACGCCCGTACCGATGGCCTGGCGGCTGGCCGAGCCCGGACCGGTGGCCAGCACCATCGGGAGCATGCCGAGGATGAAGGCCAGCGACGTCATCAGGATGGGGCGGAAGCGCAGGTGGGCGGCATGGAGAGCAGCCTCGACGATGTCGTGCCCCTTGTCCACCTCGTCCTTGGCGAACTCCACGATGAGGATGGCGTTCTTGGCGGCGAGGCCGATGAGCATCACCAGACCGATCTGGAAATAAGTGTCGTTCTCCAGCCCGCAGAACGAGATGCCCGCGTAGGCACCCAGCACGGCGATGGGCAGCGAGATGAGCACGGCGATGGGCACGCTCCAGCTCTCGTACAGCGCCGCCAGGAAGAGGAACACGAAGAGGAACACCAACCCCAGGATGAAGCCCGTCTGTCCGCCCGCCTGCTTCTCCTGATAGGACAGGCCGCTCCACTCCACGCCGATATTGTCCGGCAGGCGGTCGCGGGCTATCTGCTCGAGCAGCTCCATCACCTGCCCGGAGCTGGCCCCGCTGGCGGCCGTACCGCGGATGACGGAGGCGTTGAACATGTTGAAGCGCTTGATGCTGCCCGGGCCGGTGGTATATTCCGTCGTTCCGAGCGAGGTCAGCGGTATCATGTCGCCGTCGCCGCCGCGCACGAAGTAGAGGCCGATGTTGTCACGGTGCTCGCGGTAGGGAGCCTCGGCCTGCAGATAGACGCGATAGACGCGGTTGAACATGTTGAAGTCGTTCACATAGACCGAACCCGTATAGGCCTTCATCGTCGAGAAGACATCGGCCATGGGCACGCCGGAGAGCTTCACCTTGTCGCGGTCCACGTCGAAGTAGAGCTGCGGAATCTCGGCCTGAAGCGAGGACGAGAGGCCCTCGATTTCCTTGTACTGCGAGGCGTAGTACATCAACGTGTCCGTGGCGCGCACCAGGTCGTCGAAGGTGGCGTCGCCGCGCGCCTCAAGCTGCATCTCGAAGCCGCCCGACGTGCCCAGACCGGGAATAACCGGCGGCGTGGACAGATAGACCTTGCACTCGGGGTATTCGTTTATCTCGCGGCGCACGGCCTCCATCACCTCGTCGATGGTGGTGTTGTCGCGCTCGTCCCACGGCTTCAGGATGACGGTCAGCTGGCTGCGTGCCTGACTGGTGCCCACGCGGGGGCTGGAGCCGGTGACGTTCTGCACGTACTCCACGGCAGGCTGCTTCATCAGGAAGTCGATGGCGCGGTCGGTCACCTTGCGGGTGCGCTCCAGCGTGGTGCTTTCGGGCATCTCCAGCTCGACGGTGAAGTATCCCTGGTCCTCGACGGGCAGGAAGCTGGTGGGCGTGAAGCGGTGCAGGATGAAGATGCACAGCAGGCCCAGACAGAAGTACATGGCGATGCGGCGCGGATGCTTCACGGTGCGCCCTATCAGCTTGACGTATTTCGTATTGCCGATGGCGAGCCACTTGTTGATGAAAGCGAACACGCGGTTCTTCGGCTTGTCGGGGTCATCGGGACGCAGGATGAGCGAACACATCACGGGACTCAGCGTCAGGGCCACCACCGTGGACAGCAGCACGGACACCACGATGGTCACCGTGAACTGACGGTAGAGCTGGCCCGTAATGCCCGGCAGGAAGCTCACCGGCACGAACACCGCCGCCAGCACGAGCGACGTGGCGATGATGGCGCCCACCAGCCCGTCCATGGCCTTCTTCGTGGCCTCGTAGGGACTGAGGTGCTCCTCTTCCATGATGCGCTCCACGTTCTCCACCACCACGATGGCGTCGTCCACCACGATACCGATAGCCAGCACCAGGCCGAGCAGGGTCAGCATGTTGAGCGAGAACCCGAAGATGAGCATGAAGCCGAAAGTACCGATGAGGGAGATGGGCACCGCCACCACAGGGATAATGGTAGCACGCCAGCTCTGCAATGACAGGTAAACCACGATGATGACCAATATCAGCGCCTCGAACAGCGTCTTGTACACCTCGTGGATGGACTCGTTGATATAGGTCGTCATGTCGAACGGTATCTCATACTCCAGTCCCTCGGGGAAGTTGGCGCTGATTTCCTTCATGGTCTTCTTGACGTTTTCGGCCACCTCCATGGCATTGGCTCCGGGCAGCATATAGACGCCCAGCACGGCGGCGTTGCCGGCATTGATACCACTCTCGGTGTTATAGGACTGCGCTTCGAGCGAAACGCGGGCCACGTCGCGCATCCGTATCAGCGAGCCGTCGGCATTGGCACGGAGCACAATCTCCTCGAACTGGGCCGCCGAGGACAGACGTCCCTGCGCGGTGATGGGGATGGTGATGTCGAGCCCCGTCACGGGTTGCTGCCCCAGGACACCGGCCGCCGACTCGCGGTTCTGGTCCTTCAGGGCATCCTGCACGTCCTTCACCGTCAGCCCGTAGTTGGCCAGACGGGCGGGGTCCACCCATATTTGCATGGCATAGTAGCGGCTTCCGATGTTGGACACACGGCCCACGCCGGGGATGCGTCGCAGGAGGTCCACCACATTCAGCGTGGCAAAGTTACTCAGATAGATTTCATCGAACTTGGGGTCGTTCGACGTAAGGCAGAGGGTCATCAGCTGACTGGGAGCCTGCTTGTCCACCTCGATACCGTTCTGCACCACTTCGGCGGGCAGACGCGATTCGGCCAGCTTGATGCGGTTCTGTATTTCGACGGCGGCCAGGTCGGGGTCGGCCGAGATGTCGAAGGTGACGGTGGCCGAGAAACTACCCGTATTGGAGCTGGTTGACTCCATGTAGAGCATGCCCGGCGTACCGTTCAGTTCCTGTTCGATGGGGGTGGCCACGGCCTGCGACACGGTGACGGCACTGGCTCCGGGGTAGGAAGCCGATATTTTCACCACAGGCGGCGTGATCTGGGGATACTGGTCGATGGGGAGCATCATCAAGCCGATAATACCCACAATGACGATCAATATGGAGATGACAGCCGAGAACACCGGCCTGTCAATAAAGAAATTCACTTTCATAAGCGGGGAGATTTCTGTTAGTTAGGTTTTTGATTGCAACACGCAGCGTCGTTCCGCCGCTTCCTTATTCTTCATCCTCCACGGGCTTGCCTACACGTACTTTGATACCGGGGGTCAGCTTGTGATAACCTTCGGTCACGATGTTCTCGCCCGGCACGATACCACGTTCCACCACGACGTTGTTGCCAAACTCAGGCCCCAGCTCGATGAAGCGGCGCTCCACAGTGGAGTCGCGGCGCATGACGTAAACATGCGCACCGCCCTTCTCGATCATCAAGGCCTTCTGGGGCACGACGGTGGCATGCTCACGCACGTCGAGCAGCACACGTACCTTGGTGAACTGGCCGGGCAAGAGCACGCGGTCGGGGTTGGGCATCTCGGCACGCACGGAGAAGGTTCCCGTCTTGGGGTTGACCTGCGGTTCGGCGAAGTCCACTATACCTTTATATATATAGGTACTGTTGTCGGGCAGGGTGATGGTGACCGTCGGTTGCCAGGAACGGCTTGAGTCCTTCTGGCCGATGACCACGTTACGTTCCTTGCCCTTCAGATAGTCGAGGGCCGTCATGCTGAAGTCCACCAGCACCGTGTCACTCTTGACGATAGTGGCTAGCAACGATTTCCCACTGGTACCCACCAGCGTACCGAGGTCAACATGACGCTCGCTGATGTGGCCCGATATCGGTGAGCGTACCCACGTGTATCCCAGTTCCTGTTCGGCCTGGTCGAGGTCGGCCTGGCTCATACCCATGCTGGCCACGGCCGTCTCGTAAGCGGCAATGGCGTTGTCCAAGTCCAGCTGACTGGCCGCGTTCTGTTCGAACAAGGGACGGATTCGGTCCAAATCACGCTTGGTCTTGCGAACCAGAGCCGAATCTTTGCGAAGCTGGGCACGGGCCTTATCAGCCTTGGCCCGATACTGTTTCTGGTCGATAACGAACAATACTTGATTTTTCGTCACATACGTACCTTCCTCAAAAGCCATACTCTCCAAAAAGCCTTCGACACGGGCACGCACTTCGACGAACTGCTGGGCACGGATGCGGCCCACATAGTCGCCATAAATTTCTACATCGTCCTGACCGACGGGTTCTACAATCACAACCGGAGGTACCGGCATCACTTTTTTAGGCCAAGTCAACACAATATATGCTGTCAGCAGCACCGCCATGCAAACTAACATCATAACCAATCTCTTCTTTCTCAGCTTCAATTCTCTTTTTGTAAAAAATAGTCTCATGTATATTTGTTTGCTAATTAAACCCTGTTCTTCACCGTTTATGTTTGCAAAGATAATACCATTTTTTCAATATCACGCACTACGCCATGTAAGTTATTAATTTCCAGCACGAATCAGTTCCATCTGCACGATTTGCAAACAGGATGTTCCCCAGATGATTGTAGAAAGCCTCTACAAACCTGTAGAATTATTCTACACACAAACTTTTCTACAAAGCAACAAGCACCGTCCATGTTTCCTCAAGGTTAAAAGATATCACCCCTTGCTTCTATGATACCGACAAACATTTTATACTGCCCCACACGCTCTCTTCCGCATCATTCGGACCAGCCTCAGGCTCTTTTTAACGATAAATAACCCTATGATACCCCGTTAATATAAAAAAAGGAAAAATTAAACCCGCCGACACACCAACATAAAAAACAATTTTGTACTTTTGCAGCGCATTTGGAAAACAAGCGCAAACAGATTATCAAGAGAGATATTTAAATACATATTTATTGAACCTTTAAAAGTTTAAACAAAATGATTAAAGTAGGTATTAATGGATTCGGACGTATCGGACGTTTCGTATTCCGCGCAGCTCAGACAAGAAACGATATCCAAATCGTTGGTATTAACGACCTTTGCCCGGTTGACTACTTGGCATACATGCTGAAGTACGATACAATGCACGGCCAGTTCAACGGCACGATCGAAGCTGACGTTGAGAACAGCAAGCTGATCGTTAACGGCAAAGAAATCCGTGTAACAGCTGAGAAGAATCCTGCTGACCTGAAATGGGACGCTGTTGGTGCTGAATATGTAGTTGAGTCTACTGGTCTGTTCCTGACTAAGGAAAAAGCTCAGGCTCACATCCAGGCTGGTGCAAAATATGTAGTAATGTCCGCTCCTTCTAAGGACGACACTCCGATGTTCGTTTGTGGTGTTAACGAAAAGACTTACGTGAAGGGTACTCAGTTCGTATCCAACGCTTCTTGTACTACTAACTGCTTGGCTCCTATCGCTAAGGTTTTGAATGACAAATGGGGTATCACAGACGGTTTAATGACTACCGTTCACTCTACAACTGCTACTCAGAAGACAGTTGACGGTCCTTCTATGAAAGACTGGCGTGGTGGTCGTGCCGCTTCCGGCAACATTATCCCCTCTTCTACCGGTGCTGCCAAGGCTGTAGGTAAAGTAATCCCCGCTCTGAACGGCAAGCTGACTGGTATGTCTATGCGCGTTCCGACTCTGGACGTTTCTGTAGTTGACTTGACTGTAAACTTGGCTAAGCCTGCTACTTACGCTGAAATCTGCGCTGCCATGAAGGAAGCTTCTGAAGGCGAATTGAAGGGTGTTCTGGGTTACACTGAAGATGCAGTTGTTTCTTCTGACTTCTTGGGTGACACTCGCACTTCTATCTTCGACGCCAAGGCAGGTATCGCTTTGACTGATACTTTCGTTAAGGTTGTATCTTGGTACGACAACGAAATCGGTTACTCTAACAAAGTTCTCGACCTGATCGCTCACATGGCATCTGTTAACTGCTAATTTACAGTTAGAAAATATTAAAGTATAGGCGGCTTCTGCGGAAGTCGCCTATTTTTTTTGCATTTTTGCATGAAATTTCCTAAAGAACCTCTGTACAAAGGTTCTGACGAAAGAAACCAGACTAACGGTTGTTTTTACTTGCTTAGCGAATATGACAGATACTCAGAATCCTTTTTTTGAAAATATACATACACCACCTCACGGCACCGTCCCCTTCGACCGCATCGCCGTGGAGCACTACGCCCCCGCCATCCGTCGTGGTATCGAATGCCAGAACGAGGAAATAGACGCCATCGTCAACAATCCCGAGCCTGCCGACTTTCACAACACCATCTTGGCGCTGGAACTGTCCGGCCAACTGTTGCATCGCGTGGAAGTGGTGTTCGACAACCTGCTCAGCGCCGAGACCAACGACGCCATGCAGGAGCTGGCCAAGGAACTGATGCCCCTGCTAAGCGAACATGCCAACAACATTACGCTGAACGAACGCCTCTTCAAACGCGTAAAGACAGCCTACGAACACCGCAACGACGAACCTCTGACCGCCGAACAACGGAAACTGACGGAGGATACCTACGAAGGATTTGTGCGCAGCGGAGCCAACCTGCAGGGGGCCGACAAAGAGAAATATCGTGAACTGTCGCGCCAACTGAGCCTGCTGACCCTACAATTCAGCGAAAACAACCTGAAGGAAACCAACGACTATCAGCTGGTACTGACCGACAAAGCCCAGCTGAGAGGCCTGCCGCAAAGTGCCATCGACGCCGCCGCCGAAACGGCCCGCGAGAAACAGCTGGATGGCTGGGTCTTCACCCTGCATGCTCCCAGCTACGTGCCTTTCCTGACCTATGCCGCCGACCGCGGCCTGCGCAAGGAAATCTACATGGCCTATAACACCAAGTGCACGCACGCCAACGCCTGCAACAACCTCGACATCGTGAAGCAGCTGGTCAACACCCGCCTGGCCCTTGCCCAGCTGTTGGGATACAAAGATTATGCCACCTACAAGCTGGAGCGCCGCATGGCACAGAACAGCGCCAACGTCTACCACCTGCTCGACCAGTTGCTCGAAGCCTACAAACCGACGGCACAAAAGGAATATACCGAAGTACAGGCACTGGCCCGCGAGGAACAGGGAGACGACTTCATCCTAATGCCTTGGGACTGGAGCTACTACTCACAGAAGCTCAAGGACCGCAAGTTCAACCTAAACGACGAGATGCTCCGCCCCTACTTCGAGCTGGAGAACGTCAAGAAAGGCGTATTCGGCCTGGCCACCCGCCTCTATGGCATCACTTTCCAAAAGAATCCCGACATCCCCGTCTATCACAAGGACGTGGAGGCTTTTGATGTATTCGACAAGGACGGCAGCTTCCTCGCCGTACTCTATACCGACTTTCACCCGCGCGAAGGCAAGCGTTCAGGCGCCTGGATGACCAGCTACAAAGAGCAATGGACCGACGAAAAGACAGGCGAAAACAGCCGCCCGCATGTATCGCTGGTGATGAACTTCACCAAGCCCACGCAGGACAAGCCTGCCCTGCTCACCTTCGGCGAAGTGGAAACCTTCCTCCACGAGTTCGGCCATAGCCTGCACGGCATGTTTGCCAACACGACCTACGCCAGCTTGAGCGGCACCAATGTCTACTGGGACTTTGTGGAGTTGCCCTCGCAGTTCATGGAGAACTTTGCCGTCGAAAAGGAATTCCTGCATACCTTTGCCCACCACTACCAGACGGGCGAACTGATACCCGACGAACTGGTACAGCGCATCGTGGATTCACGCAACTTCAACGCCGCCTATGCCTGCCTGCGCCAAGTCAGCTTCGGCCTGCTGGACATGGCATGGTACACCCGCACCACTCCCTTTGAGGGCGACGTGATGGCATACGAAAAGCAGGCCTGGGCACGTGCCCAAATACTGCCATCGGTTGAAGGCACCTGCATGAGCACCCAGTTCTCACACATCTTTGCCGGAGGCTATTCGGCCGGCTACTACAGCTACAAGTGGGCCGAAGTGTTGGATGCCGACGCCTTCTCGCTTTTTAAAAAGCAGGGGATTTTCGACCAGAAAACAGCCTTTTCCTTCCGAGAAAACATACTTTCACGAGGAGGAACTGAACACCCCATGACGCTCTACAAACGCTTTCGCGGACAAGAGCCAACCATTGATGCATTATTAATTAGAAATGGAATTAAAAAATGATGAAATATAGACTATTTACTTTATTGACCACTATCCTACTCCTTACTAGTTGTAATACAGAAGACGATGTAATGGAAATCTTCATTGGCAAAACTTGGAAGTTGACTTATATTTCTACAGAAAATTCACACACGCAATACAACTTCTGGAACAACGACCAAGAATCAGAACAAAGTTTCAATGCTTTGAAGCAATCTGATACCTTTATCGTAACTTTTGAAGGAACAGACTTGAATGGCATTACAGGTGGAACTTTTAATGCCAAAGGTATCAAAGCCACCATCAATGGGCAATGGAATGCAAACGGTGAAAACCATGAAATGCAAACCAGCAGTATCCAAATAAGTAGTACAGAAACAGACAAGCTGGCACAAGCCTTTATCACTGGATTTCAAAATGTTATCCGTTACGATGGAGATTCCAGCAATCTCTATATCTATTATGAAGATAAAGACAAAAGTATCAAAAGAATGAATTTTAAAGCACAATAAAATAAAAAGCTATGGACCACAAAGCCAAACAAGAAGCATTGGACAAACGCTACATACGAATGGCCGCCATTTGGGCTGAAAATTCTTATTGCCAACGCAGGCAGGTCGGCGCTCTCATTGTGAAAGACAAGATGATCATTTCCGATGGTTACAACGGTACTCCTTCCGGATTTGAAAATGTATGCGAAGACGATAACAACATAACCAAGCCCTACGTACTACATGCCGAAGCCAACGCTATTACTAAAATAGCACGCTCCAACAATAGTAGTGACGGAGCTACAATGTACGTTACCGCTTCTCCTTGCATCGAATGTGCCAAACTTATCATTCAAGCAGGTATAAAGCGGGTTGTCTATTCAGAGAAATACCGACTGGAGGATGGCATCAACCTGCTCAGACGAGCTGGGATTGAAGTGGTGTATCTATCAGCAAACGAATAAAATAAAAAACGATTAAAGAAAAGATATTATGGGTACAAAAGGTTCTTCCCGTTTCACACCTGTCATCATTGCTATCAGTGTAGTGGCAGGTATTCTGATTGGAACATTCTATGCCAAACATTATGGAGGAAACAAATTAGGCATCATCAATGGGTCATCCAACAAACTGAATGCCCTCCTACATGTCATCGACGACCAATATGTAGATACAGTTGACATGAGCCAGCTGGTAGAGAACGCCATGCCACAAATTCTGGCAGAACTGGATCCGCATTCCACTTATATTCCTGCCCAGAAGCTGGAAGAAGTAAACTCAGAGTTGGAAGGAAGTTTCAGTGGTGTCGGTATCCAATTTACCATCCAAGAAGACACCATACATGTAAATAGTGTTGTATCGGGAGGTCCTGCTGAAAAGGTAGGCCTTATGGCCGGAGACCGCATTGTGACTGTAGACGACAGTCTTTTTGTCGGAAAAGATCTGACCAATGAAAAAGCCATGCGTACCTTAAAAGGCCCCAAGGGAAGCCAAGTAAAACTAGGTGTGAAACGCATTACGGAAAAAGAGTTGCTTGACTTTGTTGTCACACGAGGCGACATACCACAAAACACCATCGATGCTGCTTATATGATAAGCAACGACTTCGGCTATGTGCAAATCAGCAAGTTTGGACGTACTACCCATGTCGAACTCTTGAACGCAATTGCCCAACTAAGCCACCAGAACTGCAAAGGTATGATCATCGACTTACGCGAAAATACAGGCGGCTATATGGAAGCTGCCATCCGCATGGTGAATGAATTCTTGCCTGAAGGTAAACTAATCGTTTATACACAAGGACGCAAATATCCTCGCATGGAAGAATACGCTAATGGAACTGGCAGTTGTCAGAATATTCCCTTAGTCGTATTGATAGATCAAGGATCTGCCTCAGCCAGTGAAATTTTCGCAGGCGCCATTCAAGACAATGACCGAGGAACCATTGTAGGGCTTCGTTCATTTGGCAAAGGCCTTGTACAGCAACCTATCGACTTTAGTGATGGATCGGCCATCCGCCTGACCATTGCACGTTATTACACCCCATCAGGCCGTTGTATCCAACGTCCATACGAAAATGGGAAAGACAGCAAATACGAAATGGACTGGTTAGATCGCTATGAACATGGAGAATTCTTCTCGGCCGACAGTGTGAAGTTAGACAAAAAACTACGCTATTCTACGTCTTTAGGACGACCGGTCTATGGCGGTGGTGGCATTATGCCCGACGTCTTTGTTCCGCGTGATACGACAGGAGTAACTTCTTATCTGATGGAGGTCAGCAACAAAGGTTTGCTCATCCAATTCTCCTTCCAATATACAGATCGCAATCGTGCCAAACTCGATCAATTCAACGATGAAACAGAATTGCAAAAGTATCTGGAAAAGCAGAATATTGTAGAACAATTCGTACAGTTCGCTGCACAGAAAGGTGTTAAAAGACGTAATCTTCTGATCAACAAATCACGGAAACTATTGGAAAGGAATCTATACGGGAATATCATCTATAATATACAAGGCAAAGAAGCATACATCCGCTATATCAACCGTGATGATGCAACAGTGTTGAAAGCCTTAGAAATACTGGAACGAGGAGAAGCATTCCCCAAAGCTCCAACAACCATTAAAGAAGAAAAAAATGATAATCGGGAAAAAAGAACTGCGCAAGTATATAGCAGAATTGAAGACCCTGCACACAACTTCCACTACACTTTTATCGGATGAAATACTAAGCCGGGTAGAGAAACACCCTGTATTCCAAAAGGCTCAAACAGTATTATTGTACTATTCCTTACCCGATGAAGTTCATACACACGACTTTATCCAAAAATGGTACAATCGCAAACGAATTTTGCTTCCAGTTGTCGTAAAAGATACGCTTGAACTATATACATATACAGGACCTGACAAGATGACAATAGGTGCATATGGCATTAAGGAACCAACAGAAGGAAAATTCAATAATTTAAAAGATATTGATTTAGCAATCATCCCAGGAGTAGCTTTCGACCGCCGTGGCAATCGGTTAGGACGTGGTAAAGGATATTATGACCGACTGCTTCCATTTCTAGTAGGCACTTATAAACTTGGCATTTGTTTCCCTTATCAATTACTGGAAAGTGTGCCAACAGAAGACTTTGATATACGCATGAATGAAGTGATTTATTAATCACGTCAACGAAAAATAATATTGGTAATGACCTGAGCCCCCACGTGGCGGTTCAGGTTACGTACCAACAATTCACGTCCCATCATCAATTCTTGCCGAAGTGTTGCTGAAGTTAAATGTACATACAGCACCTGATTCTTAATAAAAAGTTCTCGAGTATATGACGCTATAACAGGTCCTAAAACCTCCGGCCAGGCATTAATCAGCCGCCGTTCATTCAAAGGAGATTCCAAACTTTCTTGACGCAGGTAATTTCGGATAAGAACACCAATCTGTTCTGCATTATTACGCTTCATATCTCACCCTCCTGCATTTCAAAGACCATACCTTGATCGACACGAAACATCCGATAATCCCCTCCCACCTTATGCAAAATCTTATCCAAATGGTCACGGTTCGTATCGGTAATAAATATCTGACCAAAACGGTCACCTGCCACGAGTTTAACAATCTGTTCCACTCTCGAAGCATCCAACTTATCAAAAATATCATCAAGCAATAACAAAGGGACAGTATTTCCTGCACGATGCAGAAAATCAAACTGTGCCAACTTTAATGCTACAAGATAAGTTTTATTCTGCCCCTGTGATCCCTCACGCTTGATTGGAAAATCTCCGAGCAACATCTCCAAATCATCCTTATGGATTCCTTTCAAGGAAAAACCCATAATTCGATCGCGTTCGCGACTCTCCCTCAGAACCTCCAATAAAGACGCATCCCGAGCATGTGAACGGTAACTCAAGCCAACCTGTTCACGATCCTGAGAAATGAATGAATAAAACGATTGAAAAATCGGAATAAATTCATTGACGAACGCCTCGCGTTTGCGATAAACCACTTCGCCAGCTTTTGCCATCATCTCCTCCCAGACAGCA
>CAYQOV010000078.1:0-13756 GCA_964419245.1 uncultured Bacteroides sp. | reverse complement strand
AAACGCTGCTTTTCACCATGGCCGGAAATTTTGATCACAACGCCGCGATACAGCTGAACGCGTTCCTTGTTACCTTCTACGATACGGTATGCTACGGTTACGGTGTCACCTGCCTTGAAGCTGGGGTGTTGCTTGCCGGTAGCAAATGCTTCTTCTGCAATTTTAATTAAATCCATTGTTCTAATTGGTTAAATTGTTATCGTTACTACGCAACATACCAGGCTTCTCTCTGTTTTTCCTGACAGCGATTGCGCGAAAGCGGATGCAAAGGTGCGAATTATTTGTCGGATACACAAATGTTTGGCGCTTTTTTTGTGCTTTTGCGAGGAAAAGCCGGCCGTTCGTCTTTGTTGAAGGACTGGTTTCTCGTGGTGAATGGTTGAGTGCGGGGTGCGGTGTGGTGGGATCGTTTGTCTCTTTTTCTCTTTGCTTGTTTAGATGTGCAGTGTTGAATATTTTCTTAGCCTGTTTCTTCTTCCTCTGGTCACGATTATCACAAATCACAAATCACAATTAGCCGAAACGATTTTTACCTGTTGTACTGAAAGAGAAGTGTTAAATAATTTAATATTATATATATATTATATATAATATAATATATATATAATATTATTTTTCGCTCCCGCTTCCTTTGGCTGGGTTGGAAATCTATTTTCGATAATTGTGATTTGTGATTTGTGATATTTGTGACGCTTGAAGCGTAGGCCGGAACATGTGGCGTTCTTGTGGATGATGCCTATTGCTAGTTCCGATTTTTTTTCGTATTTTTGTGTCGGTTTAAAAATAGATGAACGCATGGAAAAGAAAAATACATACTCGAAGTGGATGGCGGTGGTGCTGCTGGCCTGCGTATGCGGCTTGGTCTCCTGCCGTGCGGAATACGAAGTGACGAAGGTGGAAGGCACGCGGGTGGCGATGGACGCCACCTGGGATGCGGAGCCTGACAAGGATGCCCTGGCGCTGCTGGAGCCCTACAAGGCTGGGGTGGATAGCGTGATGGGCGAGGTGAAAGGCGTGGCCGCCGTGTCGATGGACCGCTTCCGTCCCGAAAGTCCCCTGTCCAACCTCATAGCCGACGTCTTGCGCCAGGCCGCCGCCAGCGTGCTGGGCCGTCCGGCCGACGTGGGGCTGGTCAACGTGGGCGGCATCCGCAACGTGCTGACCGAGGGCAACATCACCACGCAGAACATCTACGAAATCCTGCCCTTTGAAAACTCGCTCTGTGTGCTCACGCTGGGCGGAGCCGACCTGAAGGAGCTTTGCGCCAACATCGCCGCCCGTGGCGGTGAGGGAGTGAGCGGGCTGAACCTGGTCATCGATGCCGAAGGCCACCTGCTCGAGGCGAAGGTGGGCGGACAGGCCATCGACGAGGGACGCACCTACACCGTGGGCACCATCGACTTCCTGGTCGAAGGCAACGACGGCATGGCGGCCCTGACCCGCGCCAGCCAGCGCCAGTGTCCCGAGGGAGCCACGCTCCGCGGCCTCTTCATGGATTACGTGGAGCGCGAGACGGCTGCCGGGCGGAAGATAGAGGCGCGCATCGAAGGCCGTGTGGTGATGAAGAAATGAACAATGTAAACTCAAGAAAGAAAGGATTATCGCAATGATGAAACGAATCTATATGCTGCTTTGGCTGGCCGGATGCCTGGCACTGAGCCTCTCCGCCCAGCAGACAAAAGAACTCTACCTGCTCCAGACGAGCGACATGCACAGCCGTGTGGAACCCCTGGCCGCTGATGCCGCCGACGCCGATGCCGGTAAGGGTGGATTGGCTCGCCGTGCCGCCTTCGTCCGCCAGTTCTGTGCCGAACATCCCAACACGCTCGTGCTCGATTGTGGCGACATCTCGCAAGGCACGCCCTACTACAACTTCTACAAGGGCGAGGTCGAAATCCAGCTGATGAACCACATGGGCTACGACGCCATGACCATCGGCAATCATGAGTTCGACTTCGGCATGGAGAACATGGCCCGCCTCTTCCGCATGGCCCGCTTCCCGGTGGTCTGCTCCAACTACGACGTGACAGGTACGCCGCTCGAGGGACTGGTGAAGCCCTATGTGGTCATCGAACGCGACGGCTTGCGCATCGGCCTTTTCGGCCTGGCTCCCCAACCCGAAGGACTGATACAGGCCGACAAGTGTCAGGGCGTGGTTTACAAAGACCCCATCCCCGTGGCGCAGGAGATGGCCGACCTCCTTCGTAACGAGGAACATTGCGACGCCGTCATCTGCCTGTCGCATCTGGGCATCCGCGGTATCGATCCCAAAGCCATGAGCGACGAGAAGCTGGTGGTGGCCACTTCGGGCATCGACGCCATCCTTGGCGGACACTCGCACACGTTTATGGAGACTCCCGCCTTCTACCCCAATGCTGAGGGGCGCGAGACGCCCGTGTTCCATACGGGCAAGAACGGCGTGTATGTGGGAGTGTGGACATTGACGTTAACGAAAAAATAATCTCTCAGCCGCTATGAAAAACACTTCGTTGAAACGCATTTGCCTGCTGGCCGTCCTGATATTGTTCTTTGTCAACCGTCCTATGTCCGATGCCCAAAGCGTGCCTGCTTCCACGCCCCGCGGAGAGGCTTCCTTCCTCTATGCGATGAAAGACGATGCTGGTTGCCGTCAATGGGTGGACTCCGTCATGCAGACCTTGAGCCTGCGCGAGCGCATCGGCCAGCTTTTCATCTATACGATTGCTCCCACACAGACCAAGGCAAACGTAGATCTCCTGCGCAAGGTGGTGAAAGACTACAAGGTAGGCGGCCTCTTGTTCTCCGCCGGCGAGGTGCCCGATCAGGTGGCGCTGACCAATCTGGCTCAGGAGTGGGCCGACGTACCTCTGATGATCACCTTGGATGGCGAATGGGGCCTGGCCATGCGCCTGAAGGAGACGCCCCGCTTTCCGCGCAACATGGTGCTGGGATGCATCGCCGACGACAACCTGCTCTACGAATACGGGCGCGAGGTGGCCCGCGAGTGTCGCGAGATGGGCATCCACGTCAACTTTGCTCCTGTGGCCGACGTGAACATCAATCCCTCGAACCCCGTCATCAATACCCGCTCCTTTGGCGAAGACCCCGTGAACGTGGCCCGCAAGGTTGTGGCCTATGCCCGTGGCCTCGAAGACGGAGGCGTGGTTTCTGTAGCCAAGCATTTCCCTGGTCATGGCGATACGAACGTCGATTCCCACAAAGCCCTGCCCACGTTGCGCTTCTCGCGCGAAAGATTGGATAGTGTGGAGCTTTATCCCTTCCGCCAGGTGATAGACGCGGGGCTGAACGGCATCATGGTGGGCCATCTGGCCGTACCCGCGCTGGAGGGTAGGGAAGGAGTGCCTACTTCCCTCTCGCGCAAGATTACACACGACCTCCTGATCGATGAACTTCGCTTCAAGGGGCTGGTCTTTACGGACGCCCTTGCCATGAAAGGCGTTTCGGGTAGCGCTTCCCTCTGCCTCGAGGCGTTGAAGGCGGGCCATGACCAGTTGCTCGTGCCGCGTCGCATCAAGGAAGATGTCGAAGCGGTACTTCGTGCCGTGAAGCATGGCGAACTTTCCAAAGAAGACATTGCGCGCCGATGCCGCAAGGTGCTGACCTACAAATATGCGTTGGGCTTGAATCGGAAACCTTTCGTACGCCTGTCGGGACTCAGTACGCGGCTCAATACGCCTCAGGCGCGCGACCTTGTGCGCCGCTTGAGTCTGGCGGCCGTCACCGTGCTGGGCAACGAGGAGAAGACCTTGCCCTTGGATCCTACATTGAAAGACGTGGCCGTAGTCAACGTGGGCGACCATGCGGAGCTGATGCCCTTCATGCAAGCCCTGCGTCCCTATGCCGAGCCCGAGCGGTTCGACGTGGCGCGTGGCATGAATGCCTCGCAATGTGCTGCGTTCCAGAAACGACTTGCTTCCTATCGCCGGGTACTGGTGTGTGTCACTGAGGACAATCTGGACGCCTATCGCACTTTCTTTGAAACCTTTGCTCCAGAAGTCCCCGTGGTTTATGTTCTTTTCGTCCAAAGTTATCGGTTGGAGTCGTGGATGGACGGATGCCTCAAGAAGGCGTCGGCCGTAGTTCTGGCCCATGCCTCCGACGAAGAGGTACAACAAGGTGTGGCGGATATACTCTATGGCGTAGCGGGTGTCGACGGTCGTCTTTCGGCCAGCATCGGCGAAGTTTTTGTTGCAGGCGAGGGCGTCACCATCGAGCCGCGCGCGCTTCCCCGCTACAACCCCGACGAACATGGCATGGATGCGGGCATTCTTTCTCAGATTGACGACATCGTGGAGGAGGGCATCCGCAAGGGGGCTTTTCCTGGTTGTCAGGTCGTCGTGTGGAAGGATGGGCACGAGATGTTCAACAAGGCTTTCGGTACGCAGGAGAAAGGAGGAAAGGTTCCCGTGGAGGCAACCGACGTCTACGACCTGGCTTCGCTTACCAAGATGACGGCCACTCTGCTGGCCGTGATGAAACTCTATGATCAGGGCCTTCTTAGCCTGACCGACTACGCTTCGACTTACCTTCCTTTCCTGAAGGGGACGGACAAGGAGCGCATCACTATTCGCGAATTGTTGATGCACGAGTCGGGTTTGCCTTCTACCATCTTGTTCTATCAGGATGCTATCGACAAGGAAAGTTACGCCGGCACGTTGTTTAAAGCGAGTGCCGATCGCCTCCACACCGTTCGCCTCGGACGTAAAACGTGGGGCAATCCCCATTTTCGTTTCCGTGCAGGGTTGACTTCTCCTTTCAGGACTGATAGTTGTACCATTCAGGTGTCCGATAGCCTTTGGCTCCAAGCCTCCTTCAAGCAGGAGATGATGCGGAAGATTGCCGATGCGCGCCTTCGCGACAAACGTTACCGCTATAGTTGTGTGGGTTTCATCCTTCTCCAGCAGGTAGTAGAAGCTCGTACGGGCCTTTCGATGGATGAATTCCTTCACAAAGAGTTTTATGGGCCGATGGGATTGACACACACAGGTTTTCGTCCTTTGGCTTTCCTGTCTGCTCGCCACATCGTACCTACTTCGACCGACGCCTTCCTGCGCAAGACTACATTGCGAGGCTTTGTCCACGACGAGTCGGCCGCTTTTCTTGGTGGGGTGTCGGGCAATGCTGGCCTGTTCTCGAATGCTTCCGAAGTTGCCGCCCTTTGCCAGATGCTACTCGACGACGGGGTCTATCAGGGCAAGCGTTACTTGAGTGCCGAGACCTGCCGAACGTTTACAACTCAGACTTCACGCATCAGCCGTCGGGGATTGGGTTTCGATAAGCCTGGCAAGGCCAATGAGCGCTTCAGCCCTTGTTGTGAGTCTGCTCCAGCTTCCGTCTATGGCCATACAGGCTTTACGGGTACTTGTGCCTGGGTCGATCCCGACAATGGTCTTGTCTACGTGTTTTTGAGCAATCGTATTTCTCCCGATGTCTGTAACAATCTGTTGATGGAGCTTGATGTGCGTGAACGTATTCAGGAGACGATATACCGAGCTTTGCGCACAGGAAGATGATAGCGTATATAATTATAAGGATATAGTCATGATTAAACGAAAGGATGGGTTTAGTGGAGAGAGGGCTGTGATTCTCCCTCAGTTTATTGTTCGTGAGATGGAAAAGGATCCGATATCTGCATGCTTACATATCACGGATATCGGTTATTACCCAAAGGCCCAATATCATTTTATGGATAGGAGTGAACCTATTTCTCAATATGTATTTATTTATTGCTATGAGGGAGCAGGCTGGTATCAGTTGAATGGCGTCAAATATACCGTTCATGCGAACGAATATTTTATACTTCCAGCGGGCATGCCTCATTCCTATGGTGCCCGCAGATGAATGTCCGTGGACAATATATTGGATCCATTTTAAGGGAAAGCTGGCTCCATACTTTTCCATGCAGGGCTTCCAGCCGATCGAAATTAAACCAGGGATACATTCTCTATCAGTAATAGAATCGATATGTTTGAAGAAATCCTTCATACGTTGGGAATGGGCTATAGCCATGAAAATCTGTTGTATGCTTGTTCTATCTTCTACCATTATCTTGGCACGTTGAGGTATTTGCAACAATATAGAGAGGCTGTACAACATAATTCTTATGAAACGGATATTATTACCGAAACAATTCATTTTATGAAGGAGAATATCGAAAAGAAGTTGACATTAAATGAGCTAGCTCAACATACAGGGTATTCGGCTTCTCATTTCTCGGCGTTGTTTAATCAGCGGACTGGTTATTCTCCATTAGCCTATTTTAATTTGTTGAAGATTCAGCAGGCATGTTCCTTATTGGACTTTACAGACATAAAGATCAATCAGGTTTGTTACAAGATTGGTATAGAAGATTCTTATTATTTCTCTCGCTTGTTCACGAAAATTATGGGAATGCCTCCTAGTGAATATAAGAAAATGAAGAAGGGATAAGGGGAGAAATGTTAAGGAAATTCTAGTGGCTCACTATAGATTGAATCTTGGCGCTTTTGAGTGAATCTTCGGACATTGAAAGTTTATTAGCTTCTGAAGGTAGGATGGGAAATGTAGTAATCATAATATTGTCCATCCTACCTGTTTTTTTATCTATTTTTAGTGAAGGATGGTTTTGTTTACTTTGCAATACTTTTGGTGTAAAAGTTTGTTGCTTCCAAGAATGGAGGAAGGAATAATAAGCTTTACTGTATAAGACTGATTTTATGCCAATAAAGCTAAACGTTACTTGGATTTATAAATGTAAAAATAGATAGATATATGGTACGAAACATCGGAAAATTGCATTTTTGTTTATTGTTATGTTCTCTGTTTGCTTCTACTTTGTTGGCTAAGCAGGTGGATATCGTTTCTCCTAAAGGAAAACTTCGTGCAGAGATCGTGATCGATCAACATGTCTCTGTTCAAATTTTCAATAATGGCGAAAAGACATTTGAAATCAAAGACATTTATTTGGATACGGATCAAGGATTTATTCCGAAAGAAAAGCCTTCACTTCGTTCGGTAAAGAAACGTCGGGTTGACGAGATTGTTAGGCCTGAAATTAAAGAAAAGAATAGCCAGATAGCTGATTGTTATAATGAGGTAGCATTGACTTTTTCTGATAAGACAAAGCTTGAAGTACGTTTATATGATAACGGTATGGCATATCGCATGTCTACGAATCGTAAGGGTGATTTGACAATTTATGATGAGTTTGCTGATTTTATTTTCCCTTCTGCTTCCACTTTGTATTTTCAACAGGATGCCAATATGAATAGTGATTATGAGGCTCCGTATGTATCTAAAAAAATTCAGGATATAGAAGCGGGTGCTACAGGAAATTATCCTGCGCTCGTAAAGACCCCTACTGGAACAAATATTCTTTTACTTGAGTCTGATTTGCAAGATTATCCCTGCTTATGGCTGGAAAAAGGGAATGAACATTTGAATGCTCATTTTTGGAAGTATCCTAAGACCTATAATGTGGATGGAAATTCAAAGAATCGACGTAAAATACTTACTTGTGAAGACTACATAGCCAAGGTGGATGGCAGCGGAGTTTCCCTTGGCGAGTATTTGCTGTTGCTGATGAAGATAAAGACTTGATGAGTAATCAGCTGGTCTATTTGTTAGCTCCTAAATGTCAATTAGAAGATTATTCATGGATAAAGCCGGGGTGGGTTACCTTTGATTGGTGGGCACGCCGTGGCTTGTATAATGTTGATTTTAAAGCGGGAATTAATACGGAAACAGCTAAATATATGATTGATTTTGCTGCAAACTTTGGGATGCGTTATTTCTTGTTTGATGATGGATGGACATACAAAGAGGATCTTACCAAGACTATTGATGGGCTGGATATGAAGGAAGTCGTAGATTATGCAACTTCTAAGGGTGTCGATGTAATGCTTTGGGTTACCTATGATTTATTTGACAGTCAAATGGATGCTGCGTTGGAACAATTTTCGAAATGGGGAATCAAAGGACTTAAGATTGATTTTATTAATCGTTCGGACCAAGAAGTGTCCAATTTCTATTGGAAAGCGGCAAAAAAGGCTGCAGAGTATAAGATGGTGTTAGATTTTCATGGAGCGTATCGTCCTGACGGATTGCGCAGAGCTTATCCTAACGTATTGACTCGTGAAGCCCTGGTTGAGTTTGAACAAAATGGTGGAACATATAAGGATAATCCCGACAATCGTTTGATGTTGCCTTTCATTCGGAATGTAGCAGGACCTATGGATTATATTCCTGGTACGATGAACAATGCAACTAAGCGCTCTTTCCGATTCAATCATGATACTCCTATGGGACAAGGAACACGAGCTCATTTTATGGCTATGGCGGCAATTGCTGAAAGTCCAATGCAGATGTTGCCAGATCCACAATCGGATTATTATAGAGAGAAAGAATGTACAGAATTTCTTGTGAATATTCCTGTAGAATGGGATGAAACGATTCCTTTAGAAAGTAAAATAGGTGATTATGTAGCTATTGCCCGTAGAAATGGAAATGTTTGGTATGTTGCAGCTGTAACAGACTGGAGTCCTAGAAAGATGAATTTGGATTTCTCTTTTTTAGATAAAGGGAAAAAATACAAGATGGAGATATTCAAGGACGGACGAAATGCGGATATTCGTGCGATTGATTATGAGCATGAGACCGTAGAAATTGAGGGAGGAATTTCTTATCCAATATCTTTAGTTTCTGGAGGTGGTTGGATTGCTAGGATTGTTTTTTTGTGAATAGAGATAAATTCTTATAAATAGTTGATAAATGTGAATGCGAAAACTCGTGTATGAATAGGTTTTGGATCTTATTTTCTTTTTTGTGTGTATTCCTTTTGGATTTATCATCACAAAAGCGATATATAGTTAATGATGGTATAGAGGAAATACCTATATTGCATTCTGACGGAGCTGCCTGGGGTTTTTATGTAGATAGTGATACTTCATCAATGAAAAAGAAAGTGTTGTTTATAGGTGATTCTATTCTTGGCGGTTATAAGAAATTTGTGAAAAAACATTTGGCTGATAAAGCTGTTGTTGATTTTTGGTTAACACCAATTCATGAAGGAACACCTAATTTATTTTCGTTGTTAAGCAAGATATCATCATATCGTGATTATGATATAATTCATTTTAACATAGGATTGCATGGATGGCCTGAAGGTCGGGTCGCAGAAGAAAATTATGTGACAATTATGACTAATTATGTAAAAACATTGAGACGTAGCTCTCCTCATGCTTGTTTGATATGGAGTAGTACAACTCCGGTTTTGAAAAAAATGTAGCGGAGCTGGACTCTTTGATTAATCCTATAATAGAAAAAAGAAATGTAAAAGCTTATTGCGTTATGAAAAAAATGGAGTTCTAATAATAGATCTTTATTCAAAAATGTTATCTAATTTGTCTTATGGGAAAGGGGACGCTTTCCATTGGACTGTAGAAGGACAAAAGATTCAAGCCAATGAGATCCTTGATGTTCTTGATGTTTTACTTTGAAGTTAGGTTTTGGTTTTATTGTATATGGATATTAAAAAAATATTAACATTATTTATCTTGTCTATTAGTTGTTTTTGCTTTGCAAGTGAGACATTGAATTATGTGGATTATGTGAATCCTTTGGTTGGAACCCAGTCTACTTTTGAATTATCAGCAGGTAATACATACCCTGCCATAGCCCGTCCTTGGGGTATGAACTTTTGGACCCCTCAAACGGGTAAAATGGGTGATGGTTGGCAGTATAAATATACAGTCAATAAAATACGTGGATTCAAGCAAACACATCAACCTAGTCCTTGGATCAATGACTATGGTCAGTTTTCTATAATGCCCGTTGTAGGTTCCCCTATTTTTGAGGAAGAAAAACGTGCCAGTTGGTTTTCGCATAAAAGCGAGATTGTAAAGCCTCATTATTATCAGGCATATTTGGCTGATTATGATGTACTGGTTGAGCTCACTCCGACAGAACGTGCTGCCCTTTTCCGTTTTACCTTTCCTGAAAGTGATCATTCATATGTTGTGATAGATGCTTTTCATCGAGGGAAATTCCCGGAGTGTCCATATATACGTATAGATTATGCTCAAAAGCGTATCGTTGGTTACACAACGCGTAATAGTGGTGGTGTTCCTTCCAATTTTAAAAATTACTTTGTAATTGAATTTGACAAGCCTTTTACTTATAAAGCGATTGTCTCTGACAATAATATAGATGCTACCCAAATAGAGGGACGAGCAGATCATGTAGGAGCTATTATCGGCTTCTCAACACAGAAGGGAGAACTTGTTCATGCCCGTGTAGCTTCGTCTTTTATCAGTGAGGAACAAGCTATACAGAACCTTAGTGAATTGGGACGTTCCAGTTTTGATGAGCTGGTAGACGCCGGCCGTAATTCATGGAATGACGTACTTGGCCGTGTCGCTGTGGAAGGTGATAGCCAGGATCAGCTGAAAACTTTCTATTCCTGTCTTTATCGTTCGCTTTTGTTCCCCCGCAAATTGTATGAAAAAGACAGTAAGGGGAATATCATACATTACAGCCCTTATAATGGTAAAGTTTTACCTGGCTATATGTATACGGATACTGGGTTTTGGGATACTTTCCGTTCTCTTTTTCCGCTCTTGAATTTGTTATATCCGGATGTTAATCAGGAAATACAATCAGGGCTGATGAATGTTTATAAAGAAAGTGGTTTCTTCCCGGAATGGGCAAGTCCGGGTCATCGCAATTGCATGGTAGGTAACAATTCTGCGTCTGTACTGGTTGATGCCTATATTAAAGGTATTCAATTTGATGATTTGAATCAGCTTTATGAAGGTTTGGTACATGGTAGTGAGAATGTACATCCGGATGTTCCTTCTACAGGTCGTTTAGGATATGAATATTATAATAAATTGGGATATGTTCCTTACAATGTCGGAATTAAGGAAAATGCCGCTCGTACATTGGAATATGCTTATAACGATTGGTGTATTTATAAATTGGCCAAAGCTTTGAAACGTCCTAAAAAAGAGGTCGCATTATATGCACGTAGAGCCTTGAATTATCAAAATCTGTTTGATAAAGCAAGCCGTTTGATGCGTGGGAAAAATGTAGATGGGACTTTTGCCACTCTGTTTTCTCCATTAAAATGGGGCGATGCTTTTACCGAGGGTAATAGTTGGCATTATACGTGGTCTGTTTTTCATGATCCTGAAGGATTGATTAGACTGATGGGAGGAGCAGATACTTTTGTGGAAATGCTTGATTCAGTATTTACAGTTCCGCCTCATTTTGATGCCAGTTATTATGGACAGGTAATTCATGAGATTCGTGAAATGACAGTAATGAATATGGGAAATTACGCTCATGGTAACCAGCCTATTCAGCATATGATTTATTTGTATAATTATGCTGGACAACCTTGGAAGGCTCAATATTGGCTTCGTCAGGTGATGGACCGTATGTACTCCTGTAGTCCGGATGGCTATTGTGGTGATGAGGACAATGGTCAGACTTCAGCTTGGTATGTGTTTTCTGCTTTAGGCTTTTATCCAGTTTGTCCGGGAACCACGCAATATGTTTTGGGCAGTCCTTTATTTAAAAAGGCAACTCTCTATTTACAAAATGGTAATCAGGTAGTTATTAATGCGATAAATAATAGTGAAGATAATGTCTACATTGATTCTATGACTTTGAATGATAAGGTTTATACAAAGAACTACTTGGAGCATAATGATTTAACAGGAGGAGCTGTTCTTGATATAAGAATGTCTGATAAACCAAATTATCAGCGAGGAACAAATAGAACTGAATATCCATATTCTTTTTCACAAGAAGAATAATATTTGTGAAAGAATAATTAAATCCTTTTGATTGATATTTATAATAAATTGCTTCTCTCAACATTACATTTTAAAATGATTGTATATAAGTTGTTATTAATTTAAGTCTTGTTTAATTTATTATAGGGTTAGCTTGTCCTCTAATGAAATTTCTGCTTTGATGATTATGGGTGTTTCTAGTGGAGCTTTGGTGACTCCATTGATGGGAATTTTGTCGGAAGGAGTTGGTCAAGCGGCAGGCTTATCATTATTGGTTTTATGTTTATTGTATCTGGGATGGGTTTCTTTTCGTTTATAGAAACATTTATGGCTTTATATGTGTCCGGATATGTTGCAAGTGTACAAAGTTTAGCTTATCTTTGATGTTGATGAAGTAATTTGTAGTCAAGAGCTGTGGTTTTGCTTGATTAACTTTATGAGATAGTTTTAGATTTTATAATTTAAATATTGTTTTGACAATGAAGAAGGCTGTTTTATTGTTATTATTGTGGTGCGTATTAGGAATTTCAGTGCATGCCCAAAAAAGTTTTGTTTTGAAATCTCCTGGGGGAAATTTATCTACAACAATTGTGGCTGGTGAACAATTGACATACGATGTCGTTTGTAACGGTCGCCAGATAATGGCTCCATCAAATATTTCCATGACTTTGGATAATGGAACGGTGTGGGGCACTGGTGTTCGTATTCAAAAAAGTCGGCGTAAGAGTGTGGACGAAACGGTGTTTTCTCCATTCTATCGCGCTGCTCAAATAAGAGATCATTATAATGAATTGGTTTTATTCTTTAAAGGACATTATCGGGTCGAATTTAGAGCATATGATGATGGAATTGCCTATCGCTTTGTAAGCGATGTGGAAAAGCCTTTTAATATTGTTTCGGAACAATCTGATTTTAATTTTCCTTTTGATGCGGTAGCTTCAGTTCCATATGTCAGAAATTGGAATGAAGATAACCTTGATGCTCAGTTCTTTAATTCATTTGAAAATGAATATACAACTACATCTTTATCTAAGTTGCATAAACAAAGGCTGATGTTTTTGCCTGTAGTTGTGAATGTAGGCGAAGGTATGAAGATGTGTATAACAGAAACTCATTTGGAAAATTATCCATGACTTTATTTGTCTGCTTCCCAAGGAAGCAATCGGTTGAATGCGGTTTTTGCTCCTTATCCAAAGCAGTTAAAACAAGGCGGGCATAATCAGCTTCAGATGTTGGTAACTGAACGGGAAAATTATATAGCCAAAGTTGAGAAAGCGCGTACGTTCCCTTGGCGTATAGCTATTGTTTCTACTTCGGATAAGGATTTGGCCGCTTCCAATCTGAGCTATCTGTTGGCCGCTCCTTCACGTGTCGACGATACTTCGTGGATTAAGCCGGGCAAAGTAGCATGGGAATGGTGGAATGATTGGAATTTGGAAGGAGTTGATTTCGTGACGGGAGTAAACAATGAAACCTATAAGGCTTATATTGATTTTGCGGCATCTAAAGGGATAGAATATGTTATTTTGGATGAAGGATGGGCCGTAAATTTAAAAGCGGATTTGATGCAGGTTGTCAAGGATATTAATTTACGCGAATTGGTGGATTATGCCAAGCAGCGAAATGTAGGCATTATTCTTTGGGCTGGATATTATGCTTTTGATCGTGATATGGAAAACATATGCCGTCATTATTCAGAAATGGGAATAAAAGGCTTTAAGGTTGATTTTATGGATCGTGACGATCAGATTATAACCGATTTTAATTATCGTGCAGCTGCGATGTGTGCTAAATATAAGTTGGTTCTTGATTTACATGGGACGTCTAAACCGGCAGGCTTGAATCGAACTTATCCTAATGTGCTCAATTTTGAAGGTGTAAATGGATTGGAACAATTAAAGTCATTATGCAAAGCTTTACATAATGACTTTTATGTAGAGTAAATACTTATGTAAAGCGTAGTTGTAATCATTATTGAT
>CAYQOV010000077.1:0-13859 GCA_964419245.1 uncultured Bacteroides sp. | reverse complement strand
TTATGGGTTGATAATTCCATTTGTGAGTCATTTTATATATTATTTTTTCTTTTTCCAGTCTCGGGTGTCGGGGCGGGCGAAAAGTGCCTATTTCTCCAACAAGTCATAAAGGTAGCAAAAACTCTTGAAAGAAGGATGAAAAGAACATAAAATCTTTCTTAACGGTTGGAAATAGAAGGACGGGAACGGTTGGAAGCGGCTAAAAGGCATGCGAGGAGATAAATATGCCTTTCACTCCCTTATGGTTGCTATATTGTTGCACAACCTGCTGATTTTCAATGCCGCCACAGATGCCACAGAGGGTTACATTAAAATTATTGAGCCAATTAAATAAATAGGCTGCCTTTAAAGGCAGGTCATTTATTTATTTTCACGCGTAATGTTTACACAATCATCTGTGGCATCTGTGGCGGTGCTTTTTCTCGTGTTTCAAAAAGGGGCGTTGGGCGTCTTGACGATGTGCTTCCTGACCCTCTGACTCCGTGCTTCGTCAGCCCCTCAGGAAGCACTGCATGACACCCTCACGCAGCACTTCGTCAGGACCTCATGCAGTACTTCGTCAGACGGAGTGGGGGGATTGGGTGGAGATTTCAGTGTTTTTATTATTTTTGCCGAAAAATAAAAATGTTTGTCTTATGCTTGCCTTCATCTCCTGTGCCAAGACCATGGCCGCCCGCTGCACCCTGTGCGTGCCGCAGCTGACCACACCCCGTTTTGAAGCCGAGGCGTTGCAGAACGCCCTCAGCCTGTCGCAATACTCCGCCGCCGAACTGGAGACCCTGCTGCGGGTCAACGCGAAGATAGCCGCCGAAAACCGCTTGCGCTACCACGACTTCTGCTCGGAAGAGAACCGCCCGATGCCCGCCATCGGAGCCTATACGGGGGCGGTGTTCAAACGCATCGCGCCGCGTGACTTCACGGCCGACGACTTCGTCTTCGCGCAGGACCACCTGCTCATCACCTCCTTCCTCTACGGCCTGCTACGCCCGCTGGACGGTATCCGGCCCTACCGGCTGGAGGGCGACGTCTGCCTGCCCGAACGAGGCGGACTGTCGATGTTCGACTACTGGAAACCGCTGCTGACGGACGTGTTCATCGAAGCCGTCAGGCAGCAGGGCGGCGTGCTACTCAACCTGGCCAGCGGCGAGATGAAGAACCTCTTCGACTGGCGGCGCGTGGAGCGCGAGGTACAGGTCGTGACGCCCGAGTTCCAGGTGTGGAAGGGCGACCGGCTGGCGACGGTGGTCATCTATGCCAAAATGTGTCGGGGCGAGATGACGCGCTTCTTCCTGAAGAACCGCCTCACCCGCCCCGAAGAGTTGCGTGGTTTCGAATGGGAGGGCTTCGCGCTCGACGAAAGCCGGAGCACGGACACCCACCTGCTGTTTACTGCCTGATGGTGACCATCGTGGCGCCGAACCCGTATTCCTGGAAGGAGGCATCCTGCGCTTTGCAGGCCGGGTACTTGCGCTTCAGCTCGTCCAGCAGCGCGCGGCGCAGCACGCCGTCGCCCTTGCCGTGGATGAAGACGATGCGCTGCTCGCGCTTGTTCCTGTACTGCTTCATCACCTCGCGGAACTTGTCGAGCTGGTAGTTCAGCATCTCGCCGTTGGTCATGCCGCGGGTGTCGTCCAGCAGCTCGCCGATGTGCAGGTCCACCTCGATGATGTCATTCTTGCCTCCCCGCTTGGCTACGGTCTGCGGTTTGCGGGGCGCGTTGTCGACTGCCCGTTTCTGTAATAAGGCTTCCTGAATGTCTTCGGCTGATACATAGACTTGCTTGGCCGGCTGGTCATCTTTTACGACGTCGTATAGCAGAGCCGGTGTTTCGAAGAAGTCGGTCTGTTGGAAGGTATGCAGCTTGTAGAACTTCACCGTGTCAATACGCAATTCTACGCTGATAGCAGGTTTCAGTTGGAAGGAACGGCGGTCCTTGAAGGCTATCAGTTGTACGGCTACACGTTCCAGATCGTTGAGCGAAGCTTTTTCGAACTCTTCGAGCAGCAGTTTTGTGTTGGGCTCTATCAGACCGTGCGAACGTACCGTCCACGCTTTACCTTCGGCGCCGAGGTAGGTGTAGTAGAGGTAATAGTTGCTGTCGTTTACCAGATAGCTTTCAAAAGAGGTGGTGCTGACAGCCTTGATGTCGACAGGCACGAAGGCCAGGTGGACGTTCAGTACATCGCCACCCTTCATCTCCGGCTGGCGGTAGACCGATATTTCGGGCTTTTCTATGCGGTGCAGCGGCTGTTCGGCCGGTTGTGGTGCGGTCGGTCGGGCCGGCTGTTCTTCTGCTTTCTTCTTTTGGGCTTTGGCGGCTTTCGAGGCGGGAGTCGGTACGTTGTAGTCGTCCGTCTCTATTGCAACCACTTCGCTGATATGCATCGGGATGTCGAATCCGTCGGCATCTTCCACCAATACGATGTCTTTGCCTTGAAATCCGGTGACCTTTCCGCCACCCACTTCGCTCAGAAAGCGAACTTTGTCTCCTATTTTTATCATAACTTTCTCTGTTTTTAATCTCATTGGTAAGACAAAGATAGTGCAAAGTGGGGGAAACGCAAAGCGGAAAACAAAGTTTTCGACTGTTTGTGAGAAACCATGTTTCCTATCCAACTAGGTATATGATTTCCTTTAACTGGAAAAATATTTTTTCCTAACTGGAGAAAATAAATACGTTTAATGCTTCTATATGTTCTCGTTTACCAACAAATAATATACCAATGCCCAATCCTGATCGTTGGCATAAGGGTCGTAAAATTGTCCTTTCACCCCATCAATCTTGTAAGGATACAGGTAAGCGCAAGAGGCTTTTCCGTCTTCGAAGAAAAGGCAAAGATTGTTCCGAACAATGTTTTCTGCCCGTTTCTGATAGGACTGGTCGCCGGTGCAGCGGGCATAATAGTGATAGACGGCTGCCGTTACCGTGCTCCAATAGTGCGGGAACGTGTCGCCGAACATTTCCCGTTTGCCGAACCAATAGCCGTCCCAATGGCGGATGGCGACTTCATTCAGATGAAAGCTGGGCTGGAACCCGTTGAAGGCTTCCACGACAGGTAATTGTCGTTTTACCTCGTCCAGGTATTTTTGTTCTTTTGTCACCAGATAGAGCTGTGCCAGGAATTGGACGGCAGGGGCCACAATGCTTTGCTCATAGTTTACTTCAAACTTGGGGTAGTTCAGTCCGTTTTGGATAAACACGTCGCCGGTCTTTCGGAAGTCATCCAGTAATTGCTTGTATTCTTTTTCCATTCCGGCTTTCTCGAGTGATTCCAGGCCAATCTGTACAGGGATGCCGATAGCATAAAAACCGTAACCAAACTGGCGGAACATGGACTGGAGCGTTTCATAGCCGTCTGTGGCAAATTGTCGGTTTCCGGTGGCCTGATACATCTGGAAATAGAATTCGGCTACCCACATGTAGTTGTATCCCCGGTTGCGGTTGGTCTGGTCTACGCTTGAATAGGTCACATAATCCTTTGTCTGCAGCTTTTCACGCAGGAATCTGGCATATCTCAGCAAAGACTCTTTCAGCGCTTCGTCTTGGGTCAGCCGGTACTGTTTGGCCAGCAATACCCCCATGCCTACACGTTCTGCGCCTTCGTCACGATCTACCGGGTTGCAGTTGGGGGTATTGTTCAGGTAAATGCTGTCTCCTTCATTGTCGTATATCATGTAGGCACCATAACGTGGATCGTCCGGCCGGTTCATTTGCTGATGGGTGCGGATAAATTCTACCCGTTTCTCCAATAGTTCCTTTTCGCTTTCGACTACCAGCAGGTCGGCATGTGTCTGTTTTCCGTTGTTGTAGAAGAAGTCCAGGCGGGCCTCACCTGGTTGCATCAATTGCGCTTCCACAACATATCGGCCGTTTGCCTGTTTTACGGGTACAGGAACCCCGTTTAATTTTGCTGTACAGTTTTCCAATGGAGTGTGGGTCTGTATTTCCATACGTGCCGTTTCACCTTGTTGATATACATATTTGTCGCAGGTAACTAATATTCCTCCCTGTTCCAGCATTTTTTGTTTGAAGTCTTGGTTTCCCTTGTGAGGGAAAAGATGCCAGGCTACCGTGTAGCTTTCGCCGGGTTTCAAATACAGGTCGGGAGGGTTTAAGGCAAAAATGCCCCGGTACTGCGAATTTCCTTTTTGTGCGCCGCGTTCCCAAATCTCATAACTCTTCACCGAACCTTCTGTCACGGTCAGGCCCAGATGAGGGGCGCTTCCACCCATACGGAGCGCATTGACGTAGGCGGCATTTCCGCCATTCCATACCTGTACGTTGGTACGTGCATGAATGCACTCTTCTGCTCCGGGATAGTTGTCGTTGAATGGAGTGTAGATACCGATGTCATATAGGGATGCGGCTTCCTTGCCTTCATTGGTGAAAGTGTATTTTTCCGTCAAGCCGTTCTTTTTGAATGTACGGGTTATCTTGATGCATATGTTGTCCTCACGGTAAATGACTTCTGTACCGTTCGGGTTGATTTCGACCGGTTTGTTCCATTCTTTTTTGATGCTTCGGTGGCCTTGGGTCAGAGTGAAATACCCCAATCCCCATGACAAGTTTTCCTTAATCCAGGGATATTGGCTGCCGTCTGTTTCTACCAGCCAGTTCATGTCGTATGGGTCATGCTCTATTGTCAGCTGGCTGATACTGCCGTTCTGGAGATTGATTTTCGCTTGTAATGGAGTGTCTTCGGCTTGCGTTGAAAGTGAAAAAATGGAGAGAAGTATGCCTGCTCCTATTTTTCTAAATGAATGTCTGTTCATGGGCGTTTGAAATTTGTTGTGCGTAAAGGTACGGATTTTTATTGTTCGTTGGTGATTTCTGTGAAATAAATGCGAACTATCGGACACTTATCCTTACCTTTGCGTCTGAAACAATACTGTGATTATGAAACAAGACCCCAGACATATCCGCATCAGCGAATTCAACTATCCGCTGCCCGACGAACGCATCGCCAAGTTCCCACTGCCCGTACGCGACCAGTCCAAACTGCTGGTTTACCGCCACGGCACGGTGACCGAAGACCGCTTTACCTCTTTGCCCGACTACGTGCCGGCTGGCAGCCTGATGGTGTTCAACAACACCAAGGTCATCCAGGCCCGCCTGCACTTCCGCAAGGAGACGGGGGCCTTGATTGAGGTGTTCTGCCTGGAACCCATCGGGCCGAACGACTATGCGCTGAACTTCCAGCAGACGGAGCATGCCGCCTGGCTCTGCATGATAGGTAACCTGAAGAAATGGAAAGAAGGCCCCCTGCGCCGCGAGATGACGGTGAAGGGACGTCCGCTGACACTGACTGCCGGGCGGGGCGAGTGCCGCGGCACCAGTCACTGGGTGGATTTCCGCTGGGACAATCCCGAGGTGACCTTTGCCGATATTCTCGAGGTGTTCGGTGAGTTGCCCATCCCGCCCTACCTGAACCGCGAGACGCAGGAGAGCGACAAAACGACCTATCAGACAGTCTATTCCAAGATAAAGGGCTCCGTGGCCGCACCCACCGCCGGACTGCACTTCACGCCCCGCGTGCTCGATGCCCTGCGCACGAAGGAAGTCGATTTGGAAGAACTGACGCTGCATGTGGGAGCCGGTACCTTCAAGCCCGTGAAGAGCGAGGAAATCGAGGGGCACGAGATGCATACGGAATACATTTCCGTGTCGCGCGGCACGATAGACAAGCTGATAGCTCACGGCGGGCAGGCTGTGGCCGTAGGCACCACGTCGGTGCGCACGCTCGAGAGTCTCTACCACATCGGCGTTACCCTCCTGAAGAACCCCGACGCCACGGAAGAGGAACTGCACGTCCGCCAGTGGCAGCCCTACGATAGGGAGGGCGAGGCGCCTGCTGCGGTTGAGGCTTTGACCGCTGTCCGCGACTATCTGGACCGCCACGGCATGGAGGCGTTGCACACCAGTACGCAGATCATCATCGCTCCGGGCTACGACTACCGCATTGTCAGGGCGATGGTGACCAATTTCCACCAGCCGCAGAGTACGCTGCTGCTGCTCGTATCGGCCTTTGTACACGGTGACTGGCACACCATTTATGACTATGCCCTGTCGCACGACTTCCGCTTCCTGAGCTATGGCGACTCGTCGCTGCTGATACCGTAAGACTCACCACGGAGGACAAAGAGTTGCACAGAGTATTATTCCTATAAAAAAACTCCGTGAAACTCTGTGTCCTCTGTGGTAAAAAAATACAAGTTATGAACCAAGACAACAACCAAGAAATGTTTCCCCTCGTCGATGAAGAGGGCAATATCACCGGCGCCGCCACGCGTGGCGAGTGCCACAACGGTAGCAAGCTGCTACATCCCGTCGTCCACCTGCACGTGTTCAACTCGCGCGGTGAACTCTATCTGCAAAAGCGTCCCGAATGGAAAGACATACAGCCCGGCAAGTGGGATACGGCCGTAGGCGGCCATGTCGATTTGGGCGAGAGTGTGGAACAGGCCCTGCGCCGCGAAGTGCGCGAGGAGCTGGGCATTACCGACTTCACACCCCAACAGGTGACGCACTACGTCTTCGAGTCGGCCCGCGAACGTGAGCTGGTCTTCACCTACAAGACGGTGTACGACGGTCCTGTCACTCCCAGCGACGAGCTGGACGGCGGCCGCTTCTGGCCCATCGAGGAAATCCGTGCCAATCTGGGTAAGGGCGTCTTTACACCCAACTTCGAGGGAGAAGTGGAGAAAGTGATTTATATGAAGAATGAAGAATAAGGCATAAAAAAAGAATGAAGAATCACCCGAAAAGCAATTCTTCATTCTTCATTATCAGTTCTTCATTTATTTCGCCAGTTCAGCAATTACTTTCATAATCTGCTGGCCGATTTCTTCGGCTTCTTCCTGCGTATGGGCTTCGCTATATACGCGGATAATCGGTTCCGTGTTGCTCTTGCGCAGGTGTACCCACTTTTCGGGGAAGTCAATCTTCACACCGTCGATGTCGTTGATTTCTTCGTTCTTGTAGATTTCCTTCACCTTGGCCAGGATGGCATCCACGTCGGTGTCGGGCGTCAGGTCCACACGGTTCTTGGCCATGAAGTAGGCGGGATAAGTGGCACGCAGTTCGCTTACCTTCTTGCCTTCGTGTGCCAGGTGGCTCAGGAAGAGGGCGATACCTACCAAGGCGTCGCGTCCGTAGTGGCTGGCGGGATAGATGACGCCGCCGTTGCCTTCGCCGCCGATAACGGCACCCACTTCCTTCATCTTTGTGGTGACGTTCACTTCGCCCACAGCCGATGCGGAATATTCCTGTCCGTACTTGCGGGTTACGTCGCGCAGGGCACGGGTTGAGCTGAGGTTGGACACGGTGCTGCCCGGTGTATGCTTCAGGATGTAATCGGCCACACTAACCAGGGTATATTCTTCGCCGTACATGCGTCCGTCTTCGCAGATGATGGCCAGACGGTCTACGTCGGGGTCAACCACGAAAGCCACATCGTTCTTGCCGGCCTTCATCAGGTTCATGATGTCGCCCAGGTTCTTTTCCAGCGGTTCGGGATTGTGCTGGAAGTTGCCGGTCGGTTCGCAGTAGAGCTTCTCTACATGCTTCACGCCCAGTGCTTCGAAGAGCTGGGGCAGGATGATGCCGCCCACAGAGTTCACGCAGTCGATGGCTACGTGGAAGTCCGCCTTGCGGATGGCCTCTACGTCCACGAGGTCGAGCGCCAATACGCTGTCAATATGCTTTTGGTTGTAGGTCAGGTCCTTGCGGTAAGTGCCCAGCTTATCTACTTCGGCATATTCGAAGGCTTCGGCTTCGGCGATGCGGAGCACTTCGTTTCCTTCTTCCTTGTTCAGGAACTCGCCTTTTTCGTTCAGCAGCTTCAGGGCGTTCCACTGCTTGGGGTTGTGCGAAGCGGTGAGGATGATACCGCCACTGGCTCCTTCCATGGTAACGGCCAGTTCAGTGGTCGGTGTGGAGGCCAGGTCGATGTCAACCACGTCCCATCCCATACCCATCAGGGTACCTACCACTACGTTCTTCACCATTTCGCCGGAGAGGCGGGCGTCACGGCCTACTACGATCTTGTTGCTTTTTACAGTACACGTTTTGCGGATGAGTGTAGCATAGGCAGATGTGAATTTCACGATGTCAAGCGGATTGAGTCCCTCGCCTGCACTGCCGCCAATCGTTCCGCGGATTCCAGAGATAGATTTGATTAGAGTCATAGATTATTAATTTATTAGTTGATTGAATGTTTTTCTACCGGTAGAACTGATATTTTTTTATATCATAATAGAAAGGATATACATTTTGCATAGCCGAATAATGTCCCATCTTTGAGGGGATAATGAGGCGTACATGCGCTCTGTCACGAATGTAAGGCATCGGAACCAGCCATCCTGCCGGTACAGCAGTAGAACCGTACCATGAATACAAGAGACTACTATTAGTATTAAAAATGCCGGCAATGGATGATGAAGTGGCTGTGTATCGAAATTCTTCGACCCAATAAGGAGATGACAGATTGCTCAGCGTGGTGTCTTGATCCAACAAACTGTATTCCATAAAACGCACCAGGATGACTTCGTTATTTCTAACAGTATCGGCCGGATTGTCCGAACCCTTATCCACAATCTGCATATATACGCCACTCGTCAGTTGTACAAATTCATTCTTTTCGACGTCTGTCACAGAGTCGTTATCGAAAAATTCGGTCTGGCTAATGACTTTAATACCTTCTTTTTTTATGAAATTAGCGATAGCAGCATCTTCTTCTTCCAACATTTCTGCGTATGTCTTCGTGTCATCACATGCCTGAAAGCTGAAACCTACAGCCAGCAATATAAGAAAGAGTAATAAGAGTTTTTTCATCTAATGTAAGTTTGTATTTTCGTACAAAAGTATCTGATTTCCTTGAATATTGAAAAATGCAGGAATAAAGTTCGTATCTTTTAACCTTTGCATCCTGTTTTTATTCTTTGGCTGTGAGCAGCGGTTTGTATTTTTCCAGTGCCTGTTCAAAAACTTTTTGAGCTTCTTCTATGGTGCCATAGAATTCACCTCCCGATGCGTTCAGATGTCCGCCTCCGCCAAAGAACTCAGCAGCCAGTTGATTACAAGGGAATTTCCCTACCGATCGGAGGGAAATTTTAATCATAGGCTTTTCGGTATCTTCGCGCAGGAAGCATGAAAAGATAACGTTTTTAATGCTGAGCGGGATGTTGACGAACCCTTCGCTGTCACCTCGGATATAGTTGAATTGCTTCTGCTCTTTTTCGGTGAGCGATATCATGGCGGCATGGTATTCGGGATATACTTTCATTTGTGTCAGTACATGTCCCATGAGGCGCAGGCGACTTTCGGAATAGGTGTTGAATACTTTGCGGTATATGGCATCCTTGTCTATCCCCTTAGAAAGCAGTTCGCTGATAATAAAGTAGATTTCACGATTGTTGGAATTGTAGGTAAATCCACCCGTATCGGTCATCATTCCTGTATAAATACACTCTGCTCCCTGTTTGGTGATGTCACTGAAGTATCCCATGCGACAGATCAGACGAAAAACAAGTTCGGATGTAGAGGATATTTCCGGATGAGAAATGACGATTTTACAGAAGTCATCGGGATGCAGGTGATGGTCTATCAGAATTTTGCGTGCAGGGGAATTCTTGACAGCTTCGGCCATCGCATCGATACGGCTCAAGGCGTTGAAGTCTAGACAGCAGATGACGTCTGCTTCTGCAATGAGCTTGTCGGCAAATTCCTTGTAACGGTCGTATTGCAGGATATCTTTACTGCCAGGCATCCATCGCAGAAAATCGGGGAAAGCGTTGGGTACAATCACATTCGCAGTTTTATCCTGCGAGTTCAGGAAGTGCCACAATCCCAGCGAAGAGCCGATGGCATCGCCGTCGGGACCCACGTGCGACACAATCACCATCTTGTCCGCACGGTCCAGCCATTTGGCAAAATGATCGATATTCGCTTGTTCAATAACTTTCGTCAACATGTTCTTTCCGTTTTACTTCGAAGTGGCAAAAGTACAAATAAAGTTTGGAAGGACAGGCACGCCGAACGAAATATTTCCCAACTCGCCTGCGAACAACACTTGCACGGTTCAATGGCCCCGGCAGAAAGGCCTGAACCTAAGAGAAACGAAAGTAAAGAATTTGTGTATAAAAGTTAAATGCTATAGTTCCCCAAAACATTTTTCTTCCATTTCCGTTTAATGACAGTGAAAACCCGCCGGAAAGCTTCCGCCGGACACATAAAAAACGCCGAAGTCGCAAATGTACAATGAACAATTCGACTCAAACGACGTTTATAGTATACAAAAGCGCAATATGCCTTCACCCCAACCGGCGAGACACATCGCGCTTTTTTCATGGCTGAAGCCGAAAAAGAACAACTGGTAAATAAATCAGGATAACAAACGTATAACAGGTATTAGAGAGAACTACAACTTACAGAGACAGGATGAAAAAGATTGTTTGGATAACATTTTTATGCAGTCTGGCCTTTATCTCCTGCCAACAGGATGAATGGGCAGATTCCTTACAGACGGAGGCGGGTACACCTACCGTCCGACTGCGGAGCGACTGCTACGAGAACGACGGTGCCCACACTCGCCAAACTACCGAAACCGATGTTCCTTACGACCGGGTAGAATTCTACGTAGTCGATGAAGACGGCGCTATAGCCAGCGGCCTGAAGGGCATCTACAACTACCAAAACCAGGAAATCAAAATCGAAGGCCTGAAGGAAGGCGAATACGAACTGCTGATTCTTGCCATCAAAGGCAATCTGCTCGACGACGGGGCCACCATTCACCCCTTGAAGCAGAAAACCGACCAATGGATCAGCTTCCCGTCCGACCTGCAGAAACCTCTCGAAGCCGAATATTTCTATTCGAAGACCCCTTTCAGCGTCAGCCGCGAGGCCGTTGCCGGAGGTCACGAATACATCGTGCATCTGCCCGCCGAAATCGTGCAGAAGCGCATCATGGGGCGTCTCGACCTCGACCTGCTCTACAACAACGACGATGTGCGTACTGCCGCAACGCAGAAGACACTGTCGTTTCACACCGGTACCTTCTATACAGCCTTCACCGGCGACGGAGGATATGCTGGACAAAGCAACGGGCAGACCGATCCCATCGAGCTGAACGACCAGAACACCTATTGGTTTATGCCTACCACCGCAGATGCACAGATCAATGCCGAAATCAGCCTCACTACCACCCACTATCGGGGCGGTGAGCGCCAATGCAGCTACCTGTTCGGTGTAGACGCCATAAGCCCTAACCGCATCGAACAGGTACACGCACGGATGGAGCATCCCGACGACTATCAGGGCACCATGTACATCACCCGACAGGCTTACAACGAAGGCAATCATGCCAAGATACTGCAAGACGGAGAGTCCAAAACCATCTATGCCGACCCGTCACAACGGAGATTCAACACGGCACACCCACTGCAAATCAAGGTGAACGATGCCGGCCAGCTTCATGCTCGCTTCTATTCGCCTCGCGATCTGAAACGGGTGCTCATCAAGGTACAAGTTCCGTCCGTCAGCAACGAGTATTTCGATTTGGCCTACTTCGACTCCATACCGGCTTTTGCCGACTTCTTTCACGAAGTCGCCATCAGCAGCCGTAACGGCATGTACCGCACCGAGTCGGGCAAACTGATCGAAATCGGCAATCTGACACCTGCACAGCTCGCTGGAGCCCAATACAAGATAGAGTCCGACGACCCGTACTGGGCCAAGATAAAATCCATCGTACACGGTTGGGACATCTACTTCAGCCTTTACGGAGGCGACCCCGACCTGCCAAACGGAGGCCCGGTAGGCAACTGGATGGGTATACGTCCCGTACATTGCCGCGAGGTAGTGGCCATGTTTATCAACTTCACTTACATGATCGACATGGACGAACACGAAGAAATCCTCAGAGCCAACGAAGACATTCTATATGGCAACGGTGGTGTAGACGACAAGGTGACAGCTGATCAAGTACTCTCGCAGATGCGTAGAGAACGTACCCTGCAAGTCGGACTGGTATACTCGGGTAACGGTGTTATCGGACTGGGTGGAGGCATTATATTCGGAGCCTATCAAAACGCTTGGCTTACACACTACAATAACACCTACGCCTGCGAAATTATGTTCCACGAGTTGGGACACGTGATGGGATACAACCACAGCAGTGCGTTCACCTACGGTCCTTGGGCACAGCAGCTGATGAACAACTTCTACGTCAACAATCTGCACAAGTTCCCTATCGACTCACCGTCGTACCTCAACAGCCGGAACAACCCGACCTTGTATCCCTGATGGCAAAGGCCTACACCGCACCATAGCCGTGCACACGTACTTATTAAAACTTAAAACAACGAACAATGAAATACAATTTTATTGCTTGCTGCCTCTTTGCGTCCCTACTGGGAGCCGGATGCACTGCCGAAACCGAACTTTCCGAAACATCCGCCGCAGGACAGTTATCTGTGATTCTACAACCAGCCGGACTGCAAGGCACTGCCGCTACCACCGACGACAAACGGATGAACGACGTAAAAGCTTTCCGTTTTGATGATGGACAGTTGCAGGAAACTTACGGTCCGCTGGTGCCCGGCGATGACGGCCGCTGCTATCTGAATCTGGCCGACAATCGCGGAACCCTCTACTTCCTGGCCAATGCCTCGCAAGTAACAGTTTTGGAAGCACTGGTGCCCGGCGCTACTACCCTCGACGACTTTCTAGCCTTATCAGCTTCGACCAGTGACATGACGGAACACGGACTGTTGATGAGCGGTCGGGAGGAACTGGGCAGTCAGTCAGCGTCGGAACTGACCGTTGCCATGACACGCAGTGTTGCCCGCATCGACCTCGAATCGACCGACCAAGGTGTAGAAGTGCTGCAAGTCAGTATCGACGGTCTGGTCGACGAAGGCTACCTCAACCCGCAGGCAACCGCCACACCTCCTCAGAATGCCGCGACCACCCGTTTCGACAAGCAGTATTGTACTCCCCTGTCCAATGCGCGCGAAACTGTCTTTTACCTCTGCGAGCAGCAGGGCACTGACATACAGGCCGAAGTATTGGTGCGTTTCCGAAATGCGTTGCACAAGATGAAGGCTTCCCTACCCACCACCATCCGACGCAACACGGTCTACACCATCCATGTGTACGGACGCGGAGGTGACGTAACGATGAACATCAGCAACGGCGACTGGGAACAAGGTGATACCTCCGGTTCTGAAACCCAAATCAAAGCAAGGGTTAACGTCGAAGACTCTGCCTTGCCGGCCAACGTTAAAGTAAACAGTACCTGCGACAGTGTCTTCATTCCCTATACCGAGAACAATTTCAACCTTGTTCTCGATGCCGAACCGGGAGCAACAGTCACAGTTGACGGACGCATCACCGGAGTCAGTGTACAGGCTACAGCCAGCCGTAACCTTGAACCGGTAGCTCGCCTTGCAGTAAGCAATGTTCACCGTTTGCCCGGTACCATACGCGAGTACATCTATGCCGATGTATACAAAGAGCAGATCCATAAAGGACGCATCGTGCTTGTTTTCTTACCTAGTCCTATCCAGCTCGAAGGCAGCATTATTTTCGATGAAGATGGTATATGTAACTTTGACCGATACGTAGACGGAGAACTGGGACGTCTCACTCTGCCCGATGGTAAAATAGCTACAGTAGAAACGGACAACGGACAGACACCGTGGATAAAACTGGCCGAGAATGCCGGCAGTTATCGCATACTGGGCGGATGGAAACCCAATGATCCCGAAGCCGACGGACGCATGCAGGAAGCTCGCCTGGTCATTCCCGCCAGCGACGGAAGTAACCGCGAGGTTTATCCCATACGGCGCAGAAACTCGGG
>CAYQOV010000076.1:1854-14343 GCA_964419245.1 uncultured Bacteroides sp. | reverse complement strand
GCTCGAGTGGTTGAAGAGGCACGCCTGGAAAGCGTGTATACCCCTAAAGGGTATCACGAGTTCGAATCTCGTTCTCTCCGCAAATCTTTCTTTAATATATAAAGAGGGGAATGTATTGTGGAAACAATGAATTCCCCTTTTTTCGTTTACAGGCTCTTGCTTTGATTAGGACATCTAAGTTATTATATGTATTTTGCATTTATATGATAACTTAATCCATAAGATGTATTGGAGAAAATCCCCTCGTTATTTGTCCAACGATGCACATTTGGTTGTAATGAACCATCTCCACGAATTGCAGAAAAATAAAGATTTGCGTTTGCAGCTTGTTGCCCTGCACGGAGAGCAATCTTCAACCAACGAGATGGAGAGTATGATTTCTATATCCTCGCAGACCTTCAACCTCAATCTCATATTTTCCTCTGAATGGAGAGCAAGAATGGCGAACGTACTTACGCATGACAGCCGGAACAAGAAAGTCACCTATTTTGCCGATACCTCGCTTACATACTCCAGGAAAGGTTGGTTAGCGGAGATGACAGTACATAATCTGTTCATAAGCTGAATAATATCTGTGTAAGCAACTGGACACAACAGACATCTCTATATTCTTTACGCTCAAGAGAGGTCCTGTTCAGGGTTGCTTTTTTGTTTTGAAAGTGTGTCCCCCTAAGAAATTGTTTTTTTCCTCTTTTTCCTTGTTGCAAACTGGTTCTTTCCTTGATTGTGGTGGCTCGTCGGCATAGCCGGGGAGACAGGTTTTATATCGAATTCACGTTAAGTATGCTCCAATTCTACCTATTCCTTTGGGTGCAAACCCTCAAAATCATAATTTTTAGGTATTGTCTACTAATTTCAAGATTTCTAATTTCGCAGCGGAAAAAGTGTATTACTCTTATTAAATAAAGGAAAAGATGAAAATAAAGAATTATTTGGTAATGGTGCTCGTGGCTTTGTGTGCCATCGCATGTAGTGATAACGATGATGAAATCTCAGTTTCAACAGGTGTAACCGGATCGTATGACGGTTATGTGATTGCAAGTTGCGCATATTTCCAAAACAGTGCGTCTGATGGCCAGACAGTGGTGATTACCGCATCCGGCACGGCAGGCGACAGAGTGAACATTTCCTATGTCAGCGACACGTGGGGCACATTTACCTTTACGGATGCAGCCGTAACGTTGAGTGGCGGTGTTTATACGATCGAAGGCAGCGGTACAACGGAAATGGGCCATACCGGAAGCACCAGTACGTATGAGTGTACCATTGCGGCAACCTTGGACGGCAATAAGGCCGTCACTTCGCTTGTATTCTCCGTTCCGGCAGTAATGGGCGGAATGACCCTGACCTTTATTCAAGGTGATATGCCTGCCGTATTGGCGATTGCCGGTTCTTATAGCGGTACATTGGATTTGACCGTTGCGGGCAATTCTGCCGGTAGCATTGAAGGTGAAACGGTTACGATTGCAGCGGCAGAAGATGGGACGGTTACCATGACCCTGGCCGGTTTTTCAGTAGGAACAATGGCTTTTGGTGATGTCACCGTTACCGGTGTGGCGGTGACTGCCGAGGATAATGGCACTTATACTCTTTCCGGTGAAGTGAATGCGCAAGTCGCTATGGGTGAAAGCACGATTAACGTGACCGGTACGGTTGAGGGTACTGTTACTTCCGCAGGTGTTGCCAACCTGACCTTTGTCCTGACTCCGGGAGCTATGCCGATGCCTATTACCGCTGTATTCACTACGGCGGCTGCCGAATAAAGGGTGTTGAAATAAAATAACTGTTCGAAGGATGAAAAATTGCAAATACCTATTAATGCTTGCAGTCGCCCTCTGTGTGACTGCTTGCGCATATACCAACCATTTCCTGGACGAGGAAGAAGAGTCTGAAGACGGTGCTTATTCCGCATTGAAGGACATCAACAACACGGGCTACGACACGTGGACTTATATCAATCTGCAGACCGGCGAGACGGAAACGCATCCGGATGCGAGCGAATGGATCTATTCGGGGGACGGCAGTATCCGCGAAGCGCAGGCCGAGGAGGAAATCGGTATCGACTGGCACATTGCCATACACCGTTATGAAATAAAGACTAACGGGGCATCTGTACTCAATACGGGGAAAACGGATATGCTGGAGGTTACCGGACTGCCCGACGGAACTTATACGCTGGACTATGTGGCGGTTTATGAAGAAGAACTGGAAAAGACGGACGAAACGCAATACGTCCTCGTCATGGATATGTCGGGTATGATGTCGGGAAGCATAGGTTATGCCTATCGGCCTGTCATCAATAAGGTGCTGTGCGACGGCGTGACCCGTACCGCTACCGGCAGCATGCCCCCCACCATTTACGGGACCACCAAAGAAGTCTTCGCCTTGAAGTGGAATGACGGCAGTTGGGCTGCCTTGCAGATAACCGACACTTACAGTTCGACGAGTGCAAGCGGTTACATGTCTCTGAATTACAAGTATCATCCAGCAGAATAAAAAAAGATGAGAAGGACGATAACTTTACTCTGTATGCTGATAGCGGTAAACCTGACGACTGCCGCTTGGGCAAATGGCATAAACGATAACGAGAAGCGCAACCGTTACACCGTTAAAGGTACGGTTACCGACGAGAATGGAGAACCCTTGGCGGGAGCTGCCATACGGGTTGTGGGCACTACGCTCGGTGCGGGCACCAATTCGGACGGTGAGTTTGTCATCCGTATGGATGAAGCGGGGGCATGCACCTTGCTGGTTTCTTTTGTGGGATACGAGTCGCAGAAGGTGGAGGCTGCCGCAGCCCAAAATCCGGCGGGTGTGCAGGTGAAACTGCTTCCTTCCAGTAACCAGCTGAATGAAGTGGTGGTGACAGGTTCGTTTGTCGAGAAACCGCTGAAGGACGTGCCGGTACTGACGCGTGTCATTTCGCAGAAAGAGATTCAGGCGCTGAATCCCATGAGCATAGAGACACTGTTGCAGTACGAGCTTCCCGGTTTGCAGATTGGCTACAACACGATGAGCCAGCAACCCGAAATCACCTACCAGGGCGTGGGAGGGGAATATATGGTGTTTTTGATAGACGGTGAGCGTGTCAGCGGAGAGGGGGCGGACCACAATGTGGACTTCAACCGTTTCAACGTGGACGACATCGAACGCATCGAGGTAATCAAAGGGGCACAGTCCACGCTCTATGGTTCCAATGCCTTGGGTGGGGTAATCAACATCATTACCAAGACGGCGGACCGTCCCTTTACCGCCAACTTGAATGCACGCTATGCCGGTTCCAACGGACAGAAATACACCGGTTCGGTGGGAGTGAAACGGAATGGACTGACTACCTATTCGAGCCTTACTTACCGGACAAGAGACACGTACAGCATTACGGACAGCGAGGAAGACGGAGGGGCATCCAGCACCTACTGGGGATATAACATTTGGGACTTTACACAGAAGTTGGGTTATGCCTTCAACAAGAAGCTGAGTGTTGACGTGAAGGGCTCTTATTACCGCAACCAGCACGACATACACACGGGCAGGCTCTACCAGGAGTACTACGTGGATTATGCCTTCAGCGGCAAGGTGAAGTATCTGCCTGCCGAGAGGCAGCAGATTGTGGTGGGCTATATGTATGACAACTACAAGAAAGACAACCACTATTTCCGCATCGACTCCACTTATACCAACTACCGCAACATCAAGCAGACACCGCGTGTGGACTATACGGGGACGTTCGGCAACCATACCGTCAGTGCGGGTTTCGAGGGAAACATCGAATACCTGAAGCACTACATGCTGCCGGACAGTTCGCACATCGACAACTTTTCCTATGTGTTCTATGCGCAGGAAGACTGGGACATCACCGAAAATGTGAACGTCGTTGCCGGTGTGCGTGCCGACTATGACGAGAAGTATAAATGGCACCTTACTCCAAAAATTTCCGCTTTGTGGCGTGCCTGTGATTTCCTCACCTTCCGTGCCGGTTATTCCCAAGGATACCGGGTGCCCTCCCTTAAGGAGCTTTATATGGAATATGACATGGGCGGACTGGGTATCTTTACGATTTACGGCAATTCGGACCTGAAGCCGGAGACCAACCGCCAGTATTCCGCGTCGGTAGAGTACAACAAGGGCGGGCTGAACATGTCGGTGGCCTTTTCCCATGTCCGCTTCAAGGATAAGATAGCCTATACGGATATGCCGCAGACGGATGGCCGGGACTACTCCGATATGCAGTACGTCAATGCCGAGAATGCAAAGACTACTTCTGTAGAGGCCATCCTGCGCTATCGCCTGGGCTTCGGACTCACATTGACCGGTTCGTATGCCTACGTTGACGATTATGCCGAAGTGGACGGGAAGAACTCTTCGACGGTGCGCCCGCATATGCTGACCTTCAATGCGATGTATTCGCACAAGTTCGGCAAGGTAGGCTTTGACGCTTCGCTGAACGGGCAGTGGGCTTCCAGGGTCGATGTCTATAGCTATAGCGATGCGACCACGACAACCTATGACCCGCGTACCATGTGTACCCTCAATGCCGGCGTCACGCTGCCGCGGGGCATTTCCCTGCAGGTGGGTGTCGACAATTTGCTGAACTATAAGGACAAGTCGTCGGACAGGACCTTGCAGATACCTCAGAAGGGGATTTCCATGATAGGTACCGTCAATATCAACATCGCCGATATGTTCGGGCTGTAGCCTTTTACCTCTTCAAATCAAAAAGAGAATTTGGAACAAAGAATATAAATGCGGAATAAAAATATGAAGAAGAAACAACTGCTGTGGGGCGGCGGAATAGCCGTCCTTTTGCTGCTGCTGTTGGGGGTGTGGAACTTGTGGTTCGGCACCACCAAAGTGGCGTTTGTGAATTATCAGGTCATTAGTCTCGGGCAGATAGCCAAGGCTAATGACAATTCGTTCATAAAGATATCCGAAGTCGGCACCGACCATCTGGACTGCCTGACCTCTTATGACATGGTGTTCATCAACGCCATGGGCATGAGGATTACCGAAGAACAGCGTGCGCAGATTCAGAAGGCGGCAGACAGGGGCCTGCCCATACTGACCACTGCCGCCACCAACCCTGCCAACAAGATTGTCTCGCTGGACTCCATTCAGGCAGATACGCTGCGTGCTTATTTGGGCAATGGCGGCCGCCGCAACTACCGGAGTCTGCTGAACTATGTGCGCAAGCATATCGACGGCAAACTTATCTCTGTCAATGAGCCCGAACCGGTTGTGAAGCGCAGCGACGACCTGATATACCACATGGACCCGAAGAAGCCCGACGAAGAGGAGCTCGGCTTCAACACCGTGGCGGAATACAACGCTTTCCTCCGGGCCAACGGCCTCTTCCGTGAGGGCGCTCCTGCCATCGTCGTCACCGGACAGATGGGCGAACCCGCCGACCTGGTTGCGAAACTGGAGGAAACCGGCAACAGGGTCTATCCCGTGCGCAACATGAAGACGTTCATCGACAAGCAACACATCGACTCCGTGCAGCCCGCCGCCGTCATCAACATGGCTCACGGGCGCATGGGCGACTATATCGTGGATTATCTCACCCGTCAGAACATCCCCCTGTTTGCCCCGCTCAATGTCAACCGCCTGGTGGAGGAGTGGGAGGACGACAAGATGGGGATGAGCGGCGGTTTCCTTTCGCAGAGCGTCGTGACACCAGAGATTGACGGTGCCATCCGCCCATACGCCCTTTTCGGGCACTACCGCGATGAGGAAGGCTTGCAGCACGCTTTCGCCATTCCCGAGCGGCTGGAAACGTTCGTACAGACTGTGAACAACTATATCAGCCTCCAACGCAAGCCCAACAGTGAGAAGCGTGTCGCCATCTACTACTACAAGGGCCCCGGACAGAATGCGCTCACCGCAGGCGGCATGGAGGTGGGCCCCTCGCTCTACAACCTGCTGCGACACATGAAGAAAGAGGGCTACAGGGTGGAAGGGCTTCCCGCTTCCTCCAACGAACTGGAACGCATGATTCAAGCCCAGGGAGCCGTCTTTGGAAACTATGCCGAAGGCGCCTTCGACGAGTTCATGAAGAACGGGCATCCGGCACTGGTCAGCAAGGCCGAATACGAGTCTTGGGTGAAGCAGGTGCTCCGTCCCGAGAAATATGCCGAGGTGGTGGCCGCCAACGGCGAGTTCCCCGGTGAATACATGGCTACGGCAGACGGCTCCATCGGTGTGGCACGCCTGCAATTCGGCAACGTGGTGCTGCTGCCCCAGAATGCGGCTGGCCGTGGCGACAACGCCTTCAAGGTGGTGCACGGAACGGATGCCGCACCCCCTCACACCTATATCGCTTCTTACCTCTGGACGCAGTTCGGTTTCAAGGCCGATGCGTTGATACACTTCGGTACGCATGGCAGCCTGGAGTTCACGCCTGGGAAGCAGGTGGCACTGAGCAACAGTGACTGGCCGGACCGCCTGGTAGGTGCCTTGCCGCACTTCTATATCTACTCCATCGGCAACGTGGGCGAAGGCGTGATTGCCAAACGCCGTTCCTATGCCGGATTGCAGTCGTATCTCACGCCGCCTTTCCTTGAAAGCAGCGTACGTGGCATTTACCGCGACCTGATGGAAAAGATTAAAATCTACAACAATACACTTGCTGATATTACCCGTAGGCAAGAAGCCGGCGTGAAGGACGATGCCCATGCCGAGGCCGAACTGCGCCGGGCTTCCCTTGCCGTGAAGGCGGCGACTGTGAAGTTGGGCATCCATCGCGAGCTGGAACTGGACAGCTTGCCGTCCGAACCTTACACCGAAGACGACATCCTCCATGTGGAAAACTTTGCCGAAGAACTGGCAACCGAAAAGATTACGGGACAACTCTATACCATGGGCGTTCCTTATGACGGCGAGCGCATTACGAGCAGTGTTTATGCCATGGCAACCGACCCGATAGCCTATAGCTTGCTGGCGCTCGACAAGATGCGTGGACGTGCCGATGTCGCTACCGGGAAGCATCGCGCCCTCTTTACGCAACGCTACCTCGACCCGGCGCGCGCCCTCGTCGCCGGTCTGCTGGCCAACCCTGCACTTGCCACCGACGGACTTGTCTGCCGTACGGCAGGCATTACCCCCGAAGAGCTGGCGAAGGCCCGCGAGATAGAGAAGCAGCGCAATGCGCCGTCGGGCATGATGGCGATGATGATGGCGGCTTCCTCCCGCACGGAATCTCCGGGCATGCCTCAGGAGGCTCTGGATATGATGAAACCGGCGATGCCTCAGGAAGGAACGGAAAAGCCGCATCAGGCAAAAGGACATTCCGGGAATGAGGCTCCCCACGGCAAAATGCCGGACTTCGTGAAGGAGATGATTAAGGACAAGACTCCCGAAGAAATAATCGCGCTGGCAGAAAAGATGGGGATGCCTGCCGAGGCCGTCAAGAAGATGATGGCGAAGTCGGAGGAGGAACATCCTGCGGGCATGAAGTCGGGAGGAATGCCGGACATGATGAAAATGATGCAGGCCCCCAAGAAGGAATATTCCAAAGAAGAGGTCAGCTTTGCACTTGCGGTATTGGAGGTGGAACGGACGATCAAGAACGTGGGAAACTATAAGAAGCTGCTTCTGGAAAGCCCCGGAAATGAACTCGCTTCCATGACAAATGCCCTGAACGGCGGATACACGCAGCCCTCTCCGGGCGGTGATCCGATTGTGAACCCGAACACGCTGCCTACGGGACGCAACCTATACGGCATTAACGCCGAAGCCACCCCCAGCGAATCTGCATGGGAAAAAGGCATTCAGCTGGCGAATAATACCATCGAAATGTATAAGCGCCGGCACAACGACAGCATTCCACGCAAGGTAAGCTATACGTTGTGGAGCGGCGAGTTCATCGAGACAGAGGGGGCTACCGTCGCGCAAGTGCTCTACATGCTGGGCGTAGAACCGATACGCGATGCCTTCGGGCGTGTCACCGACCTCAGGCTCATTCCTTCAAAGGAACTGGGACGCCCGCGTATCGATGTGGTGGTGCAGACCAGCGGACAGTTGCGGGATATTGCCGCCTCCCGTCTGTTCCTCATCAACCGTGCCGTAGAAATGGCCGCCAATGCCACCGATGACGACTTTGAGAATCAGGTGGCTGCCGGGGTGGTGGAAGCCGAACGTGTGTTGATAGAGAAGGGACTGAGCCCGAAAGACGCCCGCGAGATTTCCACGTTCCGTGTCTTTGGCGGTGCCAACGGCGGTTATGGGACCGGTATCCAGGGAATGGTGATGAGCGGCGACCGTTGGGAAAGCGAAAAGGAGATTGCCTGTACCTACCTGAACAACATGGGAGCTTACTATGGCAGCGAGAAGAACTGGGAAGCTTTCCGCCAGTATGCCTTCGAGGCGGCACTGACACGCACCGATGCAGTCATCCAGCCCCGCCAGAGCAATACCTGGGGGGCGTTGAGCCTCGACCATGTGTATGAGTTCATGGGAGGCCTGAACCTTGCTGTGCGCAACGTCACGGGCAAGGACCCCGACGCCTATCTGAGCGACTACCGCAACCGCAACAACGTCCGTATGCAGGAGGTGAAGGAGGCCATCGGTGTGGAGAGCCGCACCACCATCTTCAACCCCACCTATATCAAGGAGAAGATGAAAGGCGGGGCCGGCGCGGCGAATACCTTTGCCGAGATTGTGCAGAACACCTACGGCTGGAATGTGATGAAACCCAAGGCCATCGACAAGGAAATGTGGGACGAGATATACAATGTATATGTAAAGGACAAGTTCGACCTCGGCTTGCAGGAGTATTTCGAGAAACAAAATCCTGCCGCCTTGGAGGAGATGACGGCGGTGATGCTCGAAACCGTCCGCAAGGGCATGTGGAAGGCAAGCGATCAGCAGATTGCCGACATAGCCAAACTCCATACGGACTTGGTGAACAAGTACAAACCGTCTTGCTCTGGCTTCGTATGCGACAATGCCAGACTGCGGGAGTTCATCGCTTCCAGGACGGATGCACAGTCGGCCGCGCAGTATAGGGAGAATATCAACCGAGTGCGCGAAGCGGCAGCCGCCACCGACAAGAAAGGGGTGGTGATGAAGAAGGAAGAGGTCTCGCCGGCGGCCTCGGAAGAACAGACGAATATGCTGAGCAATGTCATTGTGGGCATCATCGTGCTGGTTGCGGTCATTGCCCTGGCATTGCTTGTGCGCCATCGTCGTAAGAAAATGCAGGAATAGGGTTATGGAAACAGTTGTTTTGGTTCTCATGATATTGGTTTGCTTCAACTTCATGTTGAAGCAAACCTATCGTAAGTTACTTTCTGTATTGGCGATATCGGCGGTCTGTGCGCTGTTTGTCGGGCTGATGTGGCCCTATGCCATCGAGCAGTCCAAGACCCAGATTGCCGACTGGCTGGCAAATCCCCGGCTGATGCTCGATACCTCTGTGGTGTTGAACGTGGAAGTGCTCCTGCAGATGGCTTTCTGCATGCTTGCGGCACATATACAGACCGCCGGTCCCGTAAAACGGCGTGTGTTGTGGAGCTATAAGGCGCTGCGCTGGTTTCCGGGCATCCTTATTTTCCCGGTACTGTTCAGCGGGCTGGTGGCGCTGATATTCTCCTTTCCCGGAGTCTCTTTTCCCCTGATAGCCTGGTGCATGGCGGGCGGTGTGCTGGTGCTCATACCTGCCGGAAGTTTTTTGTTGCGCCGGTTGTTGCCCGAGAAGGAACTCCGGCTGGAACTGCTTTTCCTGGCCAATGCCCTGATTGCGATATTGGGGATTGTGGCCACGGTCAACGGGCGTACTGCCGTGAAGGGGACCGGTGAAGTGAATTGGGAGGCTTTGGCGGCCTTGGCATGCCTGATGGCGGTGGGTACGCTGCTGGGCCTGATGGTTTGGAACATACGGATGAAAAAATATACTAACTGATTTATTGAAATAACAAGTGACATTATGAATTACATTTCAGACATTCTTTATTGGATTTCCACCGGCTTGCTGGTGCCGGTTATCGTTTTGTTGATTCTACTTTTCGGGCGGTCGATATTGCTTGTCGGCAACTTCTTCGGGCAGTATCTCGCTATCCGTAAGACGGACGCCTTGCTCCGCAAGGAGATGGATGAGCTGACGGAAGAAAACCTGCCGCAGCTGGCGGAACGTTTGCCGCAGAAAAGCCCTTCCCTGGTCGTCGCCTATATCCGCCGCATATTGCAGGCGAAGGACAGTCCGGCACATGTGCAACGTCTGTTGGCTGATTTCGAGATTGCCGCGGATAAAGACCTTGCCATTTCCAAGACACTCACCAAAATGGGGCCTATGCTGGGCTTGATGGGGACGTTGATTCCTATGGGGCCCGCATTGGTGGGGCTTTCCACCGGCGACATCGCTTCGATGGCATACAACATGCAGGTGGCGTTTGCCACGACGGTGGTCGGTTTGTTTGCCAGCGCCATTGGTTTCATCACGCAGCAGGTGAAGCAGCGCTGGTATCTGCAAGACATGACCCAGCTGGAGTTCCTCGCAGAATTGTTGGACGAAAACCGTAAGGCACAATGAAAAGGCATTTGTTGAGAAAAGAGGAGGACAGCGACCCCATGAGTGTGGTGAGCAACCTCTTCGACGTGGCTATGGTATTTGCGGTGGCCCTGATGGTGGCCTTGGTGAGTCGCTACAACATGACGGAGATGTTCAGTCAGGAGGACTTTACGATGGTGAAGAATCCGGGAAAGGAAAACATGGAGATCATTACCAAGGAAGGGCAGAAAATCAACCGTTATACTCCTTCGGAAAACCAGGACGCGAAAAGCGGGAAGAAGGGGAAGAAAGTAGGTATCGCCTACGAACTGGATAATGGGGAAATTATTTATGTCCCTGAATAAGGCAGCCGTCCTGTTGGAGGCGGGGCGGCGTTACCGCGTAGAAAGCTGCTTCCCGCGGCTTGGTAGTTCGTCTGCCACAGCGTCCTTTACGGCCTGTGGCAGCGGAGCCACGCTCTGCGCGATGCGCATCCGCGAATCGGCCAGGCGGCGGTACTCCTCCTCCGTTTCCTCCGGGGTGAAATAGACGCAGCGCAGGGCGAGGAGTGCGCTGTAGATGCGGTCCACCGTCTCCAGCGTCAGCGAGCCGTCCGGGCAGGCGGGGTCCAGCTTGGCCGTGGTGCGGCGGTCCACTCCCAGGACAAGGGCAAACTGGCGGTTGGACGTCAGACGCCATCTTTTCCTGATATCATACAGCTCCTGAGCGGCTGTGGCTATCCACGGGTTGGCTTTTCCTTTTGTCGTCTGTTTGTGCATGGTTTCCGGAAGTCCGTCTGCAGACCACGGTTCTGTCGTGCGTGTGGTAAAAAGGTGTTAAAAGTTCTGAACGGTTTTGAAGAATGGTACATCCATGGATGCGCCACTCTTCGAAAATGAAAGGTTATCTTTGTGGAAAAATCCGAAAAACCGCCGGCGCAAAGGTAGCGGTATTGACGGATGTAACCAAGTAAACCGTGAAAAATATGTCAACAGAACTGAATTCCGAATTCCATCCCCCGCGCTTCGCCTCCCTGCGCGACACCGTGCCCGTGCCCACCCCGTGGGACGCGCTGGTGGAAGAAATCCGTGGAGGCCGCCACCTCACCCTGACCTGCCTCTACCGCGAGACCTGTGCCGCACTGGCCCGGGCCGAAGCCGGTGCCGACACCGCTGCGGCCGAGGAACTGAAACGCCGCAAGGCGGCCGTCAAGGGCCGTCAGCTGCCCGCCTTTGTCTGTGCCGTCGCCCTGGAGGGCGGGCGCAGCAGCCGCCATGTGCGCGGCTACTCGGGCTTCGTGATGGTGGACATCGACGGCGTGGCGCCCGACCGCCTGGACACGCTGGCCGAGCAGGTGCGGGCCGATGCCCACACGTTCCTGTCCTATGTCACCCTCTCGGGTCGCGGCCTGCGGGTGGTGGCGCGCGTCGTGCCCGTGCCTGCCGACGCCCCGGCCTTTGCCCGCGCCTGGCAGACGGTGAACGACTACTACGCCCGCCTGACGGGTGTCAGCACCGACGCCCAGTGCAAGAACGCCACCCGCATGTCCGCCCTCTGCCACGACCCGTCCGTGTGCTACCGCCCCGAGGCCGAGGCGCTGGCGGTGGAGCTGGAGACACCTGCGCGTCCCCGTACCTCGCGGGGCCGACCCGTGCGGGCCGTGAGTGCCGCCCCCACCGTGCGCCGCCTGGTGGAGGACGACGGCATCCTTTACGCCCCGGCAGCCACAACGCCTACATCAGCCGCTGCCTCTACTGGATGAACCGCTTCGGCGTGAGCGAGGCCGATGCCGAGGCGTGGGCCCTCAGCGAGTTTGCCGACTACGACGCCGCCGAACACTCCGTGGCGGCCACCGTGCGCAGCTGCTACGCCCTGACCGCCGAGCACGCCACGTGCCGCCTCGCGCGCTACGCACGGGCGTGTACCTCTAAATATAGGTCGGTCGGCGGCAGCGGGCGTGCGCCCCGCGTGTCGGTAGAGCAGATGGAGGACTTCATCGGCCGCTG
>CAYQOV010000076.1:0-1844 GCA_964419245.1 uncultured Bacteroides sp. | reverse complement strand
GGCTACGCCGCAACCTCCTCATCCACCAGCTGGAGGTGCGGCTCATGGACGGGGCGGGGGAGGAGGAACCCCACTGGCAGCCGATGACCGACGCGCTGGAGAACTCCCTGTGGCGCGCCATGCAGCACGAGGGGCTGGACGCCGACCTCTTCCGCCTGCGCACGCTGCTGCAGAGCGACTTCGTCCCCACGTTCCATCCCCTGCGCCACTACCTCGACACGCTGCCGCCCTGGGACGGCGTGTCCGACCCCATCGGCCGCCTGGCCCGGATGGTGGTGTGCCGCGGCGCGTCGGCCGCCGAGTTCGACCACTACTTCCGCCGCTGGCTGGTGGGCCTGCTGGCCGCCGCGCTGGACGACGGCGTGGTGAACCACGAAATCCTCGTCCTCCTCGGTCCGCAGGGCTCGTTCAAGAGCTCCTTCCTCGAAAACCTGCTGCCGCCCTGCCTGCGCCGCTACTATACCACGAAGACCAACTCGCAGCGACTCACCAAGGACGACCTCTTCACCATGACCGAGAACCTGCTCGTCAACTTCGAGGAGATAGACTCCATGCAGCGTCCCGAGCTGAACCAGCTGAAGGCCATGACCACCACGCTCTACATCAACGAGCGTCCGGCCTACGGGCGCAACAAGGTGCGGCTGCCCCACGTGGCCTCGTTCTGCGCCACGGGCAACAACCTCCAGTTCCTCACCGACGACACCGGCAACCGCCGCTGGCTGCCCTTCGAGGTAGAGCACATCGAGAATCCCTGGACCACACCCATCGACTACGAGGGTGTCTATGCCCAGGCCAAGGCCCTGCTCGACGGCGGTTTCCGCTACTGGTTCCAGGGCGACGAGGTGGAGGCGCTCAACCGCCGCAACCGCCGTTTCGAAGCGCCCAACCCTGCCCGTGAGCTCATCCTGGCCCATTACCGCCGCCCCTCGGCGCTGGAAAAGGGCCACTACCTGACGGCCTCGCAGATCTGTGCCCGCTTCGCGTCGATGCGGCTCAGCCCCGTGCAGGTGGGGCGGGCAATGAAGGAGCTGGGATTCGAACAGAAAAGACTGCGTTCCGGATATATCTGGATTGTTGCCGACCGCAGTGCCGAAGAAATGAACAGTGTGTTGCCCGAATCTTTGTCCAGTGGCGATGAAAACATCCCTACACCTCAAACGTCTGATTGATAGCCTGATAGAAAAAATGTGTATAGATGTGTAGGGTAGTATGCAAACATTACGCGTGAAAATTAAATAAATGGTCTGCCTTTAAAGGCAGCCTATTTATTTACGGAATGCCGAAAAGTTTGCGGATTTACCCTACACATCCCTACACACCTGCATCGTTTTCTTTAATTCTCAATTCTCAATTTTCCATTATCCATTATCCATTATCCATTATGAAAACCATCACCTACACCCGCCGTTCCCTGGCCTGCCAGTATTTCCCCGATGCCGAACCCGAGCAGGCCGTCCGTCGTCTCACCTCCTGGATCCGCCGCTGCCGTCCGCTCTATGCCGAGCTGACGCGGGGCGGCACCCCCTTCGACAAGCGCCGCAACCTCACCGTCCGCGAGGCCCGTCTCATCATGGAGTACCTGGGCGAACCCTGACGCCGTGCTTCATTAGGTCTTCAGGAAGTGCTTCGTCATCTTCTCATGCAGTGCTTCGTCGGGGTGTCATGCAGTGCTTCGTGACTCCCTGAGGAAGTGTTTTGTTATCCCATAAGACAGTGCTTCGTCAGACAGTCATGCAGTACTTCGTCAGTGTGTCCTATTCCCCTCATTCTCTCTTCTTGTCATCCCGGCCTTGTTTCAGGTCATCCCGGCCTTGAGCCGGGATCCATGTTTTGTTTTTGCTTGT
>CAYQOV010000075.1:0-14355 GCA_964419245.1 uncultured Bacteroides sp. | reverse complement strand
GGAGCAAAACAAGAAAACGATGCGTTAGGGAGAGGAAAGCGATGCGTTAGGGAGAGGAAAACGATGCTTTTTCCCTAACTGGAGAAAAAGTTTTTCCCTACTGGAGAAAAAGAGCCCGATAACTGGAGGAAAAATCATCTGCCACGAAAATCCAACAAGCCCGCAAAGAAGCAGCAAGTCTACTCAGAAAAAGCTATCAACAACAAAGAAAGAACAAAAAGGCCCTATAATATAGCAGAAAGAAGCGGGAAAAGTTTCTCAAAGGGCGAAGTTTTCTTATCTTTACCGCCGCAAATATTTGTTCACAAATTATCAACAACACCATGAAAAAACTATTCGTACCCCTCGTGGCATGCGTTCTTGCCGCATGTAGCTCCAACGAGCAGCAGGCTACGTCGTATGACGTCATCCCGTTGCCGCAGGAAATCACTATTTCGCAAGAGAAGCCGTTCAAACTAAGTAAAAACACTGTCATCGCCTATCCGAAGGACAATGACCTGCTGAAGCGTAACGCAGAATTCCTGGCTGAATACATCGCCGAAGCTACAGGCTACACGTTGAAAACCAAAGCCATCGAAAACGGAGAAAAGCCCAGCAAAGCTATTGTCCTTGGTCTGGACCCAAGCATCGCCAACGCTGAAGGCTATCGCCTGACAACCCAAGCCGGCGGCATCAGCATCTGCGGACAGACGGCCAACGGTGTATTCTACGGCATCCAGACACTCCGCAAGTCGATCCCTGCTCAAGCTACCGATGCCGACATCTTGCTGCCCGCCGGCAAAGTAGAAGACCAGCCACGTTTCGGCTACCGCGGTATGCACCTCGATGTAGGCCGCCACTTCTTCCCTGTAGAGTTCGTAAAGGAATACATCGACCTGCTGGCCCTGCACAACATGAACACCCTGCACTGGCATTTGACTGAAGACCAAGGCTGGCGAATCGAAATCAAGAAGTATCCGAAACTGACCGAAGTGGGCTCTATCCGCAAACGCACGGTCATCGGGCACAACTCTGGTGAATATGACAACACACCTTATGGCGGTTTCTACACACAAGACGAAGCCCGTGAAATCGTAAAATATGCGCAAGAACGCTACATCACCGTCATTCCCGAAATCGACCTGCCGGGCCACATGCTGGCTGCACTGGCCGCTTACCCCGAACTGGGTTGTACGGGCGGTCCGTACGAAGTATGTCCGGAATGGGGAGTATTTGAGGACGTGCTCTGCATCGGTAACGAAAAAACCCTTCCCTTCCTGGAAGACGTAATGGCCGAAATCATCGACATCTTCCCGTCGAAATACATCCACATCGGAGGCGACGAGTCACCGCGTACCCGCTGGCAGAAATGCCCGAAATGCCAGGCCCTCATCCGCAAGGAAGGCTTGAAAGCCGACAAGAACCACTCGGCCGAAGACCGCCTGCAGAGCTACTGCAACGCACACATCGAAAAGTTCCTCAACGAACGCGGACGCCAGATCATCGGTTGGGACGAGATTTTGGAAGGCGACCTGGCTCCAAACGCCACCGTCATGTCATGGCGCGGATCGGCCGGAGGTATCAAGGCTGCACAAATGGGCCACGACGTCATCATGACTCCCAACACTTACTGCTACTTCGACTACTTCCAAAGCAAGGACAAGGAGAACGAACCTTATGATGCCATCGGAGGTTATCTGCCTGTAGAGAAGGTGTACAGCTTCAACCCCACCGAGGGCCTCAATGAAGAGCAGGCCAAGTACATTCTGGGCGCACAGGCCAACGTATGGACTGAATACATGACTTCGACCCAGCAGGTGGAATACATGATCCTGCCACGTATGGCCGCACTGGCTGAGGTACAGTGGACCGAGCCGAGCAAGAAGGAATACAACAACTTCCTGGAACGACTCAACTCACTGGCCAAGATTTACGACCGAGACGGACTGAACTACGCCAAGCACGTGTTCACCGCCCCGGCAGACTCCGCACAGGCAAATTAATCTCAGAACTGGAAATAGATGAAGGGCTGTACATCGGCACTCTTCATCTGAATGACCAGATAAATGAGGGCAACCAACAATACCGCCTTTCCCACCAGGGGAAGGCGGATTATTGTTTTTGTACATCCCCTCTCCCAACTGTCGGGCAGGAAATGGAGCACATAGCCCAGCCCCATCAAGGCGAACACTTCCCAATAACCGACAACGAGCTGCGGAAAGACTTGCGGACGGAAGAACATAGCAATCTGCTTCAGCATATCGACCGCCGACGAGAACTCGGCATGACGGAAGAATATCCAGCAAAAACAAACGAAATGGAAGGTTACCAACATGCCAAGGAAACGGCGGATACCATGCGGACGTTCCCCCTTCGGACGGCCCACCAATGCCATCCAGCCTTTATGCAAGGCCAGTGCCACGCCGTGCATCATACCCCAAAGCACAAAATTCCACGATGCACCATGCCACAAACCACCCAAGAACATGGTGATAATAAGGTTCATATACTGGCGTATCTTCCCCTTACGATTGCCGCCCAGCGAAATATAGAGATAGTCGCGCAACCAACTGGAAAGAGAAATGTGCCAACGACGCCAAAACTCCGTAATCGAGGCCGACTTGTAGGGCGAATCGAAGTTGATGTTGAAATGAAATCCCAGCAACAGGGCAATACCTATCGCCATGTCACTATAGCCCGAAAAGTCGCAATAAATCTGCAAGGCATACCCGTAGACGGCCATCAGATTTTCCACACCCGAATAGAGGGCCGGATTGTCGAAAACCCGCTCCACGAAATTCACACTGATGTAGTCGGATATGATGGCTTTCTTGAACAAGCCTGCCATAATCAGGAACACTCCGCGGCCGAACATCTCGTTCGATACGAACAACGGGCGGCGAATCTGCGGAATGAAGTCGCGTGCACGCACGATGGGACCCGCTACCAACTGAGGGAAGAAAGATACGTAGAACGCATAGTCGAGCAAGTTGCGGAGGGGAGTAATCTCCTTCCGATAAACGTCAATCGTATAACTCAGCGACTGGAAGGTAAAGAACGAGATACCCACCGGCAAGAAAATATCCAGCGGATCGAAATGTCCCCCCGTAAACGAAGCCCAACACGCTCCGAAGAAATTGGTATACTTGAAATAACAGAGCAATCCCAAGTTGATAACCAAGCTCAATGTGACCCACAACTTACGTCTCCACTTCGCAGCCGTCCGCTCCATGAAGCGGGCTATCAGGAAGTCGCTGACTGTAACCAACGCCAGCAGAAAGAAATAAGTACCGCTGCTCTTGTAGTAGAAATAGTAGGAAAACAGAAGGACAAACAGCAAGCGGGCGGTAGTACGCCTTTGCAAAAGCAGATATACAACCACAAAGGCCGCAAACAACCAAAGGAACAGGCCGCTGCTGAAAATCATAGGCGCCTGCGGATCGTACAAAAAGACATCGCGCAAGCGGGACAAATCGATGTTAAGGCTGGTCAATATTGTATCAATGTTCCACATAGTCATTATAAGTTTTCACGATAGCCTCGTAAAGCAACTCACCCTGCAAGGCATATCCGGCAGGCATGAAATGGATATGGTCGGGACGCATCAGTCCGGCCTCCTGCCAGTTCAGGCAAGCTCTCCTCACTCCGCCCGCAATGTCATACAAATCCCAGACAGCCAGTCCGTTTGCATCGGCAAAACGAATGATGTTCTGTACTACGGCCGACGTACGGGGATTGATTTTATACGTCCGCCGCCCCCTCTCGCGACGAGTACTTTCATAAGAACCGGGCGGCGTAGTCAGCATCATAGGTACATCGGGCAACCGTTCCCGAAGCATACGCACCAACTCATCCATCTGCCGGTAATGCACCTCCGTATTGTACCGGTAATTATGACTTTCATTAGTACCAAATGATAAAATGAGCAAATCGGGCCTAAGAGCCGCAATTGCTTCGACACGCTCTTTCCGAGTAAAAGAAATACAAAATGCCCCATTAATACCAAAATCCCGATAAATCATATTTGTAAACACCTTTCGTAAGAGTATCGCCACAGTATCCGTCAACATGTGTCCTCGAATATGACTGTCACCGACGTGCACCACCCGAACAGTGTCGGAAATGCCTCCGACACGCATCAGACGCAATTTTTCCCAAAAAGGATGAAGAATTCCCAAGCTATCGGTCAACACATTAGCTTGCTGCATACGGAAAGCCGAAGGCCAAACAACCGGCAGCCAGTCAATGGTATCGGTACGATGTCCATAGGCAAACAGCGTATCGCAAGAAACAGCTTCACAATCTAGCATAGCTTGCAGAGGCAGAGCATCCTGAGCCCGCAGATGACAGAGACTCATGACAGCCAGCAAACACAAGACTCTGCACCGGAGCGTCATTCTGTTCAGACATTTCACACTATGGTTCCGATTCATAAGCGCGTCTCCTGTCATATTGTTCCTTACCATAGACCAAAGCTTCGTAAAGCAGACCGGCCAAGTATTTACCTCCACGGAAATTTATATGAGTATAGTCGTAGTTGGCTTGAGCAGGGTCCGCTTCCACCAGTTTTACCATACTTTCGTTTCCTCCCATTGCCTCGAACAGGTTCCAGAAAGCGACTCCGTTGTCAGCCGCCAGCCGCTGCTGAAAGCGCACCAGGTTACGAATGCCGGGCATCGTACGCAAGTCGCCTTCTTCGGTCTTGTAATCCCGGTCGCCCACGCTGACAATCAGAATAGCAGCTTGTGGGAAAGCAGCCTTCAGATGGTCCAGGGTAGTGGTCATACCTTCGGCATAATAGTTGTAGTCGCGCCCCCGTTCGGTAGCCACGTTCAACCCATATTGCAGCACTATCAGGTCGTATGGACGCAGAGCATTGAATTCTTTCAATGTCTGAAGAGGAATAAAACGCAAGGAAAGACCGGACATTCCGCGCAATGAAAAGTTGTCCAGCACGATACCCGACAAGTCATCCATTGCCACGCCATAGAACACGGCAGAATCGGCTGCATTCACCGTCCAACGGGCTGTACCGATACGTCCCCCGACGCTCCATTCGCGAATCTGCTCTTCAGGCCCGAACGATTGGGACAAGGCCGTTGCTCCATTTATCTTCAGCGAAAGATCCAGCTTCCCCGTATTGCGGAAAAAGACACTGACCTGCCGGCAAGTGTCCAGACGGGAAGCATACTTCCACTGCCCGCGGACTTCGACATAAGCGCCACTCCGCGGAAAGAAATAATGTCCCGAAATTCCCTGCCTGCTCCGCTCGAAACCTACGGAATCCGTAGCCGCATGACTGTTCCAACCTCCAAAAGTGTGGACCACCGTAGGACGGAAGCCGTTGATGGAAGAAGTAATGGGAACAAAGCCCACACCACATCCGCCATATTTCTGCTGGAGCATGGCCCGTAAATCGGCAGTCAGGATATCTGCTTCAATAAAAGAATCGCCGAAATAGGCTATGCGTACAGGACGCGGACGCTGTGCAAGTTCATCCAATGCTTCGTAAAAGGCCGACATTCCCCGACGGGTACTGTCGCTATAGTCCTCGATACACACCTTGCCCGACGGACAAGTATCGGCAAACGCAGGTTTGACAACAGGCAAGTACGCTTCCAGCGTATCCGGTTCGTCCGCAATGATAAGCGGACGCCGTATGTCGGCCAGAATATCCACCCGTCTCAGGGCATGACCTCCAACCTCTGTAACAGGAAGCCAGTGCAGCAACAGCAAGGCAACCATCACTGCCAGCACCAACCCGCCTACCTTCTTCAGCACATTTTTCTCCATATTCTCATTTTATCCCTGCGGCGTGCGCCGATATTCGCAGATGAACTTTTCCAGTTCACGCGCCCCTTTTTCGGTAGAGATGCCACGGAGATATGTAAACATGATGGATTCATAAACCTCCAGAAAAGAATATTTCTGGCAAAGATCTGTGTTGAGTAAAAGTTCAATCTGTTCATGCACCAACAGATTGACTATGGAAAAATTAATGTCATCGCGAAAGATTCCCTGCTTCACACCCTCTTTGAAAAAACTGATAGCTTCCGCCGAATCATGTTTCTTGTCACTTTTGAAAAGCTCATAGACTTTCGGATATTTCTTCAGGTCTTCAAAGAAACTTTTGTGGGTGGCATGAAAACGTTCGATGCTATGCAAATAGAGCTTAAGCAGCACCTCAAGCACATGGTCAGACGTTGCCAGCATATCGCATATATAGGCGTGCATATCTTCCCTGTCTTTCAGGATACAAGCTTCCAGCAACATTTCCTTGTTCGCAAACACCTCATAAAGGGTACGTTTGGAAATGCCCAACGAAAGCGCAATGTCATCCATCGTGATGCTCTTAATGCCATGCGCCTTAAAAGCTTGCATCGCTGTTTCCACAATCCGTTTTCTCAGTTCGGGTCTCGGGACCGAACGCTTTGCATTATCAGTCATCCTTTTTCAAAATTAGAGGGTTATAACTCCGCCATCAGCGATAAGACGCTACAAATATACAGAAAGGAAAAACAATCGCCCCATTGCACTTCCCCTCTTTTTTGAAAAAATTAATAATAATAACAATTTACCCCGATAAAGACGGAAATCTGAAACTTTAAACGCCCCACTGACACATTCCGAAGCATCAAGCAGGGCACAAACACAAAAAAAGTGCAACCGCTCCGCACGGAGCAGCTGCACATCATTCACAGAACAAACAGGAGCACAAATCAGCTTGTGCATAGAATATTTTCAATCATCAGAGTCCATATCGATGACATTAAACTTCGTATCGAACTTGATTTCCCAGCGGTTGCTGAGCTTCACTTCGTAAGAGTAGCGGTCTTTCTCCAGAGTGATGATTTTGGCATCGGGATAACGATCGGTAACAAACTTGCGAATGGCTTGCGGCACAACAGCGGCAGGCACCTGCGAATTCTTGCATTTGATGTCGGTCCACTCACCTTTCTTATTAAATTCAACTTTACTACCGCTGGCAAACATCACCTCATAAGAAGTGTCGAACAATTCAGAATCTTCTTTGACAAAAGCCACCTTCTCCGACGCAAAATAAGTCTTCACGAACTGCTGAGCAGCGGCGGGAAGCTGTTCGAAGGTGATGGGTTTGTCGTTGTCGGCCGATGCGAACTGAAGGGTGAACACGCTTACCAATAAAAGAAATAACTTTTTCATAACTGTACGTTTTTAAAGGGTTAATACTTATCCAATCTTTTCATTTGTTTTCGTACAGCAAAGAAAAGCAGGCATTCTGGAAAGAATTGGGAAAAAGGAAGAAAAGGCTAGAAAAAAGAGAAAAAAGTGTCCTTATTCGCCCAAACGTTGCAGCGCTTGCAGGTAACGCACCATCACATCAGCAGCTTCACTCTGTTCCAAGCGAAGGTTGGCCTGCAAGTCGGGATAGCCTTCAAGGAGAGCCATCATTTTGTCCTTACCTACAAATTCGGCATGGCCGGTCTCGGGATTGATTTCGTAGAACACACGGGCAGCCACCAGCGCCGACGCGGCAATGGCATCGCCCACTTCGCCGCCCAGCTTCGTGGCGTCGGGCGACTGGGCCGTGCTCGTAGCAACTTGCCCTACAGCCTGGGCACAGAAGTAGAACTTGTCGCCCACATGCATGGCGGCCGCATAGCAGTTGCCAAAGCGGTAGCGTTTGTAGCGCATCTTGCGGCAGTTGACGTAGAGAGCCGTATCAATTCGCACCGCATAGCAACGCTTGCGCAGATAACGGTTCAAACCACGGTTCTCGGCAGCCTCGATACGATAGTCACCCCCGCCCATCAGCAAAATTTGGTTCTTACTGCGGCGTTCTACCCGCAACGTAGTAACTGTATCGCCTTCACATTCCACCAGCTCATGCAGGTTGGCATACATAATCTGCTGAGCCTCGCAAGGCAAAAACAGCCCCGAGACACACAAGAACATCAACAACACTACTCTTTTCTTCATATCTAAAGGTCTTCTCTTCGGTTCATTGGTTTTTCGAGATAAAGGTAAGCTATTTTGGAAAAACTTGCAAGAATGCGGCGAAAATATTATAAAGAAGAAAGCCATACACCATACTTGCCCATATTTTTATACCTTTGCCACGCAAATTAACCTCAAACAATCATGATGACAGGAGACGAAATACGCGCCGCCTACCGGCAGGATGCCGAACGCGCGGCCGGCGAAGTGACAAAGACGCAACGACTGATTTACCGCACCGGCACCCTGCGCCTGCTGCTTTTCGGCGGAGCCGTGGCGGCGGTGATAGGGCTATGGGGCCAGGGTGTGCTGATGTATGCCGCGACGGCCGCCTGCCTGCTGCCCTTCCTGCTGCTGGTGAAGTACCACAACCGCCTGTTCCTGCGGAAGGACTGGCAGGAGAAGCGGCAGGAGGTGAACCGCCAGGAGCTGGCCGCGCTCGACCAGGACATCTCGGCCTTCGACGACGGCAAGGAGTTTGCCGACCCGGCCCATCCCTACACGTACGACCTCGACGTCTTCGGTCCCCGCTCGCTCTTCCAGTACGTCAACCGCACGTGTACCCGCCTCGGACGCGAACAGCTGGCGCAGTGGATGGCCTGTCACCTGGACAAGCAGGAACCCATCCTCCGCCGGCAGGAGGCTGTACAGGAGCTGGCGGCCAAGCCGTCGTTCCGCCAGCGCTTCCGCATCCTGGGCCTGCTGAACAAGGGGCAGGCGGCCGACCGTGCCGAGCTGCTGGAGTGGGCGCAAAGCCCCGTCCGCTACCGCAACCGCGGCCTGCTGCGACGGCTGCCCCACGTGGTGACGGCGGTCAATCTTCTCTGCCTCCTGGGTGTCGTAACGGGCGTGCTGCCGGCCAACGTATGGGGCGTGCTGTGGTTCGGCATCGTGGTGGCCAGCTTCGCCTTCACGCGGCAGATCACCAAGGTGCAGAGCGTTTACGGACAGAAGCTCCGCATCCTGGGCACCTACGCCCAGCTGCTACAGACGATGGACGAGGAACCGATGGAGGCCCCGCTCCTGCGGACCGTGAAAGACAAGATTGGAGGTGACCGCCGACAGGCCTCGCAGGCCATCCGGCGGCTGGTGAAGCTGATGAACGAGCTGGACCAGCGCAACAATTACCTGATGTACACCGTGCTGAACGGCTGCTTCTTCTGGGAGCTGTGGCAGATTATGCGCATCGAGGCGTGGAAGGAAGTCCATGCGGGCGAACTGCCGCACTGGCTGGAGGCCATCGGCGAGATGGACGCACTCTGCTCGCTGGGCACGTTCGCCTACAACCATCCGGAGGGGTACTCCTACCCCGACATCCTGGGCGATACAAACACGGGAACGGACAACACGGAAACGCCTTTCCAGCTGGTGGCCGAAACGATGGGCCATCCGCTCATCCCGCGCGACCGCTGCGTGTGCAACGACATCCGCATGACGCGCCGCCCCGCCTTCATCATCATCACGGGAGCCAACATGGCGGGCAAGAGCACCTACCTGCGCACCATCGGCGTGAACTACCTGCTGGCCTGCATCGGCGCGCCCGTCTGTGCCGCACGGATGTCGCTCTACCCCGCCCGACTGATGACAAGCCTACGCACCACCGACTCGCTCAGCGACAACGAATCCTACTTCTTCGCCGAGCTGAAGCGGCTGAAGTCCGTCATCGACCGTCTGCAAAGCGACGAGCAGCTCTTCATCATCCTCGACGAAATTCTGAAGGGTACCAACTCAGCCGACAAACAGCGGGGCTCGTTCGCCCTCGTCCAGCAACTGGTGCGTCTGCGGGCCAACGGCATCATCGCCACGCACGACCTGCTGCTGGGCACGCTGAAGGACCGCTTCCCCGACTGCATCGACAACTTCCGCTTCGAGGCCGACATCACCGGCGACGAGCTGACCTTCTCTTACCGCCTCCGCCCCGGCGTGGCGCAGAACATGAATGCCTGCTTCCTCATGAAAAAGATGGGGATTGCCATGGAGCTATAAAAAAGAAATCAGTCCTTCTTCTTGAACAGCGCAAAACTCTCGCCGAACGTACGCGAGTAGAACAGCAGCACGGCAATGGTACCGCAGCTGATGGCCGCATCGGCCAGATTGAAGACGGGACTGAAGAAAATGAAGTGTTCCCCGCCCACGAAAGGCATCCACGACGGCCAGTCGAACTCGAACAACGGGAAGTAGAACATATCCACCACGCGCCCGTACAGCCAGTCGGCATAGCCCTGTCCGGCCGGTACAAACGTGGCGACACTCATCTGCGTACTCTCGCTGAAGATGGCACCGTAGAAGATACTGTCGATGACATTGCCCACCGCCCCGGCGAAAATCAGCGAGATACATACAAGGTATCCCGTCTTGAACTGCGCCTTGGCCAGCCGCCAGATGTACCACAGAATGACACCCGAGAATACCAGCCGCATCAGCGTCTGCACCGCCTTGGGCATCACCTGCATGCCGAACGCCATACCGTTGTTCTCGATGAAGGCAATGTAGAACCAGTCCGTGATGCGGATGCTCTGCCCGTAATACATGTGGGTCTTCACCTCAATCTTGATGAGCTGGTCCAGAAAGAGGGTGAGCACGATGATGCCCACCGCCAGCCAGAATCGGTTGTATTTCTTGTCCATAACGTTCGGATAACACATAAAAGTTCTTGATACGCAGGCAAAGGTATAAAAAAGCGGGGAATTATCGGTGCCGGACATGCAAATACATCATCGCGCCCCCACAAAGCACTGCCTCACCACCCGACGAAGCACTGGCAGAGACCCTCACGAAGCACTGCATCAACAGGCAACGGAGCACTGCCTTGCACCCTCATGAAGCACGGCATGAACCCGGCAGGACATGAAAAAAGCCGCCCCAATCACTGGGACGGCTTCCATATCATATAAGAATAGTGTCGGATTACTCAGCCTTTGCTTCTTCAGCAGGAGCTTCGGCTGCAGGAGCCTCTGTAGCAGGAGCAGCTTCAGTAGCAGCGGCCTTCTTGGAAGAACGGCGCGTACGGGTTGCCTTCTTAGCCACCTTGTCCTTAGCCATGTTCTCGTTGTAGTCAACGAGTTCGATGAAGCACATCTCGGCATTGTCACCCAGACGGTTGCCAGTCTTGATGATGCGAGTGTAGCCACCCGGACGGTCGGCAATCTTCACAGAGATTTCCTTGAAGAGTTCAGTTACAGCATACTTGTCTTGCAGGTTGCTAAATACTACACGACGAGAGTTTGTAGTGTCGTTCTTTGACTTGGTGATCAGCGGCTCAACAAACTTCTTCAGAGCTTTAGCCTTTGCAACGGTCGTAGTGATTCTTTTGTGCTTGATCAAAGAGCACGCCATATTGGCCAACATAGCGTTTCTGTGAGAAGCAGTACGACCCAGATGGTTGAATTTCTTGTTATGTCTCATTGTTTATTCTTTATCTAATTTATATTTAGAAATATCGGTTCCAAACGACAGATTCAGACTGTCCAGCAAATCATCAAGCTCGGTCAGCGATTTCTTACCGAAGTTGCGGAACTTCAGGAGGTCGGTCTTGTTGAACTGTACCAGGTCGCCCAGAGTCTCAACGTCGGCAGCCTTCAAGCAGTTGATGGCACGAACGGAGAGGTCCATATCGACGAGCTTGGTCTTCAGCAACTGACGCATGTGCAATACTTCTTCATCGAACTCTTCATTGCCGTCGGCATCGTTGTTCTCGAGCGTAATCTTCTCGTCGGAGAAGAGCATGAAGTGATAGATCAGGATTTTTGCAGCTTCCTTCAGCGCCTCTTTCGGGTGAATGGAACCGTCGGTAGTAATCTCGAGCACCAGTTTCTCGTAGTCAGTTTTCTGCTCTACGCGGTAGTTTTCCACCTGGTACTTGACGTTACGTATCGGAGTATAAATGGAGTCGATAGGAATTACGTTCACATCGGTGCAGTATTCACGGTTCTCGTCAGAGGGAACATAACCGCGGCCTTTGTTGATCGTAATGTCTATCTGCATCGTAGCTTTTGAATCTAAATGACAAATAACTAATTCAGGATTTAACACTTCAAATCCAGTCAGATACTTACTTATGTCACCTGCCTTAAATTCACTTGAATTCTCGATCGTGATACTTACCTTTTCGCTCTCGAATTCTTCTACTACTTGCTTGAACCGTACTTGCTTCAGGTTCAAGATAATGTTAGTAACATCCTCCTTTACACCGGGGACACTGGAAAATTCGTGCTCAACACCTTCTATCTTGATAGTGGTGATAGCGAAACCTTCCAATGAAGAAAGCAGGATGCGGCGCAGTGCATTACCCACGGTAATACCGAAACCGGGCTCCAACGGACGAAACTCGAACTTGCCGAATTTAGAGTCCGCTTCCAACATTAAAACTTTATCAGGTTTTTGAAATGCTAATATCGCCATGAAATTAATTATTATTTAGAGTACAATTCTACGATCAAATGTTCCTTAATGTTTTCAGGAATGTCAGCTCTTTCGGGCACGTGCAGGAGCTTGCCTACCTTTGCGCTGTCATCCCACTCCAACCAAGGATACTTGCTGTGGTTAAAGCCGGCCAGCGAGTTTGCTACCACTTCCAGAGACTTCGAACGCTCGCGAACACCGATCACCTGACCGGGTTTCAGAGAATAAGAAGGAATGTTTACTACTTCACCGTCTACAGTGATATGCTTGTGGCTCACCAGCTGACGGGCAGCAGCACGCGTAGGAGCGATACCCAAACGGAACACAACATTGTCCAGACGGCATTCGAGCAACTGCAACAGGATTTCGCCGGTAATACCTTTCAGTGTAGCTGCCTTCTCAAACAGGTTGCGGAATTGTTTTTCCAATACACCGTAAGTATATTTAGCTTTCTGCTTCTCACGAAGTTGCACACCGTATTCAGAAGTCTTTCTCTTTCTAGAGTTACCGTGCTGTCCGGGAGGATAGTTCTTCTTAGACAAAACTTTATCTGCTCCGAAGATACCTTCACCGAATTTACGGGCTATTCTTGATTTTGGTCCAGTATATCTAGCCATTTCTTTTAAATATTTAATTGTTTATTGATGAACTCAATTTGTTGCAGCCGCGATTGCAGAGAAGAATTGTACAATCCAATAACAAAATCAAGTTTCATGCTTAGTAATAAAGGTAAATCTTAAACTCTACGTCTTTTAGGAGGACGACATCCATTGTGTGGCAACGGAGTTACATCGATGATTTCAGTAACTTCGATACCGGCTCCGTGAATAGTACGGATAGCGGACTCACGACCGTTACCGGGACCTTTAACATAAGCCTTTACCTTTCTCAAACCAAGATCGTAAGCCACTTTGGCACAATCCTGGGCAGCCATCTGTGCTGCATACGGAGTGTTCTTCTTAGAACCTCTAAAACCCATCTTTCCGGCAGAAGACCAGGAGATGATCTGACCTTCACTGTTTGCCAGAGAAACAATGATGTTGTTGAAAGATGAATGAACATGCAACTGACCGTTGGCATCCACCTTTACATTTCTCTTTTTTGCTGCAACTGTTTTTTTTGCCATATCAACAATTATTATTTAGTAGCTTTTTTCTTATTAGCAACGGTTTTCTTTCTACCCTTACGAGTACGAGCATTGTTCTTAGTGCTCTGGCCTCTTACAGGAAGACCAATACGGTGACGGACACCACGGTAGCAACCAATATCCATCAGACGCTTGATGTTCAATTGAACTTCCGAACGAAGATCACCTTCTACTTTGTACTCGGCAGCAATGATCTCACGAATCTTACCTGCCTGATCATCAGTCCAGTCTTTCACTTTCAGGTCTTTGTCAACACCTGCTTTGTCCAAAATCTTTGCTGAACTACTACGACCTATTCCGTAGATATAGGTCAACGCAATTTCTCCTCTTTTATTCTGAGGCAAATCGACACCAACTATTCTTATAGCCATATACTAAATTATTTTTTTTGCAAAAATAATAAATTATCCTTGACGTTGTTTATACTTAGGATTTTTCTTGTTAATCACATACAAACGGCCATTACGTCTAACGATCTTACATTCTGGCGTACGTTTCTTTAAAGAAGCTCTTACTTTCATATCTTATAATTATTTATATCTGAATACAATTCGTCCTTTCGATAAATCGTAAGGAGACATTTCGACACGCACCTTATCTCCCGGAAGGATTTTAATATAATGCATACGCATCTTTCCAGAGATATGGGCAGTAATCTCATGTCCATTTTCCAATTCAACACGAAACATTGCATTAGACAATGCTTCAACTATAACTCCATCTTGTTCTATTGCAGACTGCTTTGCCATATTAATTTTTAAATTGCTTGATCTCCCAATACTTCTTCAATAAACTCAAATTATTACTGGTGCGATAAAATCGCATAGATTTTAAATATCACCAAATAATGA
>CAYQOV010000074.1:0-14782 GCA_964419245.1 uncultured Bacteroides sp. | reverse complement strand
TTTTTCAGCGGATAACGAAAATTCTCAGTTCCGCGAAGACTTTGGTAGTTTCCTACATCGGTATGGAGTCGCAAACAGTAACCATTAAGCCCAATCTGAAAATCGTTTTAAGGACAAATTCTGAAATGCTCGACGAAGTGATGGTCGTGGCGTTCGGTACGGCCAAGAAGTCTGCATTTACAGGTTCTGCTACCGTAGTAGATTCTGAGAAGCTGGAGCAGTCGCAGGTTACGAGTGTGACTAATGCATTAGCGGGTGCTGTTCCTGGTGTGACGTTGACCTCTAATGATGGTGCTCCTGGATCTACTTCTTCCATTAAAATCCGTGGTTTTAGTTCTATTAATGCAGGTAATGATCCCTTGATTATCGTAGATGGGGCTCCTTATAGTGGCGATTTGTCTAATTTGAATCCGAACGATGTGGAATCAATGACTGTGTTGAAAGATGCAGCTTCCAATGCATTGTATGGTGCTCGTGGAGCCAACGGTGTTGTTATCATTACTACTAAAAAAGCCAATCAGAAGGGAGATGCTGTTGTGACATTTGATGCAAAATGGGGTGCCAATACGCGTGCTTTGCAGCATTATGATGTGATTACGGATCCGGGACAATATTATGAAATGCACTACGGAGCCATGAAGAACTATTATATGAATGTCATGGGTATGAGTGATCAGGCTGCCTGGAAAGAAGCCAATAAAAATCTGTTCAGCTCCAATGGCGGTTTGGGCTATAATGTTTATACTGTGCCTCAAGGTCAATATTTGATTGGTCAGAATGGCAAATTGAATCCGAATGCTACATTAGGGAATATCGTTTCTTACAAAGGTGAAGAATATCTGCTGATACCGGATGACTGGGAAAATATCGGAACTCGCACAGGGTTGCGCCAGGAATACAATTTCTCAGTAAGTGCTGCAAACGACAAGTCTTCATTTTATGTGTCTTTGGGTTATCTGGACAATGAAGGTATTACGGAAGGTTCTGACCTAAAGCGTCTTACTGCCCGTTTGAAAGCTGATTACCAGGCGAAGCCTTGGATGAAAATCGGTGGCAATATGTCATATGCGAGGTTTGACAGTAATTCTCTCGGAAATAACGGTTCAAGTTCTTCTACAGCCAACATTTGGGCGTTTACCACTCAGTTGGCTCCTATTTACCCTGCCTACATCCGTAACGCTGATGGCAGCATTAAAGTAGATGGTAATGGATTTCAGATGATGGACTATGGTAGTGGAGTGAATGCGGGTATGATACGTCCTTGGATTAGCGATGCCAATCCTATCATGGATAACATGTTGAACACGCGAAATGCAGAGGGGAATGCTATGAGTAGCAACGGTTTTATTGATATTACTCCGTTGCCAGGTCTGAAGGTGACGTTGAACGGAACATTCAATTTGGATGAAACCCGTTTTACATATGTATATAATCCGTATTATGGACAGTTCGACTCTACAGGTGGTACAGTAAGCAAGTCGCATCAGCGTACTTATGACTACAACTTGCAGCAGTTGGTTTCATATGCGAATTCTTTTGGGAATAACAATTTTGATATCCTTGTGGGGCATGAATATTATGACTATCGTTTGTATTATCTGGGAGCCAGTAAATCCAATATGTTCTCGCAGGATAACAAAGAATTGAGTGGCGCTGTCATTGACGGACAAGCTGCTTCGTCCTATAAGGAGCGTCGTAACAATGAAGGTTATTTTGGACGTTTGCAGTACAATTACGACGAACGTATCTTTGGTTCGGCTTCAGTACGTCGTGATGCTTCCTCACGTTTTGCACCAGATCATCGTTGGGGTACTTTCTGGTCTGTAGGCGCTGCATGGCTTATGAACAAGGAATCTTGGTTTAATCTTGGTTGGGTACAAGAGTTGAAATTAAAGGCTTCTCTTGGCTCTCAAGGTAATGACAATATTGGTGATTATCGTTATACGGATGTATTTAACATCATCAACTCCGGTGGTAATATCGGTACTTCTTTCAACTCGAAAGGTACAGAAGATATCACTTGGGAAACCAATACGAATTTCAATATCGGAGCAGAATTCCAGTTGTGGAACCGTTTGACCGGTAGCATTGAATACTATATGCGTAAAACTTCAGACATGTTGTTTGATTTCTCTGTAGCTCCTTCTTTGGGCTATTCCAGCTATTATGACAATGTGGGTAACATGGTCAACAGCGGTGTAGAAATCGATTTGGGCATAAACATTTTTAATATGCGTAACTTTACGTGGGATGTAAACCTTAACATATCTACCTTGAAAAACCGCATTACGATGCTTGACCCTGACAAGAAGAATACGACGGAATACACAGCTGAGGGCAAGGGCTATCAAGGATATACAAGCGGCAGCTTCTTTATCGGTGAAGACTTGTCTATGTTTACTTGGCGTCTGAAGGAATATGCTGGTGTAAGTGAGAATGGTGAGTCTATGTGGTATAAGAATATTCTGGATGAGAATGAGAATATTATAGGGCGTGAAACAACTACGGATTATAGCGCTGCCGATTACTATGTGACAGAAGAAACTTCTATTCCGAAAGTTTATGGAGGTTTCGGCACTACGTTGAAAGTTTATGGTGTAGATTTTGGTATCAACTTTACTTATCAGTTGGGCGGTAAGCAATATGACGGCACTTATGCTCAATTCATGTCTTCACCGACTGGTACGACAGGTTACAATTTCCACAAAGATTTGCTCAACTCCTGGACTCCGGAGAACACTGGTAGTGACATTCCTCGCTTCCAGCTCCATGACCAATACAGTGCGGCTTCATCCACTCGTTTCCTGACCAATGCCAGCTATTTGAATATTCAGAACATCAATGTAGGTTATACACTCCCCGCAAGTTGGACTAAAAAGTTGGCCATCAACTCCTTGCGTTTGTATATGTCTGCAGAAAATGTTTTCTATTGGTCCAAGCGTAAAGGTTTTGACCCACGTCAGTCGTATGACACAACCACTAACGCTACCTATTATTCACCGATGCGTACAATTTCCGGTGGTGTGACATTCCAATTTTAAACCTAAAACAAAGAGAATTATTGTATGAAAAAGAATATATTCAAACTTTTTTCGACATTGGCAGTATCGGCTACGGTGCTGACCGGTTGTATTGAAGAAACTTTTCCAGAAGGAGGTACTGCAACCTCTGATCAAATCGGTGCGTCCGCCACTGCATTGGAAGCCTCTGTCAACGGATTGCCATCACAGATGGTTCAAGGTTACTTGGTATATAAAGGAGAACAGGTACATGAGACGGATATCGCTTATCCTTCGTTGATGTTGACCCAAACAGAATTGTTGGGTGATTTTGTTCCTGTTGAGTATGGCTACGACTGGTGGAACCGATATAATGTGTGCACAGGTATGGCTAATAACGGATATTATTCTTATCTTCCGTATTTTACACTCTATCAGTTTGTGAAGTCGGCCAATGATATTATTGGTGTGGTAGATATCAATGATGAGAATCTGTCTGATGAAATGCGCGGATATGCTGGTATGGCATATGCTTTCCGTGCGTTTGACTACTATATGCTGATGGTACTTTTCGAGCCGGTGGATAATATTTATACAGATTGTAGTAAAGTCTTGGGGCTGACAGTTCCCATTGTTACCGAGTCAACTACAAATGACATCGCTAAGAATAATCCGCGTGCTACGCATGATGAAATGGTAGAGTTTATTCTCTCTGATTTGGATAAGGCTGAAGCTTGTCTGGCGAATTATACGCCTATCAGCAAGAATTTCCCGGATTTGGCTGTTGTTTATGGCCTGAAAGCTAAAGTTTATTTGTGGGACGAAAATTATGAGCAGGCTGCTGCCTATGCCCGTAAGGCAATCGATACGTCTGGGGGCACTCCTATGACAGCTGCTCAATGGAACGATCCGACTACAGGATTTAATACTGCAACTTCAGCATGGATGTGGTATTTTCATCCTACATCAGATAACATGGGTAATCTGGCCAACTTTACAGGTCATGTCTCCGGTGAAGCAGACTGGGGGTATTCAGCATTGTCTCAGCCCATGATTGCCCGTTCGCTTTATGATGAAATAGCAGATACGGACTTCCGTAAATATTCTTTCCTCGATCCAGACAGAAGCTTCTATAACTATCAGTCGGTACGTGGTAGTGCATGGTTGGATGAAAAGCCTGATTATTTCTCATTGAAGTTCCGTTGTGCCAATGGTGATTATCAGACTTATACGGTAGGTGCATCGGTTGACATTCCAATTATGCGTATTGAGGAAATGTATTTGATTGAAGCTGAGGCAATCGGTGTCAGCCAGGGGGTAGCTGCCGGTGTTGCCAAGTTGAATTCATTTATGCAGGGATATCGTCAGCCGGACTATAATTGCACATTGTCTGATTTGCGTGAATTCCAGCTGGAGGTGTTGAAGCAGATGCGTATTGAGTTCTGGGGTGAAGGTAATGCATTTCCCACGGCCAAACGTCTGAAACCCGGAGTAGTCCAGAATTACGAAGGAACCAATGTCCCTGTAGATACGTATAAGATTAATTGTCAGGGTATTAAGCCTAATTGGAATTTAGTGATTCCTATCGATGAGATAGACTCTAACGTGGCTCTTCAGGGTATGAACAACCCCGATCCGTCGAATGCAATTCCCAGCCGTCCGACTCCGATAGGTGAGTATGCCCCTGGAAATGTAGCAGGTAACTAATGACAAAGTTTATAACATAATCAACGCATATATATGAAAACAATTAATAAATATTTACTCATCGCGCTGGCTGGTGTCTCTTTGGCCTTAACGGCTTGCTCGGATGACATCGAAAGAGAACCGTCTCCTGTTCCTACAGACGGCATTCAAGCCTATGTCTATGCAGACGCAACAAGTTTGACGTATCTTCCTAATGATGAGCAATCTTTTGTCGTAAAGGTGGCTCGTCAGAAAACAGAAGAGGCTGCTACTGTGCATCTTTCTACGGATGCTGCAGGAGTAACTTTGCCCGCTGCTGTGGATTTTGCAGCAGGGGAGGCTGTAAAGGATGTACGGGTAACATTTGATATTCCAATCGGTTCTTCATTGGCCGTAACGATTACTATTCCGGAAGAGGAAGGTTATATTTATGCCGATAATACGGTGACGGTTAATATTGCCCGTGATTATACATGGCTGAATATTGGTACGGGTGTATATACATCGAGTGCTTTTGGACAAAGCTGGCCTCAACCTATTCAAAGGGCAAAAGAAGCCAATGTTTACAAATTGGTGGACTGCATAGTCGAAGGATATCCTATGATTTTTACACTGAGCGATGATAATCAAACCTTAGTAGAATGGGATATACAAGCTACTGGATATGAAGAGGATGGATATGGAATGACTTATTTTGCAGCTAAGGATATGAAGCGTAATGGCAATGAACTGATTTTCACAGTTCAACTCTTGGTCTCTTATAATGGAGGTTGGGGGTCATTTGGAGATTTTACTGAAACTCTACAATTTCCTGAAGGATTCGAACTATAATCTTCATAGCCTATAATTCTGGAACTAAAATCAAGCATTTAATACAGTCCAGCAAGATTAATCTTGTTGGGCTGTATTTTTATAATCTTACACATCAATTAAACGCAACTATTCGAAATCTCAATAAACAATAATGATAAAACGCAATCATCGCAACAAAATTTACTAACATCCGTACAATTATCCATATATGTGTACCATTCTCAGTTTAATCGTACAAATTCACCTGCTATAATTCATTCCTCAAAAAGAACGAAAGTACTATCTTCGCAAAGCAATCAATACTTTCACTAACACATTTTCGATACCATGAAAATCAATATCTGTAAAAAGGGAATCTTACCATTATTGGCAGGGCTAATACTTTACAGTTCTTGTACAACAGAACAACCAAATGAAACACTACCATTTTGGCACGGTCAAGAACGTCAACTCCGATACAAACCCGAAGGAGAGTACTTCGTCGGAAAGAATGGCGACAAACGATTTACGCGTGCTATTTACGGAACTAATACAGGATTCCGTTTCGAAACCAGCGATTATCCTGAAATAGGACTTTACATGCCCCGACTAGGCGGTAGCATATATATGGCACTACAAACTGCTGACACAACGGTATGGATGAAAGATCTGAGTAGTATTGAATCACGGTTCAGGTCTGGAGAGCGTCGCTACATCATACAAGATAAACAGTATCTGCAAAAAGGAACTATCATGATCGATATGTTAGCCCTCAGCAATGCAGATGGGATGATTGCATCCATCCAAGGAGACAATTTACCAGAAGGAGTGAAACTGATCGCTATTTATGGTGGTGCCAGTAACAAACGTTTTTCCCGAGAAGGAGATTTGGGTGCAGATCCCAAAGATTGCTTTTATATTAAACAAGAAAATTGCAAGGGAAACTCATTCCAGATAGAAGGATGCCGAATCACGAATTTCTACGGAAAGGGAAAACAAATCATGTCGCAAGATGAAGCTTATGAAAATAAAGAAGCTCTGAAAGACTTAAAAGTAACAAAAGAAATCACTCAAGATGCCGAACAAGTACAAGGCATATTCTCAGAAGAGGTTAGATTCAGGCTGGCAGACGGAGGAACCATTGACAATCTGACCGAATTATTGGAATCTGAAGCCACAGAACAGCCAGTAGCAATAGCAACACTCCCCATCGGAAAAGAATGCAAATACATGGAATGGGTAAATCCTCGGACTATAAAAGGAAAGATTGACCTTGCAACAGATTTCAAGTTGGCACAAGACTTTCGCGAAAAGATTGCGGGAAGAATGAAAATAAATACGCCAGACCCTTACATCAATACATTAGGAGGAATCTTTGCCGGCGCAGAGGATGCTGTTTGGGAAGCACCAAGCTACCTGCATGGAGCTATCGGATGGCGAATGCCACTCACTGGATGGAGAGCTGCCTATTTGGGAGACCTAATAGGGATGCACGACCGAGCCAGTATGCACTTCGACGGTTACGCTGCAGCTCAAATCACCAATATTCCGGTCAGTCTGCCGCATTTACAGGATAACGAACTCCATGGAGCACGTTCGTTAAAAAAATGGGGAACACCCATGTACAGTAACGGTTACATCTGCCGGAATCCCAACCGCACAGACGCAATGCATCATTATGATATGAACCTTGTGTACATAGATGAGTTATTATGGCATTTGAACTGGACAGGTGATCTGAACTATGCACGTAAGATCTTTCCTGTCATTAAACGACATTTACAATGGGAAAAAAGGACCTTTGATCCGGATAACGATCATCTTTATGACGCTTACTGCTGTATTTGGGCTTCAGATGCTCTCCAGTATAATGGTGGAGAAGTGACACACTCCTCTGCATACAATTACAGAGCTAATAAAATGGCAGCCGAGATTGCTGAAAAATTAGGTGAAGATCCAACTCCTTATAAGAAAGAAGCAGAAGGTATTCTGGAAGCTATCAACAAAACCCTATGGATTCCTGAAAAAGGTTGGTGGGCCGAATTCAAGGATAACATGGGAAACCAAATGTTGCATGAGAACGCTGCCGTATGGACAGTCTATCATTCCATTGATTCAGAAATACATGATGCTTTCAAAGCTTACCAGGCCACACGATACGTAGACAACTACATTCCACATATCCCAGTCGTAGCCAACGGGCTTAAAGACACGAACAACTACGTGATAAGTACTACCAACTGGCAACCTTATATGTGGTCCATCAATAATGTAGCTTTTGGTGAAATCGTACACACAGCTTATAGCTTCTGGCAGGCAGGACGTGCAGAGGAAGCTTTCAAAATGTTCAAAGGAGCTATCCTGGATGCCATGTATTTAGGATCGGGACCTGGAAACATCACACAAATATCACACTATGACGTAGCACGAGGAGAAATGTACAGAGATTTTGCAGATCCGGTCGCTGTGGGTGTCAGAGCTGTTGTCCAAGGAATGTTCGGCATTCTTCCTGATCTCATGAACAGACGATTGGTTATTCGCCCCAGATTCCCCCAAGAATGGAACCACGCTTCATTAGAGACCCTGAACATGAAATACGATTTCAAACGCGAAGGGTACAAAGATTTCTATAAGTTTACGCCCACATTACAGACTGAGGGAAATCTTATACTGGAAGTGGAAGTACGTGGAAACGAGGTAGACTACATTAAGATTAATGGAAAACAGACTGGATACCAAATATTGGAACCAAGCATTGGGATCCCTCGTATTGCTATAGAAGCAGGGGTAAAAGAAAACTATGACATTGAAATTGCTTGGAAAGGGAAACGTGATAAATTGTCTCAAGAAATCCAGACAGAAGTAGCCTCAGGTAACCATTTGGATATCAAACTTGAAAATGCAGTGGAACTGTATGACCCACAACATATTCTCACAGAAGCAACTCTATCCGAAAATAAATTGCAAGGAACAGCGAATGGAGTAGAAGGCCATCGCACACTTTTTGTAAAATGTAGGAAAAACGACTTATCGTGGTGGTTCCCAGTTCATATACATATCTTACAACCGCTGGAAATTATAAATAACCCAGATTCCGACTCTCTAAAATTCATGCTGGTGAACCATACAGGGAAGGCAATCAAAGGGAATATGCAAATAAACAACACGACTAACGTAGAAAATATAAACATCCCAGCCGGTGGTAAACAGACATTTACCTATCAGACGCCCATCGCTTCCATGGGTACAAACCGAATTACAGTAAGTACTCCGGACAAAACCTATAAACTGAAAGCTATAAACTGGAATCTACAGAATCCAGCATCAACCTTATATGATACAGTAAGTATGGATGCATATTTTAACGATGAAGTCAATAATATATTTGCATACGGGAAATATAAATCTCCACGATGGCCCTATACAACTTTGTGCGTACCAACTCAAGGAATGGGACAATGGTGCCATCCAAATGACCTGTCTCCAATAGAAGATACGGGGTTACGTTCAAAAGTAAGAAATGGCATATTCTTAATGCCTCAAGGAATTCCATTCAGGACTTCTGCCACTGAAGGCAAAAAGAACATAGCCTTCACCACCTTATGGGACAATTATCCGGATTCACTGTCTATCGCATTGCATGGCAAAGCATCAAAGGCTTATCTATTGGTAGCCGCTTCCACTTATCACATGCAATCCCATTGTCTGAACGGAACCATAACCGTCCGATATAAAGATGGCACAGAATACGTATTGGAACTGGTACCTCCTGAAAATCTACTTCCACTGGATCAGGATATATTTATTGATAACGCAGCATTCTACAGCAATGATCCACGACCATACAGAATACGTCTGAAAACAGGTGAGATAGATACCTACCATGCCGGAAAGCTTAAAAAACAGATGTCTAACAATCCCATCTATATCGAAGGAGGAATGGCTACTCTATTGGACCTACCACTTGATTCTGATAAAGAATTAGATAGACTTTACCTGAAAACGATAGCTAACGAAGTTATTATCGGACTAATGTCGGTAACACTGGTGAGAGATTAGTACTATTCTAAAATCCAGGAAACGAAGAATAAGTCACAATTTAATAAAACAAATAAATATGAACAGAAAAGGTATATTGATTCTTTTAGGAACGGTTGCAATGACTAATCTCAATGTCATGCATGCACAGGATTTGCGTGAACGAACCTATTATTATGAGATTCTCTCACCGAATCATCAGGAAAAGCCAGATGTAGTAGGATTTGCAAAAGAAAGAGTCAAAGAGAATTTAAATCGAGGACTTACAGCCACTCCTACGATTGATGGTAAAGGAGTATATTTGAGCTGGAGATTATTAGAAAGTGATGGAGATGATGTACAATTTCATGTATACAAAGACACAGATGGGAAACGTATTCGCCTGACTCAAAATCCTCTATCAAACACATGCGATTTTATCGATCTTCATCCATCTGCTGAAAAGGTTCATTATGAAGTAAGATCTATAAAAGAGATTGATAACAAAATCATACTGGAAGATTCGCAAATCAGTATAAAATTTAGCGAACTAACAAACTACAAATCTATAAAAATTAATCCCAATATTAAAGCAGGGAAAGTAGCTATAGCAGATCTGAACGGAGACGGTACATTCGACTACATCATACGAACTCCAGACAGTAATATTGACCCTGGAATGCCAGGAGACAAAAACGGAACTACCTATCAAATTGAAGCCTACCTGAGTGACGGAACGAAATTATGGAGTAAAGATTTAGGTTTAGGTATTGAACCCGGTATCTGGTACTCTCCTTTCATAGTTTATGACTTCAACGGCGACGGAAAAGCAGAAATTGCCATTAAAACCGCGCCCCAAAATGCGGCACGCAATGCCGAAGGAAGAGTTGATTCCGGTGAAGAATATTTAAGTATTTGGGATGGTATGACAGGCAAAGAATTAGCCAGAGTAAATTGGCCAGAACGCAATGAGCGCTACGGCAACCTAGTCAGACAAAACAGAAACCAAATGGCTATGGCCTTTTTGGACGGAAAGACTCCTTTCATTTTAGCTTGTCGCGGAACATATAAACTAATGGTAGTAGATGCTTGGCAATGGGATGGAAAAAAATTAAAGAGACAATGGAGATGGGATGGAGATGAAGAAAATCCAATTGTTCGAAGCATGGGGGCACACAGTATTGTATGCGGAGATGTTGATGGAGATTTAAAAGATGAAATTCTACTTGGTTCCTGTATGCTTGATGATAATGGAACTCTACTTTGGTCGACTGGACTAGGACATCCCGATAAAGCTTATCTGACAGATATAGACCCTACAAGACCTGGCTTAGAAGTCTTTTTATGCTTAGAGCCATGGCAAACCAATGGAAGAGGAGTATGCATGGTAGATGCTAAAACCGGTAAATCTATCTGGAACATAAACAGAAAGACCTTCCACGTAGGTGATGGAATGGTCGCAGATATAACCCCCTCGATGCCCGGATTAGAATGTTTTGCCAGCGAAGATCGCAAAGGTGGAAGCAATGACAAATATTTATTAAGTGCAAATGGGACCTACGTTCAAGTCAATGGAGAGGTCCCAGGATGCCGTAATTGGGCATGGTGGGATGCAGATAAGATAAGGGAAACTTTCATATCCGGTCAACACAAGAATCAATCCAATATAATCAAATGGAAGGGAGATACATTAACCCATAACATAGAAGGAAGTATTTTAATGATAGGTGACTTATACGGCGATTGGCGCGAGGAAATTGTAACGTCTCTCCCTGGAGAAATCAGAATCTATTCGACCAATATCCCTGCAAAAGACAGAAGAACATGTCTCATGCAAGATCCTATCTATCGAAGCTATATTTGCCAACGCTCCATGGGATATCCACAAGCACCCGTACCTTCTTATTACTTAGGAGAATAGTATGACAACAACTTGTTAAAGGAATAAGTTTATCCCTTGAAGACCTAAAGAAAGAAAGCAGGAGAAGGCTCTAAAGAATTAAATTTTAGAATCTCCTTCTGCTTTCGTAGCCCCGAGGGGAATCGAACCCCTATCTAAAGTTTAGGAAACTTCTATTCTATCCGTTGAACTACAAGGCCTTTAAATGAAAATCCTGCATCTGTATGCAGGAATAGGCCACAAAGATAATACTTTCTGCCGATTTTCCGAAAAAAGTTTTGTTAATCCGATTAACTTTCCGACATTTGCGAACTGCGTTGAACGCATATCCATAAAATTAACCTAAGAAAATCCTAAGTTATGGCAAACGACATGATGGTCAAAGACCTGGACGAAGTGGTAGTACGCTTCTCCGGCGACTCCGGCGACGGAATGCAGCTCGCCGGCAACATCTTTTCAACAGTTTCGGCTACGGTAGGAAACGACATCAGTACTTTTCCCGACTATCCGGCAGATATTAGAGCACCGCAAGGTTCACTGACGGGTGTCTCCGGCTTCCAAGTACACATCGGTGCACAGAAGGTATATACACCCGGCGACCAATGTGACGTACTGGTGGCCATGAACGCAGCCGCACTGAAGACACAATATAAATTCGTTAAACCCAACGGTACAATTATCATCGATACCGACGCTTTTCAGAAGTCCGATCTTGAAAAAGCAGCCTTCCAAACTGAAAACCCTATCGAAGAGATGGGTATCAAGCAGGAAGTCATTGCCGCCTCCATCACGACGATGGTGAAAGACTGCTTGGCCTCAACGGGCATGGACAACAAATCGATCCTGAAATGCCGCAACATGTTCGCCGTCGGTCTGGTGTGCTGGCTCTTCGACCGCGACCTCAAGATAGCCGAAGACTTCATTCGCGAGAAGTTCGGCAAGAAGCCCCAAGTGGCCGAAGCCAACATCAAGGTCATCCACGCCGGCTGGGACTATGGACACAACACGCACGCTTCCATCGCACACGCCACCTGCCGCATCGAAAGCAAGGTGAAAGTGCCCGGACGCTACATGGACATTACCGGCAACAAGGCTACAGCATACGGCTTCATCGCCGCTGCCGAGAAAGCCGGACTGAAACTGTTCCTCGGCTCCTACCCCATTACTCCAGCCACGGATGTGCTGCACGAATTGTCCAAGCACAAGTCACTGGGCGTAATGACCGTGCAGTGCGAAGACGAAATTTCAGGCTGCGCCACCGCCATCGGAGCCTCGTTTGCCGGCGCACTGGCTGTAACCTCCACCTCAGGCCCCGGTGTATGTCTGAAGTCCGAAGCCATGAACCTGGCTGTCATCACCGAGTTACCGCTCGTGGTGCTCGACGTACAGCGCGGCGGCCCTTCCACAGGTCTGCCTACCAAGTCGGAACAGACCGACCTGCTGCAAGCCCTCTTCGGTCGTAACGGTGAAAGCCCCATGCCAGTCATCGCAGCCACATCGCCTACCAACTGTTTCGATGCGGCCTATATGGCCAGCAAGATTGCCCTAGAGCACATGACACCCGTCGTGTTGCTGACCGACGGTTACGTAGCCAACGGCTCGGGTGCCTGGAAGTTGCCCAAGCTGGCCGAATACCCGGCCATCAACCCGCCTTATGCGCCCGCCGACATGAAAGACAACTATACACCCTACCGCCGCAATCCCGAAACCGGTGTCCGCTATTGGGCCATCCCCGGACGCGAAGGCTACATGCACATTCTGGGTGGTCTGGAAAAAGACAGTAATACCGGTGCCATCTCCACCGATCCGGAGAACCATAACCTGATGTGTCACCTGCGTGCCGAGAAGGTTGCCAAGATTCCTGTACCCGACGTTCAGGTACAAGGCTGCGCCGATGACGCCGACCTGCTTATCGTCGGTTTCGGCGGTACATACGGACACCTCTATTCAGCTATGGACGAAATGATCAAAGCTGGCAAGAAGGTGGCTCTGGCACATTTCAGCTTCCTGAACCCGCTGCCCAAGAACACAGAAGAGGTACTGAAACGCTACAAGAAAGTAGTGGTAGCCGAACAGAACCTGGGACAGTTTGCCGCCTACCTGCGCATGAAGGTAGACAATTTCACTCCTTACCAATTCAACGAAGTGAAAGGACAACCCTTCGTCGTAGCCGAACTGGTCAAGGCATTCAACGAAATCATCAACCAATAAAATCGAGGAGGACACAATTATGAACGAATATACAGCTAAAGACTTCAAGAAAGGACAACCCCGTTGGTGTCCGGGCTGCGGCGACCACTTCTTCCTGGCCTCCCTGCACAAGGCCATGGCCGAAATAGGCAAGGCTCCGTGGGAAACAGCCGTCATCTCGGGTATCGGATGTTCCAGCCGTCTGCCCTATTATATGAATACGTATGCCATGCAGACCATACACGGCCGTGCAGCTGCTATCTCGACCGGCGCCAAAGTCACCAATCCCAATCTGGCCGTCTGGCAGATTTCAGGCGACGGTGACGGACTGGCCATCGGCGGCAATCACTTCATCCACGCCGTACGCCGCAACATCGACCTGAACATGATTCTGCTGAACAACCGCATCTACGGTCTGACCAAGGGACAATACTCGCCGACATCGCCCCGCGGCTTTGTCAGCAAGTCATCGCCCTACGGCACTGTGGAAGATCCTTTCCATCCCGCCGAGCTGTGCTTTGGTGCACGCGGACGTTTCTTCGCACGTGCCGTAGCCACCGATGCCGCCGGCACGGTAGAAATCCTGAAAGCAGCCTACAACCATAAAGGTGCCGCCGTCTGCGAAATCCTCCAGAACTGCGTCATCTTCAACAACGGTACGCACGACTCTGTTTACAACAAGGAAGGACGCGCCAAGAACGCCATCTATCTGGAACACGGCAAGCCGATGATTTTCGGTGAAAACCGCGAATATGGCTTGATGCAGGAAGGCTTCGGCCTGAAAGTGGTGAAGTTGGGCGAAAACGGCATCACCGAGAAAGACATCCTGGTGCACGACGCCCACTGCATGGACAACACCCTGCAGCTGAAACTCGCGCTGATGGAAGGGCCGGACTTCCCCATCGCCCTCGGCGTCATCCGCGATGTAGACGAACCGACCTATGACGAGGCCGTACATGCCCAGATCGAAGAAGTAAGCGCTAAAAAGAACTATCATAACTTCGAAGAATTGCTGATGACCAACGATACTTGGGAAGTGAAATAAAATCACATTACTACGGTATCAAAATACAAAATCATAAGTGTGGAAGTGTGGACTAATTCTACATTTCCACACTTTTTCTTTTTCCACACGATTAATTCTGGGTCAGTAGAAATTTAGTGGGGATATCCATACAACATCGCAATTCTGAAAAGG
>CAYQOV010000073.1:0-15170 GCA_964419245.1 uncultured Bacteroides sp. | reverse complement strand
ATTACTTCATTGCTAAGAGCTCTTTCACCTGGCTTACATCTGTTGTACTAACAAGTGTAGAGTAGCACAAGTTTCTTTTCTGCTTCTTAGTTTTCTTAGTCAGGATGTGACTATGAAAAGCGTGCTTTCTTTTGATTTTACCTGTTCCGGTAAGAGTAAATCTCTTTTTAGAACCGGAGTTAGTCTTCATCTTTGGCATCTTTTTTAAACTTTTTAATTATTAAATTATATGGCAACGCACTATACCTATGGCGTTACTCACTTCTTTATTCTTCTTCGGTTTCAGCCGACGCAGCCTTTGGCGCATCTTCTGCAGGCTTGGGAGCCGCGCTCTTCTTAGGTGCCGCCACTTTCTTCGGAGAGAGTTGGATTGTCATTCTCTTTCCTTCCAAAACCGGCATCTGGTCTACCTTCGCATAGTCTTCCAAATCATTGGCAAAACGGAGCAGCAACACTTCACCTTGCTCTTTGAACAAGATAGAACGGCCTTTAAAGAATACGTAGGCTTTCACCTTATCGCCATCTTCCAAAAAGCCTTTGGCATGCTTCAACTTGAAGTTATAATCATGGTCATCAGTCTGAGGTCCAAAACGTATTTCCTTCACGTTCACCTTCACCTGCTTTGCCTTTTGTTCTTTCTGACGCTTCTTTAACTGATAAAGAAATTTAGAATAATCAATAATACGACAAACAGGGGGTTGTGCATTTGGAGAAATCTCCACGAGATCCGCTTCATGTTCTTCAGCAAGTCTGAGAGCCTGCGCTATCGGATACACTTTTGGTTCTACTTCATCGCCCACTATGCGGACTTCTTTGGCCCGGATTTGCTCATTAATCCGATGTTGCCCTTTTAAGCTGTCATTCTTCATTAAATAACGTTTACTTCCTATTCGTTTTTTATTTGTTACTACTAAATTGGCCGCAAATTTACCACTTATTTATCATATTCTGAACTTCTTCACTGATTTTTTTAGCAAATTCTTCCACTTTCATCGTACCTTGGTCACCTTCACCTTGCTTACGTACAGAAACTTCGCCATTTTCAGCCTCTTTTTCGCCAACAACAAGCATATAAGGAATGCGTTTCATCTCATTGTCACGAATCTTACGTCCGATCTTCTCGTTACGTTCATCCACAAGAGCACGGATATCATACTTCTTCAGTGCCAAACGCACTTCATTGGCGTAATCATTGAACTTCTCACTAATAGGCAGAATAGCAACTTGATCGGGAGTCAACCATAATGGGAATTTACCAGCTGTATGCTCAATAAGCACAGCGACGAAGCGTTCCATTGAACCAAAAGGTGCGCGGTGAATCATCACAGGACGATGTTTCTGGTTGTCAGCACCTGTATATTCCAACTGGAAGCGTTCGGGCAAGTTATAGTCTACCTGAATAGTACCCAACTGCCAACGGCGTCCAATGGCATCTTTTACCATAAAGTCAAGCTTCGGACCATAGAAAGCAGCTTCACCATATTCGATCTTCGCCTTCAAACCTTTTTCTTCACAGGCTTCGATAATAGCACGTTCTGCTTTCTCCCAGTTTTCATCGCTACCGATATATTTTTCACGATTTTCCTTGTCACGCAAAGAAATCTGTGCTTCGAAATTCTCAAAATTCATAGACTTGAACACAATGGAAATAATATCCATCACGCGCAAGAATTCATCCTTTACCTGATCAGGACGACAGAACAAGTGTGCATCATCCTGCGTAAAGCTACGTACACGAGTCAATCCATGCAGCTCACCACTTTGCTCGTAACGGCAAACCGTACCAAATTCGGCAAGACGCAAAGGCAGATCCTTGTACGAACGAGGCGAGTTCTTGTAAATCATACAGTGATGAGGACAGTTCATCGGCTTCAAGAAGTATTCTTCGCCTTCCTCAGGTGTATGGATAGGCTGGAAAGAGTCTTTTCCATACTTGGCATAGTGGCCAGAAGTGATATACAGAAGTTTGTTTCCGATAGGCGGACACATCACTTCCTGATAGTCATAACGAGCCTGGATACGACGCAAGAAATCCTGCAAACGGATACGCAAGGCTGTTCCTTTCGGCAACCACATCGGAAGACCTTTACCTACAGTATCAGAGAACATGAACAAATCCATTTCTTTACCAATCTTACGATGGTCACGTTTCTTGGCTTCTTCCATCATCACCAAGTATTCGTCCAGCATCTTTTTCTTTGGGAAAGTGATACCATAAATACGAGTCATCATCTTACGATCTTCCTGCCCACGCCAATAAGCACCTGCTACAGAGGTCAGCTTGATGGCCTTAATAGGAGCCGTCGTCATCAAGTGCGGGCCACGACACAAATCTGTAAAGGAACCTTGTGTATAAGTTGTAATGTGACCATCTTCCAACTCAGAAATCAGTTCACACTTGTAGGTTTCACCACGATCACCAAATTTTTTCAAGGCATCTTCCTTCGAAATATCCTGGCGAACAACAGCCTCTTTCTTGGCGGCCAGTTCAGCCATTTTGCTTTCAATCGCAGGCAGATCAGCCTCTTTAATGGGTGTTTCACCCGGATCAACATCATAATAGAATCCGTTTTCAATTGCCGGACCTATACCAAACTGAATGCCGGGATATAGTTCCTGCAAAGCTTCGGCCAGCAAGTGAGCACTGGTGTGCCAGAAGGCATGCTTACCTTGTTCATCTTCCCACTTATAGAGAACGAACTCGGCATCATTCTGAATGGGACGCCCCAAATCATAGATTTCACCGTTTACACCACAAGCCAAGACTTCTTGAGCTAGTCTTGAACTGATACTTTCTGCTATTTGCAAGCCGGTTACTCCTTCGTTGTATTCACGAACAGAGCCATCTGGGAATGTTATTTTTATCATAATGGTATGTATTTCAAATTCTGAACGCAAAAATAAAGATTTATTTTTTTTAAATCATCTATTTCACAAAAAATGTTATTCGCGGGTATTATCCGTAAAGCGTTTGATAATATTATAAGCAGAAACTACCCCCAGTTCACCAGCCTTACTCAAATCCAAAATACCCTGCTTGTTGTTGCCCAAAAAGATCTGGGTTAATCCACGATTGAAATAGGCCTCTGCGAATTCAGGATCCAGCTCAATGGCCTTATTATAATCTTCCAAAGCTGAACGATAATCCTTCAAAGCAGAAGAGACATTACCACGATTGTAATAGCCATAGACGAAGTCTGGAGCCAACTCTACGACTTTATCCAAGTCTTTCTTGACAACTTCATAATCAACAGCCGTTACCCCTGAATTCTGCTTGTCGGCGGTAGTCGACTGGATATTTCCTTCTGCCATAGCTTCAGCCTTCTTATAGTCAAGCTGTTTGTAGCGAACCAAAGCACGCATGAAATAGGCTGGGAAGAAATTTCCATCCAGCAAAATGCTTTGCGTGAAATCGTCAATCGAGCTGTCAAAATCTTGTACCAAATAGAAATCGATACCACGTCCAAAACGTTTCATCGCATTCTGAGGCTCAGCTACAATATCGGATGTATGAGAATCGATCAACGCAAAATGATATTTAATCTGCTCCTCTGTCAACGGAGCTTCCATATTGGTGATGCGTAAAGGCTTCGGCAATTGCTTGGACAGATTCAACGCATCTATGAATTTATGGTAATGGACAGCTTTCTTTACTTCACTGATCTTTTCATAGTAGGTCAAAGCATACATCGGCTCCAACTTGACTACGACATTACGATCTTGTACACGGCCACGATAATCGCTCGTATATCGCTGAGTCATTTCAGAGTCATCCGCAATCACTATCTTCCGATAGTTTTCCATATTCTTATCAGACTTTTTGCGCGTCTTTTCCTTGTCGGCGTTATCAGCATCCGAAGTAGCATCGGCTACATCTTTTCCGTTATTCTTCTTTCCATTCAAACGATCCAGCTGAGCTTTCATAAGCTTGAATTCATCTTGCTCAGCTCCCTTGATGTCGCCCACCTTACGACGTGCTTCCGCCCGATAATGATATCCAGTCAAGAAGTTTGGATACTCTTCAATCACTTTCGAATAGTCACTGATAGCCCCCCGATAGTCGCCTGTCTGTGCACGCAACAAACCTCGGTTGAAAGCAGCCATCATGTTGTCTGGCTCCATTTCCAACACAAAATCGAAATCTTCAATGGCTCGGTTGTCATCTCCGACTTGGGCACGTAGCAAACCTCGGTTGTAATGCCCGATAAAGTTATTGGGATCTATATCCAACGCCACATCATAATCTTGCATGGCTCCCCTCAAATTGTTCTGATGGAAACGAGCCAAAGCACGGTTGATGTAATTTCCTGCATTCTTGACACTCAGACGAATAGCCTGATCCAAATCGTTTTCAGCCTCTTTGTATTGTTTTTGCTGTAGTTTCACCAAAGCACGTGCACTCCAACCGTCAGCATCGTAACGATCCAGCTCTATGGCTTTGTCGAAATCCTTCAAGGCATTGATTGTATCATTTTGCCTCAGATTCACTTCACCACGCATCAGGAAAGCTCTCGTGTAGCGAGGAGACACCGCCAACAATTTTTCCAAATCGTCCTTTGCTGAAGTATAATCTTCCTTCTGCATGTGACAAAGCGTCAGATTATGCCATAAGACGACATTTTCAGGCTCATATTTCAAAGCCATTCGATAATCTTCTATCGCTCCGTCAAAATTGTTCTGACGAATACGGGCAAGTCCTCTTATCTGATAAGCTCCCACGACAAAAGGATTTCGCCGGATTGCTTCATCACAATCGGCCTCAGCTCCCTGATAGTCTTCCAAATTTATCTTGGCCAAACCACGAAAGAAATACGGTTCGAACAAGTAGGGTTTGGCGCTGATTACCTGATTAAAATACTGAATAGAAAGCACATAATCCTCGAAATACAGCGCATTGCGAGCAATCATCATTACTCGCTCCGTATTAATTTGGGCATATAGCAATGCCGGGAAAAGCAAGATGGCTATCAGGAGTCGCTTCACCATTACAAAATTACAATTACAGTTATTTCACGGTCTTCACCTTATACGTGCAATGCGCCTTACCCTTAAGCAGGGAATTCAGCTTGCCTTTGATCATCTGCTTGCGCAAAGTAGACAAATGGTCAATGAACATTTTGCCCTCCAAGTGGTCGAACTCATGTTGCATGACACGGGCCAAATAGCCTTCAACGTCCTCTTCGTGTGCTTCCCAATTCTCGTCCATGTATTTCACACGAATCTTGTCGCCTCGCTTCACACTCTCATGAATGCCAGGCAAGCTCAGGCAACCTTCCTCCATCGAGACTTCTTCTCCCGACACTTCCAAAATATGAGGATTAATATAAGCCTTGCGGAAGCCTTTGAACTCTGGCAGATCATCGGACAAAACATCCAGATTGATGACAACCACACGAATAGGAAGTCCTACCTGAGGTGCAGCCAAGCCAACCCCTTCGGCACGATCCATTGTCTCAAACATATTCGTAATAAGCTCCTTCAGATTGGGATAATCGGGAGTAATGTCTTCAGCCACTTTTCTCAATACGGGCTGTCCATACGTATAAATAGGTAAAATCATGTTCTATTCTTTATTTAATAATCTGTCAAATGATGTTCTTCTGTTCTCCATATAACTCTGCAAAATGATGGTAGCACTGATTTCGTCGACCAGTGCCTTGTTCTGCCGATCTTTCTTTTTCAAGCCGGCATCCAACATTGCCCGATGGGCCAAAACGGAAGTAAAACGCTCGTCCACGTACTCCACAGGTACATCAGGAAGCTTCTTTTGCAGAGAACGGACAAATGGCTCGATACGCTTCATGTTTTCCGAAGCCTCATTGTTCATCTGTTTGGGAAGACCGACCAGAATACGTTCGACTGGTTCCTTGGACACATAGTCAAGGATGAAAGCAAGCAGTTCATGAGTCGGTACCGTTGTCAGCCCGTTTGCTATCAGCTGCAGGGTATCAGTCACTGCTATCCCCGTACGCTTCTTTCCATAATCTATCGCAAGCAATCTTCCCATATCGGCCACAAAAATACAACTTTAATTGTTTCTGCCAAACAATCAATACACGAGTTTAACATTGTCAATCCAAAGAGAGTTGCCTGGCGAACCGATATAAGCACCACCATGACTGGACGTAAACTGAAGCACCATGTGGGTAGGCACGTCGTCTTCCGTCCCCCATGCCACCTCGTGGATAGGTACGCTCTCTCCCTTGCTGTTCATGGCATAGCGTTCCTCTACCTGCAGGCGCATCATGTGGGCCTTATAGTTGGGGTTGCCTGTGATGTCACCATACATGATGTCGTATGTAGCATTGTTTTTCCAATCATCAGTCGTTGTATAATAACGAACGACCATTGTCCCTACCCGCTTGGCATAAATATTTCCTTTCTCGTCTTCCCACCGCTTCTGTAGCAGAAGAATAGCGGCAGGAAAATCTTTGCCTTCCACATCGGTGATGCGACTGAAACCTGTAGCACGGATACGCTTCTCGCGGTCGGACATCTTGACTTTATAATCGAACTGGATAGCTACGGGCTTCTTGGTGAAAGGAATACCCGAATTCAACATTTTCTGAGGATTTTGGGTTCCCTTAATCGGTTCATACACTTCACCCAAAAAGATGGAACCTGCCGCAAGCACCGTTATGTTCACCAATCCGAATACCTTGACACTCTCCATACGGGTGTCGAGACGGGCACAGTAGCCATCCCCTCTCTTTTCTGGAAATACAGAAGTATTGGTCTTTGTAATACCTGCCACTTTAGCCATGACATTGGATGTACCCCAAGGTGAGCCGCCCAAATTGGTATAGGGTTCATCACCCTCTATAGTTGTGGTAGGACCGATGGCGTACACGTGCTTCGTCTCACCACCAATAATGCCCGACTCTTTGATCTGGCGGTCCACCCATTGGTCCATATCCCCAAAAGAGATAGGTTCCACATGAGGTTGTGCTACAGCCCTACTACTCCACAACGAGGCAATGACAATCGCCATATACAATACATATTCTCTGCACATCATCTTTTCACCTTTTTCTGATTTATAACTCATACTTCCACTGCTCCAATGCAAAACCCCAGTTCTCCTGAACCAAGTGCACCGTGCGGTCATCATACTTGTACTTGTTCTTCTTGTATCCCTTCTTACCGCCCACATATTTCTCGATGTCGGCGCGGGCTTCCTCAAAGCCGGGGATGGACAATGCCTGATAGATATGCTCCGTCATGCCCATAGCATCGGCCTCGAAGTCCTCGAACTTCACCTCAATCAGGTTGCCGGCAGGGATACAGCTCTTGTCGGCCTCGTACTTGTGATACAACTTGGCATAGATGGAAAGTATGTTCTTTTCCAACTCTTCGTTGCTGATGTCCTGAAGCTTCAAGGGCTGGATGGTATTGGTGAAGAAACTGCGCGTGCTCTCGAACACTGTATAGGGATTGCGCATCAGGTAGATGAACTTGGCGTTGGGGAACATCTTGACCAGCTCTTTCACGCGGCCCGTGTGGGGAGGATTCTTGCTCAGGAACTGGGTGCCGTGCGTATTCCACAAGGATATCTTGATGAGTTTCACAAAGACTTCCTCAAACACCTTCAGCTCTTCGTCCGTAATGTCGTCGAAGAGGAGATACTTGTCGGCATACTCCTGCATGTGCTTGGGCAGGAACCAGAAGTTGTAATAGGTGTAGGGCATCATGTTGGCCAGCGCGAACTCCTCTTCCTGAGGCAGGTCGACGGCCAGCTCCATGTTGTCGGTCGGACGCTTGTCGGGCATCAGCCAGCTCATGTTCTTCTTGAAGAAAGGCTGCCCCCACATCATCAGGTGTGGGAAAACAGTCTGATAGGTGGTGTTGTAGCCGAAGTGCTTGTCGCACGAAAAGACGTTGTGCACAAACGTCGTACCGCTCCGCCAATGCCCCAAGATGAACACAGGGTCGTGCTCCAGCGGTTTGTCGGCCAATAGTTTTTGGTATTTTCGTTCCTGCAACGACACCAGCGTGGAAAGCAGGCGGCACACAGCCTTCGTCAAGCGATACTTCCCTTTGTAGGAAGCGTCGATGGTGCGGCCGGCGGTTATCTGGTTGAAGGTCTTCCAATCGGCTCCCACCAGCGTATTGATGGGAAGCTTGTTAAATTCTAATAAACCCATATCTTTTTCTCAAATATTCACTCATTATTTCACTTCCGATGCCATGCCTTGGAGAAAGCAATGTTTTCTCCACAAGAAAACAGCCTTTTCTCCAAGGGAAAGCATCCTTTTCTTTTGTGCTACTCAGAGGAGTGTTTTCCTCATTTCACCACTTTCACGCCCAATCTCTGACGTTCGAGTTCCTTCACGGCCTTCTCTATCGCCTCGTAGTGCTCAGGAGCGATACCCAGCTTCACAAGGTCGAGCACGGGCAGCTCGTCTCCCTGGTGCATGTCCTTGCTCTCCACGCGGTCGATAATCATGCCGACGGCGCTGGTGTTGTTGGTAATGGGGTCTATCAGAATGAACGAACCCGTTGCCTTGTTCTGCTTGTAAGGGTCGAAGAACAGCTCCTTGGCCGTGGTGAACACCACGCGGGCTATCTGGTTGAGCTGCATGGGGAGTGTCTCTCGCGTCAGCTTGCCATTCTCCAAAGAGAGGTGCTCCATGGTGTTGACGTCCACCTTGTACTTGATGGTGTCGATGTGCGTACGACTCAAGTTGGTGGTTTGCTTGATGAAGAAAGACTTGTTGGCGTCCATCGGCTCCTCGTCCATCCACACGAGCATGGCCTCGAAGTTGCGGTCTTCCATCGGCAGGTTGTCGGGATGTACCAGCATCTCGCCTCTGGACACGTCAATCTCGTCTTCCAAAGTCAGCGTTACCGACTGGGGCGGGAAGGCATAATCCAGCTCGCCGTCGTAGGTCACGATGCTCTTGATGCGCGACTTCTTGCGCGAAGGCAATGCCATCACCTCGTCGCCCTTGCGGATGACGCCCGAAGCTACCTTGCCACAGAAACCACGGAAGTTGAGGTTGGGGCGAAGTACGTATTGGACGGGGAAGCGGAAGTCGTTGAAGTTGTGGTCGTTGTCGATGTGGACGGTCTCCAGAAAGTCGAGCAGCGACGTGCCTTTATACCAGGGTGTACGCTCCGACCTGGCCACCACGTTGTCGCCGTCGAGTGCAGACAAGGGGATGCAAGTCACATCGGGGATGCCCAACGGAGCGACAAACTCCTTGTAAACAGATACAATCTCGTTAAAACGCTCCTCGGAGAAGTCCACCAGGTCCATCTTGTTCACGGCCAAAACGACGTGCTTGATGCCCAGCAACGACACCAGGAAGGTGTGTCGGCGCGTCTGGGTGATGACACCCGTGCGTGCATCCACGAGGATAATGGCCAGGTTGGCCGTCGAGCCGCCCGTAATCATGTTGCGCGTATATTGCTCGTGCCCCGGCGTGTCGGCGATGATGAACTTGCGGTTGTTGGTCGAGAAGTAGCGGTAGGCCACGTCGATGGTGATACCCTGTTCACGCTCGGCCTTCAATCCGTCCAGCAGAAGGGCGTAGTCGATGTGGTCGCCGGCGTTACCCATACGCTTGCTGTCGCGCTCCAAGGCGTCCAGCTGGTCTTCGTACAATTTCTTGCTATCGAACAACAGGCGTCCTATCAGGGTGGACTTACCGTCGTCCACCGACCCTGCCGTCAGAAAGCGAAGCAAGTCTTTCTGTTCATCCTTGTCCAGAAAGGCCTTTATATCCAATTTATTGTTGTCCATTGTCTTCAAAATCCTTAATCGTTCGTTTAAAAATATCCTTCACGCTTCTTCTGCTCCATGCTGGCTTCCTGGTCGAAGTCGATGACACGCGTGGTGCGTTCGCTCTTGGTAGTGGTCATCATCTCCTCCACAATCTTTTCGATGGTGTCGGCTTCGCTCTCCACGGCGCCTGTCAACGGCCAGCAACCCAAGGTGCGGAAACGTACCATGCGCATCTGTATCTTGTCGCGATACTGTTCGGGCAGGCGGTCGTCATCGGCCATAATCAGGTTGCCGTCTATCTCCACGCAAGGTCTTTCCTTGGCAAAGTAAAGCGGCACGATGGGGATATTTTCCAGACGGATGTATTGCCAGATGTCCAGCTCCGTCCAGTTGCTCAAGGGGAATACACGGATGCTCTCGCCCTTGTGGACACGTGCGTTGTAGATGTCCCACAACTCAGGACGCTGGTTCTTGGGGTCCCACTGGTGGAAACGGTCGCGGAAAGAGAAGATACGCTCCTTGGCACGCGACTTTTCCTCATCACGGCGGGCTCCACCGAAGGCTGCATCGAACTTATACTTGTCCAGCGCGTCGAGCAGGGCCTTGGTCTTCATCAGGTCGGTATGCACCTTGCTGCCATGCGTAAAGGGGCCTACTCCTGCATTGAAAGCTTCCATATTGCTCTCTACAATCAGGTTCCATCCGTATTTCTTGGCATATTCGTCGCGGAACTGAATCATCTCCTTGAACTTCCACTTGGAGTCGATGTGCATCAAGGGGAAGGGCACCTTGCCCGGATAGAAGGCCTTCTCGGCCAGACGTACCATCACGGACGAGTCTTTGCCGATGCTATAGAGCATCACAGGATTCTCGAACTCGGCCGCCACCTCACGAATGATATGAATGGACTCGGCTTCGAGTTCCTTCAAATGACTAAGTTTGTACTCTTCTTTCATCTTTCTATCTTATTTCTTCTGAATTCTGGGTAATATGAGTTCTAACAGTTTGTGAACGGATTCTTCCAAGGAAAGCACCGACGTGTCGAGCGTCAACGCAGGATGTTCAGGCGCTTCGAAAGGAGCGGAAATACCCGTAAAGTTCTTGATTTCTCCCCGACGCGCCTTGGCATAAAGACCTTTCACGTCGCGACGTTCGCATTCCTCGATGGAAGTGCTGACATATACCTCCACAAAATCGTCCCTGCCGATGATGTCGGCCGCCATCTCGCGGATGTCGTTGCTGGGGCTGATGAAGGCGGCAATGGTGATGATGCCTGTATCAACAAAGAGTTTGGACACTTCGGCTATGCGGCGGATATTCTCCACACGGTCGGCCTCGGAAAAGCCCAAGTTGTTGTTGATGCCGCTACGGATGTTGTCTCCGTCCAAGATACGGCACAGAAGTCCACGCTGGTGCAGCTCGCGCTCCAAAGCGATGGCAATGGTACTCTTGCCCGAACCGCTCAACCCCGTGAACCACACCATCAGGCTGTGTTGCCCCAACAAGGCTTCCTTGTCGCTTCGCGTCATCATTCGGTCGAATATCGGATATATGTTGTTATTTTCCATTCTACTTATTCTTATATATTATACATTTAAAAAGGCCAGATTACAGGTATCAGAAAGACAGATATCAGGAAGGTTATGATGTTCAGCGGCAATCCGATTCGGACAAAATCCGTGAACTTATAGTTACCGATACCTTGCACAATCAAGTTTGTCTGATAGCCGATAGGCGTAGAGAAACTGGCGGAAGCCGCCATACAAATCACCACAAAGAACGGCACAGGACTTACACCCAGTTGCGTCGAAATGGAGAGCGCCAAGGGGAAAGCCAAAGCCGCCGCCGCATTGTTCGTGATAAGCTCCGTGAACAGATTGGTGATGATGAACACGGCCGCCAGCAGGACGTGAGGTCCGTAATGTTCGCTCAGGCCGATAATGTATTTGGCCACCATATCGGCCACGCCCGAATTGACCATCGCCTTGCTGATGGCAAAAGCGCAAGCAATGGTAATAAGTACATCCCAAGAGATGTATTTGGTATATTTCCGTGCAGGGAAAATCTTCGTCCACGCCATGATGATGGTTGTTATCGAAACGAAGAAGAACATATCCAGCTGCATATTGGGGACAGCTTCCTTCACGAAAGGCAGTTCTCCGATGGTGGCTCCGGCAATCATCAACACCAGCAAGGCCAAGGCCAGCCAGCGTTTTCCCCGTCCGGGTACAGGCTCATTGTCCTTGCCATTGGCCAGCATGACAAACACTGAAGATTCACCCCACGTCTGGACAAACGAATCGTCTGCCATCACCACCAGCGTATCGCCTTCACGCAAATAGCGGTTTTCAAGGTTCTCTGTGATGCTTTGTCCGCCACGTTTTATTTCTTTCACTTCAGCTCCATAATGACGTTTGAAATTGAAGTCCTTCAACCGTTTGTTGATACCAGGAAAACGAGAGCCCAAAACGGCTTCCACCCGATGTAAATCTCCTTTTTCCTCCAATTCTTCCTCCACTTCTGCCGAATCTTTACGAATGTCAGGTAGCAATTTCGACGAGAAAATGAACAGGTAAAGAATCCCCGCAATAGCTATAAAAATGCCGACCTTACCCAATTCAAACATTGTAAATCCCTCATAACCGGCCTCCAAAATCATGCCATGTACCACCAGATTGGTCGAAGTTCCAATCAACGTACAAATACCTCCCAAAATGGTAACATATGACAAAGGGATAAGAAATTTCGTAGCCGGCAATTTGACCGAATCGGCCCACCGCTTGATGATGGGAGCAAAAATTACAACTACAGGCGTATTGTTCAGAAAAGCCGAAATGAAAGAAATGGTAGGCAGCATACGAAGCTGGGCCTTAAAAACCGTTGTTTTCTTCTGAGGCAGCAACTTCTTGATCAACTGTCCCAAAGCGCCCGACTGACGGATACCCTCGCTGACCAGATAAAGCAAAGCGACCGTTATCATACCTTTGTTGCTGAACCCTTCCAACATCTCTTTCGGAGTCAGAATACCAGCACACAAGAACAAGACCACGACCGAAAACAACACCATGCCCGGACGCATCTTGTCGAGTATCAAGGCGGCTACCATGCCTACCAATCCCAATAATACAAGTACAATCTCAAAAGTCATCATCCAGTCTTCATTTATGTCCGACACGCTTCGGCTCTACAATGAACCACGGATTCAGCAAGTCTTCCTTATTATAATTCAATGGTATATCCATTCCTGCCCGATAGACCTCCATACCAGCTGCACGCGCAATGGCATGTCCTGCAGCCGTGTCCCACTCCATTGTTGGGGCAAAACGCGGATAAACATCTGCTACACCTTCGGCCACCAGGCATATCTTGATGGAACTTCCACTCGAAATCAGTTCTACATTCGGATGAACAGCTCTAGCTTCTTCAACAAACTTTTCCGTTTCGGACGTAGAATGCGAACGTGAAGCGACAATCACATATTTATTATGCTCCGCTTCAATCGGCAAACGAACAGCCTTTGCAATCAATTCCTCCAATGAAGCATCTCCACGCGATGTCACATCCGTCAATTTATAAGCGCCCAATCCTTCCATGGCAAAATAAAGAACATGCTTCACCGGCAAGTAAATAACTCCCATGCGAGGAATGGACTCCTGAACAAAAGCGATGTTAACAGTAAATTCACCATTACGTTTAATAAATTCCTTTGTACCGTCCAACGGATCAACAATCCATAACTCTTTCCACGACTTACGTTCCTCATAGGACTTCGATTTACCCTCTTCGCTCAAGATAGGGAACGGAGTATCGGCCAACAACCGACAAATGACCTCATGAGCCGCGCGGTCGGCAATAGTCAACGGCGAATTATCCGCTTTCTTTTCTACCTGAAAATCAGAATTCGGATCATTATAAATGGAAAGAATTTTCTCACCTGCCGCCAAAGCAGCATCAATAGCCTTTAATATATATTGTTGATCCATACCATTTTTATTAAAGATACAATATAAGGTTGCAAAAGTAGAAACTTTTTTGCTCGAAAAAGTTTTCCATTCTACTTTATAACTTCTTTATAACTTCTTTTAAACCAAATTTACGTTCACAAGAATAAAAAAGGCAGCCGCCCTATAGCGTGCCGCCTTTATATTCACATGAAACAAAACAATCGTTCATTTCTAATCCAGCCATCAATTGATGCGATAAAGCAACCAAGCACCCTGAAAATCGTTACGATTAGGATACTTTGCTTTGAAAGCATCACGAGCGGCAGCTGCAGAATCTCTGTCGTGATATGTAGCCACAATCACACGATACATAGAATTATCTGCATTGAAAGCAACAGAGGCACTATATCCTTCTTTATCCAAGAAAGCTTTCAAATTTTCAGCATTGGCTTTCACTGAAAAACTACCTGCTACAACATTGTAATCTTTCAAGCCTGTACCAGACACAACCGTCACCTTTTCCTGACGTACACCAACTTGAGTACTTTCAACTACCTTTGGAGCTTCAACAGGTGCACTAACGACAGGACTCTCTTCAACTGCAGCTGTTTCTGTCGGTTGCGGAGCTTCTGCCAACTCTTGTTTCTTCGCATTTTCATATGCCTTTTTGTAAGCACTTTCGTTCGACTTACAAGAAGAGAATGCCAGTGCTACACAGACACCCATTCCTAATACTGCTAATTTTTTCATTTTCTTTATCATTTAAGTTTTTAAATAAGTTCGTTCAATAATTACGAAAAACATATATCGTATCGTTATAGTTCAAACGTATCTTCTTGGAGGTCAATTCATCCACTTTAAATGTACGGACACCGCCTTCCCATCCAAACCATTTCTTGTAGGTAGGATCGTCAACAACAGGTTCCCATAAAGTAATAGTAATCTTATCATCCTCCTCTTTATAATAACCATACATAGAACGATAATTACCATCTTCGCCCATATAATAACTCAGGAAAGAGCCTTTCTGAAAGCCATAAAAGACACTGTCAACCTTTTCGACACTTCCATCAGGATACTGATATTCACGCAATTGCCATTTCCCTACCCAAGGAGAATCTCCACCATTCATGCAAGAAAGGCAACAGACCATCATGACAATCAATAGCAAGACGTTCATGCCTCTAACCAAAGCTCTCATATCTACACCTTAAAATTTAGGAGACAAAAGTACACCTAAGCAATTATCTGACGCCACACAAGACCGTTAAATTTCCCTAAATCAGAGAATATAAGTAGAAATCCTGAAAAAAACATCACCGAAAGAGATGGATATTAGAAGATATTGGCTAGTTTTGCAAGTAAACCATAAAAAATAAATATTATGAAAGGATTAAATGTATTAGCCGCTTTTTTAGGTGGAGCCGCTGTCGGCGCAACCTTAGGTATTCTTTTTGCCCCCGAAAAAGGAGAAGATACTCGTGCAACAATCGCAGACA
>CAYQOV010000072.1:0-15235 GCA_964419245.1 uncultured Bacteroides sp. | reverse complement strand
ATAACATTTACGATATTGCAACGTATGTAATGGGAGCCATCCAAATCAAACGGCCTTACGGTGCCGTAAGACATCTGTTGAACGAGAATACCATTATCAGCCAAATCAACTGAATTTTATGGAACTGTTATTAAAATATTTCCCCGAACTGGACGAAAAACAAAAGGAACAGTTTGCAGCTCTGGGAGAACTCTATACAGACTGGAATGCCAAAATCAACGTCATTTCACGCAAGGATATTGGCAACCTGTACGAACATCATGTACTCCATTCGCTGGTCATTGCCAAGGTAATCCATTTCAGTCCTGAAACCAAAATCATGGATTTGGGAACTGGCGGAGGATTTCCCGGCATCCCCTTGGCTATCTTTTTCCCGGAAGTCAAATTCCATCTGGTAGACAGCATCGGCAAGAAAATACGTGTAGCTTCTGAAGTAGCAAACAGTATCGGGCTAAAAAATGTCACTTTCAGCCATGCGCGTGCCGAAGAGATAAAAGACATGTATGACTTTGTGGTGAGTCGCGCAGTAATGCCACTGACCGACCTGATGAAAATCATACGGAAAAATTTCTCTACCCACCAACAGAATGCTTTACCTAATGGACTCATCTGCCTGAAAGGTGGAGAACTGGAACACGAAACGATGCCCTTCCGAAACAAGACCACAATGTGGAATTTGAGCGACTATTTTGACGAAGATTTTTTTGAAACAAAAAAAGTAGTATACGTGGCAGGATAAAAAACAATTTGCCCGAAACAAGCAACAAGAATAAGACCTGTACAAATTATGAAAATAAAAAGATTTGAATTCAATATGTTTCCTGTGAACTGCTACTTGCTGTGGGATGAGACCAACGAAGCGGTAGTCATCGATCCCGGCTGTTTCTACGAAGAAGAGAAACAAGCTCTGAAAGACTTCATCCAGGGAAACAATCTGCAAGTGAAACACCTGCTAAACACGCATCTCCATCTAGACCATATTTTTGGAAATCCATTCGTACTGAAAGAATTCGGATTGAAAGCAGAAGCCAACCAGGCTGATGAATATTGGATAGAGAACGCTCCCAAACAGAGTCGTATGTTCGGCTTCCAGTTCCAGGAAGAGCTTCCACCGTTGGGAAAATACCTGTATGACGGTGATATTATCACTTTCGGTCATACACAACTAGAATGTATCCACGTACCGGGGCATTCACCTGGAAGCCTGGTATATTATTGTGCAGCAGAGCACTGCATGTTCTCTGGAGATGTACTTTTCCAAGGAAGCATCGGACGGGCCGACTTGGCTGGAGGTAATTTCGATACACTGATCGAGCATATTTGCAGCCGCCTGTTTGTCCTTCCCAACGAAACGATTGTCTACCCCGGCCATGGGGCTCCGACTACCATTGGAATCGAGAAAGCAGAAAATCCGTTTTTCAGATAAAAGAAAAAAACAATTCATAACCAATAAAACATTTACTATCTTAAATAATATCGCCATGACAAACGACTTTTTATCCCGACGCCATAATGGCATCGGCCCCAAAGATGAAGAGACCATGCTTCGCAAAATAGGCGTGAGCAGCTTAGATGAACTGATCGACAAGACCATTCCCTCGAATATCCGTCTGAAGGAACCGCTCGATCTGCCCAAGCCCATGACCGAATACGAGTTTGCACAACATATTGCCCAACTCGCTTCCAAGAACAAACTCTACACAACCTATATCGGTATGGGGTGGTATGGTACCATTACTCCGGCTGTTATCCAACGCAACGTTTTTGAAAATCCGGTTTGGTACACTTCCTATACACCTTATCAGACCGAAGTATCGCAAGGCCGCCTTGAAGCCCTGATGAATTTCCAAACCGCTATATCAGACCTGACTGGAATGCCCTTAGCCAACTGTTCACTGCTAGATGAAGCCACAGCTGCAGCTGAAGCCGTCACTATGATGTACGCTCTCCGTTCGCGCCAGCAACAGAAAGACGGAGCCAACGTTGTATTTGTGGATGAATCTATTTTCCCTCAAACCCTGGCAGTCATGACTACCCGTGCCATCCCTCAAGGCATGGTTCTGCGTACAGGAAAATATAATGAGGTAGAGTTGACATCCGACATATTCGCCTGTGTCCTCCAGTATCCCAATGCCAACGGAAATGTAGAAGATTACCGGACATTCGTAGAGCAAGCCCATGCAGCAGGATGCAAAGTAGCGGTTGCTGCCGACATTTTGAGCCTTGCCCTGCTCACTCCCCCGGGTGAATGGGGAGCAGATATCGTATTTGGCTCAACCCAACGACTAGGTACACCCATGTTCTATGGTGGTCCGTCAGCAGCCTATTTCGCTACCCGCGACGAATACAAACGCAACATGCCGGGACGCATCATCGGATGGTCTAAAGACAAATATGGAAAATTATGTTACCGCATGGCACTCCAAACACGTGAACAACACATCAAACGTGAAAAGGCCACCTCAAATATTTGTACAGCACAAGCCTTGCTAGCTACCATGGCAGGATTTTATGCAGTCTATCATGGGCAGGAAGGCATTCGTGCTATCGCCACCCGCATCCACAGCATTGCCGTTTTCTTGGAGAAATCACTCAGCAAACTGGGTTATACGCAAAAGAATTCAGTCTATTTCGATACCCTGCGTTTTTCTCTACCAGAAAGCACTTCTGCCCAACAGATACGTACTATCGCTTTGAGTAAAGAAGTAAACCTACGATATTTTGACAATGGCGACGTTGGCATGAGCATTGACGAAACAACAGATATCGCTGCCATCAACACTCTGCTCGCTATCTTTGCCATTGCCGCTGGAGTAGAAGCACCACAAACAGCCGATGTGCCCGAAGCTTGCATCCTACCTCAAACATTCCGACGCCAGAGCCCATATTTGACGCACGAAGTCTTCTGCCGTTATCACACAGAAACTGAAATGATGCGTTACATCAAACGTCTCGACCGCAAGGACATCTCATTGGCTCACTCCATGATTTCTCTAGGATCCTGTACCATGAAGCTCAACGCGGCTGCAGAAATGCTTCCATTGAGTCGTCCTGAGTTTATGAACCTCCATCCTCTTGTACCAGAAGATCAAGCTCAAGGGTATCATGAACTGATTCATAATCTCTGCGAGGAACTGAAAATCATTACAGGATTTGCAGGTGTCAGCCTTCAGCCCAACTCTGGAGCAGCAGGCGAGTACACGGGTCTACGCGTTATTCGCGCCTATCTGGAAAGCATCGGCCATGGACACCGAAACAAGATACTTATCCCTGCATCAGCACACGGAACCAACCCGGCCAGTGCCGTACAAGCCGGTTTTACTACCGTCACTTGTGCTTGTGATGACCATGGCAATGTTGATATGACCGACTTGCGTATCAAAGCCGAAGAGAATAAGTATTCGCTGGCAGCCCTGATGATTACCTACCCCTCTACTCATGGTATTTTCGAAACCGAAATTGTAGAAATATGCAAGATTATCCATGCTTGCGGCGCACAAGTCTACATGGACGGCGCTAACATGAATGCACAGGTAGGTTTAACCAATCCTGGATTTATCGGTGCCGATGTCTGCCACCTGAACCTACATAAAACCTTTGCTTCGCCTCATGGAGGAGGAGGTCCCGGTGTAGGTCCCATCTGTGTAGCAGCCCACCTCGTTCCCTTCTTGCCCGGACATGTACTATTTGGGAACGCTACCAATGAAGTATCTGCAGCTCCTTTCGGCAGTGCAGGTATCCTCCCCATCACGTATGGGTATATCCGCATGATGGGTACAGAAGGTCTGACACGAGCTACCCGTACAGCCATCCTCAATGCCAACTATCTGGCCGCCTGCCTGCAAGACACTTACGGCATTGTTTATCGCGGTGCACAAGGTTTTGTAGGACATGAAATGATTTTGGAGTGCCGCAAGGTACACGAAGAGACAGGTATCAGTGAGAACGATATAGCCAAACGTCTGATGGATTATGGTTATCATGCTCCAACCCTTTCCTTCCCTGTACACGGTACCCTGATGATAGAACCTACCGAAAGCGAAAGCTTGGCAGAATTGGACAATTTTGTGGACGTGATGCTCCACATTTGGGAAGAAATTCAGGAAGTAAAAGAAGGACGTGCCGACAAGACTGATAATGTCCTGCTCAATGCACCTCACCCTGAATATGAGGTTGTGTCCGATCAATGGGAGCACAGTTACACACGGCAGAAAGCCGCTTATCCCACAGAAGCTGTCCGCGAAAACAAGTTCTGGATAAATGTAGCCCGCGTAGACAACACATTAGGTGACCGCAAATTATTGCCTACACGCTACGGAAAAGTTGAATAAAAAGGAAAAAACAGAATCATGGATGACGAAAAGAAATGGGAAGTCCTGCACAGTGAATACCTGATCCGTCGCCCTTGGCTAACAGCACGACGTGATCATGTGCGCTTGCCTAACGGTGTGGAAAATCCGGAATATTACGTACTGGAATACCCTGATTGGGTAAATGTCATCGCCCTAACCCGTGATGGACACTTCCTCATGGAACGACAATATCGTCATGGACTACGCTACACCGGCTATGAAATATGTGCCGGTGTATGCGAGCCTGGCGAAGAGCCGATTGATGCCGCACGTCGTGAACTCTATGAAGAAACTGGTTACGGTGGTGGACAGTGGACACACCATATGACAATATCAGCTAATACCAGCACCATGACAAACCTTTGTCATTGCTTTATCGCAACAGATGTAGAACCTATCTCTATCCAACATTTGGAAGAAACAGAGGATATTAGCATCCATCTGCTCACTGCAGATGAGGTGTTCGACTTGTTACGAAAAGACCAAATACGTCAGGCTCTCATGGCAGCTCCGTTATGGAAATATTTTGCTGAAAGGAAATAGTTAATCTATGTTCTGTAAATGACTCAAAAAAGGTGGACAAACCAAGTGAATATAAATCTTGAGTTGCCCACCTTTTTTCTATAAATGATATCACTCGAGTATTCATCTGACAATTGTGATCGTCCCCTCCTTGATCCTCTTCTCTTTCTGAGGTGTATTGGCCGGCTCATACCCTAAAGCTGCACAACCATAGACTTTATGATTTTGAGGGACTCCCAAACGGGTGAGCAACGCACGGACTTCCGGATCATCGCAAGTCTGACCCAGTTGATTGATCCAACAGGAACCAATGCCCAGCGAACTGGCTGCCAGGAAAATATTTTCCAACGCACAGGCACAATCCATCGGCGCCCACCACTGCGTAGGTTCGTTGGAAACTATCACCAACGTAGGGGCGTGATAGTAGCAACAATAGGTTTCACTCTGTCCGTGTTCGCGCAAGCGGGGTTCGTCACTCTTGGCAAAGGCTCCTTTGATAACCTCGTTCAATTCGGTTAATATGGCTGCATCCTGAATGGCCGTGAAGTGCCACGTTTCATAGTGCATGCCATTGGGAGCATAAGCAGCAGCTTCAAGAATCAAATCCAAATCTTGTGCCGACACTTGTCGGTCGGTATAAGCACGCACACTACGGCGTGCCTTGATGTTTTGCAATACTTCGTTCATCATTCCTCTATTTATCAGGTTCAACGTTTTACCAGTCCTATCTTGACATTCAACTTGAAATACCAGGAACCGTTCTCACGCTCCAGAAAGCCGTATTTGTCCTTCTCCAGCGCTCCTTTCTCGAAGCGTGTATTCTGATACAAAAATTCGGCAAAGTCCTGTCGGCACGACTGATGATAGCAGAGTACCTCGCCTTGCCCATCAACCAACAACATGCCTTCGACAGCCGAATCGGTTCCTCTGAAAATCTTGGCAGGACGCATTCCCAAAGCCAGGGCCAGCAGGAACTGCTTCATCTTGTATTCATAGAAACCATGTTTCTGTATGAGCTCATCCTTTATCTTCAATGGATTGAGTTCCTTGATACGTTCCGTCAGTTCGGAAACTCGCGTGATGCCTTCGAGGTGCATCAGGCGAACCATCTCGGCCAGCATGCGGGGAAAGTGCAGGTCAATCATCAGCAGGTTGCAACGGAACACGCGGTCGGCCACGTCGCTATACTTCAGCACACCACCCAGCCGCTCAATCATCAGCATACGCTCGGCCACTTCGTTGGGCGATTCGGGCAGGGCGTTCACCTTGTTGACCGTAGGCACGGCAAACTTCACGCCTGTCTGCTCCAACTTCAGGTTGGCCGTACGTCCGCCGTCGAGCAACGGATTCATGGGACTCAGGCGACAACGTACACAAAAGCCCGTCAAGGGAGCGTCTTTCTGCCAGAAAGCTACCTTGAAGTCGGTACGGTCATCGGTCTTGGCTTCCAGGTCGTAAATGCGTACGGCGTCGAGAAAACCTTCCAAGCCGTCGGGCACTTCGACTTCTTCGCCCGACGAATGTTTCAGGATATCGAGCACATAGTCGGCCGCCTCGCCAAAGTCGGCCCTTGGAAAGGTAACCGACTCAGCCTCCTCCTTCGGCACAAACTGCCCACTACGGTCTACCTCGCCCGACACCATGCGGATTTCGTCCTCTTCTATGTAATACCGACGCGTGCCGTCGTGTTCCTCACGCTGAACCAGCGCTACCGGCCAGCAACGGTTCATGTCCTTCTGTACCTGAGGTGTACCCATATACACGCTTCCATCCGCCAACAGACGGAAAAAGGCATAAATCTCGCCCAATTCTCTTTTTGTTGCTTTGAACATACTTATATATAATGTGTAAAATTATCGATGTAAATCTCTACTCCTCTATTCTCAACGTCTCCACTTTCTCCAGCCGTGCCCGCAAGCGTGGCATCAGGGAGCTACGTATGCGAAGTGTCATGCGGCAATCAATGTCGTAGCCCTGCTCCACAATCTCGGGCCCTTCTTCCTTGACTACCCGCATCACGTCGTTCATGAAAGGATATTCGAACCAAAAACAAACGCATTCGTCCACCGTCTTCTCCACAACCTCGGCGGCAGCAAGTGCTTCGGCAGCGGCGGCCTTATAGGCCACAATCAGCCCGCTCGTCCCCAACTTGATGCCTCCGAAGTAGCGCACCACGATAATGAGGATGTCCGTCAGTTCGTTGGAGTTTATCTGCCCCAGGATAGGTTTTCCGGCCGTACCCGACGGTTCTCCGTTGTCGTTCGCCCGAAAGTCCTTGCGCTGGGGGCCGAGCATGTAGGCATAACACACATGACGGGCATCGTAATATTTTTTCTGATACTCCTCCAGCAAAGCCTTCACTTCGTCTACCGTACGTACAGGCAAGGCAATGGCAATAAATTTGCTCCGCTTCTCCGTATAAATACCCTCGGCAGAAGCGGCTATGGTTCTGTATACGTCTTCATTCATACCGACAAAGATAGTGCATTTTTCCACTTACTCCTCGCCTATTCCCGACAAAAATCCTAATTTTGCAGTACAGTAATCCACCGTAGTCATGAAAAAGATAGTCCTTGCCATCGACTCCTTTAAAGGGAGCCTCACTTCCGCCGAAGCCGAAGCCGCTGCCCTCGAAGGCATCCTGCGGGTGTATCCTCAAGCCGAAATCGTCTGTATCCCGATGGCGGATGGTGGCGAAGGTATGCTGGAATCCCTTTCTGCCTTACGTGCACAGGAAGTGCGCCTCCGTGTACAGGGACCTTTGGACGAGAAAGTGGAAGCACGTTATCTGATAAGTTCCGACGGACAAACGGCCTACATCGAAATGGCTTCGGCCAGCGGACTCCCCCTTGTGCCTGAAAACCAACGCAATCCTCTGCTAACCACTACCCGTGGGACAGGCGAACTGATGCGCGATGCCCTTGACAGGGGATGCAACCACATGGTCATCGGACTGGGTGGCAGTGCTACCAACGACGGAGGGATGGGCATGCTCAGCGCTTTAGGTATCCGTTTTCTAGACCGTCAGGGTCAGGAACTGGAAGGAAGGGGTTGCGACATGGAAGAAACAGACAGAATAGACACCTCGTCTGCCCACCCAGCTTTAAAGACCGTCCGATGTACCGCTGCCTGCGATGTCCGCAATCCGTTCTACGGCCCCGAAGGTGCAGCCTATATCTTCTCTCCACAAAAAGGTGCTACCCCCGACGAGGTGCAACTGCTTGACAAAGGCCTGCGCCACCTGGCCGAACTCTACCAACAAACGACAGGACACGGCATTGCCACCCTACCCGGTGCTGGAGCCGCAGGAGGACTGGGCGGCGCACTGGCTGCCTTTCTGAACGCCGCACTCCGTCCGGGCATCAGCTTGCTGCTGGAAGCCAACGGATTTAGGGACAAGATAAAGGGAGCAGACCTAATCATTACAGGTGAAGGCCGCGCCGACCGGCAGACTACGATGGGGAAAGTTCCGGCAGGTGTACTGAACGAATCCCGCCAAACAGTTATTCCTGTCGTTCTGATAGCCGGCCAAGTAGCCGACGAAGAAATACTCCGTTCGGCCGGTTTCAGCCAAGTATATGCCACCACCCCTCCGGATATGTCCCTCAGCACTGCCATGCAGAAAGATGTGGCCCAAACAAACATCAGCCGGACCATAGAAGACCTCCTGAAATAAAATTCCTATAATAGAATATTTTAAGAATTGACTGATATATTATTACATTACCATTACTTACTTATTATTCTACCATCCAACAAATAAATCACTCGATTGGCATAACCAGCATCTCTTTCTGAATGTGTAACCATTATAATTGTTGTTCCCTGTTTATTAAGCTGTTGAAGTAACGTCATGACTTCGACACCATTTGTTGAATCCAAATTACCAGTTGGTTCATCTGCTAATATCAAAGGACAATCTGTAACTATTGCACGAGCAATGGCTACTCGTTGTTGTTGCCCTCCTGACAATTGTTGTGGAAAGTGTTTGGCACGATGGGCTATATTCATTTGTTCTAATACATTCATTACTTTTGATATTCGTTCTTTCTTTTGAATGCCCAGATAAATTAATGGTAACTCAACATTTTCAAATACCGTTAATTCATCTATCAGATTAAAGCTTTGGAAAACAAAACCAATATTTTTCTTACGAAAAGAGCTCAACTGATTTTCATTCATTTTGGTCATTTCTTTCTCGTTAATAAAATATTTTCCAGACGTAGGTATGTCTAGCGTTCCTAAAATATTTAGCAACGTTGATTTTCCACATCCTGATGGTCCCATGATGGCAACAAATTCCCCTTGTTTAATTTCCAAATTTACATTGCTTAATGCTCTAGTCTGTACATCCTCTGTCGTAAAGACCATGGAAAGATTTTCTGTTCTAATCATATTTTAAAAATTTAAATTACTCATTTCTCAAAATACGCATTGGTTTTAAACGAATTACACGCCAAACTTGATGAGCTACTGTCAATAAAGCGACAAATATCATTAACATAAATGCTATTACATATCCCCACCAAGGCAAAATAATATGAAAGGCATAAGTTCTAAGCCATTCATCCATCAAAATAATAGAAAGAGGAGTTCCCAATACTGTAGCCAATATCGTAAGTAATATCAACTCTCGTGTTAAAACCCAAAAAAGACTTTTCTTATCAGCCCCTAACACCTTTCTTATTCCAATTTCTTTTACACGAGCCATTGTAGAAAAGAGAGTCATAATCCATAACCCCAAACAAGCTACAAATATTGCAAGCAATGATGCACATGTAAAAATCCAACTAAAATTACGATCGGATTTATACAAATCATCATTGTAATCACTCAATCTAAAATATGAAAATACAGCTGAAGGAAAATATGTTTTATATACCTGCTCTATCTTTGCAACTTGTTTTGCATTAATTTCTGTATTTAATTGAATAGAAATATACGGTGTCGCAATAAAAGGAACACGTTCTTTTATAAAAAACATTATCGGCTTATATGGTTCAGCAAGTGATTGTTGGTAGTAATTTTTCACAACGCCAATAATCTCAAGAGGTTCTTCCAGGACTTCCATGGCCAATTGTTTGCCTAATGCATCTTCAGGAGAAGAGTATCCAAGTAATCTGGCAGCCTCCTCATTCAAGACGACCTTGTTTAGTTCATTTCCATAATTCTCAGAAAAAATACGGCCACAAATGATTTTAGGAGAATACAGAGTCAAATAATCATAATCTACAGCAAACATTTGTATCAGTTTTATTTCTGATATGTCGCTTCCATAAGGACGATTAGTGAAATAATTTGCTACTTCCGCACCTGGAACTGCACCGGAAACTGCCACATGACTTATAAAGGACTCCTGTTCCAGTCTTTTCTTAAAGTTCATCATTTGTACAGACATATTTTCTGTTAAAGCAGGATATTTCAAAACCAAAACTCGATCAAACATAGCAGAAGAAGTTTCTTGTTGCATAAAATGTATTTGTCTAATTACTACAATTGTTCCTGAAACTAAAATAAAAGAAGCTACAAATTGAATGACAATTAATATTTTCCTAATTTTGTTTCCCTTTCGACTATGTAAAAATTTACCTCGCATGATGTCTGATGGCTTAATATGAGTAAGTAGAAATGACGGATATAAACCAATAAAAAAGGTTCCACAGACAAATATCATTAATACCATACTCCAACATTCTAATGAGTTAAAAACGTCAAATGCAAAATTTTGTCCAACCCAACGGGAAACAATAGGCAACAATACTTCTATCCATCCCAAAGCTAAGACCAATGCCAATAAGTTGAATAACCCTGATTCAAGTAATCCTTGTATTACAATTTGTCGACGAGAAGCTCCGAATACTTTTCTAAGTCCAAATTCCTTACCTCTTTCCAAATATCGCGCAATAGTTAAGTTCAAAGCATTTACCCATCCGATTAACAATAAAGCTACAGCCATAATAAAAAGAATCTGGACAGCTGTTTTGCTACCTTTTTCTTCTTTTTCATATGATTTACGAGGAGTCAAATGTATATCTTTTAAAGGAATAAGTTCAACTCTCCAATCTTTATACTTTAATGCAGATGTCTTATATTTGTTCGATATAGAATGAAAACTTTCTTCTATATCACTTGGACTTTTACCGTGTTTAAGACGAATATAAGTATATACACCATGAATATACCAAATGTCACGCCGTGCTTCGGGAATAGAAGAGTATGACAACAAAAAATCGTAACGTAAATGAGAGTTATATGGCATATCTGCAATTATTCCTGTAACCTCAAAATGTTGTTCAGATGAAGGTGTCTTAAAGGTCAAGATTTTACCAATAGGATCACTATCTGCAAAATAGCGATGTGCAGTACTTTCCGTAATTACAGCTGTATTTGGACGAACTAATTGTCCTTTCTTCTCCCCTTTAATTATGGGGAAATTAAATAAATCAAAAAATGCCGGTTCCGTATAACAATATTTTTCCTCTATAAACTGACGATCCTTGTATGTAACTTCTTGTTCACGGTCTTGTGCTGTCACCCTTACATATTGTTCGATGCCAGGAATCTCACGAAACATGACAGGAGCGTGGCCAAATGTCGTTGTAGCCCAATTGTCCGTCAAAACGTTCCCTTCATAAAGACGACTTTCTACACGATAAATTCGATCGCCATCATGAAATGTGTCAAAACTTAATTCAAACCGTACATAAAAAAGAATCAACAGAGCCGAACCTATACACACAGAAAGGCCCAATAAATTAAGGGCTGTAAGAGACTGCTTTGCCCTCTGACTTTTAATAATTTGAGAAAAATATTCCATTATCGTAATTTTAAGTGTTCATTTTTACCAAATAAATCATATCCGGAAATAATAACCTTCTCTCCAGGATTCAAACCATCCAGAACTTCATAATACAAAGGATTCTGCCGTCCTAATCGAACTTGGCGCAGATGAGCCACTTTTTCTTTCTCATCTACTACATATACATATTCCCCTCCACTTGACTGATAAAAACTTCCACGTGGAATAAGAACTGCCTCTATAGGATCACCCAATTGTAAATCTAAGTGATATGTTTGTCCAGAACGGATATTCACAGGTCTATCAGAAATAAAATGCAAATCAGTGCGAAATTGTCCATTTTGTACTTCCGGATATACTTTTGTTATTTTCAAACTATACTTTTTCCCTTCACGCTCAAAATTAGCCAAAAGGCCAGGATGAATACGTTCCACATAATGCTCATCAATCTTTGCTTCTATCTTCAACTCTGGAGTAATAATTTGTCCTATACGTTCACCTTGAGATATAGATTGTCCTATTTGAGCTTCTATATTTCCTAATTGTCCATCAACAGGCGCTTTTATCTTCAAATTTTCTAAACGTTCACGTACAAGTAAAAGACTTTTCTTAATGTTTCGTATATTTTCATTTAGACTTTGTAATTGATTATCACGTAACTGTACATCTTGCTTGATCCTTTCATCTAAAACTTTGACTTGTTCTGAAATTGAATTATAATCTTCCTGTGACTGCAAATAATCTTCCCTAGATATTAAATTCTTTTGAAACAAATGTGAGTATTGTTGAAAACGACGTTGCTTCTGTACCAATTCTTTATTCAATGTAATACGTTCTTGCTTTAAACTAAGATGCTCTTGTTCCATATTCAAGCGAGTATTACGAAGTTCATTTTCCTGATAGGCCAAATTTGCTTCACTTTGTAAAATACCAATATTTAACAGCGGATTACTAAGACGAAGAATTATATCTCCAGCTTTTACTTGCGCTCCTTCCTCTATCAAACGTTCCTCAACTCGTCCCCCTTCAATAGCATCCAAATATATGATATGATCTGGAATAACTTGTCCAACGACTCTAATATAATCATTAAATTCTCCCTTTTGTACAGCAGAAATTGTTATGCTATCTTTATTTACATTCATAGAGGATGAATTGACACGAAATGTTATCCATAATACCCCCAAAAGAATAGTAATTGAACCAATTATAATACAAATCATTTTCTTTGAAAATCTGGATTTGTTCTCAATCTTTGTATCCATGCCGTTATAATCAATCTGCTTCATTTTTATTTTACAATTATTTTTCATTATAAAAATGTTCCCTCCTGATAGAATCGTATCACTCTTTTTTGAAGACTATATTGCAGTTTGGTACGTATTATCTCTGCTTTACTCCGCATGTATTGATTGCGTTTTTCCAACAATTCGAACATAGATATCATACCCTCCCTCCATTTTTCTTCACTTTCTTTCCATGTAATAGAATCCGCACGAAGTTGTTCTTTAGCTAATTGACATTCCTTAAGTGCAGATTGAAAAGAAAGATATGTATTATGTATTTGTTTATATAATGATAAACGTTGTTGTTCATTTTCATTCTGTACTTGCTGCAAACGAAGTTCTTTTTTTCTTATATTCTCCAAACGAGATAACCCGTTGAATATTGGTAAAGATACGCATATTCCAGTATACCTATTCATATTATTATTTAATTGTTCTCGATAGGGGATAATATCACCAGATTTATTTTTTGCCGTATTATAATATCCAGTATTCAAATTAAATTCCAGACGAATTGAAGGGTAAAAAACTCTTTTTGCCATAGACCATAGTTTACGAGAAGCTTTTTCTTTCATATTCATAATATGATATTCTGGAAGAGTTAATTCGGAAATGGAATATAGTTCATTTAAGCTTAAAAGACTGTCAGTTATATCCATCCTACTCTCTGTGATAACAATAGACAATGTATCAGTTTCTTTAATGTTCATAAGTTCTTTCAGAGTTAATAGAGAAAGATTGCAATTATTAGATTTCACCGTTTCTTGATAAACATCGGATTGTAAGCGTGCTTTTACTTCTTGTAAGTCGGAAAGGGAACGTATTCCTAAATCAACATATTCCATCATTTGCCTGCAATAATATTCACTTAGTTTCCGTTGTTCAACTGCAAGTTTGCGCATCTCTTTATCGAAAGCATAACGATAAAATGCTTCTAAAACTTCAAAAGCCAAATTATTTTCTTCCACTTTACTTGACAACACATTAATTTTTTTGTTCATTTTATAAAACAACAATTTATCAACACGCGAAAAGCCTTCAAATACAGGGAGAGAAATATTTAGTCCGATCGTATTTTCTAAAAAAGACTCAGAAGTATATTGGTTTGTTAATGGATCTATGGAATGTCCAAACTGCTTTCCCAATACACTGATAGTACTAATTGAAGGTAAAAAATTACCATAAGCAGCTATAATATCTGTATTGGCAATTTTAGCATCCAATTTTTTATTTTGTATCCGTAAATTATGCTCAATTGCATATCGTATACATTCAGATTCGGTCCATTCGGATTGCGCATTACTAATTTCAGGCAAAACGAAATAACAAATCGATAAAAAAATCAATAAACGTTGCCTAATAGGTGTTTCAGAACTCATATCGATTACTTTACATTATTCTATTTGTCTTATATGATACAAATTGTGTGCCACTATCATAATACATTGGAAACTAGATATTTATAAAATCAATATAGAACTAAACGTCCAATTTATTGACGTATAAACGTCTATCTTTTTGACACTAAAAATGATGTATGTACATATCGCTCTTATCTTAAACTCCACAAATCTCGGAAGACTTACATTTTGATTGATTCTCAGTTAAACACTTATATTTATTATAGGATTTTTGATTTAGTCTTTTCTCAACAAACAATTCTTGTATACAAAGAATAATTCCACTTGTGTTATTTTAGTTATCCTTCCACAAAAACATCATTATAATTATAAAAATAAAGAAAGGGGCATAAATAAAATTTCTGAAGTGTCAAATATTTAGGCGTTTTTTTGTTCGACATCTGTAAAACAGGTATTTTTACCTTTAAAAAAAGAACATATGCAAACTGGTACTATTCTAATTGTCGATGACAACAAAAGCGTATTAACTTCTCTAGAACTTCTCTTGGAAAGAGAATTTGAGAAAATAGAGACTGTATCTGATCCCAATAAGATATTTTCTATTTTAGATGAATTCATAATTGATTTAGTCATTTTAGATATGAATTTTTCTGTTGGTTTTAATACAGGTAATGAAGGCTTGTTTTGGCTCCAGCGCATACATGAAATTAGACCTGAACTACCAGTTATTATGCTAACGGCTTATGGAGATATTGATCTTGCTGTAAAATCATTAAAAAGTGGAGCCGCAGATTTTGTATTAAAACCTTGGAATAATGACAACTTGATAAAAAAAATAAGAACTACATTACAAGAAGCAAAACATAAATTACCTGCTAATTCTATTAAAGGAGCTAGTGAACCAGGAATGATTAT
>CAYQOV010000071.1:15120-15358 GCA_964419245.1 uncultured Bacteroides sp. | reverse complement strand
GTTGAAGCGAGCGCGCACTTTGTTGACAAAATAAGTGATGCCGAACCACCACGAAAGGGCTCCCAAAGCAATGGCCAGATAGCCCGTGACGGCCTCGAACAGGAGTACGCCCGGACTAATGAACGCAAAGCGGGCGAAAAGTCCGACAAAAAGCAGAATGATAAGCGGGTTGGAAAGCGTAACAAAAAACGCCGTAATGAAATTATGCAAATACGTACCTTTACTGGTAGATACAGGG
>CAYQOV010000071.1:0-15110 GCA_964419245.1 uncultured Bacteroides sp. | reverse complement strand
GGCACAGGATTGCCCCGGAAAGTATAGATACCAAAAGCCAGAAGCAAGACACTACCGAAGAGCTGAAGGTAAAAAATGTTCTTATTGACATAATCGAACACAAAGCTCATGCCATAGCCCGTCAGGAGGGCATAAAAGATATCGCTCATCGCGGCACCAATGCCCGTGACGAAACCATACCAACGGCCCTTATTCAACGTACGCTGGATGCATAATACACCCACAGGGCCCAGCGGCGCCGACACAATGACGCCGATAATAAAGCCCTTCCACAAGATATTGAATATGGTCTCCAACTGAATCATGGGTGCAAAGATAGTGCAAAGCGAGGGAAGTACAAAAGCGAAAACAGAGTTTTTGAGTTTTTGACTTTTTACGTCCGAGGTTCACCCTTCTTCCATTTTCCACACTTTTTTATCAACCCAACTTTCCGATCACCGCCACCTTGATAACTCTATCCAGCCGATTCTCGAACACGTGATAAGCCTTTTCAATCTCCGAAAGAGGGAAACGGTGAGTTATAAGCGGCGTAGTATCAATCTGGCCTTCGGCAATCAGACGAAGAATCTCTTCACAATCGCATCCATCCACACCGCCCGTCTTAAACGTAAGGTTCTTGCCATACATGTCGGGCAAGGGAAGAACTTGCGGACGGTCATAGAGGGCCACTACGGTAACAATCGCGTTCGGACGAGCACACTCCCATGCCAGTCGGAAGGTGTCATCGGCACCTGCCACTTCAATAACCACATCCGCCCCGCCATGTGCGCTATTCGCCTGAACATACGTCTTACACTCTTCAGGAGAAACGACCTGAACCTCAGGATAATGCATACGCAGGAAGCGAGCTCGCTCAGCCGACTTTTCGCATACAATGATACGTTGAGGATGCTTCAGACGAGCACAAAGCAAGGTACAAATGCCCGTAGGGCCTGCGCCTATGATAAGTACCGTATCTTCTGGCTTTATTTCCGAAATGCGCGCCGCCCAAAAGCCCGTAGCCAAAATGTCGCCCACGAACAGGGCCTGCTCATCGGTCACCCCCTCAGGAATACGATTCAACCCCTGATCGGCATGGGGCACACGGACATATTCAGCCTGCCCCCCATCGATGCGACAACCCAATGCCCATCCTCCATCAGGGTCTTCACAATTGTTCACATAGCCATGCCGGCAAAAAAAGCATTCGCCACAGAAGGTTTCGACATTGACCGTCACCCGATCGCCAGGCTTGACGCTATGCACATCCGTTCCTACCTGCTCGACTATTCCTACCATCTCGTGCCCGACGGTAATGCCTGGCACGGCACGAGGCACACTTCCATGTTTGATATGCAAATCGCTGGTACAGATGCTCCCAAGCGTGACGCGCACCAAGGCGTCATGCGAATCTTTCAGCGTGGGTATTGGTTTCTCTAGCAAGGCAAATCGCCCACGCTCCACGTACGTATATGCTAACATTTTATTTCAATTTTCAGGTTCTTCATTCTTTCTATTTTCTTCCTCCACGACTTCTATCAGGAAACTAACGGGGCGAAAGCCGTCGTTACACGAAATCATGGCCGAACGCTTGTTCTTCATCCATCCGTCATACAGATCTGTTGCCCCATATGCCAAAGCCATTACAAAAGGCGACATGCTCTGCCAAGCGCTCTCACAAAGTCCTTTCGGCTTTTCCCAACCATTGGCTATGAAGACTTGTCCTTCTTCCACATCGCAGGCATGTTCCAGCGGGTTCTCATAACGCTCCATCAAATCCTTGTAACAAGCTTTACGCATAACGGTGATTTTAATCTTCCTCATATCCGTATTTCCCAAAATCCAACAATCAATCTTTATATCTCAATTCCCAAAAGGCAACCGCCGAAGCGGCCGCTACATTGAGCGAATCCACTCCATGTGCCATCGGTATGCGTACCACGTAGTCTGCTTCGGCAATCGTTTCCATCGGCAAGCCATCCCCTTCGGTCCCCATGACGATAGCCAATCGCGACTCGGCCTTCAAGGCAGGATAATCCAACGGCACCGATTGATCCGTCAAGGCCATGGCCGCCGTACGAAAACCCATACGGCTCAACTCTTCGAGCGAACCATCCAACCAAGTCCAAGGCACAAGAAACACTGATCCCATCGACACGCGTACAGCCCTACGATTCAAAGGATCACAAGAATTGCGCGTCAATAATACCCCATCAATACCCAAGGCTGCCGCCGAACGAAAAATAGCGTCGATGTTAGTCGTATCCACCACTCCATTTATGACCACCACACGATGTGCATGCCTGCACACATCCTCCACACTTCGAGGAACAGGACGCCGCATGGCACAAAGTACACCACGCGTCAAGGTATAGCCCGTCAATTCGGCCAACAAATCGCGTTCACCTGTATAAATAGGAATCTCTGAACAACGGGTAACGATATCAGCCGCATCTCCCGTTATATGCTTCCGTTCACACAAAAGCGCCAACGGTTCATAACCCGCATCCAAAGCAACACGAATCACTTTGGGACTTTCAGCTATAAAGATACCCTTGTCTGGCTCCAGGCGATTGCGCAACTGAGCTTCGGTCAAGGCACCAAATATTTCGACACCAGGATGCTGAAGAGAAGAAATTTCAATAATAGGCATACTACTCTGCTATTTACCAAACAAAGATACACAATATATCCTAAACAAACACCCATTATAAAGAAAAAGGCGCAATCCTTTCATAAACCTCTATAAACACAAGAGGGGTGCACCTTGTAAAGGTACATCCCTCTTTACTTATGATTCAAAACCAGTTATCAGAGTTATTTACTTCCTCTAATGTGCTACCAATTGATAATCAGATATTTGCATAAACCATGGTACAAATATGGTAATCTTATTTCATAAATATCCATAGAAATGAAAACCGGGATAAAAGCAATGTAAATAATTGAATATTAAATATTTAATCAGAGGGAGCAATTATTTTTATTTTGTTTTATTTATGTCAACACATTATTTATCCCAATAAATAAACAACCTCTTAGCCTCACTATCTTTTTTGTGAAGGATAAAACATGTTTCATAAACAACGATAAACAATTAACCTAGTTTGATTATGTGATAAATTCCTTTCATTTGTTTTCACTTGTTCTTCATTCTTCGCAGTTATTTGGTACTTGTCTTTTTACAAGAATACGATTATTAATTATGAGGGATAAAAATCTTTCGTTTTTTATTGGAAACGATTATCTCTTTGTAATAGCAATAAAAAACGATAAAGATGAGTTTATATAGGCTGTCTCAAATGTGTTACACAGTTTGAAAATATGTTGCTTTTTATCAGCCAAAAGAGGATACCAACAACCTATTCTGCAACAATTGTAATGCCTTTGCTTCATCATCGAAAATCATTCCTCTTTGTTTGAGCAGGTTTATCTGGTCTGTAAAAGATATGATATGTTTTGGATAAGATTCTTATTCGTTTCAGTTATCATGGATATATAAAAATAAAAAGCTCACCCTGAGCGCGCTGTTCTTACGGGAAGCGGGGTAAGCATGTTGCTGGCTTAATATTAATATTTAACCTTTTGGATATTAAAATATAGGATTATTTTAAGCCCACAACGAATTATCTTTCCAATCACGATTGAAACCCATTGCGGAAATATCTATGGATGGGAAATCTGTCAACAAACCAAAAAGTTTCTCTTTGAAATTGTTATTGGGAGAAACAGAAGAAAGAAAATATCGGATAATGCACAGGCGATAGTAAATTCTTTTCTTATCAACTTTTGTAGTGTCAATCCATGCGTTTGCAGTCTTGCGCGGTTCGGCCGGATTCAGCATGAAATCCCGGTTCCAGACCCTTGCATGATGGCAGCACATATTACGCAAGTTGGCAAGCACAGTCAACCATGATGTAAAAACTTGTGGCTTCAGGCCAAAATAACCGGCAATGTGCTTCATAAGTTGATTGCTGGATATATTGGAATAGATATAGTTCAAGTTCCCGAAAGACAATACTTCAGTTATCATCCATGCTGGAGGGTACGTCTCAATAAAATTTTGTCTAAAATTCTCGATATAATTTTCCTTGCTTGAAGTCAGTTCTTTTTCTATGATTGCCAATGTTTGATTAAATTTATCCGCATTAGCAAAGTATTTGGGGTTTGTTATCCAAAACTTGTCTTCCAATTCTTGGCATCCAATATTTGCCAATACGCTGCGAATGGCAACCTCTATTTTCTCTATTTCATTGAAAAGCAGTATGCGTAATTTCTTGTCAAAGCGATAGAGTGTCAGAATTTGCTCAAAAGTTGTCCCCTCTTTTAGTATCATCTCACTCTTGGGGCTTTTATAGAATGGGTAGATGTATGCAGACAAACGATGATAACCAATGTTCATCAGATAATTTTTCACTCTATGCTCATCTTTTATAAGCATACCACGTGATTTAAGTATTTGAACGATTTGTTCAGGAGAGGAATATGGCTTGGGGAAACTTACTTTCATATAGGTATAAAAAAAACGACCCGCCGATTTGAGCATTGTAAAGAGGCTTGGCAGGTTCTAATGGCACAAAGGTAATAAACCTATTTGGATTAGCCAAACAATTCGAACATTATCTCTTATCTGAAATATCTTTTTTACTTCAACAACTTCGCTGCAAGTTTGTAAGTGAACAGAACCCGAGGATTGAACAAATCCCATTTCTCGACTTCCTGCCGTATAAGTTCTGCGTGCTTCTTGCTTATATCCCTTAAAGCGTTTCCAATGGATTTTCTAAGATATTCGCTTTCGTGTGCTTTATGCTTACTGATTAGAGCAATAGCCACAGATGGATTTTCCTTGAAGTATGGACGACTTGTCCAAATCCTCAATCCCTCCGTTACTGCACGGATAACATTTGGATTGTTATCATTTAGCCATTCTTTAATGAGAGGTAAAGAAACTTCATTAATCATCATGGGTATATAAAAATAAAAAGCTCACCCTGAGCGCGCTGTTCTTACGGGAAGCGGGGTAAGCATGTTGCTACAAATTTAATACATTATTTTCTGCCTGACAAAACATTCATCTGTTTTTCTCTTTTTTCTATGTCGTATATACCTTTTATTATTCTAAGATAATTACTGAATATACATATTAAATGATTTCTAAATCTATTTTTCGGATAGTTACGAATTACTTAGACTACTGTTCTTAAGTTCACGGAATTGTTGCTGTTCAAAACTCATGAACAGATATTAATCATGAACGGTACATTGTATTGCAAAAAGACTCAGTCCATTGCGTAAAATATTAAGAAACGTAATAACCAACTGAAATTTAAACAATTGCAGACAAAAATTAATATACAATAAAGGCTTATCATGCGGATATATGAACTAAGCAATAAAATAAGTAATAAATTTAGAGGACATCAAACCATTTTCTTTATTTGATACTAGAGGCAGCAGTTATTCCACCCATGTATTATAGTTTTGACATGGGTGGAAGAGATTTTATGAATGTTAATCAAATATCTTAGGAGAACGATAAGCTGAGGTTTTGTACCAGTTGGTATCATGCTTATATCTTGAAACAGCAATAGATGGACTAATACCATATCGTTCAGCCTCAGTCGCTATAGTTTTTACAATTTTATGAGGAGAAAGACTGTTACAACCCACTTTTAAGATTTCATTCCATATAGTTTCAGGAATTAGAGTATTTTTAGCAAATTCATTCGCTTCTTTTTCTCTTGGATCTGAGGAGTATTCAACTCCTTCAATCGCAATGAATGCCTTTTGGATATCAGATAAGTGTCGATCTATATGACATAATTCATGTAGAATATCAAAAGCCAACTTATCCATATCGTTGTAACGGTAGGTCACAGTTATGATTGGATGTCCATTTACTATCGTAGAATAAGCATCAATCGGAGCCTTGTCTAATTTTGGAACCTCAGCCAAAGATATGCCATAGTTTTGCAAACAACCTTTAATATTGTTCACACTCATTTTTCTTTGATTTGCCATTGAAGCAATTTTTTCTGCGGCTTTAAGAGCATTACCTTGCTCATAGCTGTTTAAGTTTGAAATCTGAGAAATCGTCAGCCAATTAAGAACAAGCCATGTGAGCATATTCTTCTCATCAATTTGTACTTTTTCACTATGTTTATAGAAACCAGCTACTTGCATCTTTTGTTCCTGTATAGTTAACAGGTCAAATGGGAATAAGTCTTTTATCCATCTTACTTTATCAACGACAGATGTAAAAGGGCAAAGAAGACATTTGTATAGATGTTTTAAATTTAGTATTTTAGAACATTCTTCCTCAAACGCAAAGGCTTCCTGTTCTTCAATACTACGTTTCTCTATGGCTATGCAGTCATATGTATAACTGTTTTGGAGATTCATCCATACCTTAAAAGGGATACCTAAATGCTGCTCCAACTTCATTGCCAAATCTTCATTTAAGTTACGTTTGCCCTTAATAAATGCATTTAAGTGCGTGGGTTGCACACTTATTTGTTGGGCAAAATCTTTTTGCTTTATACCTCGTTCCTGCAATTCTTCACGCAAGATTTCTCCTGGATGTATTGCTCTAACAGGAATTGGATTGTTACTTTTTGTTGCCATAATGTGTGCTATCTATTTCAATTAGTTCAACTTCAATACCGTCGTCAGTTTCCGTAAACAGGAGACGTTCTACCATGCCGTTGACAATTCGAACAGAACTTCGTTGCTCTACTTGGTACTTCAGTTTTTCATAATGCAAAAAACTAAATAGTTTTAACTCTGCAGTGGAATCTACATCATGCATCGTTTTCACTGCGCGTATATATCCATCTATAAATTTCTTATTTTTGCAATAGTTCTTGTACCTCTTATCTTTTGTCTTACCTGTTTCATACAATTCTAACAAAACTTCATCTTTGAATATTACTTTCATGCGGTGAAATACTATTTGTTGCTGCAAAGATATGCATAAATTACCAAATATGGTAATTTTTAATAGGTAATTTAGTGCATACCGGAATAAAGTTTCCCATATTACATCAAACTATATACTTTCTCCATTCATGACGAAAGTATATAGTTTATAAATGTGAATATAAAACCACACTTGATATTGAAGAGACTGCATATTATACACAGGAAGCATTGAATGATGGACAAACCTATCAGATGGATTAAGTGCTTTGGATGTATTTTTTTGAAAGTTTTTTCTTAGATGATATAAAAGAGCTTCAAAGAGTTCCTAAAAAAGTGGTTCAAGAATGTGGACTATAACCTATATAAATGAAGATAGTGAAGTTGAAACATATTAGACTTATGGGCTCTTTGTATCGAATTGCATGCCAAAACAATGATGATCATACAGAGAAAAGCAATCATAAATTCACATGTTAAAATACTCAATCCACTGCGTAAAATATAAAGACACGTGATAGCTAATTGAACATAAATAATTACAGATAAAAATCAATTAACGACAAAGAACTATCAGGTGCATATATGAAGCTATTAAGTTGTAATATGCGTAATATTTGATTAGGATTTAGAGAACAATATGACTTTATTTCAGCAATTCTTTGATGAGAAAATATAAGAAACTTATAACTTGCTGCTATTTAAGTTTTTAATAATTGTTTATTGCACATTACCTACTAATTTGTTGCGGTACAAATATGGTACAAATAAGCGAATTAAATATATTTTAGGAATAATGAATAGAAAAACGTATCCCAATATTCGCTTTCGATATTGGCAAGGGAAAATTACTTGTGTATATCCTTGATTCTCAGACTATATTTTTTTTAAGCGTCACATTATCTACCATTAAGGTACGGTACAAATATGGTACAATTATACCATTAAAAGCCAATAATTATAGATAAAAACCACCATTATAAAGAAAGACAAAAAAAGGCGTGAAACCACTTGAGTTTCACGCCTTTACTTATGAAAATTTATGTTTATTTATCTCTAGCTTACTTGACTTCCTCAAAATCAGCATCCTGAACATTATCGCCCTGTTTGCTATTATTCTGAGTATTTCCTTGTCCAGCGTTAGCACCACCTTGGAAACCGGCACCTTGTTGTGCACCACCTTGAGCACCTGTTTGTGCATACATCTCAGCGCTGGCAGCCTGGAAAGCTGTATTCAGTTCGGCCATAGCGCTATCGATAGCAGCCAAGTCTTGTGCCTTGTGAGCATCTTTCAGCTTCTGGAGAGCAGCCTCGATCGGAGCCTTCTTGTCAGCAGGGAGCTTGTCACCCAGTTCCTTCAATTGATTTTCAGTCGTGAAAATCATGGAGTCGGCCTGGTTCAGCTTGTCGATGCGTTCCTTTTCCTTCTTGTCGGCTTCAGCATTAGCTTCGGCTTCAGCTTTCATACGTTCGATTTCTTCCTTGCTCAAGCCGCTGGAAGCTTCGATACGGATAGCCTGTTCCTTGCCTGTAGCCTTATCCTTGGCAGATACCTTCAAGATACCGTTGGCATCGATATCGAAGGTTACCTCGATCTGAGGAACACCACGACGGGCAGGAGCAATACCTGTCAGGTTGAACTGACCGATAGACTTGTTCTGAGCAGCCATCGGACGCTCGCCTTGCAATACGTGGATAGTCACTTCCGTCTGGTTATCGGCGGCGGTAGAGAAGGTTTCGCTCTTCTTGCAAGGGATAGTCGTGTTGGCTTCGATCAGCTTCGTCATTACGCCACCCAAGGTTTCAATACCCAAGGTCAACGGAGTAACGTCGAGCAATACGATGTCGCCCACACCAGCCTCTTTGTTCAATACGGCGCCTTGTACGGCAGCACCTACGGCTACAACCTCATCAGGGTTCACACCCTTGGAAGGAACTTTGCCGAAGAAGTCTTCTACCAGTTTCTGAACGGCCGGTATACGTGAAGAACCACCTACGAGGATCACCTCATCGATATCTGAGTTGCTCAAACCAGCATCGCTCATAGCCTTCTTACAAGGCTCCAAGCAAGCCTGAATCAAACCATGTGCCAGAGCTTCGAACTTAGCACGGGTCAATGTCTTAACCAAGTGCTTGGGCACACCAGCTACCGGCATGATGTACGGCAGGTTGATTTCGGTAGAAGTAGAAGAAGACAACTCGATCTTGGCCTTCTCGGCAGCTTCCTTCAGACGTTGCATAGCCATCGGGTCTTGAGTCAGGTCGGCACCTTCGTCGTTCTTGAACTCCTGTACCAACCAGTCGATGATTACCTGGTCGAAGTCATCACCACCCAGGTGGGTATCACCGTTGGTTGACAATACTTCGAACACACCGCCACCGAATTCCAAGATAGAGATATCGAATGTACCACCACCAAGGTCGAATACGGCGATCTTCATATCCTTGTTAGCCTTGTCTACACCATAAGCCAATGCAGCAGCCGTCGGCTCGTTTACGATACGTTTTACGTCCAGACCGGCAATCTGGCCAGCTTCTTTCGTAGCCTGACGCTGAGAGTCGGAGAAGTAAGCCGGAACGGTAATAACGGCTTCTGTAACCTCTTGTCCCAGATAGTCTTCGGCAGTCTTCTTCATCTTCTGAAGAATCATGGCAGAGATTTCCTGCGGAGTATAGTGACGTCCGTCGATGTCGACACGCGGCATGTTGTTTTCGTTTACTACCGGATAGGGTACACGAGAGATTTCTTTCTGTACCTGCGACCAGTTCTCACCCATGAAACGCTTAATGGAGTACACTGTACGTTTCGGGTTTGTGATGGCCTGACGCTTGGCGGGGTCACCAACCTTACGTTCACCACCGTCTACAAATGCCACTACAGAAGGAGTTGTACGCTTGCCTTCGCTGTTGGCGATTACTACAGGTTCGTTGCCTTCGAATACAGCAACACAAGAGTTTGTAGTTCCTAAGTCAATACCAATAATTTTTCCCATGATCGTTATTATTTTATTTGTTATTATTCAGTTTATTTCTATCCGCCTCGTCGGCAGACGCTTCTAAAAGGACAAACGCCGTGCCAAATGACAAACGGCCTTTTTTCGATGGCAAAACGCTGACACGCTCTGCCAGTTTGGCAGAAATTCGCCATACGAACTGACGAAAAAGACAACAACGCAACTCCATCTTCCTCCAAGACTGACAAACGATGCCTGACACCTCGCATCCAGTTCTTCAAAGGAAAGCATCGTTTTCCTCGAAAGAAAACGGCCGTTTCCGCCAAGGAAAGCAATGCTTTCTTCAAACCGAAAAGAAAGCCGCCTTCGGGCGGACTCCATACCCTACCCCAAGGCGGCACCTATAAATATAATCCGTATCAGGTTACTCCTTCACCAATACCAATATCAGTTCGCCGGCGGCATTGTAGAAACCGATGCCACCCTCGGCCAGACGCGCAAAAGTTGTCACTTCGGACAAAGCCTTCGTGACACGTCCTTCGACCTCCATGTCGGGGCATGCCATCATCGTACTGATCAGGTTGGGGAAAGAAATGGCCGACGCGTTGTTCTCATCGGTCACAAAAGCACCGTTAATGACGTTGCAACCCGCATTGCCATGCACTTTCTTCTCGGCTAAGTTCAGTTCCAGGAAAGGTTGCTTCTCCATACCGTCAGGGATGGCTTCACCTTCAGCTTGTGTGATTTTCCAGCGACCTCCCAAATCGGTAACCGAAACATCTGGCTTTCTTGGCTTCAAAACCAGAATGGGGCGTTTCAACGATTTGCCACACAAGGCAAGTTGTCCATCAGCAAGCTTTGTATATTTTTTCACTTGTGCCAAAGCCGAAAGTACGTTCTTTTCCAACGTCATGTCGGGACACATCATGCGGGTGCTTCCCACTTGTCCAAGCGCCAGCTCGCCAGGCTTGGCGTTGGTATCAAAACTTCCCATCAGACGATTGCAACCGCTACTGCCATAGACGCGCCCTGTATTTGTCTCAAAGGCTACATAAGGAAAGCTTTGGCCAGGCGCTGGCACAACAGCCGTTCCGTTGATTTCGATGATGTTCCATTCACCTCCAAGGTCGGAAACCTGCGCAAGATTCTTTGTCGAAGCGCACGATGACATAGCCGCCACAACGGCCACCATACTTAGATAAACACAAATTTTCTTCATTGTCTTTGTAGTTTAAGTTAAATTATCAACCGCAAATATAGAACAAAATAACAGCTCTACCAACATTTTGTTCGGCAATCACATCCAAAAAGCCAAAGTATTTGACACTATTATAATGTATATCTAAGAATTAATATATATATTTGCTGACGGAAATTACGAAAAGAACAACTTTGAATATTTATCAATCACATTATTAATAAGAAACAAAATGGGTAAAGTTCTAATTATCGGTGCAGGCGGTGTAGGAACCGTCGTTGCACACAAAGTAGCTCAGAATCCGGACGTGTTCACCGAAATCATGATTGCCAGCCGCACGAAGTCGAAATGCGACGCCGTCGTAAAAGCAATCGGTAATCCCAATATCAAAACCGCTCAGGTAGATGCAGACAATGTGGACGAACTGGTTGCGCTCTTCAACAGCTTCAAGCCCGAAATCGTCATCAACGTCGCCCTGCCCTATCAGGACCTGACCATCATGGAAGCCTGCCTGAAAACGGGTGTCAACTACCTGGATACGGCCAACTATGAGCCCAAGGACGTGGCCCACTTCGAATACAGCTGGCAATGGGCCTACAAGCAACGTTTCGAGGAAGCTGGCCTGACCGCCATCCTCGGTTGCGGCTTCGACCCGGGCGTGAGCGGTGTCTATACGGCCTATGCCGCCAAGCATCACTTCGACGAAATCCAATACCTGGACATCGTGGATTGCAATGCCGGCAACCACCACAAGGCTTTCGCCACGAACTTCAACCCCGAAATCAACATCCGCGAGATAACCCAAAACGGCCGTTATTACGAAAACGGTCAGTGGGTGACCACCAAACCGCTGGAAATCCACAAGGATCTGACTTATCCGAACATCGGCCCGCGCGACTCTTACCTGCTCTACCACGAAGAGCTGGAGTCTCTGGTGAAGAACTTCCCCACCATCAAGCGCGCCCGCTTCTGGATGACCTTCGGCCAGGAATACCTGACTCACCTGCGCGTCATTCAGAACATCGGCATGGCCCGCATCGACGAAGTGGATTACAACGGCGTGAAAATCGTCCCTTTGCAATTCCTGAAAGCCGTACTCCCCAACCCGCAAGACTTGGGCGAGAACTACGAAGGCGAAACTTCCATCGGCTGCCGCATCCGCGGATTGAAGGATGGCAAGGAACGCACTTATTATGTGTACAATAATTGCAGCCATCAGGCCGCCTACAAGGAAACAGGTATGCAGGGTGTCAGCTACACCACAGGCGTACCGGCCATGATTGGCGCCATGATGTTCCTCAAAGGCATTTGGAAGAAGCCGGGTGTATGGAACGTTGAAGAATTCGATCCCGATCCGTTCATGGAGCAACTCAACAAACAGGGCTTGCCTTGGCACGAAGTAATTGATGGCGACCTCGAACTTTAATCACTAACCACCAACTAACATGAATGTAGGAGACAAAGCCCCCGAGATATTGGGCATCAACGAGAAAGGCGAAGAAATCCGCCTGAGTAATTATAAAGGAAAGAAACTGGTGCTCTACTTCTACCCGAAGGACAGCACATCAGGTTGCACAGCTCAGGCCTGCAACCTGCGCGACAACTACGACGCCCTGCGCCAGGCCGGTTACGAAGTGGTAGGCGTAAGTGTGGACAGCGAGAAGTCGCACCAGAAATTCATCGAGAAGAACTCCCTCCCATTCCCCCTGATTGCCGACACAGACAAGAAGCTGGTCGAACAATTTGGTGTATGGGGCGAGAAGAGCATGTATGGACGCAAGTACATGGGCACCTTCCGCACGACCTTCATCATTAACGAAGAAGGCATTGTGGAGCGCATCATCGGTCCAAAGGAAGTCAAGACCAAAGACCATGCGGCGCAAATACTTTAATTACCATTTATTCAACAAACAAGTATGGCAAAAAAAGACGAACTGAATTTTGAAAACGAAGGCGCCGTAATGCCCAATAGCGAAAAGCTGAAAGCCTTGCAGGCCGCCATGGACAAGATAGAAAAGAGCTTCGGCAAAGGCTCCATCATGAAGATGGGCGACGACAGCATCGAACAAGTCGAAGTCATCCCCACTGGCTCCATCGGACTAAACGTAGCTTTGGGTGTAGGTGGTTATCCCCGCGGACGTATCATCGAAATCTATGGTCCTGAATCCTCTGGTAAAACCACATTGGCCATTCATGCCATCGCCGAAGCACAGAAAGCTGGAGGTATCGCCGCTTTTATCGACGCCGAACACGCTTTCGACCGCTTCTATGCTGCCAAGCTGGGCGTTGACGTGGACAACCTCCTCATCTCCCAGCCCGACAACGGCGAACAGGCCCTGGAGATTGCAGAACAGCTCATCCGCTCCTCAGCTATCGACATCATCGTTGTTGACTCTGTAGCCGCCCTTACGCCAAAGGCCGAAATCGAAGGCGACATGGGCGACAACAAGGTAGGTCTCCAGGCACGCCTGATGTCACAAGCCTTGCGCAAATTGACATCTGCCGTCAGCAAGACCCGTACCTGTTGCATCTTCATCAACCAATTGCGCGAGAAGATTGGTGTCATGTTCGGCAATCCCGAAACAACTACCGGTGGTAATGCCTTGAAGTTCTACGCATCCGTCCGCCTCGACATCCGTGGTGGTCAGGCAATTAAGAACGGCGAGGACGTTATTGGCAAACAGACCAAAGTGAAAGTTGTCAAGAATAAGGTAGCTCCTCCCTTCCGTCGTGCTGAGTTCGACATCATGTTCGGTGAAGGCATCTCTCGCGCAGGCGAAATCATCGACCTGGGTACCGAACTGGGTATCATCAAGAAGAGTGGCTCCTGGTTCAGCTACAATGACACTAAACTGGCTCAAGGCCGCGATGCCGCTAAACAAGTCATTCTGGATAATCCCGAATTGGCCGAAGAACTGGAAGGACTGATATTCGAAGAACTAAAGAAAGAAAAATAAAACTTCGAACCTAAACTCATAGAGGGGATAGCCACATGGCTCCCCTCTATTATTCATTATTTTAGTAGCACCTCCATAAGCATGAGCGATTTCCGCCTGAAAGTATTCCATTCCGTAGCTCAAAACTTGAGCTTTACCAAGGCTTCTCAAGAGCTATTTATCAGCCAACCGGCCATCACCAAACATATACAGGAACTGGAAAGCACCTACCAAACTCGCCTATTCGATCGACAAGGCGGAAAAATATCCCTGACCGAATCAGGGCAACTGCTCTTAGAACATTGCGAACGCATTCTAGACGAATACCGCAAGTTGGAATACGAAATGCACCTGCTTCATAATCAATATACAGGCAAATTGAGGTTAGGTGCCAGTACAACCATTGCCCAATACGTACTTCCTCCCATGCTAGGCACTTTTATCAGCAAATTTCCACAAGTAGAATTATCACTACTCAATGGAAATACACGCGAAATGGAAACAGCCTTGCAAGATCATCGTATAGACTTGGCACTAGTCGAAGGAGTGACACGTATACCCAATTTGCGTTACACACCCTTTCTGGAAGACGAACTGGTCGTCGTCGTACGTACGGGTAGCCGCCTGCCGATAGCCGATGAAATAACTCCCGAACAACTGGCCACCTTCCCACTGGTACTGCGCGAACGCGGATCGGGTACCTTGGATGTCTTCGAACGAGTCATCCTAAGACATAACATTAAATTATCCTCCCTGCATGTGCTCATGTACTTGGGAAGCACAGAAAGCATTAAACTATTTTTGGAACATACAGACTGTTTGGGTATCGTTTCCATCCGTTCCGTCAGCAGAGAATTGTATGCCGGCCGTTTGCGCGTAGTCGATGTCAAGGGGCTAGAAATGAAACGTGAATTCAATTTTGCCCAACTACAAGGGCAAGAAAGCGGACTTAGCCAAGTTTTCATGCAATTCACCCAACGATAACTATCCCTACCTCCCATACTTATTACTTTTGGTTATAACTGATAAAAATATAAGAATTGTAGCCTCCATAGGAAATGTGTACCTTTGCGTCCGAAAAGAAAAAGTTAAACCAACAAAAAAAGAATTGTTATGTTCGAACGT
>CAYQOV010000070.1:0-15507 GCA_964419245.1 uncultured Bacteroides sp. | reverse complement strand
TACGAGGTTCGTGTTCTGGAAGTTCAGGTTCAGCGTGTCGGCGGGAACGCGCCTGCGGTCGCCCAGGCGTTCGTCCAGCTGCCACTGGTAGAGGCGTGGCGGCGGAGCCTGTACGTTGGTGCTGTCGTTCTTCAGGTTGTCCGGCTGAGTCGAGGGGTCTATCTGGTTGCCGTACTGGTCGCGCAGTGTCTGACCGTTGGCGTTCGTCAGCGTTTGCTGTGCCAGGGCGGTACTCAGTCCCAGGGTACACAGCAGCAAGTATGTCAGTGTGAGTCGTTTCAGTTTCATGGGGGCAAAGATAGTGAAAGGTGAGAGTATAAAAAACAAGCTCGCTTGATTTTTTATGTCGAACAGCCTCCTATCTTGTCAAAAGATAATGCATTGCCGGAATGTATCCGTCTGAAAGCATGTCCGCTTCAGCTTGGGTGCAACGGGCGGTGGTGACGGATTGTGACAAAATGATAACTTTCTTCGTCAAAAAGAAGGGTTGCTTCCAGTCCTGCGTACCGTTTTGTCAATCCGAGGGCTCGTAAGCCTCGCCCCGCGTGCGTTTCTGCCCGTCCGAGGGCTCGTAAGCCCTGCCCCGCGTGCGTTTCTGCCCGTCCGAGGGCTCGTAAGCCCTGCCCCGCGTGCGTTTCTGCCCGTCCGAGGGCTCGTAAAGCCCGCCCCGCGTACGTTTCTGCCCGTCCGAGGGCTAAGATCTGTCCTCTCTGTCGCTCGTTTTTGAAAAATTTTCATTCTTCATGGGCTTCATTCAAAACCGTTCTTATTTTTTTTGTCAAATATAGTCTTCTTTCTTCATTTCTTTCGTAATTTCTTTCGTACTTTTGTCAGCAGAAACGGAAAAACGGAGGAATTATGTCACATTTACCTACCCTGATAAGCGACCTGGCCCTCATCCTGGTGTGTGCGGGCCTGATGACGCTACTTTTCAAGAAACTCAAGCAACCGCTGGTGTTGGGCTACGTGGTGGCCGGCTTCCTGGCCAGTCCGCACATGCCTTATACGCCTTCGGTAATGGATACGGCCAACATCCAGACGTGGGCCGATTTGGGAGTTGTTTTCCTGCTCTTTGCCTTGGGACTGGATTTCAGCCTGAAGAAAATTGCCAAGGTGGGCGGAGCGGCCATCATTGCGGCGTGTACCATTATTTTCTGTATGATTCTGTTAGGGATGGCCGTGGGGTCGGGTTTCGGCTGGAAGCGGATGGACTGTCTGTTTCTGGGCGGTATGATTGCCATGTCGTCCACGACTATCATTTATAAAGCGTTCGACGACTTGGGTTTGCGGAAGAAACAGTTTGCTGGCCTGGTGCTGAGCGTGCTTATTCTGGAAGATATCCTGGCTATCGTGCTGATGGTGGTACTCTCAACGATGGCGGCGAGCCACAATTTCGAGGGGACGGAAATGATGGAGAGCATCCTGAAGCTGATGTTCTTCCTGGTACTTTGGTTTGTAGTGGGCATTTACCTGATACCTGGGCTGTTAAAGCGCTGCCGTCGGCTGATGAGCGACGAGACGTTGCTCATCGTGGCGCTGGGCTTATGTTTTGCGATGGTGGTGATAGCGGCCAAGACAGGCTTTTCGCCGGCATTTGGTGCTTTCATTATGGGGTCCATCTTGGCGGAAACGGCCGAGGCGGAGTCGATCGAACGGCTGGTGGCTCCGGTGAAAGACCTGTTTGGTGCAGTGTTCTTCGTATCGGTGGGCATGATGGTCGATCCGGCGATGATCGTGGAATATGCTGTTCCCATCCTGGTCATCACCTTGGCGGTTATTGGCGGTCAGGCGGTGTTTGGTACACTGGGCGTGCTGCTTTCCGGCCAGCCGCTGAAGACGGCGATGCAATGTGGTTTCAGTTTGACACAGATTGGTGAATTTGCGTTCATCATTGCCTCGCTGGGCGTTTCGTTGGGTGTGACGAGTAATTTCCTCTATCCCATTGTCGTGGCGGTATCGGTCATCACAACCTTCCTCACCCCCTACATGATCCGTGTGGCGGGTCCGGCTTCAACGTTTGTAGACAGCCATCTGCCGGCAAAGTGGCGTGCTTGGCTGGAACGTTATGCTACAGCGGGTTCGCCGACGATGAACCACGAAAGTCTGTGGAAAAAGCTCATCGTGGCGCTGGTGCGCATCACGGTGGTCTACTCGGTGGTGAGTATCGCTGTTGTGGCGTTGGCATTTCGGCTGTTGGTGCCGTTGCTGCGCGAGGCGTTGCCGGGCATTTGGGGACAGTTGGCTTCGGCGGTTATTATCATCCTGTGTCTTGCACCTTTCCTGCGTGCCATTATGATTAAGAAGAACCATTCGGTAGAATTTACCACCCTGTGGAAGGAGAGTCGGGCCAATCGGGCGCCGCTGGTAGCTACCGTCGTGTTGCGCATCCTGGTGGCAGCGGGGTTTGTGATGTTCGTGATCGGTGGATTGTTCAAGATGTCCGTCGGATTGGTGTTGGGTGTGGCGGTGCTGTTGCTGGTACTGATGATTATGTCGCGCCAGCTGAAGCGCCAGTCCATCCTTATCGAACGGACATTTTTCCAGAATCTGCGTTACCGCGACATGCGGGCGGAATATCTTGGTGAGAAGAAGCCTGAATATGCCGGACGCCTTCTGTCGCGTGACTTGCACTTGGCAGACTACGTGCTACCTTCAGAGGCGCGTTGGGCAGGACGGACGTTGGGCGAGCTGAACTTCGGTAGCAAGTATGGAGTTCATGTGGTGTCTGTGCTGCGCGGCCGCCGGCGGTTCAACATCCCTGGGGCGGGCCTGCGTCTGTTTCCTCAGGACAAACTGCAAGTGATCGGTACCGACGAAGACCTGGCCGTCTTCAGCCGCGATATGGAGCAGGCTTCGGCTCTCGAAACCGACGTGGTGGAGAAGAGAGAGATGATTCTGCGCCAGTTCAGCGTGGACGCAGGTTCGCCTTTCCTGGGCAAGACACTGCGTGAGGCGGGTATCCGTGAGAAGTACCATTGTCTTATTGCAGGCGTAGAGCGTGGCGACGGCACCCTTCATGCTCCCGCTCCGGCCGAACCTTTCCTGGATGGTGATGTGGTGTGGATTGTGGGCGAGAGCAACGATGTACGCCGCTTGGCAAAATCAGAAGAGAAAGAAGAATGATTTTTTAATAAGAAAGATGGTAAATCCCTAAAACTAAAAAGAAATGAAAAGCGATCCGAAAGAATGTCTGTACTGTCAGAACAACGAAGCGTTGTACAATCTGATGATCGAGTTTGCCCAATTGAGTGTTTCACGTGCTTTCCTTTTCAAGGAGCAGACCTACCGCGGTCGTTGCCTTGTGGCCTATAAAGCTCACGTGAACGACTTGAACGAGTTGTCTGATGACGAACGCAATGCCTTTATGGCCGACGTGGTCCGTGTGACTCGAGCTATGCAAAAGGTGTTCAATCCCGAGAAAATCAATTATGGCGCCTATTCCGACAAGCTGTCGCACCTGCATTTCCATTTGGCACCGAAGTATGTAGACGGTCCTGATTACGGCGGTACTTTCCAGATGAACCCAGGCAAAGTTTATCTTTCTGATGCCGAATATCAGGAGATGATCGAGGCGCTGAAGGCAGCACTTTGAGAATGGAGAATGGAAAATTGAGAAGGAGAATTATAAGTGTACATCTCCATTCTCAATTTTCCATTAAATTTTCCCCAGTATCTTGTCCATTACCCAGTTTGTCAGCGTGGCACTTTCGCCGTCGCAGGTGCAAACCGATTTTCCCAACAAATGGTCTACGACCGCTTGGATGAGCGGTTGCTGAACGTAGAGTGGATTGGCGATGGGAATTTCCTCGCGGCCCTTTTCGGTATGCAAGGCTATTGGATCGTAGGTGAAGACGGAGAAGCAGATCATACCTTTGTCGCCGATGATTTCGATACGGTCCTCGCGGGCGGAGTCGTCGGCTACGAAACACCATGAACCGCTGCCGACCAGTCCGTTGTCGAATTGAAAGCAGGCACTGATGGTATCTTCTGCCTGATAAAGTCCGCCGCGGTTGCTCTTGTAGCCGCTGGCTTCCAGAATACAGCCGAAGATTTCCTGTAGTAGGTCTATCTGATGGGGAGCCAAGTCATAGAAGTATCCGCCTCCTGCTATGTCGGGTTGTACACGCCAAGGTAGGTTCTCGCGATTGTAGTCCAAGTTGCGTGGCGGCTGGGCAAAGCGTATTTGGATATTGATGACGTTGCCGATGGCACCTTCCTCGACGAGCGATTTTACCTTTTGAAAGTAGGGCAGGTAGCGGCGATAGTAGGCTACAAAGCAGGGAGCGCCCGTTTCCTGCGAGATGCGGTTGATGCGGCAGCACTCTTCGTAGGTCACGGCCATGGGCTTTTCGATATAGACCGGCTTGCCTGCCTTCATGGCCATAATGGCATATGTGGCATGAGAGGAAGGGGGAGTGGCGATGTAAACGGCATTTACGTCTTCGTCGTCTATCAACTCTTGTGCGTCGTCATACCATTTGGGTATGTTGCGTTCTTTGGCGTATGTCTTGGCTTTGGCGCCGTTGCGACTCATGACAGCCACTACTTCGGAGCCTTCTATTTTCTGGAAAGCGGGGCCGCTCTTGTATTTGGTCACTTCTCCGCAACCGATGAAACCCCATCTGATCTTTTCTCTTTTCATTGTGCAAGACAGTTTTTGATCTATTACAATTACAGTTGTTTATTCATCGTCGTCCTCGTCGTCGAAGTCAAAGTCGAAATCGAAGTCGTCCATGAATTCGGGTGTGGTGAATTCTTCGAGGCTGCGACGGTCTTTCTTTGTGGGACGCCCCGTACCCTTGGCGCGGTTCACGAAACCGCTGACATGACTCATCTCCAGCAGTTCGTACTGGTCGGGCGTGGTGACGTTCTCCATCATTTCGGGGACAAGCTTGGCTCCTACACGCTTCTCGATGGCCTGAAGTACCTTGAACGAGTAGGTGATGGGCGGTTTGCGTACCTGTACTACGTCGCCCGGCTTCACCATGCGGGCAGCCTTGGCTTGTGCGCCGTTGATGCTGATACGACCTTTCTTGCAGGCTTCGGCGGCGATGGTGCGTGTCTTGAAGATGCGCACGGCCCACATCCATTTGTCTATTCTGGCTTCGTTCATTTCTTGTTGAATTGGTTCATGGTTATGTCGATGCCTGCCAGGCAGAAGCTTTTCACGATCTCGCCCGCGGTTTTCAGCCGTTCGGGCATGGTCTTCCAGTCCTCGTCCGAGAAGTGCCCCAGCACGTAGTCCACCTGTCCGCCGCGGGGAAAGTCGTTACCGATGCCGAAGCGCAGGCGGGCGTAGTTCTGCGTGCCCAACGTAGCGGCAATATGCTTCAGTCCGTTGTGGCCCGCGTCGCTTCCTTTTCCTTTCAGGCGCAGGGTGCCGAAGGGCAAGGCAAGGTCGTCCACGACGATGAGCGTATTCTCCAGCGGAATGTTTTCTTTCTGCATCCAGTAGCGTACGGCGTTGCCGCTGAGGTTCATGTAGGTGGACGGTTTGAGCAGCAGCAGTTGGCGGCCTTTGACCGAAAGGGTCGTGGTGAAGCCGTAGCGTCCGTCCTTGAAGGTTGCGCCTGCTTCCTGAGCCAGTGCGTCCACGACCATGAAGCCGATGTTGTGGCGGGTTTCGTGATATTCGGGGCCTATGTTTCCAAGGCCTACAATCAGGTATTTCATTTTGTTCTCAAATTTGTAGGGAAAGGGAAAAGCATTGCTTTCCTTGGCGTATTCCATTGTTTTCCTTCGGACATTCCATCGTTTTCCTTGGAGGAACTTAGAGGCATGTCCAAGCAATAAAAAAAGAGCGCGGATTATCGCAGATCTCCGCGGATTGTGTAAACCAAACCTGCGTCTCTGCGTTAATCCGCGTCTTTCTTGTTTCGTTTATCCTTATCTCAGGAAGGAACGTTCCGATTAGTTGTTTGCAGCAGCGGCGGCACCTCTTGCGGCACGTGTCAGCTTAACGGCGCAAACGACAGCTTCTTTGGCGTTCATCAGTTCCAGACCTTCGTAGCTCAGTTCGCCTACCTTAACGGTCTTGCCCAGGCCCAGGTGAGATACGTTTACTACCAGTCTTTCAGGGATGACGTTGTAGAGGGCTTTCACTTTCAGCTTGCGCATCTGGAGGGCCAGCTTACCACCGGCCTTCACACCTTCTGCCAGGCCTTCGAGCTGTACGGGCACTTCCATTACGATAGGTTTGGCTTCGTCAATCTGGTAGAAGTCAACGTGCAGGATGGTGTCCTTTACAGGGTGGAATTGGATGTCCTTCATGATGGCGTTGTACTTCTTGCCGTCGATTTCGAGGTCAACCACGTAGATGTGCGGGGTATAAACCAGGTTGCGCAGGCCGTCTGCAGGTACGGTGAAGTGGATGTTTTCGCCACCACCATAGAGTACGCAGGGTACACCGTTGTTTTTACGAATGGCCTTCAAGGCTCTTGCCTGTTCCGAAGAACGTTCTGCAATGGTTCTTGCAGTTCCTTTTACTTCAATAGATTTCATTTGAACAATTTTTTTTTGTGTTACTCTAAATTAAGTAGTTGTTTTGCTTAATTCACCATCACACGATGCGGCCCGGCCGCACATGCTGTAAAAAAGCGGTGCAAAAGTACTGCTTCTTTTTGAATATTCAAAGGGTTGTGCTTAAAAATCGATGTCAATCTTGATTTCGCCTTCTGCCAGGGCTGTTGTATCGTTGCCGGCCGTTTCCTGCTGAGCGCTTGTGCTTTGGGGGGCGTCGGCTTTATTTTCATGTTTGGGCGTGTAGATGCCTTGTTGTTCCTGAATGAAGCCGATAGACTGCTTCAAACCGTTCATGAATTTTTCGAAGTCTTCTTGATAGAGGAATATCTTATGCTTTTCGAAGCTTACCTGCGATTCTTCGCCTTCCCCACTGATGATTTTCTTGCTTTCCGTAATGGCAAGGAACATTTCGTCTTTTCTGTTTTTCTTCACATCTACATAATAAATGCGTTTGCCGGCCTTGATGGCTTGGGAATATAAGATTTCCTTGTCACTGCTCTCTCCACCGTTTTTCTTTTTCCACTCTTCTTCCATAACTTAATAGGTCGTTAATTTGTTTATTTTCAATACTGCTATGGCCCGGAATCAGTCGCCTTGGAAATTGGCGAGGCCGGACGGCTTGTTTCGGGGTTCAAAATTGACGATTTTTTTTCAACTGTCAAAAGAAAATGGCCGGTTTATCAACTTCTGCAATAAAAAAACTGATTTATTTATGCCAAGTCATCAAAAATGCCTACTTTTGTCCCCTGTTAAACAAACCTATTTATATAAGATATATGATTAACAGAGTTCTTATTCGTCTTAAGATTATACAGATTGTATATGCTTATTATCAGAACGGCAGCAAGAATTTAGACTCAGCGGAGAAAGAATTGTTTTTCAGCCTTTCCAAGGCTTATGACTTGTACAATTATCTGCTGATGCTGATGATGGCTTTGAAGAACTATGCCCAAAAACGTATTTCGGCTGCGAAAGCCAAGTTGGCGCCCACGCCGGAGGAACTGTATCCTAACACCAAGTTTGTAGAAAACAAGTTTATCGCCCAGTTGGAGGTGAACAAACAGCTTCTGGACTTCATGGCCAATCAGAAACGCTCGTGGGATAACGACGAAGACTTCGTGAAGAGTCTTTACGAGAAAATCATTGCTTCGGACATATATAAAGAATATATGGCTTCCAACGACCGCTCTTATGAAGCCGACCGCGAATTGTGGCGGAAGCTTTACAAGACTTTTATTTTCAACAATGACGCCTTGGATTCCCTGCTCGAGGATCAGAGCCTCTATTGGAACGACGACAAGGAAATTGTAGACACCTTTGTGCTGAAGACCATCAAACGTTTCGACGAGAAGAAGGGGGCTAATCAGGAACTGTTGCCCGAGTTCAAGGACGATGAAGACCGTGAATTTGCGCGCCGTCTTTTCCGCCGCACCATTCTCAATTGCGACTACTACCGCCACCTCATCAGCGAAAATATCCGTAACTGGGACTTGGAACGCGTGGCTTTCATGGATGTCATCATCATGCAATGTGCCTTGGCCGAGATTCTCAGCTTCCCCAACATCCCTATCAGTGTGTCACTGAACGAATATGTCGACATCGCCAAGCTGTACAGTACAGCCAAGAGCGGGAGCTTTGTAAACGGTACGCTGGACGGAATTGTTAATCAATTGAAAAAAGATGGAAAGCTGTCGAAAAACTGATATCTTTGCTTTTCAAATTTATAAAAAAACAAACGGAAAAATCTTATGAATTTAATGACTGTATTTCTTTTGCAGGCTCCTGCCGCAGGACCTGATGCCAGCTGGACATGGATCATGCTGATTGCCATGTTCGTTATCATGTATTTCTTTATGATTCGTCCGCAGAACAAAAAGCAGAAGGAAATCGCCAATTTCCGCAAGTCGCTTCAGGTGAACCAGAAGGTTATCACAGCCGGAGGTATCCATGGCGTGATTAAGGAAATCAATGATAATGACGTAGTGCTGGAAATCGCTTCGAACGTAAAAATCCGTATCGACAAGAATTCTATCTTCGCCGCCGCTGCTGATGCCAACAACAGCCAGGCTGCCAATAAATAAAATCAGGACTTATGTTCGAACAGAGGAACATAAAGCGGCTATTTCTGAAGACGAAGAAACAGACAAAGGACTTCCTGCTCAGTGCAAAGAGCCGGGAGTTCTTTGTTTTTTTGTTTTTCTTTCTCATTGCGGCAGGCTTCTGGTTGCTTCAGACGCTGAACAACGACTATGAAACGGAGTTCTCCATTCCAGTTCGGCTGAGAAACGTCCCCGAAAATGTAGTCATTACTTCTGAGCCGGTGTCTGAAGTCAGGGTAAGGGTACGTGATAAGGGTACGGTATTGCTCAACTATATGTTGGGCAAGAATTTTTATCCTGTAATCCTTGATTTCAAGAACTATGGCAACATGGGCAACCATGTGCAGATACAGACTTCGCAAGTACAAAAATGGATAACGGGCCAACTGAATGCTTCTACCGCATTGCTTTCCATGAAGCCTGATACGTTGGAGTACTACTATTCTACGGGTGTGTCCAAGATGATACCGGTCAAGTTGTGTGGAAAGGTGAGTGCAGGCGAACAATATTATTTGCCCGATACGCTTTTCACACCAGATTCAGTTCGGGTCTATGCTCCTTCGGATGCTTTGGATACGATGAGGGTAGCTTATACCTTGCCTTTGAAATTGGACAATATTACCGATACTTTGAAGCGCGAGGTCGTTTTGTCGGCCCCGAAAGGAGCTAAGTATGTTCCGGCTTCCGTAAAGTTGACACTACCTGTAGATATGTATACGGAAAAGACAGTGGAGGTACCTCTACGAGGTGTTAATTTTCCTGCCGACAAAGTGTTACGTGCCTTTCCATCGAAGGTGAAGGTTTCTTTTCAGGTGGGGATGGGACGCTTTCGTCAAATTACAGCCGACGATTTCCATTTGGTCGTTTCTTATGAAGAGCTGGCCCGTCTGGGCAGTGAAAAGTATACTGTCAAGTTGAGAACTTTGCCTGAAGGAGTCAGCCATGTACGTTTCATTCCTGAACAAGTCGATTTCTTGATTGAACAAATACCAACGGATTATGGCTATTAGGATAGGGCTGACCGGAGGAATCGGTAGCGGCAAGAGTGTGGTGTCACGATTGTTGGAAGTGATGGGCATTCCTGTTTATATTTCTGATATCGAGACTCGTCGGCTGATGGTTGCGGATGAAGGGATTCGTCGCGGCCTGACGTCATTGTTGGGAGAGGAGGTATATGTCGGGGAAAATCTGAACAAACCTTTGTTGGCTTCCTATTTGTTTGGCAGTGCGGAGCATGCAGCTCAGGTGAATGCCATTGTGCATCCGCGGGTCAAGGATGATTTCCGTCTTTGGTGCTCTGTCCGTTCGGAGTGTCCGTGGGTAGGCATGGAGTCGGCCATACTTTTGGAAGCGGGGTTTCGAGGGGAAGTCGACAAGGTGGTTATGGTTGATGCTCCTTTGGAGGTCCGTATTCAGCGGGCTGTCAGCCGCGATGCCTCGTCGCGCCAGCAGATTGAGCAGCGTATCCGCTGCCAGATGGATGATGAGGAAAAACGCAGGATGGCCGATTATGTCATCGTAAATGACGGCAATTCTCCTTTGATTCCTCAGGTTTTGGCTCTGATTTCTTCGCTATCTAAAAATATTGATTACCTTTGCGAGCGCTAATGCAGGCGGACTTTCCGAAGCAATATAGCGGTATTTTTTATTTGTCTAATATTAAATTTGAATAGAACAGATTATGTTGAAGACTATTTTGTCCATTTCTGGCAAACCGGGATTGTATAAACTTGTTTCGAGAGGCAAGAACATGTTGATTGTTGAATCGATTGCTGATAAAAAACGTTTTCCGGCATATGGCAATGAGAAAATTATTTCTTTAGGTGATATTGCCATGTATACGGATGCTGAAGACATACCGTTGCGTCAAGTTTTTGCTTCGATGAAAGAGAAGGAGAACGGCGCTTTGGTCACGTTGAATCTGAAGAAGGCTTCTGCTGATGAACTGGGTGCATATTTGGCTGAAGTGCTTCCTAGTTATGACCGCGATCGTGTTCATGTATCGGATATCAAGAAGTTGATTTCCTGGTATAATCTGTTGGTGAATGCAGGCATGGCAGATTTTGAAGAGAAGCAGGCTGAAGAAGGAGAAACGGATGCAGAAGCTGCCGAATAGTTAACGGGCCAAGAAAGGTCATAATAAAGGCTGAATCGATGTGGGATGTTCCCATGCGATTCAGCCTTTAATGTTATTTATGCAGGCCTTTTATTTAATAGCCTGTTAAATGCTCATTTAATTGTCTATTAAATGGTCGCTTAATAGCCTATTAAGTGCCCACTTAATCGTCCATTAAATAATCAAGTGGGCATTTCGGGTCAGTTTTTGAACACAAGCCCATCCTTGGTGGCATTTACATCCACGATGATAGGGCGGTTGCGGTCTACTTCCTGTGCGAGCAACTTCTTCGAGAGGTCGTTGAGCAGGTAGTGCTGGATGGCACGCTTGACAGGACGGGCGCCGAATTCGGGGTCGAAACCGGCCTGTGCCAGGAAACTGACGGAGGAGTCGGTCAGTTCGAGCTGCACTCCGTTGCTTTCAAGCATGCGGCGTACGCCGTTTATCTGGAGCATGACAATCTGCTTGATTTCGGGCTCGGTCAGCGGCAGGAACATGATGGTTTCGTCGATACGGTTGAGGAACTCGGGCCGTATGGTCTTTTTCAGCATGTTCATCACTTCTCGTTTGGTTTCTTCCACTATCTGGTCTTTGTTGCTGCCGTTCAGTTTCTCCATCTGACTCTGGATGTACGAGCTTCCCATGTTGGAGGTCATGATGATGATGGTGTTCTTGAAGTTCACCGTCCGGCCTTTGTTGTCGGTCAGACGTCCGTCATCGAGTACCTGCAACAGGATGTTGAATACATCAGGATGAGCCTTTTCGATTTCATCGAACAAGACTACGGAGTAGGGTTTCCGCCTTACGGCTTCGGTCAGCTGCCCGCCTTCATCGTAGCCGACGTATCCGGGAGGCGCTCCGACGAGTCGGGACACGCTATGCTTCTCCTGATATTCGCTCATGTCGATACGGGTCATCATTGTCTCATCATCGAACAGGAATTCGGCCAAAGCCTTGGCTAATTCGGTCTTACCGACCCCCGTCGTACCCAGGAAGAGGAAAGAGCCGATAGGCCGTTTGGGGTCCTGCAGACCGGCACGGCTGCGACGCACTGCGTCGGATACAGCTTCGATGGCCTCGTCCTGACCGATAACGCGCTTGTGGAGCTCTTCTTCCAGGTGGAGGAGTTTCTCCTTCTCGCTTTGCAGCATCTTGCTGACGGGGATACCCGTCCAGCGCGATACGACGTCGGCGATGTCTTCGGCATCGACTTCTTCCTTAATCATGGCGTTGTCGCCCTGCATCTGATGCAGCTTTTGCTGGGTCTCTTCGATTTCCTTGTTCAAGGCCTGTAGCTTGCCGTAACGGATTTCGGCTACTTTGCCGTAGTCACCTTCGCGTTCGGCCTTCTCGGCTTCGAATTTCAGGTTCTCTATCTCGACTTTGTTCTGCTGTATCTTGTTGACTAGTGTCTTTTCGCTCTGCCACTTGGCTTTGTAGGAGCTTTCCTGTTCCTTGAGTTCGGCCAGTTCCTTACCAATCTGTTCCAGCTTGGCTTTATCGTCCTCGCGCTTGATGGCCTCGCGTTCGATTTCTAGCTGCTTGATCTTACGTGAGATTTCGTCCAGCTCTTCAGGCACAGAGTCTACTTCCATACGCAGCTTGGCAGCGGCCTCATCCATCAGGTCGATGGCCTTGTCGGGGAGGAAACGGTCAGTGATGTACCGGTTGCTCAACTCCACGGCGGCGATAATGGCATCGTCTTTGATACGAACGTGATGATGGTTTTCGTAACGTTCCTTTAATCCACGCAGGATGGAGATGGTACTCAGCGTATCAGGCTCGTTCACCATGACGGTTTGGAAACGACGCTCTAGTGCTTTGTCCTTTTCAAAATACTTCTGGTATTCGTCAAGCGTTGTAGCACCGATGCTACGTACTTCGCCACGGGCCAGCGCTGGTTTCAAGATGTTGGCGGCATCCATGGCGCCTTCACCTTTACCGGCACCTACCAAGGTATGGATTTCATCGATGAAAAGGATGATATTGCCTTCGGACTGTTTTACTTCGTTGATGACGGCCTTCAGACGTTCCTCGAACTCGCCTTTGTATTTGGCTCCGGCTACCAAGGCACCCATGTCGAGCGAATACAATTGCTTGTTTTTCAGGTTCTCCGGCACATCGCCACGAAGGATTCGCTGTGCCAATCCTTCGACGATGGCGGTCTTACCGGTACCAGGTTCGCCGATCAGGATAGGATTGTTTTTGGTACGACGGCTCAATATCTGCAGAACCCGACGGATTTCTTCGTCACGGCCGATGACTGGATCGAGCTTGCCGTTTCGGGCGGCATCTATCAGGTTGATGGCATACTTTTCCAGTGATTGATAGGTATCTTCGCTCGATTGTGAAGTGACCTTTGATCCCTGACGCAGTTCATTGATGGCTGTACGCAGTTCTTTTTCGCTCATACCAGCATCTTTCAGGATACTCGATGCAGTACTCTTGACAGTTAACAGGGCCAGCAAGATGGGTTCCAGTGAAACGAACTCGTCGTTTAGTTCCTTGGAATAGTCCATGGCTTTCTGCAACACTTCGTTGGTTTCACGGCTTAGGTAAGGTTCCCCGCCCGATACCTTGGGCAGTGACTCTATCTGCTTGTCGAGAACCAGCTCTATCTGCTGGACGTTCATGCCTAGTTTCTGGAAGATGAAGTTAGTGACATTCTCACCCACTTTCATGACTCCTTGCAGCAGGTGTACCGGCTCGATGGCCTGTTGTCCCCGGCGTTGTACTAGGTTCACGGCCTCCTGTACGGCTTCTTGCGCTTTGATTGTAAAGTTGTTAAAATTCATATTGTTTCTCCTTTCTTTAGTCTTGGTTAGGTTTGGCATCGATTGATTTGCAAAACTCTTGCCATTTGTATTGTGTGGACAAAATGTCTTAGAATTGATAATTTTATGTGACAAAATGTCATTCGTTCAGCCTTTATGTCTTGTTTCTCCTTTATTTGTGTTATCTTTGCACATTTCACAGGTGATAACTGACATGAATTAAGAATATGAATAGAACTGCGAATTTGAAACTTTCGGAACGTGTGATATTGATAGACGTGTCGTTTTTAAACCAGACAGTCGAGATGGTGCGTGAAGTGATGTCTGCTCGTCTAGGGCGTCCTTTGCCTATGTTTGATTTGGTAGCCTGGTTGGATTGTCTGCTGTTAGATGCGGGTATCCGTGATTTTTCTTCGGCGGAGGTGCAGGTTTTGTTAGTTCAAGGAACGGATGGGGATGCATTGAGTGTCTGTACTCCTTCTCTTTTATCTGACTTGGATGGCAAGGCTTGTCGCACAGGGTTGGCTGAATATGTTTTTGGGGTAGTTCCCACTGAAAATCTGGCGACGGCCGAGGCGTTATATCACGATCTGGTGACTCTTGTGTTGAACAATGTTTCTGTAAAGCAAGCATTATTGGTACCTGCCACGACCATCGACGAGGAAAAAATGAATGAGGTGACGGGTGAAGTTCTTCGGGAAAGGAGAAAGAATGCGAAGGAGCAGGAAGTGCAGGTGGTGTGGTTCCGCATGGAGGAGCTTACTTTGCCATCAGTTTGCCAGTGGTGTCCGGTGGTTCCTTCTTTGGCTTACGTACTGGGAATTCGGGAAGAGGAATTGAATTGAAAGTGTCCTAAGAGAAAGAAAAATGGGCTTACTTCTGTTAGAACAGGAGCAGGCCCATTTTTATGACCAAGGTTTGGCTTATCAAGCCATCAGTGGCACCAAATACTTTACTAGTAGGTAACCACCTAGTAACAGCCAGATGAAGAGTCCAAAGGCCAGTACGAAAGGCTTGGCTCCGGCCTGTTTGAACTTATCGATGCTTGTATCTGTGCCCAGTGCTGTCATGGCCATGGTTAACATGAAGGTATCAATGTATTCGATGGCTCCGTTCAGAGGGATGTCCTTGACGGTTGGTGCGTTGAAGAGGTACTGAAGTAGAGAGTTCAGGCAGATGATACCGATGAAACCAAAGGCAAACCAAGGAATTGTAATCTTGCTCTTAGTTGTTGTGCCGTCTGCTGATAATTTTTTTCGTCCGGCAAGGGCAAAACTCATGATGACCAGTACGGGGGCCAGCAGCATGACACGGATCATTTTGGTGATGGTGGCTGTACCAGCAATGCCTAACGTATCGGTAGGATCCATCGCATTGCCTGCGCCTGCTACATGGGCTACCTCATGCAGAGTACTTCCAGTATAGATGGCTACTTGGGTGTCGGACAAACTAGACAGCAGCCCTGAACGGTACATGATGGGGTAGAGGAACATGGCAATGGTTCCAAAAATAACTACGGTAGATACAGCGATAGCTGTCTTATGACCTTCACATTTGATGACAGGTTCAGCACCCAATACTGCTGCCGCACCGCAGATGGCGCTACCAGTTGATGTGATCAAGGCTGTATCTTTATCTATTTTCATCAATTTGCCCAAGAATACTCCCAAGAAAATGGTGCCGCATACGATGATGCTGTCTACTACAATGGCAGGTAGACCTACGGCTGCTACTTCGGTCAGTGTTAGACGGAAGCCATAGAGCACGATACCGGCACGAAGAATCTGTTTGGTACAGAATTTGATGCCAGGTACCCAGGTTTCAGGCAGACGGTTGCGAAGGCTGTTAGCATAGAGCATACCTAATATAATACCTACAATCAATGGACTGAAGGATAAACTTTTTACGAATGGAATTTCAGCGATGTAAAAAGCTGAGAAGGAGAATAAGGCAATGAGTAGGATACCATGAAAGGTGTTGCCTCTGTTTCCACGTT
>CAYQOV010000069.1:0-15562 GCA_964419245.1 uncultured Bacteroides sp. | reverse complement strand
TTAAACAATTTCGGGAAGAATAAGCACAATGATTGGGTGGGAGATTCCATTTTGAACGATTTGTTCGGCGACATTTGGGAAATAAACGGACAAATCATCGAAAAAGACAAAGGGCGTGAAGCCCAGCTTCGCGAGACGTTCCGCACCAAAGGCATCTGTCTGCCTCCTAACCTGATTGTCATGGGTACGGTCAACATGGACGAAACTACCTTCAGCTTCTCGCGCAAAGTGCTGGATCGCGCCATGACCTTCGAAATGAACGATGCCAACCTGGAGGGCGGACTCACAGCCGCAGAGAACAGACTGCCTGCTATCGAGGCTTCTGCCGTCCTACCTTATGCCGTAGAAGCAATGGATGTGTACGAAAAAAGCTCAAAGCTCTGTGATACAGTCATCAAATATCTGAGTCAAATCAACGAAACGTTAAAAGGAAGCCCGTTCAGAATAGCCTATCGCACACGAAACGAAGCCATCTTGTACGTACTGGCCAACATGCAGTACGCCGAAAACGATGAATGCCGTCTGCTGATACAAGCGCTGGACGAAGTGACCAACATGAAAATACTGAGCCGTATCGAAGGAGACAAAAACAAACTGATGAACTGGGAACAAACAGGATGCCTGCTGGACGACCTCGCCATAACCATCCAAGAACAGTTCAGCGAAATATGCAGGACTTGCTATCCGAAAAAAGAAAACAAAATCGCAGATGAAGATATACGAGAGAAATCGATTTCCCTGCTAAAACTGAAAGAGATGAAACGGAAGTTGGACAACACATATTATTGCTCTTTCTGGAGTTAACGCAGCATGGAAGCATTGCTAAAACTAGAACATACCGATTTCGAGCTATTGGTTTCCTGCAATTCGTATGAACGAATTTTCAGGAAAGCAGCCTCCTGCATGCGGGTAACTCCCGATTCGGAAGCCTTGAAATCTTATTACACATGGAGCGAAGACAGCGCAGTGCTGACCTACAAAGGAAAGCAGATAGAACAAGGCTCGTATGCACCTTCCGCATTCTTCGAAAACACAGACTACCAATACTGGATACGATTCAAGACAAAAGTTAAGAACGCCTACATCGACACTCATTTGCGTAGCGTGAGCGAAGGATTCAGCTTCAACGAAGACGCTCAAGTGTTGTACGGACACATCAATTATGCCAACGACATCGGACGAGCAGACTTAAAAATCGTTTACAAACTGCTAGAAAAAGGAAGAAAAATCTTTATCTTCAGCTACGATGTATTGTCCACAAAGCTGGACTACCACAACGACCTGAAACACATCGTCCACGACATCGAAGAAGAATACCGAATGCTTTCTATCGATTTCCTCCGCCGCACCCATCATGCCTTCAAAGAAAAGCCACAGGGAGGCACGCCCGATATCATCTGGTGGAATGTGTTCAAAGATATCAACGAAGAGTTCATCCATGCAGTGAAAGTGGTCATAGACCACCCACACCATAGGATGAAGCACAGGGAAACTTATTGCCGGGCAGACAGACTAAAACGCCTCACCCCAAAACTGGAGACAGAACTGGCTGAACATCGAACAGAACACCAACGACTGTACCGGACAGAAGTCCCCCGTATGAACAACGACACGTATGAAAATCGTTTCCTGAAATATGCCGTCAAATCCGTAACCCAGAAATTCGTAGAACTAAAACATAGAATTCTGGAGAATTACCCCATGGATTCGAATGTGACATTCTGCAACAAAATAACCCAAGTAGAAGAAGAGTTGAAACGACTGGTGTACCACCCTTTTTTCCGCACAGTAGGCCACTTCAAAGGGCTGGAGCAAGAGTCATTAACCCTGAAACAAGGAACAGGATACACACAAATCTATCGCATCTGGTTGTTGCTGACATGCAGCTATGACCTGGAAGAAGGTATTCGAAGTCTGGAACTGAAAGACATTGCCACCCTGTATGAAATCTGGTGTTTTATACAGGTAAAAAACTTAGTCAAGTCGATATTAAAGGAAAAGAATTTACAGGTAAACAATCAAAGCCGAATAGAACTGAACAAACACTTTACTTATGCATTGCCCCAAGGACAAAAATCCAAAATTATCTTTTCCAGAATGACTTCAGACGGTGATTCTGTCGAATTAGCCGAAGTTATTTACAACCCCAAAGAAAGCAAAACAGACAACAATAACGAGACATCCATTGATCATACCTATTCCTTTACCGTGCCTCAGAAACCCGACATCGTCCTCCAACTGACCAGGCACGACATCGAAACTGGCTTCAAACTCACCTATTTATTCGACGCCAAATATAGAATAGGGCAATCCGATACAAACGGACCTGACATACCTCCCAATGATGCCATCAATCAAATGCATCGTTATAGAGATGCACTCTATTATGACCCGAAACAAGAAGGACTTCCCATTAAAAAAGAAGTATTGGGAGGATATATACTATTCCCAGGCAATGGCACAGACGAAGAAGTGGCCAAAACTGAATTCTATCGCTCCATCGAAAAAGTAAACATCGGCGCTTTTCCGCTACGCCCAACCAATGAAAAAAGCAGCTCTTTACTAAAAGATTTTTTACATTCACTGATTTGGAAACAACCCACTATACAAATTTTGCAAGATGTAAAAGCCCAGAAAGGGACTAATCTGACACTAGAGAAAAGTGGAACCATTCTGGCCGTTACCATTTTCGAAAATGGACAAAGAGAATATTTCCAGAAATTCATCGACAGAGAAAAAGAGATAGAATATTATTTTGGAAAAATTACTGCTTCCAACAAACTTTCACAACTGAATTTCCAAAAATACGACTTCTTTGTACCTGTCATCCGAGGACAAATACGAGACATCTATCAAATCGCATTCAGCTCTATCCGATATCGCAAAGATTTACCACACATACATAACAAAACCATTGCCGAAGACGATGTACGTGTTGTTATGAAACTGGTTAAACCCTCTTATCTGGTAGGAAATAAAAAATTCATCAGTCTACAAAGTTCTTTGTTTCCTCCTCGCCGTTGGGGATTCAAAGAGTTTGTATCGGTTCGAGAACTATTAAACTACACTATACAACAATCATAAAACATATCTACCCTATGAATACCTCCGAACAACCCTCATCGCCCACCCGCCACTCGTGCGTGGATTGCGGCACACAGAACTGCAAGTACCAGAACCGCACGTATCCCGAATTCTGTCCCACCACCCACCTGAAGGAGGAAGACCTGCAATGGGCGCTGGAGCGCTACGACGAGCCGCGCAACCACGACATCATGGTGGCCAGCGCCGAAGTGGAATACGAAGGCTACTGCCAATGGACGCGCGTACAGGAAATCATGGAGTTTGCCCGAAAGATAGGGGCACACAAGATAGGCATCGCCCACTGCATCGGCCTCATCCGCGAGGCACGCATCTTTGCCCGCATCCTGCAAGCCAACGGCTTCGAACCGCTGGCGGTGATCTGCAAGGTGGCGGGCAAGGCGAAGTCGTCCATCGGCATCCCGCAGGCATGCGAATCCATCGGGGCGGCCATGTGCAACCCCATCCTGCAGGCGCGCCTGCTGAACGAGGCACAGACGGACCTGAACGTAGTCATCGGCCTCTGCGTGGGGCACGACAGCCTGTTCTACAAGTACTCCGAGGCCTACGCCACCACCCTCGTCACCAAGGACCGCGTGACGGGCAACAACCCCGCCGCCGCGCTCTACACGGCAGAGTCGTACTATCGGAAGAAATTCGGCCTGAAGGGGTAAAGGCAGCGGATTTCCCCTTCAGGCAGCGCATGTGTACGCATCATCAGTAACCTTTGTGCTGACGCAGCTGGGGGTTCATGCTGATGACCTTCTCGGGGATGGGAAAGACGGTGGTGAAACCGGTGGCCTCATCCTCTACCTGCGGACGATGGCTGTAGGCACGGGTAAAAAGACCAAAGCGGACAAGGTCTTGCCTGCGCCAGCCCTCCCAAGCCAACTCCAGCAGACGTTCGTCGAGCAAGGTCTCCAGCGTAGCCGGACGTGAAGGCGCTCCCACCCGACGGCGTACCTGCTCCAACTCGGCATCGCCATTGCCGCCGGCACGCACCTTGGCCTCGCTCTGCATCAGTAACACGTCGGCATAGCGGAAAAGCACGATGTCGTTGTCGGCCAACTTGCCGTCTTTCAAGCTGGTGGGATCGACCTCGTACTTCTTCATGCGGGCACCCGCGGTCTTCTCATATTCCTTGCCCGAAAGGTCGAGCTCCACACGGCGGGGTTCATAGACAAGGGGCGTGCGGCCGTCGTCGAGCAGGACAGGATTGCCCTGCAGGTCGGTCACCTCGTCGGCATAATAGCAAAGGCGGAAACGGGGATCTTCCTCGTCCGTGCCGTAGCCGAAGACATCGAGCGCATCGAGCGTGGCCGACGCACCGTTCTCGCCTCCCAAGCCGAGGGCCTTGGCATGGTTGTAGTGGCGCGAACGAAAGAGGTAGATGAACTGGTTGGTGTAAAGGGTCTTGTTCATGGGGATGACGAAGATGTTCTCGGACGAGGACTCGTTGAACACGGCAAAGTTGCTCCGATAGTCAGTTTCCAGAGTATATCCGCTTTCGGTTATCAGGTTGCAATAGTGGCAGACGGTCTGCCAGGCATCCATCTTCACGCCGTCCACATCGAAAAACAGCTGCCTGCCGTCGGGGCGGAGTGCGTCTGTCCAGTCGTCGTCGGCATAGACCTCGGCATTCAAAGCAAGCTTGGCCAACAGGAACCACACGACGGGGCGGGTAATGCGGCCGTAGTAAACGCCCGGCTGGTTGCTGCGTTCGCCGCTCAAGGCAGGCAAGGCTTCCTGAAGTTCGGACACGATGAAGCGGAAAAGCTCGCTCCGCTCCACCTGCAGGAGGTCGGTGGAGGCGTCATCGGTATGCCTGATGAGGGGCACACGGCCAAAGAGATCCATGAGGTAGTAATAGAACAAAGCACGCAGAGCACGCACCTCGGCTCTATAAGGCTCTACATCGTCGGCGGGGCGGGCGGCGGCATAAGCATCTATCTTGGCCAGCGAATGGTTGCAGAGGACAACGGCTTTGTAGAGGTATTCCCACGTGTGAAAAATGGCATTGTTGCTGACACCCCAGCGATGGAGATAAAGTCCCTGCCAGAAGCCGCCGTCGTACCAGTCGGCACCGCGGGTGGGCATGATGGCTTCGTCGGTGGTAAAGGTATTGAGGTCGTAAACGCCACGACCTGTGCCTTGCAGGCCCTGGCTGTCTTCGCAACCTCCTACGTGATTGTAGAGCGTGGCTACGTGGAAACGATAGACTTCCTGCAAGGAAGTGGCCAGTTGGTCTTCACTGATGCCGTCGCGGGGATTTTCCTCCAAAAAGCGGCTGCACCCGGCCAGAAGCAGGACGAAGAACAGGCTGGCGACAAACGGAAAGAGAATATGTTGTTTCATGACGATCTCCTTTCTTTATTTAGAAGTTCAAACTAAGACTGAGCGTATAGGTACGCGACAAGGGATAGGTACGCTTGTCATCGACCCCCAACGTGGAGTCAACCTGCGTACTGTTGATGAGCGGCGTCAAGCCTGAATAGGCACTGAGGGTGCCCAGGTTGTTGACGGTAAAGGCCAGGCGGATACTCTTCAGCAGCTTGCCCTCACGCAAGGGCGGCGTCCAACCCAACGTGAGATAGTCGAAGTGGACGTAGTTGCCGCTCTCCAGCCAGTAGTCGGTGGCCGTCTGATCCGTTATCATGCGGGCGGGGGCATCGGCCATGACGTTGTAGTCGGGCAGGCTGTTCATGTTCATATAGGTCAGGGCGGTGCCGTTATAAATCTTGTGGCCGAAGGCACCGTTGACCTGCAACGACACGTCGAACCGACGGTAACGGAAGCTGATGTTGGAACCCAGCATCACCTTGGGTACGGCCTGCCCCGCAATATAGCGGTCTTCGCCATCTTCCATGTCCGCTCCACCACCGTTGAGGTCGGCAATGTCGTACTTGTAGCCGCCGTTGCCGTCGGACACAAGGCCGTTGCAATGGGGCAGGTAGAACACACCCAAAGGTTGCCCCACAATCTGATAGACAATGTTGTTGTAGCCGCCGTGGAAGCCGGCACCGTCCAAACCTGCGATGGCCGTGTATTCGGCGGCCGAAATCCACTTGCCGTTGTACATGCCGCTCAGCGAAAGAAGCTTGTTGCGCTGCCAGGTGACGTTGGCGTTGACGGTCAGCTCCATGTCTCTGGTGCGTAGGGGCGTGAAGCCAACGGCCATCTCAAGACCACTGTTGCGCATGGAGCCGATGTTGGCCAGCAGGGTGTTGTAAGGGAAAGGCGGGACACTGACGTGATAGGAGTAGAGCATGTCCTCGGTCTTGGAGCGGTAGGCGTTGAACGAGAGGAGCAGGCGGTTGTCAAGCATGGCCAGGTCGAACCCTGCGTTGAACGTGTATTTCACCTCCCACTTCAGGTCGGGATTGGCGTTGCGCAGGCTTTCGTAGGTGACGAACGGCGCATTGCCCACAGGCACGATGCCGTTGGGTTTCACCAGCGACATGGTGGTATAGGAGTCGATGCCGCCCTGGTTGCCCGCCAAGCCATAGCCGAGGCGCACCTTCAGGTTGTCTATCCACGTGACGGAGCGCATGAAGTCTTCCTGCGTCACATTCCACGCCACGGACGCCGAGGGGAAGAAGCCCCACTTGTGGTTGGCACCAAACTTGGATGAGGCATCGGTGCGGGCGTTGAGCGTGAGCACGTAGCGGTTGTCGAACGTATAGTTGACGCGCCCCAGGAAGGAAACAAGGCGCGGATCTTCGTAGTAGGAACCCGTTCCCTCCCACGGACGCAGGGCGCCACCCTGCAGGTTGTGGTAACCCATCTCGTCGGACGAGAAGTTGGTAACGGTGGTGTAGAAGCCCGAATAGGTATCTTTAGACACTTCGCCCAAGGCCAGCAGGTCGATGAAGTGACGACCTGTCTGCTTCTGCCATGTCAGCATCATGTTGCCCAACAGAGTCTCCGAACGGCGACTACCGCGATAAGCCTGACCGCCTCCCCAGACGGGCGTAGGCAGGTACTGGTCGTCTTCCGTCTCGCTATAGGTGTAGGCACCGAAGAGCACCAGCTTCCAGTTGAACGGCAAACTGAGGTTGAGGCGCGCGTGGGCACTGAAGTAGGACGTGGCGTCGCGGTTGTCCACCTCCATCCACGCCAGGGGATTGGTAATCTGACTGGCCGTCGTCAGCTGGTCCCATCCGCCCGAAGCGTTCTTGCCCGCAGGGAAGGTGGGGTTGAAGGCGGCGGCGGAGTAGAAGGTCTTCTGGAGGTCGAACAGGGTGCGGTCGCGCTTGACAGAGCCGAACAGGCCCAACTCGCAATCGAGCAGGCGGTCTATCAGCTTCTGGTTCAGGTTCATGTTCGAGGTAAACAGCTTCATCGACTCGTTGCGGATAACGCCCTCACGTTCCTGATAGCCCAACGAGACGCGGTAATCCGACCGTTCGCCACCACCATAGAGGGCAATGTTGTGGTTTTGCTGGATGCCTGTCTGCTCGATGGCCTTCTGAAAGTCGGTATTGTGACCGAGATCCACCACCTCGTAACCAAGGGATGCGGCTGCCCTACGATAGGCATCGGCATCAAGCATATCCAGGTGCCGGTAGGCGTGGGAAATGCCGAAAATGCCGCTATAATTGACATGCGTCTTGCCTCCCGCACCGCGCTTGGTGACGATGTTGATGACACCCGAGGCACCCCGCGAACCATACTGAGCCGTCTCCGAAGCATCCTTGAGGATGGTGAAGCTCTCGATGTCGGTGGGATAAAGCGAAGTCAGCATCGAAAGGTCGCCCGGCACACCGTCCACCACGATGAGGGGTTCGTTGCCGCTGGTGAGCGAAGTGGTACCACGCAGGCGGACGGATTCGAGGGCGGCAGTACCGTTGCTATTCTTCTGAATAGAGAGACCCGCCACACGTCCCTGGATAGCCTCCAGCGGGTTGGAAAGCAGTTCCTTGTTCATCTGCTTTTCGGTGATAAGCTCCACGGAGCCCGACAGGTTGTTCAGCGTTCCGCGGGCGTAACCCACATGAAGAAGTGTATCGGCACGCGAGTTTTCAGAGAGGGGCATTTGCGCACAAAGCCCCACAGGTAACAGGAAAGAGAAACATAGCGCAGCCTCGCGCAAAGGGAACAAACAGCGTCTTTTCATAATCGGTAAACTTCAGGTTATGGCATTTTTCTCCAAAGGTAAGAAAATAAAGGGAAACGGCAACTGTTTCCGATACTTTTAGCACTCGGAAAGCAGTGTTTTCCTCCCACGAAAACACTGTTTTACGATACCCCCTGCCCCAAGCCGCTAACGGGTAAGCAACCGGCGGGAGCGAAAGTACCACACGCCCACGATATCGGCCAGCGCCCAACCGATGGGGACGGACCACCAGATGCCCGTATAGCCCACCTGGGGCAACGAAGCCAGCAGATAGGCCAGCAACACGCGCGTGCCTAGCGACACCACCGTGAGCACCACCGACATGGAGGGAAGAGCCACGGCGCGATAGAAACCGTAGAGCAGGAAGAGGTAGCCGATGCCCACGTAGAAGCTGCCCTCGATGCGCAGGTACTCCACGCCGATGGCGATAATCTCTCCCTCGGACGGAGAGACGAAGAGCGACATCAGCCAGGGAGCGCCCACAAAGACGAGGGCGGAAACGAGCAGGGCGAAGGCGGTGGTGAGCCACACGGCACTGCGAATGCCGCGACGGATGCGGTCGGTGCGGCCGGCTCCGAAGTTCTGGGCGATGAAGGTGGAGAAGGCGTTGCCGAAGTCCTGCACGGGCATGTAGGCAAAGGAATCGATCTTCACCGCCGCGGCAAAGGCGGCCATGACGGCCGTGCCGAAGCTGTTGACCAAGCCCTGCACCAGGAGGATGCCGAAGTTCATGACCGACTGCTGGACGCACGTCAGCAACGAATAGGAGGACAGGCGGCGAATGGACGGAAAGTCGACCACCCGATCGGCCTTGCGCAGGCGCAGGGCGGGAAAACGGCGGCGGGTATAAAGATAAAGCCCCAGGGCGGCCACCGTCTGAGCCACTACCGTGGCAAGGGCCGCTCCCTCGACACCCATGTGCAAACCGAGCATGAAGAGGAGGTCGAGCCCGATGTTGAGCACCACAGACACGAGCAGGAAGCAGAGAGGCACCACGGAATTGCCCACCGCACGGAGCAGGAAAGCGTAGAAGTTGTAGACGCACACAGGCACCATGCCCAGGAAGACGATGAAGAGGTAGCTGCGCGCCAGCGGCTCTACCTCGGGCGGCGTGTGGAGCAGGCGGATGACGGGCGTCAGCCAAAGGAGCGAAGCCACGTTGAGCACCAGCGTGACGCCGCCCACGATGAGCATGGACGAGAAGATGCTGCGCCGCAAGCCGTCGAACTCGCGCGCACCATACTGCATGGAGAACACGGCACTGCACCCCATGCAGAGGCCGATGAAGATGGACGTGACAAACACGATGAGGGCATACGACGATCCCACGGCAGCCAGAGCATCGGCGCCCAACACACGCCCCACGATGAGCGTATCGGCAATGTTGTAGCACTGCTGCAACAGGTTGCCCAGCATCAGCGGGAAGGCAAAGCGGAGCATCGTGCCCGTGATGCTGCCTTCCGTCAGATTTCCCTTGTACAAGTCGGCCATGGTTTCGCTTCTTGAAATGACGCCCAAAATTAAGGCACGCACGTCAGATATACAACGGTTGGACGAAGAGTTTTAGGGATACAAAGGGGTGAAAAGATAGATTTCCGCATATTTATTTGGAATATATTCATAAAAGCAATATCTTTGCGGCCGCAAAACCAAGAAAAAGATTCATGAACCAGACATTACACATATCAAACAGGACCTGTCGGAAAGTCCGCCTGCACAAAGGTACGGACAGCCAGCAGACGGTACACGTCCACTGGTTCAGCGGGTTTATCTAAGCACCCTCCTCCCCTTCTTTTTGACATCCCCTTATCAAACTGGCAGGCACGCATGACGTCTGCCCGCCCCGTTCATTGTGTCCAACCTCAAAAGAAAGAGAAAGAGAGAATCGTTATGTTCAGCATTATATGTACCATGCTGGCCGGTATCGTCATCGGCCGCTTCCTGCACGACGGGAAGTTTCTGAAAAATATCGAGAAGAGCACTTCGCTCACCATCGCTGCCCTGCTGTTTGTGCTGGGCCTGTCCATCGGCTCCAACCGCCTCATCGTGGAAAACCTGGGGCGCGTGGGATGGCAGGCAGCCATACTGGCCGTGCTGAGCCTGGCAGGCAGCATCGTAGCCGCACGCATCGTTTTCCAACTGTTTTTTGAGAAAGGAGAAGAGAAATGAAGAACAATCTGATTGTACTCGCCATCTTCGGCATCGGCTGCCTGGCCGGCGCCGGCTTCCAACCGGAGGCAGACATGCACAACTGGTCGCTCTGTATCCTCTATGCCCTGATGCTGCAGGTGGGTATCGGCATCGGAAGCAACCGAAGCCTGCAACAGGAACTGAAGAAACTAAGCCCCAAGATGCTGCTGGTGCCGGCAGCTACCATCACAGGCACCCTGGCCTTCTCGGCCGCGGCAAGCCTGCTGCTGAGCCAGTGGAGCGTGTTCGACTGCATGGCTGTGGGCAGCGGATTTGCCTACTACTCGCTGTCGTCCATCCTCATCACGCAGTTCAAGGAGCCTTCCATCGGCCTCCAGCTGGCCACGGAGCTGGGCACCATCGCCCTGCTGAGCAACATCATCCGCGAAATGATGTCGCTAGTGGGTGCGCCCCTCATCCGCAAATACTTCGGACAGCTGGCTCCCATCTCGGCCGCGGGCGTGAACTCGATGGACGTGCTGCTGCCTTCCATCACACGCTGCTCGGGCAAGGAGGTGATGCCCATCGCCATCTTCCACGGCATCCTCATCGACCTGAGCGTGCCCTTCTTCGTGAACCTGTTCTGCAACCTGTAGGAAGCGACAAACCAAAAAATTAGTTTTCACTTTGTGCTTCCCTCGGTTTGCTCTATCTTTTCATAAAATAGGCTGCACCTCCGAAGCAAAAGCTGAAAACGTTGTTTTCGCTTTGTGCTTCCCTCGGTTTGCTCTATCTTTGCACGCATTTCTCACGAAAAAAAACGTATCGCAAGCATGAACAGATTGAAAGGTTTTATCTACGGATTGGCCACGTCGGTGACGTTCGGCCTCATTCCGCTCTTCACCCTGCCGCTGATGCAGGGAGGTATGTCACTCGACTCCATCCTCTTCTACCGCTTCCTCTTCGCCACGCTGGCGCTGGCGGGGATGATGAAGCTGCACAAGGAGCCCTTCGGCATCGAGGGACGAGACATCCCCTTCCTCCTGCTGCTGGCGAGCTTCTACACGGTTTCGGCCCTGTTTCTGTTTTGGGGATACGACTTCATGGGGGCAGGTGTGGCCACGACGCTGCACTTCACCTACCCCGTATTCGTCACGCTACTGATGCTGGTGCTCTTCAGGGAGCGGGCGTCGTGGGTGACGTGGGCGGCCATTGTGCTGGCCATCTATGGCGTGGCCAAGCTGTCGCTGAAGGGCGGCGAGCTGGTGCTCGACCCGATGGGAATGGTCATCGTGCTGCTCTCGGCCGTGGGTTACGCAAGCTACATCACGACGGTGAACAAGTCGCGCGTGCGGACGATGAACAGCCGCAAGCTGGCTTTCTACGTGTTCGTCTTCACCACCCTGATGTTTGCCGTCAAGGCAGGGCTCAACGAAGGCATCCAGCCGATACCCGACGCCCTGTCGGCCACCAATCTGATACTGCTGGCCGTGGTACCGACGGTCATCTCGAACATCACCCTGCTGCTGGCCGTGAAGTACATCGGCGGTACACTGACGTCCATCCTGGGCGCCATGGAGCCTGTGACGGCGGTGTGCATCGGCGCACTGGTCTTCGGCGAGGCGTTCACCTTGCAGGAGGCTTTCGGCATCGTCCTGATCCTGGTGGCCGTGACGCTCATCATCCTGAGCAAACCCATCCAACACACGCTTTCGTCCGTCTTCAGGATGATACGGCCGAGGCATGCGTAAGGCTTATCCCACCACTTATTCTTCCACCGCCATCGCCACCATCTCCTGCAGGGTGGCAACGGCTTCTTCGACCGTAGGCACGTCCTTGACCAGCATGCTGCGTTTGCCGTTCTGCTCGCGCAGGTCGCAACGGCGGGTGTACTTCATCATATAGGCGATGACCTTGCCGAAGGCCTGGCTCTGATAGTAAGGGCTGTCGGGGTTGGACACAAAGAAGAGGGTCATGCGACCACCCTTGAGGAACACCTTCTCGGCTCCCAGACGGGCGGCCAGACGACGCAAAGGAACGATGCGCAGCAACTCTTCCGTCTCGGGCGGCACAGGGCCGAAACGGTCTTCGAGGCGGGCGCGGAAGGCATCGACGTCCTTGTCGAGTACCAGCGAATCGAGCTCGCGGTAGAGGAGCATGCGCTCGCTGCTGCCCGTAACGTAGGTGGCGGGCAAAAGGAGTTCGAGGTCGCTCTCCACCTGACATTCGTCCACAAACTGCTCGCCACTGATCTGCCCGCTACCGTCGGCCGCCTGCTGCTCTTCGGCCACGAGGTCGGCAAACTCGTCGTTCTTCAGCTCGCGCACGGCTTCGGTCAAGATCTTCTGATAGGTTTCGTAACCCAGGTCGGCGATAAAGCCGCTCTGCTCGGCGCCCAGCATGTTGCCTGCCCCGCGGATGTCGAGGTCCTGCATGGCGATGTGGATACCGCTACCCAGGTCGGAGAAGTTCTCGATGGCCTGCAGGCGTCGCTTGGCTTCGGGCGTGAGGCTGGACAACGGAGGTGCCAACAGGTAGCAGAAGGCTTTCTTGTTGCTGCGCCCCACACGCCCGCGCATCTGGTGCAGGTCGCTCAAGCCGAAGTTCTGCGCCTGGTTGATGATGATGGTGTTGGCGTTGGGGATGTCGATGCCGCTCTCGATGATGGTGGTGGCGATGAGCACGTCGTAGTCGTAGTTCACGAAGTCGAAGATAATCTTCTCCAGTTCGGCCGGCTCCATCTGGCCGTGACCGATGCACACGCGGCAGTCGGGTATGTTGCGCTCGATCATGGCCTTCAGCTCGGGCAGGTTGGAGATGCGATTGTTCACGAAGAACACCTGCCCGTTGCGGCTCATCTCGAAGTTGATGGCGTCGATGATGACTTCCTCGTTGAAGGTATGCACCTCTGTCTGGACGGGGTAGCGGTTGGGCGGCGGTGTCTGGATGACGCTGAGGTCACGCGCACCCATCAGTGAGAATTGCAGGGTGCGGGGGATGGGCGTGGCGGTCATGGTGAGCGTGTCGACATTCACTTTGAGCTGGCGGAGCTTCTCCTTAACGCTGACGCCGAACTTCTGCTCCTCGTCGATGATGAGCAGGCCCAGGTCCTTGAACTTGACGTCCTTGCCCAGGATGCGGTGGGTGCCGATGAGGATGTTCACCTCGCCTGCGGCCAATCCCTTGATGACGGCCTTCGCCTGGGCGGCGGTGCGTGCGCGGCTCAGGTACTCCACGCGGCAGGGCAGATTCTTCAAGCGCTCCTTGAACGTCTGGAAGTGCTGGTAGGCCAAGACGGTGGTGGGCACCAGCACGGCCACCTGCTTGTTGTCGCACGCGGCCTTGAAGGCAGCGCGCACAGCCACCTCGGTCTTTCCGAAGCCCACGTCGCCGCACACCAGCCTGTCCATCGGTCGGGCGCTCTCCATGTCGGCCTTCACGTCGGCCGTAGCCTTGCTCTGGTCGGGCGTGTCTTCGTAGAGGAACGAGGCTTCGAGCTCGCGTTGCAGGAAGCTGTCAGGGCTGAACTGATAACCCTTCTCCTCGCGGCGTTGCGAGTAGAGCTTGATGAGGTCGCGGGCAATATCCTTGATTTTCTTCTTCGTGCGGTCCTTCAACTTCTCCCACGCACCCGTACCCAGCTTGTTGAGGCGGGGCGCTTCGCCCTCCTTGCCCTTGTACTTGGATACCTTGTGGAGGGAGTGGATGGAGACGAACACCACGTCGTCATTCTGATAGACGAGCTTGATGACTTCCTGCGTGGTGTTGCCGTTGGGGATGCGCACCAAGCCGGCAAAGCGACCTACGCCGTGGTCGGTGTGCACCACGTAGTCACCCGGCTGGAACTGGTTGAGCTCCTTCAACGAAAGGGCCACCTTGCCGCTGCGCGCCTTGTCGCTCTTGAGGTTGTACTTGTGGAAGCGGTCGAACAGCTGGTGGTCGGTGAAGACACACAGACGCAGCTGGTTGTCGGCAAAACCCTCGTGCAAGGTCTTCTCCACCGCCGTGAAGGTGATCTTCTCGCCCCCGCGCTCCTCGAAGATGGCGCGGATGCGGTCAGTTTGCTTGGTACTGTCGCTACAGATATAGATGGTATAGCCGTCGGCCAGATAGCGGGCAAAGCTGTCGGCCACGAGGTCGAAATTCTTGTGGAAGATGGGTTGCGCCGACGTGTCGAACTGAAGCGAAGCGTCGGGCGTGCCTGTGGGCTTGGTGCCGAACTCCAGGCGGCGGAAGTCGAGGGCACGGACGGTGAACTCGCCGCCGTCGATGAGCTTGCCCTCCAGACGGATGTCACCGTTCTCCTCCGCCTCACGGGCAGCGATGGTTTGGGGCGTGAGAGCTTCGTCGTGCACCTGCTGGATGCGTTCGCGCAGCCACAGGAAGTCGCGCATGGACAGGATGGTGTCGGCGGGCAGGAAGTCGAGAAACGACACCATGCCGCCCGTGCCGCCTGCCGAGAGGTCATTGCTGAGGTCGGGCACGATGACCACGCTCTCCTTCTTCTCCTTGGACAGCTGCGTCTCCACCTCGAAGGTGCGCAGGCTCTCCACCTCGTCGCCGAAGAAGTCGATGCGGAAGGGGTATTCGCTGGAGAAGGAGAATACGTCAATGATGCTGCCTCGCACGGCATACTGGCCGGGTTCATAGACATAGTCGGTATGCTCGAAGCCGTAGCTGTGGAGCACCTCGGTGACGAACGTCATGTCCACCTGCTCGCCCACGTGGAGGGTGAGGGTCTTCTCCTCGAGTTCACCCTGCGACACCACCTTCTCGGCCAGCGCGTCGGGGAAGGTGACGATGCACAAGCCGCGGCTGTCCTTCTGCAGGCGGCTAAGCACCTCGGTACGGAGGATTTCGTTGGCGGCGTCCTTCTGGCCGTACTTGATGGCGCGGCGGAAGGAAGAGGGGAAGAAGAGCACCTGCCCGTCGCCCAGCACCTGCACCAGGTCGTGGTAGAAGTAACCCGCCTCCTCACCGTCGCCCAGCACAAAGACAAACGGGCGACCTGCCCGTCCCACCAGCACCGAGGCCAGCAGGGAAGCCGACGAGCCGTGAAGCCCGCCCACGAAGAGGTGTTTCAGCTGGTCGTCGGCCAGCAGGCGCAAGGCCGCCTCGATCTGCGGATGGGCGGCGTATCGTTGTTGCAGTTCGGTAATCGTAAAGCTCATGTGCGTGAAAATTATCCGTGCAAAATTACGAAGAAAATGGATAAGAATATATCCGCCGCAAAGA
>CAYQOV010000068.1:0-15701 GCA_964419245.1 uncultured Bacteroides sp. | reverse complement strand
CAACTATTCTAACTTCGAGAACTATTATGACCCCGACAAATCAGTTCAGATGTATGGTTTGGCCGTCATGTTTGGTAAGCGTCTGAAGTGGCCTGATGACTACTTCCAGTTCACCGCAGAGCTCTCTTATCAACGGTATGTTTTGAAAGAGTGGCAATACTTCCCTGTAACCAATGGAAAGTGCAACGACTTGAGTATAAACCTGACCCTTTCGCGCAGCTCTATCGACAACCCGATTTATCCGCGCCAAGGATCCGAATTCTCGCTCTCTGTACAGTTTACACCGCCTTATTCTCTGTTCGACGGAGTAGACTACAGCAAATACAACCTGAACAACCAGGATGATATCAACAAGATGCACAAATGGGTAGAATACCACAAGTGGAAATTCAAATCAAAAGTGTACATTCCGTTGATGGACCCCTACAACGTGAAACGTACACCTGTCCTCATGGGTCGTGTTGAGTTCGGTTTGCTGGGTCATTACAATAAATATAAGAAGTCACCGTTCGGTACTTTCGAAGTAGGTGGTGACGGTATGACCGGCTATTCCTATTATGCAACCGAAACAATAGCCCTGCGTGGTTACGAAAACGGTTCATTAGCCTCTTACGGCAACGAAGGTTATGCCTACACCCGCCTTGGCCTTGAATTGCGCTACCCGCTGATGCTCGAAACCAGTACCAGCATTTATGCCCTGACTTTTGTCGAGGCCGGTAATGCTTGGCAGGAGGTAAACGACTTCAACCCCTTCGAACTGAAACGTTCGGCAGGTGTCGGTGTCCGCATCTTCCTCCCGATGGTAGGTATGATGGGTATCGACTGGGCTTATGGTTTCGACAAAGTACGTGGATCAAGTTCGTATGGCGGAAGCCAGTTCCACTTCATTCTGGGACAAGAATTCTAACATTAGTTTCACCAAAACCGATAAGTTATGAAGAAGAGTGTTTTTACCCTGTTACTACTGACCATCTTCAGTGTGGCAACCTATGCGCAGAAGTTTGCATTGATTGACATGGAATATATCCTTGAGAATATCCCTGCTTACGAAAGTGCCAACCAACAACTGGAACAAGCCAGCAAACAATGGCAGGCAGAAATAGAAAAAGCGGGGCAGGAAGCTAAAAATCTATATGAGAGTTACCAGGCTACTGCCAAGAGCATGACAGAAGCACAACGTACCCAAAAAGAGAATGAAATCGTAGAAAAAGAAAAATCTTTAGCCGAGCTCCGCCGCAAATATTTTGGCCCAGAAGGCGAACTTTATAAGAAACGCGAAGCTTTGATAGGTCCGATTCAAGATCAAATTTACAACGCCGTCAAAGAAATCGCAACCCAACGAGGATATGCAGTTGTAACCGATCGTGCATCAGCTTCCAGCATTATATTCGCCTCTCCTGATATCGATATCAGCAACGAAGTATTGGCAAGGTTAGGATATTCCAATTAAAATCAATACATTTGCACGAAAGTCACTAAAAGAAGGAATAATCAATTTAAAAATAAACATTATGCTTAAAAAAATCGCACTCATCGCAGTTATGTTCATCCTCCCCTTGGGAGCGATGGCACAAGCCAAATTCGGCCACATGAATTCGCAGGAAATCATCACCGTGATGCCTGAATTCACTAAAGCACAGGCCGACTTGGATGCATTGTCAAAACAATATCGTGAAGAAATGCAACGTTCGGAAGAAGAGTTTAACAGAAAGTATCAGGAACTGCTCCAACAGCAAGATTCTCTACCTAAGAACATTCTGGAAAGACGTTCAAAGGAAGTACAGGACATGGCACAACGCCAGCAACAATTCCAACAGGAAGCCTATCAGGCAATGGAAAAGGCTCAGCAAGAAGCTATGGTACCTATCTATAAGAAACTGGACGATGCTGTTCAGGCTGTAGGTAAGGCAGAAGGTGTTGTTTATATCTTCGATATCGCACGTACACCGGTTGCTTACATCGGTACAGGAAGCATCGACCTGACCGCCAAGGTAAAAACCCAACTCGGAATAAAATAATCACAAATTATAAATCAAGCGATCCCGAAATGCATTCCATGTGTTTCGGGATTTTTTTTGCATATACAAGAAATAGCCTCCGACAACAGCCTTGATATTCGAATAAAATCAGTAAGTTTGTGAATAGATTATTCAAAACGACGCATGAAACATACATTACCATCCCAACCAGGCCCTATCGGCGTTTTCGACTCTGGATATGGCGGACTGACCATCCTGAGCAAATTCAAAGAAATACTCCCGCATAATGATTTCATCTATCTAGGCGACAACGCTCGGACCCCTTATGGAACACGCTCCTTCGAAATCGTATACGAATTCACTTTACAGGCTGTAACACGACTCTTTGAGTTGGGTTGCCACCTGGTCATACTGGCTTGCAACACGGCTTCAGCCAAAGCTTTACGTAGCATACAAATCAACAATCTCCCTCAAATCGATCCTGACCGACGTGTATTGGGCGTTATCCGCCCTACCGTAGAGTGTATCGATAGTATCACCCAGAGCAAACATGTCGGTATTTTGGCCACTTCCGGCACAATCAAATCGGAATCGTATATCATGGAAGTACATAAACTTTTCCCTGAAATCAAGGTAACAGGACAAGCGTGTCCAATGTGGGTTCCCCTCGTTGAATACAACGAAGCCCAAGCACCAGGTGCCGACTATTTCGTGAAGAAATACATCGACGAGCTGCTTGCTAAGGATAATCAGATTGACACAATCATCTTGGGATGTACTCATTATCCTTTGCTTCTGCCCAAAATAAAACAATATGTACCAGAAGGTATCCACATTGTTTCGCAAGGTGAGTTAGTCGCCAAAAGTTTGCAAGATTACCTCAAACGTCATCCCGAAATGGATGCGCAATGCACGTGTGGCGGAACTTGTACTTACTTTACTACGGAAGCCGAAGAGAAATTTGCCGATTCTGCCTCGACTTTCCTCAATGAATCAATCCAAGTCAGTCATCTGGACCTTAATGATTAGCATCGTAAAGTGCCTCTTTAGACTTCTAAAGTGCCACTTTACAACGCTAAAGTAGATGTTTAGCAATAAGAATACAACGTAATCCATAAATAATCCGACACATTATAAGCTTTTGAAAAATGAATTTGTTATTTTTGTAAACCCAAACCTTTTAAATCGGAAAGTTATGAAAGCGGAAGACAAAAGCAAACTCATTGAAGTATTCAAAGGTTCCTTATGGGAAGCCGAGTTAGTAAAAGGATTACTGGAAGCAAACGGAGTGAAATCTGCTACTAAAGACGGTATCGCAGTCAACATAGCCCTCCCCGAAACAGCCATAGACGTAGCTGTCCTGGTGAACGAAGAAGACTATGAAGCAGCCATGCAAGTGATGCGCGAACGCGACAGGGAGCAAAATGGCTAAGACAGAGACAAACGACCAAACCACAAATATGAAACAAACATTGAACAGAATTGCTGTCAAAATTGGCAGCAACGTACTTACTCGTGCCGACGGGACATTGGACGTTACCCGCATGTCTGCGTTGGTCGATCAAATTGCGGCCCTACACAAGGCTGGCATCAAGGTAGTCCTTATCTCTTCGGGAGCTGTAGCTTCAGGTCGAAGCGAACTTTCACCTATCAAAAAGCTGGACAGTGTAGACCAACGCCAATTATTTTCCGCCATCGGGCAGGTAAAGCTCATCAACCGCTACTATGAACTGTTCCGCGAATATGGTATCACCGTGGGACAAGTGCTTACCATGAAAGAAAGTTTCGGCACACGACGCCACTACCTTAACCAAAAGAACTGCATGAACGTGATGCTGGACAATGGTGTTCTTCCCATCGTCAACGAAAACGACACCATTTCTGTCACAGAATTGATGTTTACAGACAACGACGAACTTTCGGGCTTGATAGCCACCATGATGGACGCACAAGCCCTCATCATACTAAGCAACATTGACGGCATCTACAACGGGCTACCATCCGATCCCACCTCAAAAGTCATCCGCAAAATCGAACAAAACTGTGACTTGACCTCCTACATCCAAGCCTCTAAATCGAGCTTTGGACGTGGAGGAATGCTGACCAAAACTCGTATAGCCCGCAAGGTAGCCGACGAAGGAATCACGGTCATCATCGCCAACGGCAAACGTGACAATATCTTGACTGACTTGATAGAAAAACCTGAAGACACGCTCTGCACTCGCTTCGTGCCAGCAGCGCAACCCGTCTCCAGCATCAAGAAATGGATTGCACATAGCGAAGGATTCGCCAAAGGAGAGTTACACATTAATCCACGAGCCACCGAAATTATAGTTGCCGACAAAGCTGCCAGTATCCTACCGGTAGGTATCACAGACGTCAAAGGTGAGTTCGAGAAAGACGATATCGTCCGTATCATCAATGCAGAAGGAAAGCCCATTGGCGTCGGAAAAGCCAATTGCAGCTCAGACCAAGCCCGTGAAGTCATGGGCAAACACGGCGAGAAACCCATCATCCATTACGACTATCTGTACATCGAATAACCACAAAAAAAACAACAATGAACCTGATCCATACATTTGAAGCAGTACAAGAGGCCAGCCTCCAGTTATTGGAACTGACCGACAAAGATATCAACAAGATCCTGCTGGCTGTAGCCGAAGCCGCCATCGAACAGACAGATTTCATACTGTCTGAAAATCTTAAAGACTTGGAGCGTATGGATCCGGCCAATCCAAAATATGATCGTCTGAAGCTCACGAAAGAGCGCCTTCAAAGCATTGCCTCCGACATCCGCAACGTTGCCACCCTGCCCTCTCCGTTAGGTCGTACGCTGAAAGAAAACACACTACCCAACGGGTTGCGCATTCGGCGAGTCAGCGTTCCTTTTGGCGTCATAGGCATCATCTATGAAGCGCGCCCCAACGTCAGCTTCGATGTTTTCTCACTCTGCCTGAAGAGTGGTAATGCCTGTATCCTAAAGGGAGGAAGCGATGCCGACTGTTCGAACCGTGCTATCATCCACGTCATCCATCAGGTGCTGAAACATTTTCAACTCAATCCACACATTGTCGAACTCCTCCCCGCCACCCATGAAGCAACCGCCGAACTGCTCCATGCCAATCAATATGTAGACTTGCTAATCCCCCGCGGTAGCAGCAATCTCATCCAATTCGTCCGCCAGAATGCTACAATCCCTGTTATTGAGACAGGTGCAGGCATCTGCCACACTTACTTCGATAAAGAAGGTGACTTGCAAAAGGGAACAGCCATTATCAACAATGCCAAAACACGCCGCGTCAGTGTATGCAATGCCTTGGATTGCCTGATTGTCCACGCTGGACGCCTCCACGATCTGCCCCAACTCTGCGCGCCGCTGGCCAACAACCACGTCATCATCTGTGCTGACGCCCCTGCTTATGCCGCACTGCAAGGGAACTATCCACAAGAATTGCTCAAAATGGCCACAGATCAGGACTTTGGCACCGAATTTCTGGATTACAAAATGTCCATTAAAACCTGTAGTTCAATAGAAGAAGCGTTGAATCATATCCAACACTACAGTTCCAAACATAGCGAATGCATCGTGACAGAAAGTCCGACAAATGCAGCCCTGTTCTGCCGCAAGGTAGATGCAGCCTGTGTCTACGTCAATGCCCCGACTTCATTTACTGACGGAGCTCAATTCGGCTTAGGTGCAGAAATAGGCATCAGCACTCAAAAACTACATGCACGTGGCCCGATGGCCTTGGAAGAAATTACTACTTACAAGTGGATTATCGAAGGCAACGGACAAATCAGAAAACCTTAGAAAACAGGAATGGTATAAACCAAACCCAACGAAATGCGCTGCGACGTATAGTCATCGGCTCCCAACGCACGAGCACGCGACGTCAGTCCATGATCTTTATACAACAGGTGCAGGTAGATACGCAATTCACTATTGTCCATCGGAAAGTACTCTGCGCACAGTTGTGCATTCCATGTGCGACGATAAAGGCCTTTCTCATAAGGGCCATTTGCTTTATACACGCCCCCTAATTCGTAAGCGCCTTTTGCATACACATTCCAGTGTTTATGTACCCGATAATCGAAATTAAGAATAGTCGTAAAGTAATGGACATGCTGAGCCGTCACACCCCCATCAGCCAACGTAGCAGACAGCTCACTGATCAACCCTTTCGTATCAATACCCTCACGTGAATACATAAAATCCGCATATGCCACAATAGGACCTTTCTCCCACACATTACCAGCGGTCAGATAAAGGATGTCACGCTTGTCGGCCAATTCGCCCCAGGAAGCGGAATAGCGCAGATTCAATCCTCTGTCGAAGAAATAACCATCCCAGTTGAGAGTGGAAAGTACAGGAACTTTTACCTTGTTCACCCCTTCGGGAAGTCCATAGATAAAAGACTCCTCTCCCTTAGCAGCCGAATTATTCAGCACCTGTAAATTCAACCGTTGTGTAGGCGAAAAGATGATGGCTCCATTCAGGCCTGCCTGATAACAATCAATATAGTTATTGAAATCACTGAATTCACGTACCCGAATTGCATTCACCCAATATTCATAACCACTCAGCTGAATAGCCTGCTTTCCTACCGTCAACGTAAAATGAGGATTCATCCGCCAGTCTACGTAAGCGCACTCTACAGAGGAAGACAGGTTGTCCACCGCACGAGGATTGCTGTACTTATTGAACGATTGTCTGAAATGATAAGCGAAATTTTTACCAAAATCTCCCAACAACTCCAAACGGACTCCATTGATTTTAAATGCAGCCTCGTCCAACGAGCCATCTATGAAATTGGCTGCAGCGGACGTATAGAATTGTAAATTCATACTACTGGATGAAATGGATTTCCCACCTTTGGTGAAACGTTCGAGCAACGTCCGTCCTTCTTCAGGTTCAATAAGAGGATCTTGCGCCTGTACACTTGCACATCCTATCAGAAAGCAGGCCCATAACAACGTCTTTTTCATTTCAGATCTTAATTTGGTCAGCATAGGCAAAGATAGTAAAAAAGCCGGACTAAGCCGGCTTTATACTATAAAAAGATGGAATGGGATTAAGATTCCATTGCTTTCCTATACGGAAAACTATGTTTTATTTACCTTCTTCTGCCCATTCTTTGGCACCTTGTTCTTTCAATTTAGCAGTGAAAGCTTTAGCCTTCTCCATGCTGGCAGCCTCATCTTCGGGGCTTGCATAAGCGTGCTTGTAACCTTTCACTACATTCCATTCGCCACGAGTGAAGTCGGGGAATTCAACGGCTGCACAGCCATTGTCCATAGACAATTCGCCCAGCTCGGCCAGACAGCACCATTCAGCCAGGTCATATACGTCCATATCCAAAGGCAGACCATTCTGCAAGCAGTATACCAGACGGCTGTCCATGATGAAGTCCATACCACCGTGACCACCTACTTCCTTAGCCATCTCACCATATTTCTTCAGGATGGGGTGCTGATATTTCTCTACCAGTGCCTTCATGTCAGCGTCAGACATGAAACCATGTGCGCTCAGGTCATCAACCTTAGGCTGTACACCAGAAGCACTCAGCTGAGCTGCATCGAGAGCATAACCTTCTACAGGATATTTATTGGCAAAGCCTTTAGTACCAGTCAGCTGATACAAACGGTTGTAAGGCTGAGGAGTCATCACGTTGTGCTGGATTTCAATCACTTTACCATTGGCAGTGCGGATCAACGTCGTAGTGTGGTCGCCGTTACGGAAGTTGTTGCAGGTTGAGTCTGTTCTTTCTTCAACCAATGCCTTACCGATAACAGATTTGGTATCCATAGCTACCAGTGTAGTCATACGATCACCACGGTGAATGTTAAGTGCCTGTGCAACAGGGCCAAGGCCGTGAGTAGCGTATACGTCGCCACGATGACGCATGTTGTAATCCAAACGCCAGCCCAGCTTGTCGCCTTCGCCATTCTTCCAATAGTAATCCCAGAATTCGCTCAAGTTATGGATATAAGCACCTTGTGCACGGATCACTTCGCCGAACACACCATTCTGAGCCATGTTCAGGGTATTCATTTCGAACCAGTCATAGCAGCAGTTCTCCAGAATCATACAGTGCTTACGAGTTGTTTCACTCAAATTGATCAGTTCCCAGCATTCTTTCAGGTTCATAGCAGAAGGAACTTCGATAGCTACATTCTTGCCGTTTTCCAATGCACATTTTGCAACAGGGAAGTGATGCAACCAGTCGGCAGCAATGTAAACCAAGTCGATATCATCGCGTTTGCAAAGTTCTTCATAGCCATTGGCTCCTGAATAAATGGCAGCCTTCGGCAGAGAAGCTTTCTTCAGAATCTGCTGGCAAGCCTCAGCACGTTTTTGCTCATAGTCGCAAAGAGCTACAATCTGAGTACCGGGGATATAAGTAAAACGAGCGACAGCACCCGGACCACGCATACCCAAACCAACAAAACCTACACGTACCACTTCCATCTTCGGAGTAGTCAGGCCCAACACGCTTTGCTGTCCGGCAGGACGCTCAGGTGTTTTTACTACAATGGTTCCGTTCTTCCATTCCCACTGCGTACCCTTATCGTTCGTCTGAACGGTAGAGGTCGACTGTGTAGAGCATGCACCCAATGCAAGGCACATGGCCAACAGTAATGTTCCAATTTTTTTCATAAATGGTTTTAATTTAAAAGTTAAAGAATAAAAATGTTGTATCTATATCAAGAGGACAGAGGGTACGCCATTTTACATACGTACACCCCTTCCTTTATTCACATGTTGCAAAGGTAGGCATTACTTGTCGATCAAACAAGAAGATGCCTCTCTTTTTCAGAACTTTCTGACCTCCATTCGTTTGTTTACCAAGAAACCATCTTTTGCCTGCAGGTCGAACTTCACATTTCGATTGGCCTTCAGTTTAATGACAAACAGGTCACAATCGCCTTCCAGCGTCTCACGATCACCGAGATTGACAAAGGTCGGATACAATGCTTTCTCACCACTGGTATGAAGACGGTCGTTCGTCATATTATGCATATCCTTGACAGCACCTGCCTCAATTCCTACAAATTCGTAATCGGTCGGATTGTAAGGAAGAGCAAAACTCAAAGCATTGACAGCCTTCAGCCCTGTGCCTTTTACCTGGATTTCAACCGTCTCGCCCTTCGTATATGAGCGCTTAGCTGTGGTCAGCGTAATATTGCCTTCTACCTTTTCCACATTCCGAACATGTGCACCACCTTCCAAGCGGGTAGCCACTGCAGAGATATCATAAGCATCGATCAGGCCGTTTACATTCAAGTCGCCACGACTGATATATCCTTCGAAATCGGAATCACCTCTTCTCAAACCTGTGTAATTGGTATATGAAGTCAGGTCGTTCTCGTCAATCTTTTTATCATTGTTGATATCGCCCGGCAGATAGCTTTCTGTGCCTGGCACCTTAAACACATAGATCTCGCGTCCTGAACCGTAGTCGCCTACAGCCTCTGTCACACTCATCTTGATATAACGAACTGTAGGCTTCTGTCCGAAGTTGAAAATCTTCGTCTCATTGTCACGCTTCCAATCAAAAGCACCTGCTTCTGTCCAGTTCTCCTTATCCATACTATAGTAGATCGTTCCTTTCAACAACGTTCCGTTGCCGGCATTGTCACGAGGCAGATAATGTAGTTTTTCTATCTGATTGATAGAACGCAAATCAATAATCAAATCGAACGGTACAGCTTTTTCATTGTACTTCGTATGCCAAATCTCACCTTCTTCAAAATCAAACAGTTTTCGAATCGAATTTCCCTGATTAGGTACAGAGGTTTCACCCATCATACCTGTAATCGCAAATTCCAACGGGTTCTGTTTCGTAGTAGCACTGCATTCTGCCCAATCAGATACACCCTCCTTGTTTACAGCACGTACTTTGAAAGAATAAGCGGTTTCTGCCTTCAGACCTTCAAACAGCAGTTCGGTTTCGCGAATGGTAGTATAAAGCATACCATCGAACTCTATTTCATAGAAATCAGCATTTTCAACTTTCGCCCATGTGGGTTTCAACGTATAAGCTTCGGTGTTTTCATCAGAAATCTGTGGCTGAGGAGCAAGCAACGTTCCTGTCGAAATGCGATACTTGTCAGCAGGAGCAAAGGCAAAACCTTTCACCGTCAAGGTAGTGGCAACGGCCGTAATATCCGAAGCAGCCAGTTTCACCAGTAATTGAGGGTTCTTTGTTATCACCTCTTTGGCAAAATCACTGCCTGGCGTCGCAAACTGGTTCAAATTAGGAGACTGATTGTAGAAATACACATTCTCTCCCGCCTTGAATGCTTCCAATGAAGTAACTTCAGTAAGTTTAATTTTGGTTTTACCAACATTGGCTACAATCTTTTTCGGCTTCTCAGTGACATTGATTCGGAATTCAGTGGCCTTCTCCTTTACCAATCCCTTGAAATCGCCCTGTGCAGGATGGATTGTTACCTGTAACTCACCCTTTTCATTCACATCCGATTCAATCAACGTAGTCGTAAATTTACCCGCACGATATTCTTCCGACACACCATCGTCATCGTACTCTGTAAATGACGAATAGCCATAAGGATACAATTCATAGATACGCAGATGCTGATCTATCTCATGCACATTGTTGTTCGGATTTGCCATTGGGATAATAGCCCCTTTCTTCACAAACACAGGAAGCTTCCAAAGCGGTGAAGCAAAGTTGTTGATGATACAGCCACCCTGATAGACATCGCCAGAGAAATAGTCAATCCACTCACCTTCTGGCAAATAAATTCCATTACGAACATCATTACCCTGTCCATCAGCCTTCGTAGCCTGATAAATCGGAGCAACCAAGAAATAAGGTCCATACAGATATTGGTATTGGGTAGACTTACCCCATGTATAGGCATTGGGATATTCAAGGAACATCGCACGAATCATAGGCAAGCCATCTACTGATTCCCGTGCTATACTATAAGTATAGGGCATCAATTCCGACTTCAACTTCAGGTACCAGCGATTGATAGAAGTGGCAGGCTCACCCAAAGCATGCGGATATTTTTCATTTGCTCCCCAGCCGTCCATGTTCAGCTGCATAGGAGTAAAGGTTTTCCACTGGAAATCACGGGTATTTACTACCAAATTCTTTCCACCGAAAATACCGTCCATGTCTGAAGAGATATTAGGATTACCCGAAAGGCCTGAACCAATATAGGTCGGAACGTGGAAACGGATGTACTCCCAGTTACCACCAGTCTGGTCACCCGACCATAATCCTGCATAACGTTGAGTACCAGCCCAACCGTCCAAGCTGATGATGAAAGGACGTGCATTATTGCCATAATAAGGCATGATTTGTGCCACATCCGTAATACCGTTCAATCCGAATGAGTAACCGGCACCTACCCAAGCGACATCCGTCTTCAGCACGCGCACACCTGCATCCCTCACTTCTTTAACAATATCACGTTGAAGCAGCGCCTCAACCCCTTCTTTCGGATGCAAGTCCGACTGGGTCCAAAGGCCTATCTCCACTCCATTTTTGTGGGCATAGTCTGTCAGGCTCTTCAAGTTCTGAATATTACCGTCCAGCGTACCAGTCTGTCCATAACCGGCACCATATCCGTCATTAGGGAGCAACCAACCCAAAGGCATATCATGATTCTTATATCGATCGATCACCGCGCGGGCCGAGAACTGATAATTGTTCTTTTCGCCATTCAATGACTCCTTGATACCGCCATTGTCTTTTTGACTTTCTTTATAACGCTTCCCGTCTTCAAACAGGATGCCGTTCTCATCTTCTTTCCAGTAGTCACGGTTATAAGCATTCAGATGTCCCTGATAGAAACCAAATTTCGGTATCAGTACAGGATTTCCTGTCAGTTGATAAAAATCGTTCAACAAAGGAACAGCCCCCTCATCAATCATCACAAAAAGATCCAGATAATCTGTTTGATGAGATAACTTGACAACTCCAGCTACTTCACGTCCAAAATCATAAACTCCCTTTTTAAACGTATGCCACATGATGCCATAACCGTTTGTCGACCAATAAAAAGGATTTGGGGACGCTACACCACCATCCGTCCAACTATTCTGATTTTCAATGGCGATAGACCGTCCTTTATGGGAGAAACGTCCATTCTGCACACCTCCGCCATAGAAATATTCATCAGGCAGCTCTTTCAGTTTCAATGTAACCATTTCCTTCTCAAACGCGATGGGCTCCACTTCTTCAATCACAACCTTTCCATTTTCCAAATTGACTACCTTCATCAATGTCGTATTCTTATCAAACACGATCTTGATTCTCTCTGTGGCCACCGACAATTGTCCAGACTCTTCTTGTAAATCCAATCCTACAATAGATTTACGTGGCTGGCCCACCAAGATTTTTGCTTCCGGTTCAGCGTGGGGGTCACGAATGACACCGCCTGCATTATCCTGAAACATTCTGAAAATGTTCTCCCCATAAAAATCGAGCGTCATGCGCTGATTGTTTGAAAAGAGAATTTCTACCGTAGTTGGATTGATTTGAACAGCTCCGACAATCTGTATCGCAGCCTGTTGCGTAGCCTCGACATCGTTTTTTTCATTACACACAGCTTGAGCCTCCTGCTGAGGAGATAACAATAGTAAAGCCAATGCTAAAGGCATCGCTTTCCAACGCTCAAGATTACCATAAAAGTTTCTCATGCTATACGAGTTTTATAATTTAAGTTAGAAGTTACTCACATCTTATTTATTCTATTCTGAAATGGACACGCGATTCACCTTTTCCAACCAAAAGCGGTTTCTGTTAAAATGAAAAGGAGGATATTCCGTATTTGTTTTTATCGCATTGTTCCGAAAGAGAAGACCATCCACTGATTTTGCATAGAGGATTGGTGCATCAAACGTATCGAATACATTGTTTTCTATCACGATGCCTCCCTCTCTTCCTCCATGAAAATAGGCCTGTTGCTTCTCCAGTTCAGGTATCTCTGGATAGATAGAAATCACAGCATAGGTAAACTGATACATACTGGTCAACGCATTGATAAAATGATTGTTCCGTATCTGAACATTGCGACAAGCCCCTGTCTCAAACCATCCGTTACAATCCCCACAAAGCAAAATGGCCGTTCCAGACGTGTGATCAAATGTATTGTTTTCGACAATTGTCTCGCGAGGCGTACTGAACAAAGCACCACGTGCCCGATTGTTGCGGATAAGATTACCCGAAAATAAAACTTCTGGAGACCAGGTCAAATTCTCAATGCCAAAGCTTCCCTTTTCATCAATACCGGCCTCTACAGGCTTCTCAAAACTTATCAGAAATTCGCGGGCTCCCACTATACAGTCCTTATCATAAGGGGTGATAGCCGTAATTTTATTTTTTGCACCGACCAATTCCATCGTCGTTGAACGAACAAACTGTACTTCGTCACCCGTACGTCCCCATTCAAAACCCCAAGACTGGTCATGCATATAACGCCCCACTAAGGTATGGTCATCCTTACGACCAATCACCTTCAAGTAAGTACCGTGCACATTGATCGCATCGTCCATCATCCCCTCGTACAACCCGTTGCATGAAATTATTTTGCCTTTACAGCCCGAAAAATGGGTAGCATCCGCCTGAGTCGTAAAATAACGAGGATCATCCTCCCCTTTTAAACACACACAAAATTTCTCGAGCGTTATATTTTCACATACTTGGGCTAACAGTCCCATTCCTTCTGCATAATGTACCTGTATATTTTCCAGACGGGTATTAAGATTGTGCGAAAGGAAAATACCCGGAGTGGGACGGCCCCATCCGCGCATCACAAATATCGTTCCCGGTACCAGTTTACTGTCTTTCCAATTTGGTGCCAATACACATCCGTCTGATTTCAAAGAAGCTCCCTTGGTATTGCATCCACGATCACCGGCATTGTAAACAATCCGTTTCGTATCTTTTTCAAAAGGAATTCCCCAACTATGTCTTACTGTCCATCCATCGCCATAGGCTTCAAAGACACTATCTTTAGCAATACGATATTTCACCCAAGAAGCTGGACGGAAAGTAATCCCTTGTTCCGGATCGTTCTTCACAATCTCCACTTGTGCGATATGTGGATTTGCAAAATCAATGCTGAAATTCTTTAAAACACAGTTCTCTGAATGCAGTAGAGAAATCGGCAACATTCTACCATGAAAGACAAATGAAGCCCCACCACCATCCAATGTCAGATGCTTCATTCCTTCCAGAGAAATGCCAACCTTTTTCGGATTGTCCTGATCATGATTAGAAATATAGTACTCCTTTATAGCCGCCCCTTTCTCATGAAAATGATAGGTACCTGGATGAAAACAAATTACGATACTGTCGCCTTCTTTATATTCGGCATTGATTTTCTTCAGCAGGCTTTGCCAGGTAGCAGAAATATTTTTCGAGCTGTTGGCCTTCATGCCAAAATCGGCCACATCATACACTCTAATTTCCTGAGCACAGACAACAGAGGTTAACAATAGTCCTAACAATAAGTACAGCCCCTTCTGTTTATTCATGATCTTTAGATTCAGTTAGATTTATAAAAAGAGGATGTCTGAACCTATCGGACATCCTCTGCAAAGATACTTAGATTTTAAAAAGGTAGAAGAAATTATGGCTTTAAATTTTTTCGTATGCCTTGAAATAAGCTATCTGGCAAGCGTCGTTACTTGTGTTCGTTTCAGTAATTTCCATTTTCATGTAACGTGCCTTCACCGGTTCAGCAGGAACAATCTCCTCATAAGCTGGAATCAACGGACTATTAGGACCTTCAACCACCGTACCATCAGGAGCGGTCCAAGGGAAAGTAAAAGTAAAGCCTCCAACCTCAGTAAAGTTTTCATTATCCGTACTAGCATACAGCTTTAAAGTCTTTACTGAACCGTAATTGTTGCCATTTCCGGCATAATATCTTCTACCGATATCGAACTTAGCAATCTCCAATTCTTCCTGCATGTCCACTACAATCCAATAAGGTAAAGAAGGAGCATCACCATTATACTGGCTATGCCAATAAGTTGTACGGTCTTCACTGAACAAACTAGCATAACCCCCACCATCACTGCTCTCGACACTGTTACCTGTGGCTGTCCAGCGAGTCCAGTCATATTGCAGGTATTCCTGTCCTGCATATTTCTGCAGCACTTGGAATGACTTCAACCAATAACCACATTTCACATTGACAGTCGCCGTACGATAGTTCGAACCCGTATTGGCCTGTGTAGTAGTTACTGTAATTTCTTTTCCTTTAGTTGTAATGGTACACCATTCGTCCACTCCCTCTCCAAAATCAATCGATTTAATTTCAATGGGTGAGTCAATATCTGTGTCTGCAGTTATGGTAGTAGTTGAACTGGCTTCTGCCTCTACTACAGCACGTTCAATCACGACATAACCCACATAAGGCTGCTCCGTATCAGCACATCCGGCATAAACAAATGCCAAAAGCAACAATAATAAATATGATATTTTTTTCATTTTACAAATTCTGTTATTTTAATGATGTTATAAAGACTTCTTTGAATCTACCCGCTCCTCCCTTAATAGAGGAAACGGGTAGATATTCATGACAATCCTTCAAAATCAGGGATTTTGTTCCAGTTTATAAGGATAAGCATCATATTGAGCCTGCGGAATATATTCGCATACCGACGGAGGATTGTAAGGAATCTCCAGATAGCGGTTACCCTCTCTCAACGTATGACCGCCTGGATATTTGCGA
>CAYQOV010000067.1:0-15745 GCA_964419245.1 uncultured Bacteroides sp. | reverse complement strand
GCTCTCTCTTGCGAAAAATCAAATGCACAAGATGTATTTGCTCAACCGCTTACGTCTATCATAAGCAGAACAATATATTTAAAAGCAGTTTCACAGAAACCGAATATCGCCCCTCCTCCCAATAACCATGTACTCGGGTATTCTAAAGAGCCACTTTAGAATGCTAAACATCTACATGGCAACCGCCAAGTGGCACTTGATATGCGATTTTCCTTCAGTTGACAAAAAAACGGCCGGTGTCTGTAAGCACCGACCGTTCTCTATTTAACTTGTTACACAAAGTCCATTATTAAGCTTCCGCTTTCTTTGTGGCTTTCTTTGCTGTAGTAGTTTTTGAAGCAGGTTTCTTGGCAGCCGTCTTTTTAGCCGGTTTTTCTGCTGCAATCTTACCCAGCTTGGCACGGGCTTCTTCAAGTTCCTTATTCAGTTCTTCAATTTCGTCTCCCTGATTCTTGATCGTAGTCAACAAAGCATTCAACTCCTCGTTATCGATATCTACCGGATATAAGGAATCTACACGTTTAATAAAGTCACCCAAAATATTCATGTAGTTGGTGAATGCATCATAAGGAGACTCATAAATGCCACGATAAAGGGAAATACTGGAGCTCTTCGTTGTCATAAAACGGAAGTTATTGCTAGCCTGGAGATAATCCCAGTCCTGCTTAATACGGCGGTCATCACAAAGATGTACACGTTCGGCCACACTGTACAGCTTGTTGAACGCCTCACGCTGCATCACATTACCCAACCAGCAACTGGTGTCTCTTTCTTCGTCGACCCAAGACAACGGATAAGGCACATCAAGCTGAGATACGGATTTCAGCTTCGTCACAATCTCCGTCGGCGTAGAGAAAGTAATACCCTTCTCCTTGGCGCAAGCCGGCAAGGCCTTGAGGAACTCCAGAATATTGGAAGACAACGGCTGATACTTACCCAATGCACAAAGCTCCATAAAAATATTGACAACCTGTTCTTCCTGCGGCAGAGAGTCGATCCAGGAAATATACTTATCGGCAAACAACGGATATTCGCTCCAGTCTGAATTAGAGAAACGAAGACTGATATCGTCCGAAAGCTTGAAATCACGCAACAGGAGCTTCAGGTTCGGGTTCATATTGCAATGGTATACATAGTGCGGACTCTTCCAACCCAGAATGTGCCTGGCTCCCTCGGTCAACATTCCTTTGAAGCCCATGTCGGCAACCACAGCGCCGATTTCGTCGTTATAGATCAAACTTGAGTTGCGGAACACTTTGGGAGCCTTACCGAACATCTGTTTCATCTTGGCACTCTGACGAAGCACTTCTTCACGGAAGCAATCTTCGTTGGCCAAAGAAGAAAGGCCATGCGAATAAGGTTCGGCCAAGAACTCGCAGCAACCGGTATCGTTGAGCTGATGCAACAGGTCGATGACATACGGAGCGTACATTTCCAACTGCTCCAAAGCCACACCTGAAATAGACAAAGCCACCTTGAAGGCACCACCGGAATTCTTCACCATGTCGATCAATGTACTCAACGCCGGAATATATGAATGTTCAGCCACATCGCTGATACTGGTCTCATTGGCATAGTCATCATAATAATAATGATCGGTACCAATATCAAAGAAACGATAACGTTTCAAGTGGATAATCTGATGTATTTCAAAATAAAGACAAATCGTTCTCATTTCCTATTCTTGTTTTGTTATTTACCATAGTTTCTTAATACATTCTCATAAAGGGCACGGATTCGCAGGCCTACTTTTTCCCACGTAATGCCATCGACTTCCTTCTTACCCTCTTCCTGCAGATAATGGAACAAGGAAGGATTGGTACAGATGGAGTAGATAGCATCGGCCATGGCGTGAATGTCCCAGTAGTCTGTCTTGATGACCTTATCCAGAATTTCACCGCAACCCGACTGCTTGGAGATGATGGAAGGTGTGCCACACTGCATTGCCTCCAACGGAGCAATACCGAAAGGTTCCGATACAGACGGCATCACAAAGACGTCGCTGTTCTTATAGACTTCGTATACCTGCTTTCCCTTCATGAAACCCGGGAAATGGAACCTGTCCGCAATGCCACGTTCGGCTGCCAGATTGATCATCGCGTTCAGCATGTCGCCCGAACCGGCCATGACGAAACGGATATTGCGGGTGCGCTTCAGCACCATAGCTGCCGCTTCCACAAAATATTCCGGTCCTTTCTGCATGGTGATACGTCCCAGGAAAGTTACAATCTTCTCTTTCGAATGGTCGGGACGTGGAATGTCCTGCAATTCCTGCGAGAGCGGATATACCGCATTGTGCATGGCAAACACTTTACGCGGATCCTGATGGTATTCATTGATAACCGTACGACGAGTCAATTCGGACACGCACATAATACAGTCAGCATAATCCATACCATTTTTTTCGATGGAGTAGACCGTCGGATTCACTTTACCACGAGAACGGTCGAAATCCGTAGCATGTACATGAATGCACAGTGGACGTCCACTCACCATCTTAGCGTGTACACCGGCCGGATAGGTCAGCCAGTCATGCGCATGGATAATGTCGAACTGCTCCTTGCGGGCTATCACGCCGGCAATGATGGAGAAATTGTTAATCTCTTCGTGCAGGTTGCCCGGATAGCCGCCCGCAAACTCCATACATCCCAAGTCGTTAACATGCAGATAAGAGAAATCGGCATAGATATGGTCACGGTAGGCATAATATTCTTCGGGCGTCATCTGTCCGTAAAGACGCGACTTCAGGTAATCGTAATTCACATCCCTCCATACGACAGGCACCTGGTTCATACCCACAATCTTGAGAAAACGTTCTTCCTCACCTGAGGGCTTAGGCATGCAGAACGTCGTTTCAACGTCTCCCTGCAAACTCAGTCCCTTGGTTATTCCGTAAGAAGCAACCGCCAGACCACCATAAATTTTGGGAGGAAATTCCCATCCAAACATTAAAACTTTCATTTGCGATCCTCCTCTTTCTGTATTTGTTCATACTTATACAACAAGCTCAATATGCGCAGGATTTCGGCCACGTTCATGGCAAACGAAATAGCTCCGCGCCCCACAAAAGGCGGATTGCCATCGAACAACTCCGGCAAGGTACTGATGCAGTGGCGACCCATTTCATCTTCCATACCGATGAGGTGTCTTTCGACAAACGAAATGCCACTCAACTTGTAAACACGTAAATAAGCTTCCATATAGAAACCCAGCAACCACGGCCATGCTGTTCCCTGATGGTAAGCATAGTCACGCTGCATCTGAGACCCCACATAGTTCGGATTGTATCCGCCGCTCTTGGGGCTCAGTGTACGAAGTCCCTTCGGAGTGAGCAATTCTTTGGTCACAATATCCAGTACCTGACGTTTCTGTACGCGATCCAACGGAGAGTAGTCGAAAGCAACCGTAAAAATCATGTTCGGACGAACGCTCCAGTCCATCATGTAGCCGTCTACATAGTCGAACAGATAACCATATTCATTACGGAAGACTTCAACAAACGATTTTCCTGTCACTTCAGCCTGTTCATTGAGTGCATTAGCCAAAGCCTCATTGCCGCCTTCACGGACCATATCGGCCACGAAGCGCAGCGCATTGTACCAAAGGGCATTGATTTCGACTACATATCCCGTACGCGGAACCACCGGCCTTCCATTGGCTGTAGAATTCATCCAAGTCACAGGATGTTCCGTACCATTGGTATAGAGCAACCCGTTATCGTGCAGGAACAGATTGTCGTGCTTACGGCTGCGGATATATTCCAACAAATCTTCCAGAAGCCGGCCGTACATCTGACGACAACGCTCACGTGAAGTAAATTTGGCATATTGCTGCAATGTCCAAATTGCCCATAGCAGAACATCAGGATGTTCCATTTCATAAATCTTATACGTATAGGTCTCACCGTTCATGTATTGACGTAAAGCCTTTTCGGCCGTTTTCATCACGTCTTCGAACTCATTCTGTTCGTCAATAGCCAACGTCAGTCCAGGCAAAGAGATGAACAAGTCGCGTGCACGGCATTTGAACCAAGGATAGCCCGCCAATACATAGTGCTCACCCTCCTGTTTGTTATGGAATTGGTGGGCAGAATTCTTCAAACAGTGGAAAAAGCTGTCACGCGGAGTGCGGTCGGCCACTTCCGTTTCGAACACTTGCTTCAACTTACGGGTATCTGTTTCGGAGATACCGGCAGAGAATACAATACTTTCACCTTTCTTAATGTCCACTTCAAAATAACCGGGTACGTAAAGGTCTTCATTAAAATCGTAGCCACGTTCCTGTTCTTTAGGATACTCAATCCCCCTGTACCAATCAGGATGAAAATGAAACTCGTTTTTCTTGTTCAACTGCATGAACAACTCAGGATAACCGGGATACATACAAGTCTTGATGCCATTCTCTACCAACTGATATTCGCGACTGGCCTGGGGATTTTCGTGCGTATATTCACGCACACTACGAAATGCCAAGAAAGGCCGGAAGCGCAAGGTCGTAGCCGAATGGGCATCGACCAGCGTGTAACGTATCAGAATACGGTTCTCATGGTGTACAAAAATCTTCTCCTTACGGAGGATGACCCCTCCCACACGGTAAGTTGTTGCCGGGATATGCTCACAGTCGAACTCACGGATATATTTATGTCCGTTGGGACTGAAATGATTGCCTTGATATTTGTGCAATCCCAGGTTAAACTCTGCACCGTGCTGAATTACCGTCTCGTCTAAAGAAGAAAGTAGCACATGATTCTCATCGTCCAAATTGGGAACCGGTATCACCAACAGACCATGATATTTGCGTGTGTTACAATCCACAATCGTTGTACAATGATAGGCGCCCGACTTGTTTGTACGGAGTATCTCGCGAGGGAGCGACTCTTCCAAATTAATCATCAGCGTCTTGTCAAATCGTAAATAACTCATAGTTGTGCATTATTTAAATTAAAGGTTAAAAACTCAGGTTCACTATGCGCTACAGCTATCTGTAGTAATGCCCAAAAATACAAATTAATGTATATACCCAAAATAAAAAAAGCTTTTTTTTTCGCTTTTTGGGCAAATAATTGTAGTATTGCATCCAATTAGCACATGCTATCTGTAAAAAAGCTATTTGAACGACTTATGAAACAAGACATACAAAGAATACTTCTGGCTGCCGTAATTCCCCTTTTCTTTCTGTTCGTCCTATACATGTTGAAGATTTTAGAAGTTGGAATGGATTGGGATTTCACCCACCTGGGAATATATCCCCAGGAGAAACGAGGACTTTTCGGCATCTTTGCCCATCCACTTGTACACAGCAGTTTCAAGCATCTGGCCGCCAATACCCTCCCTCTTTTTTTCCTATCTTGGTGTCTGTTTTACTTCTACCGCGATATTGCTCCATATATATTTTTTCTAATATGGATTGGCGGTGGCGTCTTCACCTTCTTTTTCGGCAAGAGCGGATGGCACATCGGAGCCAGCGGACTCATCTATGGCTTGGCCTTCTTCCTGTTTTTCAGTGGCATCTTCCGCAAACATGTACCACTCATCGCCCTCTCGTTACTGGTCACGTTCCTTTACGGCGGACTGGTGTGGAACATGTTTCCCCAGTTTGCCCGGCTCACCACCTCGTGGGAAGGACACATGGGCGGAGCTATAGCAGGTATGCTGTGCGCAGCCGGCTTCATGAAATATGGTCCACAACGTTCCGATCCTTTCACCGACGAAGAAAACGAAGAAGACAGCCTCCCAGAAGATACGCCACAGGCTCCTGAAAATAAAGTAGCGGTAACCTCTACCAAAGCCGAAGAGTCTGACACCGAAGAATTAAAAGCCGAATGAAATGAATGCACGATGTTTTTCTAAGCAAAAAGTTGGTTAATTCACTCGACAAGCTTATTTTTGTCTACTAAAACCAGAGAGAGGTTATGCCAAAATAAAAGTAAAGTATAGTAAACTGATCCGCTTCGTATTTTACATAAACAGTTTACGCGGGAATTTACAGATTTTGACACATCCCCTCCTCCTACGAACAAAGGATATTTCAAACTATACTAAGATATATGGAAGGGTTTATTGCCGAAACATTATACGACCAATCAAAAAGGAAAAACAGCCTCATCAATAAAAAAATCATCGCACGGGTACTAGGCATCCTGCTTTTCGTAGAGACCACCATGTTCTTGGTTTGCGCATTGGTATCCTGGATATACCAAGAACCGGAAACATTCACCTTCCTGCAAACAGCCGCTATCAATACCCTCGCCGGTATCCTCCTGATGCTGGTGAGCCGCGGTGCGGAACGTAAGGTCAACAAACGCGACGGTTACTGCATCGCCAGCCTGTCCTGGCTGCTTTTTTCAGCTTTCGGCATGTTGCCTTTCTACCTGAGCGGCAGTGTAGATAGCATTTGCAATGCTTTTTTTGAAACCATCTCAGGATTTACCACTACAGGAGCCACAATCATGGACAATATTGATGCCCAGTCGCATGGCATCCTTTTCTGGCGCAGCCTGACCCAATGGATAGGCGGATTGGGAATTGTCTGCTTCGCCATCGCCATCCTACCTATCTTCAACGAAGGAAACGTACAGCTTTTTACAGCCGAAGCAACAGGGGTCACCCAACATAAACTCCATCCTAAAATCAGCATCATGGTGAAATGGATCTGGGGTGTGTACCTCCTGCTCACGGTTGCCGTGACTATCCTCCTCTATATCGGCGGAATGAATTGGTTTGATGCCATCTGCCACGCCTTCACTACAACCGCTACCGGCGGATACTCTACCAAGCAGGCAAGCATAGCCTATTGGAATTCCCCGTTCATCGAATATGTTATCTCGTTCTTCATGATTATCTGCAGCTTCAATTTTGCCCTTTTCTACATGCTTCTCAAAGGGAAAGCCTCGAAGTTTCTGCACGACGAAGAATTACGCTGGTTCATCTGCTCCATCTTCCTGCTGACTTTCATCATTGCCGCCTCACTAGTGGTCTACAACAATTATGATATTGAAGAAGCTTTCCGTAAATCACTTTTCCAGGTAGCCAGTATCCATACCTCCTGCGGATTCGGCACCGACGACTACAGTCTGTGGCCTCCGTTCACCTGGGTGCTGCTAATCTTTGCCATGATGGCAGGCGGATGTACAGGCTCAACGGCCGGAGGCATGAAGAACCTTCGTCTGATGATTATGGCAAAAGGCATCAGAAACCATTTCAAGAAGCTATTGCATCCCAATGCAGTTCTTCCGATACGAATTAACAAACAAGCTACCGCGCCCGGCACCGTCATGACCGTAGCTTTTTTCATCAGCCTTTACATGCTCATCATACTCGCAAGCTGGTTGGTCCTGATGTTTTTGGGGATAGGCTTTGACGAAGCCTTCAGCGTCGTCGTCTCAAGTATCGGTAACGTAGGACCCGGACTGGGTGATTACGGTCCTGCCTTCTCGTGGAACTCCATGCCCGACACCGCCAAATGGATTTTATCGTTCCTGATGCTTATCGGCCGTCTGGAAATGTTCTGCGTCCTGTTACTGTTCTATCCCAGTTTCTGGAAAAACCGATAATACAAAAAAGCGGACATCTACTCAGTTGTTCTTTTCTCTTCACAATCTGGCGAAAACAGTCTTATTCTCACACTGCAATAGGAGAAAAACGGATTGAATAGCATTTTTAAGAAATAATAAAAAAAATAAAAAGGAAAGGCAATAAAAGATTGCAGCCACCAATAATGAGTATTTTTGTTTCAATTAGAAAGAGATTTTTATGAACACGATATTTGATACCCTATTGCAACTTCCCCTATTTCAAGGACTGGCTGTGGAGGATTTCACCCGCATTCTGGAAAAAGTAAAGCTACACTTTGCCAAACAGAAAACGGGAGAAACGCTTGCGCAAGAAGGCACTCCGTGCGACAGACTTATATTCATTCTCAACGGGAATATAGCAGCTACCACTACATCGGCACAAGGACATTACAGCCTGACAGAATATTTCGAAGCTCCCTATCTGATCGAACCGCAATCATTATTCGGACTCTATACCACATATTCAGCCAAATATACGGCTACCGCTCCTATCAATAGCATCAGCATCAACAAGGAAGCGGTAATCAACGACCTGCTGAAATACGAAATCTTCCGGCTTAACTACCTGAACATTGTCAGTAGCCAACTGCAATTACTAAACAGAAGCATTTGGGGAAATACACCCGACAACGTAGAAGCACGCATCAGCTACTTTATACGTACACACCTGAAACGACTGCAAGGAAGCAAATCGCTGAAAATAAAGATGGAAGATCTGGCTACCATAGTGAACGATACGCGCAATGGAGTATCAAAAGCCCTGAACAGCATGCAGGACAAGGGGCTGCTGGAACTGCACCGTGGAGAAATCATCATTCCTGCAGCCGAAAAGTTATTTGCCTGAACCGTTACCCAATACCTCGGTCAAAATACAGGCCCCTCAATAAAGTCTATTCTTAGTCTATAAAAAGGCACAGACAACGCAGGGATGCGGATGCTTCCGAACAGCCCATGATGCCTGTGCTTTCTCTATTTTAGAATAAAATTATCTGAAGCTTATTCCCACTCGATAGTCGAAGGCGGCTTCGAGGAAATATCGTAGGTGACGCGGTTCACACCCTTCACCTTGTTGATGATGTCGTTCGAAACCTTGGCCAGGAACTCGTAAGGCAAATGTGCCCAGTCGGCGGTCATGGCGTCGGTAGATGTCACGGCACGCAGGGCCACGGCACGTTCGTAGGTACGTTCGTCGCCCATCACACCAACAGACTGGACAGGAAGCAGGATGACGCCTGCCTGCCATACCTGATGGTAGAGCGTGGTTTCATTGCCTTTTTCATCGGTCACCTTCCAGTCGCGCAGACCTTGGATGAAGATATCGTCGGCGTCCTGAAGGATGCGTACCTTCTCGCGGGTAATGTCACCCAGGATACGCACGGCCAGACCCGGACCGGGGAAAGGATGACGACTGATGAGGTGATCGGGGATGCCCAGCTGACGACCCACGCGGCGCACTTCGTCCTTGAACAGCCACTTCAGCGGCTCGCAGAGCTGCAAGTGCATCTCTTCGGGCAGGCCGCCCACGTTGTGGTGGCTCTTGATGGTCTTGCCGGTAATGTTCAGGCTCTCGATGCGGTCGGGATAGATGGTACCCTGTGCCAGCCATTTGGCGTCGGTTATCTTATGTGCTTCGGCGTTGAACACTTCCACAAAGTCACGGCCGATGATCTTACGCTTCTGCTCGGGGTCGGTCACGCCCTCTAGGTCCTTGAAGAACTTCTCGCTGGCGTCCACGCCGATGACGTTCAGTCCCAGGCACTCGTAATCGTGCATCACGTTCTTGAACTCGTTCTTGCGCAGCAGACCGTGGTCCACGAAGATACACGTCAGGTTCTTGCCGATGGCCCGATGGAGCAATACGGCAGCTACCGACGAATCGACACCGCCACTCAAGCCCAGGATGACGCGGTCGTTGCCCACCTGTGCCTTCAGCTCGGCCACGGTGGTATCGACAAACGAAGCGGCGCTCCAGCTCTGGCTGCAGCCACAGACGTCGACTACGAAATTCTTCAGCATCTGCGTGCCGTCCTCGCTATGGAACACTTCGGGATGGAACTGTACGCCCCACATCTTTTCGCCCTCGGCCTGATAGGCAGCGATTTTCACCTTGTCGGTCGAAGCGATGACGCGGAAGTTGTCGGGGATAGCCGTGATGGTATCGCCGTGGCTCATCCACACCTGCGTATTCTCGCGCACGTCCTTGAAGAGCACGTTGCCCTTGTCGAAGGTGCTGAGATGGGCACGTCCGTATTCGCGTGTGCCGGCCGGCTCAACCTTACCGCCGTTGCTGTAGGAGATGAACTGGGCGCCGTAGCAGATACCCAGAATGGGATACTTGCCGCGCAGCTGGCTCAAGTCCACCTTGAAAGCGCTCTCGTCGTAAACGGAGAACGGGCTGCCCGAGAGGATGACTCCCTTCACACTGTCGTCGCCTTGCGGGAACTTGTTGTAGGGCACAATCTCACAGTAAACATTCAGTTCGCGGATACGGCGGCCGATGAGCTGCGTGGTCTGCGAGCCGAAATCGAGAATGATGATTTTTTCCTGCATATATGTGTCTATTGATAAAATGATTGTTTCAAGTTTGATTGATTGTGCAAAAATAGTGAAAGGTGAGCGCATAGGCAAATGAAAACGGAGTTTTTAATTAGCCCATACCCCACCGTCTCCTGTTGTTCAGTTACATTATAGTCCCCAAAGCATTACATCGGAGATTTCATTGCGTTCCATTCTTCTTTAGTCAACAATGTAAAATGTTCCGTCCGAATGTCTCCCAATGGAGAAGTCTTGCCTTCCTCTGTATGATGAAATTTAAAACCACATTTATCCATCACTCTACGCGATTTGGCATTTCCGTCATAATGACCACACCAAACTCTTTTAATATCAAGTTCATCAAAGCAGCGTATTAACAAACGGTTTACAGCCTCCGGTATGAGTCCCTGCCCCCAAAAAGGTACGCCGATCCAGTATCCAATCTCTGCATCTCCCTCTTCCATCTCTGCACTATGTAAACCATCACTAAACATAATACCTACACTACCAATCGGTTCATTGGTTTCCTTCAGCACTACAGCATATGTTTCCGGAGCAGAAAAGATATCACGTATTACCTCCCTACTGTTTTCAATTGACGTATGCGGCGGCCAACCAGCAATTGGACCTATAGCTGGATTCTGCGCATATTTGTAAAGCGATTCTGCATCATCTTCCGTCCATCGTCGAAGTATAAGTCTCTCAGTTTCCATAAACCAATCATTTGGAATGTCTTTAAAATATGATTCATTCATGCCCCTAAAGGTAAGCATTTATCTGAAAAAATCTTTCTCCAATAGATTATTTTGTAATAACACCCACATTGAACCGTCAGTACAAAGGCGTTAAACCGACAGTTTAAACGGAGTAAACTGACGGTTTAAACGGATCAAACTGGCAGTTTAAAGCTATTAAACTGAGAGTTTATTTCGGATAAACAAAAATAAACTGCTACACATCTGTTTTCCAACAACTTGCAATTACAGGTCCTGCGAGCAGACAGGCACAAAAAAGATTGCAGGAACATAGCGTCCTGCAATCTCTTGCTTATACCTTATTATATATAGGTTTATTATTTAGCTTGCTCCAGCTGCAATGTCTTGGTAGGCTGGTCGCAAACTTCCGTAGGACCGAAGTACTGGATAGGACCCGGATATACGTAAGCTGTTTCCATAGCCCACTGCTCGCGCTGTGCGGCGAAAGCCTTGAAGGGTGCTCCGTCCAACTTCACAAGAGCCTTCTGGATAACGGGCTTCATTTCGCCGTGACGACGCTCCATGTTCATCATCATCGTGATGGGCACACCACCTGCAATCCACTCTTCGGCAGGAGCCGTAGTGTTGCGTACAGACGACATGTAGCCGGTCTTGCCCTCACCAATCAGAGCGGCAGCCGTGTAACCCAGCGAGTAGCAGTAGTCGGCATCGAAGTTCGACGGAGCGGCGCAACGTCCTTCGTAGCCGAAGAAGTGATGCTGAGCAGCGAACTTGCCTACATACTTGCCTTCTTCCTTCCAGGCAGCCAGCTTGCCGGCAACCATTTCAGAGAGCAGCTTCTCGGTCTCAATCAGCGATACCTGTACGTTGCCGTGCGGGTCGCGGTCGAGTGTCAGCTGACGGGCTACGCCTTCGGGCAGGCTGGCGTAAACAGCCGAGTTGGCCGGAGACAGCTTGCTGATGATATAGTCGCGCTGGTGAGACTTCTTGATGTGGGAGAACTCTTCGGCGTTGGCAGCCAGGAAGTCGTTCAGTTCGGCGATGAGTCGCTTCATGGCCGGGATGAACTCGATCAGACCTTCGGGGATGAGGACAGTACCGAAGTTGTTGCCCTGAGCGGCACGGTCGGCCACTACCTTGGCAATGTAAGTCACGATGTCGTCCAGTGACATGTCCTTGGCCTCTACTTCCTCGGAAATGATACAGATGTTGGGCTGTACCTGGAGGGCGCACTCCAATGCGATGTGAGAAGCCGAACGGCCCATCAACTTGATGAAGTGCCAGTATTTGCGTGCCGAGTTGCAGTCGCGCTGGATGTTGCCGATTACTTCAGAATAGGTCTTGCAGGCAGTGTCGAAACCGAAGCTGGTCTCGATCATGTCGTTCTTCAAGTCGCCGTCGATGGTCTTGGGGCAACCGATAACCTGTACGCCATACTGCTTTGCAGCATAGTATTCGGCCAGTACGCAGGCGTTCGTGTTGGAGTCGTCGCCGCCGATGATGACCAGCGCCTTGATGCCCAGCTCCTTCAGGATTTCATAGCCCTTCTCGAACTGGTCTTCCTTCTCCAGCTTCGTACGGCCCGAGCCGATGATGTCGAAACCGCCGGTGTTCCGGTACTCGTCGATGATGTCGGCCGTCAGCTCCATGTAGTTGTGGTCAACCAAGCCGCCGGGGCCCAGAATGAAGCCGTAGAGTTTGTTTTCGGGGTTCAGCTTCTTGATACCGTCGAACAGGCCGGAGATGACGTTGTGTCCGCCGGGAGCCTGACCGCCGGAGAGGATAACGCCTACGTTCATTACAGGGAATGAAGCAGCCTCGGCAGAAGTTTCGAACTTGATGAGCGGCATGCCGTAGGTGTTGGGGAACAGCTTCTGGATAGCTTCCTGGTCGGCAACCGACTGGGTAGCCTCGCCGGCTACAGCTTTCACATGTCCTTTCAACGCCTTGGGCAACTTGGGCTGGTAGGCAGCCCTTGCGATTTGCAGTGCACTTTTAGTCATATTGTACTATTGTTTAAAGGTGAATATACTTTACCGTCTAAAGGTGGTGCAAATTTCGCTTTTTTCCCGTAGACTACATAACTTTTTTAAGTAAAACCTAAGCAACTATCACATTTTTTATATTTTTGCCGCCGAATAACAAACGCACCCTTTATGCTACAAGACTGGAAAGAACACTGGAAGGCGCGCTCCCGACGCGTGCGCCGCAAGATAGAACTACTCCGCCTGAAGCGGATACGCCAGAAGAAAACCCCGAAATACTCCCACTGCAAGAACTGCGGCACGCCGCTCGAAGGCATGTACTGCTACCGCTGCGGCCAGTATGCGCTCGACGTGGAACAGCCTTTCTGGAAGTACGTGCGCCAGTATTTCGAAAACGTCTATCAGTTCGACACCAAGATATGGCGCACGCTGTGGTATCTCTTCACCCGCCCCGGCTTCCTGACCGCCGAATTCAACGCGGGCAAAATCAACTCCTACGTCCATCCCTTCCGCCTGTACATGTGCATCTCGGTGGTGTTCTTCGCCGTGTTCTTCATGCTGGTGGGCGAGCGGGCGAACGACTTCAACGCCCTGAACGACGGACGCCTGCGCCGCAGCGTCGTGGAGCAGCTCGGGACGCCCGCCGCCGGAGCCGACACTACCCTCTACCTCTACCAGGCGCCACGGCTGGTGAAGACGCTCAAGCTGCGCTTCGGCGTGGAGGATGCCGACAGCCTCGTGCGCTACCAGCCCATAGACAATCCCTACGGCCTGTCACGCGCCACCCTGCCCCGCCTGCTGGCGGACTCCTGCTTCAAGCAGACCGACATCCTGCCGGAGGACTGGGACTTCATCCGAAAATCGCGCGCCCTGAAGAACCTGAATATCGAGAACTGGATTGACGGACGTGACTACGGCCCGGACAACGTGGCCGCCATCCGCGCCTTCCGCGTGGACAGCACCTACATGCAGACGGCCGAAGGGACGGACAGCCTCGTGCTGCGCCCGCAGCGGGTCTGGCTCTGGACGGACGAGGTGAAAAAGGATGCCGAGGCGGACGAGCTGCAGAAGCAGCTGTTCGTCAACGACATCGTGGGCAGCCTGTCCAAGTGGACGCCCTTCTACATGATGTTCCTCCTGCCGCTGTTCGCCGCCCTGCTGAAGCTGTTCTACCGCCGCAAGCGGATGCCCTACATGTGGCACTTCGTCCACGCCATCCACCTGAACACCGTCTTCCTCATCCTGCTCTGCATCCCGCTGGTGCCGCTCTTCGCCTACGGCCTCGACGACCTGATGGCAGCCCGGCAGACGCTCAACGCCGTGCAGCAGAACTTCCTGCGCATCACCTCCATCGGCTTCCCCGTGGCGATGTTCGGCTACCTGCTCGTGTCCTTCCGCACGGTTTACCGCCAGGGATGGGGCAAGACGACGGTGAAGGCGGTGCTGTTCTACGTGCTGTTCACCGCCATCGCGTCGCTGCTGGCCGCCGCACTGCTGGTGTGGCTGCTGGCGATGGAGGCGGACGCTATATAAATGAAGAATGAAGAACGAAGAATGAAGAATGAAGAATGAAGAACGAGTAATGAAGAATTAGCGATGAAACTCATAGAAACACTCCGACAACGACGACGCCGCATCCGGCGGAACATCGAGGCCGCACGCCTGCGGCGCATCCGCCGCCACACCCGCCCCGGCTACACTCACTGCATGAACTGCGGCACCCGCCTGAAGGGCATGTACTGCCACCAGTGCGGCCAGTATGCCCTCGACATCCACCAGCCCATGTGGAAATACGTCCGCCAGTACTTCGAAAACGTCTACCAGTTCGACGGCAAGATATGGATGACGCTGCGCCTGCTGTTCACCCGGCCGGGCTTCCTGACGAACGAGTTCAACGACGGCAAGATAAGCTCCTACGTCCACCCCTTCCGGCTGTACATGTGCATCTCCGTCGTCTTCTTCACCCTGTTCTTCATGGCTGCCGAGCGGAGCACGGGCCGCGCGCTGCTGACGATAGCCGGCGAGCAGATACCGGACACGGTGATGGACGTCCTGCGCCACGCCGACGCCCTGCCGGACACCACCGTCTATGCCTACAACGCGAAGACCCTGCGCAGCGTGCTCGACGCCCGCGGAGCCCGGCAGGCCGGCGGTCTCGTCCGCCTGCACTACGAGGAGCGCGGCGACGAGCTGAACCTGGTCACCCTGCCCCGCCTGCTCTTCGACTCGTGCCTGACGCGCACCGCCGTCCACGAGGAGACGCAGACGGAGGTCAGCGTCCTGCGCCGCACCGCCCGACTGGGCACGCCCGACGAGGAAGAGCGTTTCTGCCTGGACCTGCCGGTCGACACGGTGACGGGACGCATCACGGCCGACACGTACGACTGGATGACGCGCCTCGACCAGACCGACCAGCTGCACCAGCAGGCCACGGCCTCGTTCGTCCTGGGCCAGCTGTCCAAGTGGACGCCCCTGTTCCTGATGTTCCTCCTGCCCGTGCAGGCGCTGCTGTTCAAGCTCTTCTACCGCAGCCGCCGCTACATGGAGCACTTCGCCCACGCCACGCACCTGGGCAGCCTCGTGCTCGTGCTGATGGCCGCGCCCGCCGCCATCCTGCTGCGCAACTTCAACGTGGGGCACGACAGCGACGTCTTCACCAGCAGTGCGGAAGACGCCGTCCTCTGCCTCATGCCCTTCGCCCTGCTGGCCTACCAGCTCGTGTCCATGCACGCCGTCTACCGCGAGGGCTGGGGCAAGACCACGGCGAAGTGCCTGCTCACATCCGGCCTCTTCAACCTGCTGGCGCTCGGCGCGGCGGCGGGCCTCATCCTCTGGCTGACGTTCAAGGCGATGGGGCGCATCTAAGGACGACCGGACACGAAAAAAGGGGCCGAAGCCCCCTCCCCGTCATCCCGGGCTTGACCCGGGATCCATGA
>CAYQOV010000066.1:0-16052 GCA_964419245.1 uncultured Bacteroides sp. | reverse complement strand
TGGAAGGATGGTGATAAACTTAAGAGTATCACAGAAATGAAGTTGACTAAGAATGCAGATGGTACTATTACATACGAGCGTAACGTGGTAAATCGTACGTGGAATGAAAAGATGTATTTATTCCCGATTCCTCAATCTGAGCGTTTGAAAAATCCGAATTTGGATCAGAATGCCGGATGGTAATTCGTAATGAGGAGAGGATATCCCGATAGAAGATTGGCTGTTTTTATAGCATGAGGTATTTCATTCATGTTTTAAGATCTGCGATCTTTTTAAGAGGGGGTATTCCCTCCTCATTTCACTTTTAACTATGATAAACTTACTATGAAACTATTCTATTTTATATTCTTATTTTTTATGTATGTTGTTTACATGCAAAAACCTACTTCGTAGCTACAAATGGCTGTGATTTGAATAAAGGTACGATAGATTCTCCTTTTGCTACATTGAATAAAGCTTATTCTATGGAGGGCGTTGATACCATATATTTTCGTGCTGGTGTCTATGTTATTACGGAAGAGCAAATTATGGAAAAGACCAATTTATATGCTCGAGTCTTTAAGATGTCAAGAACAGATTGCAGTGTGTCAAAACGGCTTTATATCGGAGGATATCAGTTGGAACGACCTGTTTTTGATTTGTCACAGGTTCGTCCTCAGGGGTTGAGGGTTTGTGTGTTTTATGTCGATGGCTCCTGTCATCATTTTAATAACTTTGAAGTAGTAGGAACGCAAGTAACTTTGCGCGGGCATACTCAATCCGAATGTTTCAGGAATGAGGGAGGCAATTATAATATTTATGAAAATATAGCCATGCATGATGGCATGGCTATTGGATTTTATTTATCAAAGGGGAAAAATAATCTGGTCCTGAATTGTGATGCATATAATAATTACGATAATTTTTCGGAAGGAATTAAAGGTGGTAATGTAGATGGATTTGGTGGACATCCTGCGAGTATATCAGATACGGGTAATGTTTTTCGAGGATGTCGGGCTTGGTGGAATAGTGATGATGGATTTGACTTGATTAATGCCAGTGCTCCAATAACAATAGATCGTTGTTGGTCCTTTTATAATGGATATCAGCCACAAACAAAGGAGCCTGCAGGAGACGGAACAGGCTTTAAAGCAGGTGGATATGGAATGGGTGATCGTCCAAAAGCCCCAAAGATTATTCCAGAACATGTTGTCAGTAATTGTCTGGCTTGTGATAATAGAAATAAGGGATTCTATGCCAATCATCATTTAGGAGGAATATTGTGGTATAATAATACAGGTTATAAGAATCCTTCCAATTTTTGTATGTTGAATCGTAAAAATGTTGCAGAAAAGGTTGATGTATTAGGTTATAATCATGTACTTTTGGGAAATATATCTTTTTTGCCTAAAAAGGTCGGGGCTGATATTGTTGATATAGATAAATCGAAGTGTACGGTAAGGGATAATTCCTTTTATTCTGGTGATTATATTCTGTCGGAAGAGGATTTTGAAAGTTTAGATGAAAACTTATTGATGAGTCCAAGGAAAGTTGATGGGAAGTTGCCTGAAATAGCATTCTTGCGTCCGGTTAAGTCATCTTGGTTGTATTCGAGTAAAATGGGATATACCCATCCCGTCAATGGGATAAGATGATAATCATAGTATTTTGCGATTTGTTTAATGTAATATAATGCGATTTTTGATATGAAAAAGTTACTGTTTTTGATATTGATTTTATGTTTAGTTTCATTGGGAGCTTGCTTGAGTGAAGATGAAAGCAGATGGTCTGATTATTCAGGAGTTTATGTAACAGTGGCAGGTGATGATATACAAGGTTATCAATTCTATACAGATTTTGATGCTATTTTGGAACCTTCGGCTGAGAGTCTAAAAAACTTAGAATGGGTAAAACAGGCACGCCGTGTTGTTATTGGCTTTGATTTGGAGGGTGAACAAACAGATTTGGAATCAGGAAAAACTTATCCAGTCATTTTGAAATCAGCTCAACAAATACCAACTTTTATTGTTTCCGTAGATACTTTAAGTGATGAATATCAAAGAAATGGATTAGACTCTATTGCATTGAAAAATGAGTCCATTCGTTCGATTGATGATTCTAAAGGTGCATTTTATATGAAAAATGGTTATTTGAATTTAGTTGCTACTTTTGATTATTCGCCTACACAACCTACATATTTTCTGCTCTATTATGATGGAGAAAAGGACATAGACGTCGTTAATAAGCGTTTGTCTATGAATTTATATTTTAATAATAGTGTAGATCAGGCGTACCATACGATTTCTTCTTTTATAAGTCTTGAGGCTCCAGAATCGGTTTATTCAAAATATTTGAATGCAGGGATGAATATGAGTGACTCGATAGAGCTTTGTTTGAATGTTAATGCTGCAACAGGCCCTAAACAAATGAGTTGTAAGTTGGCATTAAAAGATCTGCTATTACCATAATGATATTTGTTTGCATTGGCGTTGAGTATTTCCCCTGTTAAGTTTTGAGAGGAATACATCTTTAATTGCTAGTTGAGGATAGGTATATTACCCGTTAGTGGAGTGGCTTGGACAAACATTTCTGCTGGCGGGTTTTATTGATTATACGAGAGAGAAAAATAGTTGAGAATAATATTATTCTGCCTATGAGAGCGTTTATTCTGTGGAGTTATTTAATATTTGTACATGTGTTTGTATTGTCAGCGCAGCAAACATCGCAGTTTGGAGATTTAGGTAATGGGATGTTGCGGAATCCGGTAATTCCTTCTGACTATAGTGATCCTGATATTATTAGGGTTGGTGAGGATTATTATGGCATTGCTTCCACTTTTTGTTTCTCTCCTGGAATGATTGTGATACATTCGAAGGATTTGGTACATTGGGAAATAATAAATCATGTTGTAGATGATATTTCTTTTTTGAATTCGGAATTGGATTGGACACAGATGAAAGGCTATTACAATGGTGTGTGGGCCGGTTCGTTACGTTATCATGACGGGATGTTTTATTGTCATTTCGCGACTCCGCGTGGAGGATGGTTTGTAGCTACTACTTCGGATATTCGTGGAAAGTGGGAGGTAAAAGCTATGAGAGATTGTAACGGGAGAGAATTGCGTGGTCGGGGGTGGGATGATGTGTGTCCATTATGGGATGAAGACGGGCAGGCATATATAATAGCCAGTAATTTTGGTAAATATTGGTTCCCGCATATTTATAAGATGAGTTCAGATGGTACTCAATTGTTGGACGGTATGATTGATGATAATTGTGATGTAACTAAGAATATCGAAATTATTGGAGGATACGTTGTGAAACCCTATCGTACGGCTGAGGCGAATAAATTATATAAGTGGAACGGGATGTATTACATTTATTTTAGTGAGGTACGAGAAATTCATGGTAATAAAGTACGTGTGCCTGTTATGCGTCGTTCAAAGAGCATTTATGGTCCTTATGAAGAACTGTTGTTGATGCATTCTCAAGGCAAGCTGGTAGATAAAGAACCGAATCAGGGAGCAATTGTTGATACGGAAGACGGGAAATGGTTTTTTGTGACTCATCATGGTACTGGAGATTTTGATGGACGTGTATTGAGTGTAGTTCCTGTTTGCTGGAAGGAGGGGTGGCCTCATATTGGGCAGGATATAGATCATGATGGGGTGGGAGAAATGGTTTGGGAACTGCCGAAGCCGATAAGCAGAGAGGCTGCTGAATTTATTCAGACTTCGGACGACTTTAATGGGGACCGTTTGGGGCATCAATGGGAGTTCAACCATCAACCCAGACAGGAAAAATGGTCGTTATCGGAGCGAAAGGGGTACTTGCGCTTGTATGCTTTTGCTCAATTGCGTGAAGGAGATTTCTTTTCTACGGGAAATATCGTGTCACAGCGTTATATTCGTTGGGGAAGAGGTGAAGCAGTTGCTAAATTGGACATCAATAAGATGGATAACGGTCAGGAGGCTGGCCTTGTACATTTTAATGGTGGTAAAGATTATGCATATCTGGCTGTCGTCAAAGTAAACGGTCGATTATCTTTGGTTTATAGGAGTAAGAATAGCAAGGGGGTTGAGCAAGTGCTTCCGCTTACTCCTTTGCCTGGTGGACAGCGTTTATTGTGGCTGAAAACGGAGATCGATTTTTTGGGAAGGGCTGTCTTTTATTGGAGTCTTAATGGGTACAAGTTCCACGCGTGTGACGCTGCCTTCCAGCTGAAATGGGGCAATTATAGAGGAAGTCGTATCGGATTGTTCACTTATAATAATTTGCAGGAAAATGGATATCTAGATGTAGATTATATGACGTACTGTGAAAAGAATGACTGAGAAGGTGAAGTGCTGATAGTGGGAAAATATCGATAACCATGAATAAATATTGATCATGAATTTAAGAAAAAGCTTGTTTATTGTTTGTGTAGGGCTTATGATTTCTGGCCAGTTATTGGCCAAGGTGACTTTGCCCAATGTGTTGACTTCGAACATGGTATTACAACAAAAAGAGCGGGTAGCCATTTGGGGAAAGGCTTATCCATGCGAACGGGTTACTGTGGAGTTCGCGGGGCAGAGTCGAAGCTGTATAGCTACATCGGATAGTACATGGCAAGTGTGGCTGAAGCCCATGAACGCTTCGTTCGAAAAAAGAGATTTGATTGTGCGTGGAGAGGAAAATGAAATTCGATTGGGCAACGTGCTGGTTGGTGAAGTGTGGCTTTGTGGCGGACAGTCCAACATGGAATATCCGATGGACCGGACGTTGAAACGTTATGCTGCGCCCGCTCGTGGCGAAGATTTGGCGGAAAAAGAATGGAAAAATCCGAATGCTGAAGGCTTGCGACTGTTTTGGGTAGAGAAGAAATATGGTTTACCGGATTGTCAGACTAAAGGATGGCAGGAAGCTAAAAGTACAGCGATTGCTCCTTTCTCGGCAGCAGCTTATTTTTTCGGAAAGACGTTGCAAGAGGCTTTGCGAGTACCCGTCGGGATCATTGCTTCTTCTTGGGGAGGAAGTCGGATTGAGAATTGGATACCGGAAGACGTCTATAAGCAAGCACCTTTTTATGCCAAGGAACAGATGCAGCATCCGACAGTAAAGCGTAAGATTGCGTTATATTATGATACGATGATTCGCTCGTTGGCTCCTTACACGCTAAAAGGATTCACATGGTATCAGGGAGAGTCGGATGCCATGGCTCATGATTCATTGTATGTGGAAAAGTTTGAAACACTTCTGAATGTCTGGCGGACGATTTTCAAAGATAAGACACTGCCGATGTACTACGTGCAGATTGCTCCTTATTTGTATTCCAATCGCCAGCGCGACGATTATAAACATGATGCCTGCCTGAAAGCCTGGTTTGCTGATTTGCAGACGAACTGTATGAACCTGGAACATACGGGTCAGGTTATCGTGACGGATTTAGTGGATCATTTGAAGGACATTCATCCGTCTTATAAATGGGAAGTCGGTCGTCGTCTAGCGCTTTGGGCGTTGGCTAAGGATTATAATAAGAAGGTGGTTTGCTGTGGTCCCCAACTGAAACGCGCCTATTTGAAGAAAAAGCAGGTGATACTGACGTTCCGTACGGAAGGAAGCAAGCTGACAGCTGGGGTACGTGATAAGGACAATAATGCTTTCAAGGCTGTTAACGATAAGCTGACTTGGTTCGAAGTGGCAGGCAGCGATGGCGTATTCCATTCTGTAGAGGCTGTTATTGAAGATGGAAAAGTGGTGCTGGATGTAACGGATATCAAGAATCCTTCGAAAGTGAGATTCGGATGGAATGAACAGGCAATGCCTAATTTGTTCAACGAGGAGGGGCTTCCTGCAACGCCCTTTTGCGTGGAGCTGTAAGGCGGAGAAGTAAAAATACATGAATATGTACGAATGTCTATTCCGTGTTTTCGGATAATGTGACATTTTTGCAACAAAAACAGGATTGTATGGGAAATAAAGTTTTGAAAGGCTTGGCTTTGGCCGCCGCGGTCATCTTTGCGGCGGGGGCGAGCGCACAAGCGCCCCACCCCGAACGTGTCTATCTGTCGGGCACGGGCATCGACGACACACGGACGTGGGATTTTTATTGCACGCATGGACAGAACAGCGGCAAGTGGAAAAAAATAGAAGTGCCTTGCAACTGGGAGTTGCAGGGATTTGGAAACTATACGTACGGACGCTGGTACACCGTGCCCGGCGAGAAACCGAGTGACGAGGTGGGCACGTACCGCCACCGGTTCGATGTCTCCAAGGCGTGGAGCGGACAGCGGGTGAAGATTTTCTTCGACGGTGTGATGACTGACGTGGAGGTGCGCGTCAACGGCGAGCTGGCCGGCGAGATGCACCAAGGCGGCTTCTACCGCTTCGACTACGACATCACCGACCTGCTGAAGTTCGGACGGAAGAACACGCTGGAAGTGAAGGTGGCCAAAGAGTCGGCCAACAAGTCCGTCAACGCCGCCGAGCGGAAGGCCGACTGGTGGCTCTACGGCGGCATCTATCGTCCCGTGTGGCTGGAGGTGCTGCCGCAGGCGCACGTCGGACACTTCACGCTGAATGCCGACGCCGAAGGGCGGCTGAACGTGGTGCTCGAGATGGAGGGCGACGCCAGCGGCTACGAGCTCGTGACCAGCTTGACGGCGTTGAAGGACGGACGCGCGATGACCGACCTGTCGGGACGGACGGAGGTTTCCCACGTCATCGGGAACGGCGAACGCGAGCAGCTGTTCACCTCGCAATGGGGCAGCGTCCGCCTGTGGGACACGGAGAACCCCAACCTGTACGTGGCCAAGCTGCAACTGAAAGACCGCGAGGGCCGGGTGGTGCAGACGCGTGAATTCCGCGTGGGCTTCCGCACCATCGAGTTCTTCCCGCAGGACGGATTGTACCTGAACGGCGTGAAGCTGGTGGTGAAGGGCATCAATCGCCACTCGTTCTCGGTGAACGGCGGACGCGCCACGAGCGCAGCCATGAGCCGTCAGGACGCCCTGCTCATCAAGGAGATGAACATGAACGCTGTCCGTTCGCACTATCCGCCCGACGAACATTTCCTCGACATGTGCGACTCGCTGGGCCTGGTCTACCTGGACGAGTTGGCCGGATGGCAGGATGCCTACGATTCGGAGGTAGGCTCCAAGCTGGTGCGCGAGATGGTGCGCCGCGACGTCAACCATCCCTGCATCATCCTCTGGTGCAACGGCAACGAGGGTGGATGGAACTACGACACCGACCCGCTGTTCGCACGCTACGACAAGCTGCAGAAGCGCCACGTCATCCATCCCTGGGCCGACTTCGACGACCTGGACACGCACCACTATCCGGCCTACCTGACGGGTGTGGCCCGCTTCACGAACGGCTACAAGGTGTTCATGCCCACGGAGTTCATGCACGCCATGTACGACCAGGGCGGAGGCGCCGGCCTGCGCGACTTCTGGGACCGCTGGCTGACGAACCCCATGTTTGCCGGCGGATTTGTCTGGGTGTTCTGCGACGAGGCGCCCAAGCGTTCGGACAAGGGCGGCATCCTCGACTCGGACAAATCGAACGCCCCCGACGGCGTGGTGGGCCCGCGCCGCGAGAAGGAGGGCAGCTACTATGCCATCCGCGCGCAGTGGTCGCCCATCCAGCTGAAGCCGCTGCTCATCACTTCGCATTTCGACGGCAGTTTCCTGCTGACCAACGAATATACCTACACCAACCTGAAGGACTGCCGCATGGACTGGCGCGTCCTGAAGTGCGACACGCCCTTGCAGGGGGCTGACGCCGCCCCCCCCGTGGCCCTGGCCGAAGGCGAGGTGACGCTCCCCGCCATCGCTCCGGGCGAGACGGGTACGGCGCGCTTCGACCTGCCCGCCAACTTTGCCGACGGCGACGTGCTTGAGCTGGAAGCCTTCGACAAGGAGGGCCGCAGCCTCTGCACCTGGAGCTACCCCATCCGTCTGGCCGCGCAATACTTCGCGCACAAGCTGGAGCGGACGCCCATGACCCTCCAGGCCCTGCCGCGGGCCGAAGCCGTCAGGGAAGGCGGCAGCTACGTCCTGCGCAGTGCCGACGTCAGTGTGGCGTTCGACGCCTCGACCGGCCTGCTCAGCCGCGTGACGGCGGGCGGACGCGACATCCCCTTCAAGGACGGCCCCGTGGCCGTGGGCATGAAGATGCGCTACGAGCCTTCGCTCAGCTACCTCCGCAACGGTGAAGACGGCGCCGTGTTCTGCGCCAAGTACAAGGGCGCGGCCGACTCCATCGTCTGGCGCCTGACCGACAACGGCCTGCTCTACATGGACGCCATCCTGCTGAACCGCGCTTCCGGCGGAGGCGGCTTCGACGACGCCTTCATGGACACCGAGGTCTACAACCTGGGCCTGACCTTCTCCTATCCCGAAGCGGCCTGCACGGGCATGCACTGGATGGGCCGCGGCCCCTACCGCGTGTGGAAGAACCGCATTGCGGGCACCCGGTACGGCATCTGGCAGAAGGACTACAACAACACCATCACCGGCGAGAGCTACGAGAACCTGATTTATCCCGAGTTCAAGGGCTACCACGCCAACCTGTTCTGGGCCACGATGGAGAGCGACGAGGCGCCGTTCACCGTCTACTCGCGCAACGACGGCATCTTCTACCGCGTCTTCACGCCCGAAGAGCCCGCCGGACGCGTCAAGCAGACCATGCCGGACTTCCCCGAGGGCGACCTCTCCTTCCTGCTCGACATTCCCGCCATCGCTTCGTTCAAGCCCATCAAGCAGCAGGGGCCGAACAGCCAGCCGGGCAACATCCGCATCAAGAAAGGCGACGAAGGCCTGCACATCGACCTGATGTTCGACTTCCGTCAGCCGAGATAGCAGCCTGCCAAGGCGGTTGATACCGCAAATACTATCAGCGCAGCCCTGTCCACCATGGTGGACGGGACTGTGACGTATGTTTTCATGTCGTCTATCATAGTGGAAATACCGTTGCAGTCTGCGCAGCTCCGTCCATTATGGTGGAAGTTATGAAAACAATGAGCATGACTACTTCCACCACGGTGGAAATTGCTTTAACAAGTGTTTTTATATACGTGAGTTCGATATAAACGGATAAATATCTGCTTGAAAAATAGGAACATAGCGATAAAAGTATTAAATTTATAGTGCTCAATTATAACATTTAAACGATTACCGCTATGTTCTCAGAGTCTAAAATTACAGAGATTTATTGTATGGCCGATGATTTTTGTAAGGCATTTGCGTTGCAACAGGAAAAATATATGATTGAAGACAAGAAGGCCAGACATCGTAACAAGCCCAACCGTATGAGCGATGCAGAGATTCTGGTTATTCTCATTTTGTTCCACTCGGGCGGTTTCCGCTGCTTCAAGCATTATTACAAGGAATATGTGTGCAAACACCTGAAACACCTGTTTACGCGTCAGGTATCTTATAACCGTTTCGTGGAACTGGAGAAGGAAGTGCTGCTTCCTCTGACCATTTTCATCAAAAAGATTCTGTTGGGGACATGTACCGGCATCAGTTTTGTTGACTCCACAGCTCTGCGTGTTTGTCGCAACCAACGTATATTGATCCACAAGACATTTGAGGGGCTTGCCGAACGTGGAAAAAGTTCCATGGGATAGTTCTTCGGGTTCAAGTTGCATTTAATAATCAATGATAAAGGCGAAATTCTGAACTTCATGCTCACTCCTGGGAATGTGGATGACCGGGAACCGTTGAAGCAAGGCCGGTTCCTGGAAAACATAAAGGGGAAATTATGTGCCGACAAAGGATATATTGGCCAGGCTCTGTTCGAGAATCTTTTCCTTAACGGCATACAGCTTGTCACCAAGGTCAAAAACAATATGAAGAATTCACTGATGAGCATCGCCGACAAGATTCTGCTCAGAAAAAGAGCCTTGATTGAAACGGTCAATGACGAACTGAAGAATATTGCGCAGATAGAGCATTCCAGACACCGTTCATTCAATAACTTCATTGCAAATACGCTGTCTGCTATCGCGGCATACTGTTTTTTTGAGAAGAAGCCCGCCATTGACGTGAACTTTATCAATGACGGACAACTGGCTATCTTCTGATTCTTATTTCGAACTCACGTTTATATCATCTACCGTGGTGGAAATTGCTGTGACAGATGCTTTCGTATCGTCTACCACGGTGGAAATATCATTGCAGTCTGCAACGCTACATCCACCGACTTCGGCGGACTGCCGAGGACTGTTGGCGGCCCGCCGAAGTGCTTCGCCCGCGTGACGCGCCCCGTAAACCGGCCTTTTTCGCCCCGCCGTGAACGAAATACTATGGGAAACGGATGAAAATCTATTCCCGCAGTTGGAAATTTGGGCTAATTTTGTCCTGTCACAATCAAACTAAAACATTCGAAAACCATGAAAAGACTTTTCCTATCCGCCGCATTGTGCGCCCTGCTGGGCGGCACGGCTTCGGCCCAGTTCGGCAACTGCACTCCGTCCGAAAAGACAACCTACGTGGACGCGCAGACAGGCCGCACGATTACCGTATTGACCGACACCCTCCAGAACGACCGCTTCCTCTACCAGACCGACCCGATGTGGACGTCCGACAGGAAGTACCTCATATTCCGCTCTTCCACCCGCGCCGGCGACCCTGAGCAGCAGACCACGACGCCCGACGGCAAGACGCACCGCTGGACGCCTACGCAGATGTTTTTCATCGAAGTGGCCACCGGCCGCATCATCCAGGCCACCGAGGGCACCGACCTGGGCGGCGTCTACCTGGCCCGAAAGTCCAACCGCATGTTCATCAGCCGCAGCTGCGACGGGCAGTGGACGCTCTCCGTCATGGACCTCGACCGTTTCTTCGCCGACGTCAATAGCGGTAAGGTAGGTCGTCCGACCGATTACGAGCGTCCGATCGGTACCTTCCCAAAAGAAATGGGGCGTCCCGGCGGCTTTGCCGTAGACTGTAATGACGACTACGCCTACATAACTGTCGAGCGCGACGGTACGTCCGAAGAGCTGGAACGCATGAAGCAGAACGCCTTCCGTCCCGAGGGAAACCAGCCCATCAAGATACAGCCCACGCTGTGCGGCATCCGCAAGATGGACCTCGAAACGGGCCACGTGGAGAAAGTCATCGACACCGAGTTCAAGGTGGGCCACATCCAGGCCAGCCGCTTCACGCCCGGCGAAATCGTCTTCTGCAACGAGACCGGCGGCGACGCCCACCAGCGCATGTGGTTCTGCACCGCCGACGGACGTGTGTTCAAACCCCTGTACCGCGAGACGGCGCTCGACTGGGTAACGCACGAGACGTTCGCCTCCCGCGACTATGTTTACTTCAACATCCTGGGCTTCCAGCCTCGCCTCCGTAAGCAGGCCAGCGGCATCCTGCGCATCAATCTGCGCACGGACGACGTCGAGCTGTTGGGCCAAGTGGAAATGGAGAAGGACCGCCAGGCCATCGACGGCCAGCTCGTGGGCCGCGGCTTCTGGCATTGCAACGCCAGCAACGACGACCGTTGGGCGGCAGGCGATACCTTCGGCGGCAACGTCTGGCTGATAGACGTTCGCACGGGCGAGCGCCACTGGCTCGTGTCCGACACGAAGATGCGTCCTGACCACGCCCACCCCAGTTTCAGCCCTGACGGCACGAAGGTGCTTTTCCAGTCGGGCCACTTCACGAACGGCAAGCGCCTGAACCTGATGATGGTGGACGTGCCAGCTGACAATTTGGATAAATAATCGTATAAAACCTGATACACTATGTATAGATTGTTTGGAATCTTTCTGATTGGTTTGTTCGGATGCTTGCTCCCTGCCGTGGGACAGGACGTCCGCGCTAAGTATAATTTCAATGCCGAATGGCTGCTCCATGTGGGCGATGACCCTCAGGCCCGCGAAGTCCGATTTGACGACCAGGGCTGGAAGCAGGTCACCTTGCCCCGTCCCTTCAACGAAGACGAGGCTTTCCGCCTCAGCATCGAGCAGCTGACCGACACCGTTGTGTGGTATCGCAAGCATTTCCGTCTGCCTGCCGGCTCGCGGGGGAAGAAGGTCTTTGTTGAGTTCGAAGGCGTGCGCCAGGGAGCCGACTTCTACATCAACGGCCACTGCCTCGGCCTGCACGAGAACGGTGCGATGGCGGTCGGCTTCGACCTGACCCCCTACATCCGCTACGGCGGCGACAACGTGATGGCCGTCCGCGTGGACAACAATTGGAATTACCGGGAGCGCGCCACCAATACAAAGTACCAGTGGAGCGACCGCAATTTCAACGCCAACTACGGCGGCATTCCGAAGAATGTCTGGCTGCACGTCACGGACAAGCTCTATCAGACGCTACCCCTCTATAGCAACCTGAAGACCACCGGTGTTTATATCTACGCCGAGGACATTCGCGTGAAGTCGCGCAAGGCAGTCATCCATGCCGAATCCGAGGTGCGGAACGAATACGGTCGGGCGAAAGAAGTGTGCTACCGTGCGGAGCTGATCGACCGCAACGGTCGCCTGCTGAAGACGTTCGAGAGTGCTCCTGTCGTCGTGAAGCCCGGCGAACAGAAGGTTCTGAAGGCTTCGTCCGAGGTGGATGGCCTTCATTTTTGGAGCTGGGGTTACGGCTATCTGTACGTGGTAAAGACCAGCCTCTGGGTGGATGGCGAGAAAGTGGACGAAGTCAGTACGCGAACAGGTTTTCGCAAGACCCGCTTCGGTAAAGGAATGATCTGGTTGAATGATCGCGTCATCCAAGTGAAAGGCTTTGCCCAGCGCACCAGCAACGAATGGCCGGGCGTGGGCATGAGCGTTCCGGCTTGGTTGAGCGACTATAGCAACGGTATGATGGTGGAAGGCAACGCCAATTTGGTGCGCTGGATGCACATCACGCCCTGGAAGCAGGACATCGAGTCGTGCGACCGCGTGGGCCTGATGCAGGCCATGCCCGCCGGCGATGCGGAGAAAGACCGCCAGGGCCGCCAGTGGGAGCAGCGTGTCGAGTTGATGCGCGATGCCATCATCTACAACCGCAATAATCCGAGCATTATCTTCTATGAATGTGGCAACGAGTCCATCAGCCGCGAGCACATGCTGGAGATGAAAGCTCTGCGCGATCAGTATGATCCTCACGGAGGGCGTGCCATCGGTTCGCGTGAGATGCTGGACATCCGCGAGGCGGAATATGGCGGCGAGATGCTCTACATCAACAAGAGCAGCCATCATCCGATGTGGGCGATGGAATATTGCCGCGACGAAGGCTTGCGCAAGTATTGGGACGAATATTCCTATCCCTATCATAAGAATGGAGCCGGGAACGATTCGTTCCGTTCGGCCATGACAAATACGGTGCAGAAGAAGGTCGACGCCCGTGCCTACAACCACAATCAGGACTCGTTTACCATCGAAAATGTCATCCGCTGGTTCGATTATTGGCGAGAACGTCCGGGGACGGGCGATCGTGTCAGCTCCGGCGGCGTCAAGATCATTTTCTCGGATACGAACACGCACTATCGCGGTGTGGAGAACTATCGTCGTAGCGGCGTGACCGATCCGATGCGTATACCGAAAGATCCTTTCTTTGCCCATCAGGTGATGTGGGACGGCTGGGTAGACATCGAAAATCCGCGTATCCATATCGTCGGCCATTGGAATTACAACGATACGGTAGTAAAACCTGTATACGTCGTTTCGAATACGGAACAAGTGGAACTGTTCCTGAACGGGAAATCATTGGGACGTGGTGAGCAAAAGTATCGTTTCCTCTATACATTCGACCGTGTTGCGTTCGAACCGGGTAAGCTCGAAGCTGTGGGGTATGATGAGAATGGCAAGGAATGCTGCCGTGCCCAGCTGCAGACAGCCGGCCGACCGGAGCAAATCAAGCTGAGTGTCATTCAAAACCCGAAAGGTTGGAAGGCCGATGGTGCTGATATGGTGCTCTTGCAGGTAGAAGTGACCGATAAGGACGGCTTGCGTTGCCCCTTGGCCAACGACAAGATCCATTTCGAGCTGGAAGGTCCGGCCGAATGGCGTGGCGGTATCGCACAAGGCCCTGATAACTATATCTTGTCTAAAGACCTGCCGGTCGAATGTGGCATCAATCGTGCTTTGATTCGTTCGCTTGTGCAGGCCGGTACCGTCCACATAAAGGCTGTGGCCGACGGATTGAAACCTGCTGAAGTCCAACTGACAACCCTGCCGGTTGAGGTGGAACAGGGCCTGAGCCGCTACATCCCCGACGATGAGCTGGAGGGAAGGCTGACGCGTGGGGAGACTCCGCTTACTCCTTCTTATGTCGTGACAAAGGTAGATGCGGGCATCCTCTCGGCTACGGCAGGAGCCAATGCAGACAAGGCTGGTAATAGTTTTGATGACAATGAATTAAGTGAATGGTCGAACGACGGCCGTTTGCAGACGGCTTGGATCACTTATCGTCTGGAACGTGCGGCACGCATCGACGAAATCTGTATGAAGCTGACAGGTTGGCGTATGCGTAGTTATCCGTTGGAAATCTATGCTGGCAAGGAATTGATATGGAGTGGTGAGACAGAGAAAAGTTTGGGATACGTACACCTTAATGTGAAGCCTGTGCTGACCGATGAAATAACCATTCGTTTGAAAGGAGCCAGCAAGGAAGGAGACGAGTTTGGCCAGATCGTAGAAGTGGCAGCTCCTGCCGCTGGTGAATTGGATCTGTTCAAGGCGAAAAATGGTGACAAGACCAACCATGAATTGCGTATTGTAGAGATTGAATTTAAAGAAAATTTGTGACAGTAAATATGGTTTCTTTAAAGGTTCTCATTGTAGGCGTCTGTAGTCTCTTAGGATGCTTCCTTCCCTTGTTTTTGTGTGCTCAGCCATATCTGGGTGAACATCTGTCCAGAGGTTTGGTCGGAATACCTTCAGAGCAAGGAATGTATTTAAGCTGGAGGATGCTTTATGAAGACGAAAACGACATAGCTTTCGACGTGTATAGGCAAAGTAATGGTGGAAATGAAATCAAGTTGAATCAGACACCGATCCAGAAAACAACCGATTTCCTGGATCGGGAAGTGGATTGGAGCGTGGACAATCGTTGGTCTTTGCGCCTGAATGGACGTGAAGTGGCATCTTGGTCCCATACCAAAAATCAACCTCGGCAACCTTATTTATCTGTACCTATTGATCGGCCTGAAGCAAGCGAAGTGGCTGGGACGTCTTATAGCTATATGGCTAACGATGCCAGTGTGGGCGATTTGGATGGTGATGGAGAATATGAAATCGTTTTGAAATGGAATCCGTCGAACGCTAAGAATCCTCCACAACGTGGATTTGCCGGCAACACATACTTGGATGCATATAAATTGAATGGAAGAAGATTGTGGCGTATAAACCTCGGCCCTAATATTCGTTCAGGTGCTGCAACAACAAACTTTCTGGTATTCGATTTTGATGGAGATGGAAAAGCAGAACTTTGTTGCAAGACCGCCGATGGAACGGTAGATGGAGAAGGGCGTATCTTGGGCGATGCCGATGCAGACTGGCGTACGTGGGATAAACAATCTCCTACTTACGGAAAAATTGTGGATGGGCCTGAATATCTGACCATGTTTGATGGAATGACCGGTCGTGCGATCGATACTCAGGAATATATACCGACCCGTTATCCGTTGGATGGCTGGGGTGGTGTCGGAGGTAACTGTGGAAATGATAATACAGGTGGTCGTTCTGATCGCTTCTCAGCTTGTGTGGCGTTATTGGATGGTAAGACGCCTTCTCCAGTTATGATTAGAGGATGGTATGGACGGACAGTTGTCGTAGCATGGATCTTTGAAAAAGGAGTATTGCGTCCTCTTTGGACTTTTGATAGTGGTTTGCCTGGGCTTGAAGGTTATTCTGGTATGGCAAATCATGGAGTGAGTGTTGCCGATTTTGATCATGATGGATGTGATGAGATTTGTGTGGGAGCGATGACTGTTGACCATAACGGAAAAGGGCTTTATACTACAGGCTTACGACATGGAGATGCATTACATGTGGGAAATTGATACCCTCCAGGAACGGATTACAGGTGTTTGGCATACATGAGAATGAAGGGAAGCATGCAATTGCACAGAAAACGCCTGCGGTAG
>CAYQOV010000065.1:0-16177 GCA_964419245.1 uncultured Bacteroides sp. | reverse complement strand
CGGGCCAATGGCATTGTTGAACTGCACGCGATAACCCAAGTTGGTCTGCACTTCACCTTTGTCGTCCACCCAAGTGACACGGAACGTGAAGATACGATCGGGTTCCACCAGACGTTCAATAATCTTTGCCTTTTCGAATTCAGGATGCTGATTGTAGATATCTTCGATAGAAAGAAGTACTTCCTTTACGGCTTGAAGATACTCAGATTCGCCGGGATGCTTTGCCTCCAAAGAGGCCATGATACGCTCAATATTCATAATATTACGTTTTAAAAAGGTTCTATCAATGGTTCACTCGCTGCCAGCTGAGCAAATTGTCAACTAACAGCACTGCAAATATAGCTATTCTTTTCAAACATCCTAAATTTTAAGACGAAAAAATAAGCAAATAATAATAAAATGTCATTTAAGGAGAAAATCAGAAGAAGATTCTGAAAAGAAAGTGAAGGTCATGCATTAAAATTCCGAAATTATTCATACTTTTGCACCTATGACTTTTTAATCCAATTTACATTTAACCAGTTAATTAAGACATGAAGACCAAACTTAGTTATCTTTTGACTGTTTTCTTTTGCCTGATATTGGCAAGTTGCAGTACTGATGAACCAGCATTCACCTTGTCACAGAATACTTTCGACGACATCCCTCCCGAAGGGAAAAAACTGTCGCTCCAGATTCAGACTTCCAATGAATGGACAGCCACCAGCCTCAATAAAGATTGGTGTAGCGTAACGCCGGCTACAGGAACCGGTAACGGCACGATTTCAATCGAAGTATCGGGCAATATTTCTAAAGACCGTACCGGAACAATCGTCATTTATTGCAACGGTATCCAAACCAATATCAACATTAATCAAAAAGCATTGCCCGAAGGCCAGGAACTGGCCTATCGGATTCCTGTCATCTTCCATGTATTATATAAGGATAAAAACGACCTACACCAGTACATAAGTGCCGACCGAATCAAGCAAGTATTGAACAAAGTAAACCAATATTACGACGGAAAAACCATTGCAGCCGGTGGCGATACAGGACAGGACATCAATCTTGAATTTTATCTGCCCGAAACAGACGCTCAAGGCAACACCCTAAAAACGCCTGGAATAGAATACATTGCCTGGAATGAAATGCCCATTGACTGCGAGAATTTCATGCAAAGTTCGAGTGACAAAATTAAAGGCCTCCTTTGGGACATGAACAAGTACATCAACATCATGTTATACAACTTTGCTGAAGTAGAAGGTGGCACTATATTGGGTATCTCTCACCTGCCTTTATCTACCCAAGGCAAAAACTACCTGGAAGGACTACAGGCTGTCGATTACACCCACATGGAAAATTCCCATTTGGGATATCCGCATTGCGTATCCATCAATACCCTATACTTCGACATCGACACTCCCAGTGGCGGTTACAACTCAGCTGACGCCAATGTAACTCTTGCCCATGAACTGGGACACTATCTGGGCCTGCACCACGCCTTCAACGAAGACGATGATCCCAACGCCGACTCGGACTATTGTACTGACACCAAGCCCTACAACCGCGACATCTATCAAAACACAACAATGATTGAAGCCTACCGTGCCTATATGGCAAGTGGAAACTTTGCAGACCTGCTGCCCGGATTCGAACGTGTCAATAGCCTGGATCCTAACGATACCTTACCTCCTACAACCTGATGGACTATGAAATCAGCTATGCAGACCGCTTCACTCCCAACCAACGGGAACGTATGCGCCATGTATTGGAATACAGCCCGCTGATTCCCGGTCCCAAACGGACGGCAAGCACTCGCAGCGTGGCTCCGCAAGGTGTGCTGGACATACCTATTATATATAAAGTATGCTACATGCATTGATACGGACAGCAAATACAAAGGAGAGGATGTAACCACGGCTACATCCTCTTTTTTTTAACCATACTTGCATATCCCAAGAAAAAGCCCGATTTTTGTCCTACTAATTTTGGAAAAACATGCTCAGCAAACTGAAACTCAATCTGCTTTATCTGAAGGATACGCAGTTCGCCAACCTGATGACCCGCCGTATCTTCAACGTACTTCTGATAGCCAACCCCTACGATGCCTTCATGCTCGAAGACGACGGCCGCATCGACGAAAAGATATTCAACGAATACACCTCGCTCTCGCTGCGCTATCCGCCACGCTTCACGCAGGTGAGCACCTGCGACGAAGCCCTGGCCCAGCTGAAAAACATGACCTACGACCTCATCATCTGCATGCCGGGTACAGGCGACAACGAGGGCTTCGACGTGGCACGCACCATCAAAGCGGCCTGGCCAAGCATTCCGATGGTCATCCTGACCCCTTTCAGTCACGGCATCACCAAGCGCATCGCCAACGAAGACCTCAGCGCTTTCGAATACGTGTTCTGCTGGCTGGGAAATACCGACCTGCTCGTGTCCATCATCAAGCTGATCGAAGACAAGATGAACCTCGACCACGATGTCAAGGAAGTAGGCGTACAAGCCATCCTATTGGTAGAAGACAGCATCCGGTTCTATTCCTCCCTGCTGCCCAACCTCTACAAGTTTGTGCTGAAGCAAAGCCAGGAGTTCAGTACCGAAGCACTGAACGCCCACCAACGCACCCTGCGTATGCGCGGACGTCCCAAAATCGTGCTGGCCCGAAACTACGAAGAAGCCATCTCCATCTATAATAAATATAAGAACAATATCCTCGGCGTGGTGACCGACGTCCGCTTCCCGCGTACAGACCGTGGCGAGAAGGACGGCATGGCCGGCATACGCCTCTGCGCCGCCATACGCGAGCAAGACCCGTTTGTACCACTCATTATCCAGTCGTCCGAAACGGAAAACATGACCTACGCCTCCAAGTACGGCGCCGCCTTCATCGACAAGAACTCCAAGAAGATGGACGTCGACCTGCGCCGCATCGTGTCGGACAATTTCGGCTTCGGCGACTTCATCTTCCGCAACCCCGATACCATGGAAGAGATCGCCCGCGTAAAGAACCTGAAGGAACTGCAAAACATCTTGTTCGCCGTGCCCTCGGAATCGTTCTTCTACCACATCAGCCGCAACCACATCAGCCGCTGGCTCTACTCGCGTGCCATGTTCCCCATCGCCGAGTTCCTGAAACCCATCACTTGGAACACCCTTCAGGACGTGGATGCCCACCGCCAGATCATCTTCGAAGCCATTGTCAAGTACCGCAAGATGAAGAATCAGGGCGTGGTGGCCGTCTTCAAGCGCGACCGCTTCGACCGCTACTCCAACTTTGCCCGCATCGGCGAAGGCTCGCTGGGAGGCAAAGGCCGCGGCCTGGCTTTCATCGACAACCTGGTGAAGCGCCATCCCGAGTTCGAGGAATTCGACAACGCCCGTGTGGCCATCCCCAAGACCGTCGTGCTCTGTACCGACGTGTTCGACGAATTCATGGAGACCAACAACCTCTACCAGGTAGCCCTGTCGGACGCAGACGACCATACCATCCTGCGCTATTTCCTCAAGGCCAAACTGCCCGACCGCCTGGTCGAGGACTTCTTCACCTTCTTCGACGTGGTGAAGTCGCCCATCGCCATCCGTTCGTCGTCGTTGCTCGAAGACTCGCACTACCAGCCCTTCGCCGGCATCTACAACACGTACATGATTCCCTACCTGGACGACAAGTACGAGATGCTCCGCATGCTGAGCGACGCCATCAAGGGCGTCTATGCCTCGGTCTATTTCCGCGACTCCAAGGCCTACATGCAGGCCACGAGCAACGTCATCGACCAGGAAAAGATGGCGGTCATCCTGCAGGAAGTGGTGGGCAACCAGTACGGTCCCCGCTTCTATCCCAGCATGTCGGGTGTGGCCCGTTCGCTCAACTACTACCCCCTGGGCGACGAGAAAGCCGAAGAAGGCATCGTCAACCTGGCCCTCGGCCTGGGCAAGTATATCGTAGACGGCGGACTGACGCTCCGTTTCTCGCCTTATCACCCCACCAAGGTATTGCAGACCAGCGAGATGGAGATAGCCCTGCGCGAGACACAGACCCGCTTCTACGCCCTCGACCTGAGCAACTGCGGCCACGACTTCTCCATCGACGACGGCTTCAACCTGCTGAAGCTTCACGTCAAGGAAGCCGAGAAAGACGGTGCACTCAACTACATTGCCTCCACCTACGATCCCTACGATCAGATTATCCGCGACGGTTTGTATCCGGGCGGACGCAAGGTCATCACCTTCGCCAACATCCTGCAACACGACGTCTTCCCCCTGTCGCGCCTCCTGCAACTGGCCTTGAAGTACGGACAGGAAGAGATGCGCCGACCTGTAGAAATCGAGTTTGCCGCCACACTAAGCCGCGAAAAGGACAAGACAGGCACCTTCTACCTGCTGCAGATACGCCCCATCGTGGACAACAACGCTGTGCTCGACGAAGACCTCACCGCCATCCCCGACGACCGTCTGCTGCTCCGCTCCAACAACTCGTTGGGCCAGGGCGTCATGAACGACCTCTACGACATCGTCTACGTGAAGACCGACCACTACAGCGCCTCGAACAACCAAAAGATAGCCTGGGAGATAGAGAAACTCAACCAGCAGTTCCTCGACGAGGGACGCAACTACGTGCTGGTAGGTCCCGGCCGCTGGGGCAGCAGCGACACGTGGCTGGGCATTCCAGTGAAGTGGCCTCACATCAGTGCGGCCCGCGTCATCGTAGAGGCCGGCCTGACCAACTACCGCGTGGACCCCAGCCAGGGCACCCACTTCTTCCAGAACCTGACGTCGTTCGGCGTGGGCTACTTCACCATCAACGCCTACATGAACGACGGCGTCTACAATCAGGACTTCCTCAATGCCCAGCCCGCCCTGCACGAAACGGAATTCCTGCGTCACATCCGTTTCGAACGGCCCATGACCGTCAAAATGGACGGCAAGAAGAAACAAGGTGTCGTACTCATGCCGGAAATCTGAGGCATCTTCCCGGTGAAATTTCACCGTAAAATCCTAAGAAACAGCATCTTATTGTAAAATCAAATCCTCGTGAAAGAATAGATCTTTCACGAGGGTGAAATTTCTGGTTTCACCGGAAGTTCCACATCTACAGCCGATTGTATGCCGTGTGAAGGATTGAAAGCATCCTCGGCATCATCGGTTAATTCCAGTATCACGCTCTACTTGCAAGTCATTAAGAGCAGCAAACAAACCATGTTCAACATGATGGGAACAAACATCCACTTGGCGGACATAACTATGGACTTGGCGTGCGTAACTATGGACTTTATGAACGCCATTTTACAAAGCGCATATCTTAAAAACACAACACGAAAAAGAGACTATTAGCTCCATTTTTCCTATCTAATCTTAAAAAACGAACCATTCTTCCTTAAAAAAGGCCTTGTGAGTTCCACAGATAATTTGTTACTTTGCCGCCGAAAAACCGTGAGGTTACGGGAGCAAATGCGGCGACATTCCATTTCAGGCCCGTACCTCTTTAATATTCAATGATACATAAAACAAAGTTGATATATAAAAACATGAATGCAATGAAAAAATTATCGGGAGGCCTCCTGTCATGCATCCTCGGAGGATGGCTGCTGACGGCCTGCACCGCGGATGACGAGCTCCGGCAAATCTCCGAAGGAAAAGGATATGTGAAACTGGCGCTGAACACGAATACCGGGTTCCAGACCAAGGCGGTGGATGAGTCCTACTACAACCAAAAAGAAAATTACACGGTAACCATCACCAAAAGCGGAGAAAGCGTTCCCGTACAACAATGGAAATACAGCGAGATTCCCGCTTTCACGGAACTGGCAAACGGCACCTACACCCTGTCCGCCATCTGCGGAGACAGCACGAAGACCCATTACACCGACGACCTCTGCGTTTTAGGCTCCAAATCATTCACGGTGAAAAACGATTCGGTGAAGGTGCAAGTAGACTGCAAGCCCAACTCCGCACGGGTCAGCATCGCATTCGACACGAAGATGGACGAGTATTTCTCCGCATACGAAGTGGATATCAAGACCGCCGCCCTGAACGGTGCTGCCTATCCGTGGGAAAAGACGACCACAGGGCCCGTCTACTTCCGGGTGAAACAGAACGAAAACGTCACCATGACAATCAAGCTGACGCCGAAGAGCGGTGTCAGCGCCGAGACTTCCATCGTGAAGACCTATACGCTGAGTCCCGCGGACGCCATGAAGCTGACCCTCACACCGGTATCCGGTTCGGGCAGCCTGACCATCACGATCGAGATAAACGAAACGGTCATCGAGCATCCGGTGGACATCCTGGTTCCCTCCGACTGGGTATAACAAACTTTATCACAGAACATCCTAAATAAGCAATCAAGAAGATGAAAGCAATCTATAAATGGGCGTTGGCCGTGACCCTGCTGGCCGGACTGGCGTCGTGCGAAATGAAAGACGAAATTCTGGGGAAAGACCCGATGACGGGCGATACCGGAACCCTGAGCCTGTCCGTGGAAACGGGCAAGACAACCCGAGGGACCACCGACCAGGTAGACCAGTTCCCCGTAACCATTACCGGTACAGACGTGGAATATACCAAGAAGTTCGACAGCTATGCCGAACTGCAACAGGCCGGCGAGATTACGCTTCCCGTAGGTACATACACCATCGAAGCTTGTTCGCCGGGAGAATTCAAGAGTGAGATGAGCGAACCGTTCTATGGCGGCAAGCAGGAAAACGTGAAGATCGTGAAAGGCCAGACAGCCGAAGTCCCGGTGGTGTGTACGATGCAGAATGTCAAAATATCGATCAACCTCACCGCAGAGTTCCTGGCTACGTACCAAGACTGGACCATTAACGTGACAGACAAAAACGGACACATCAAAACCTATACGAAAGCCGCAGACGGCAACACTCCCGCTCCTGTCTATTGGAAAATGGACACAAGCACGGAGAAGCTCTATATCAACGGAACGGCCCAAACGAACGGAGGCGAAACCGTGACCATCTCGGCCACATTCGGAAAATCCGATATGGATGGATACGAAACGGGCGACGAGACGACCTTCATCGGCGGTGACGAAGCGAAGATTAATTTCCTTCCTGTAAAGGTAGAAGGCTCTACGCCGGGTGTCCTGAAAGACGGTATCCAGATAACCATCACCCTGTTCAACTCCGAGAAGAACGAAACCGTGGAGATTCCGGTCGATTCGGGTACGGAAAGCGGTGACAACACGGGGGAAGATGAGGATGACGGAGAGGACAATGGAACGACAGCCGCAGCGCCGACCATTTCGTTCCCGCAATCGACATATACGCTGCCTGCTGATGATGAGAAGGATGCAGATGTAACGATTACGGCGGAAGCGGGACTGAAAAGTGTGAAAGTCAAGATTACTGCTGGGAGCAATGTATTCGAAACAGCTGTTGCAGCTATGTTTGGTGGTACAGAGCCATTTGAGTTAATTGGGAATACAGAGTTGAGTGATACATTTAATAAAATGAAAATATCATTACCAAACGAAAATGATACCGAATACGTTTTCCCGGTAGGAAATTTCTTCCCAATCTTAGAGGATGAAACATTTGCCCCTACGACTACAACTGATGGTCATATCTTCGATATCACAGTGACAGACCAAAATGGTAAGACTGTATCCGGCAAATTAAATGTAATCGTAACTCAAGCAACTGAAGGATAACAACATGAAGAAACTATATACCCTTTTGACCGTCTGCCTCCTCCTCGCCGCCTGCCAAAACGAGGACCTGAAGCAGAATGCCGTCGGCTACTTGGCGCTGCAAGTGGGTACGGACAAAACGACCCTCACCAAGGCGGAAGACACGTACAATCCCAAGCAGATTGCCGTCAAGATTGTGAACTCCGCAGGGAAAACGGTGGCAGAGACCGACGACTACACCACCTGGACGCAAGCCATCGAGCTGCCCGTAGGCACCTACACCATCGAAGCCTCTTCCGCCGGATTCGACGGGAAGACGGCCGGATGGGACAAGCCCTACTACGCCGGCAAGGCAACCGTAGACATCAAGATGAACACCACAACCGCCAAGACCGTCACCTGCACGCTGGCCAACGTATTGGTGACCGTGGAGTTCAGCGACAGCATCAAGGCGGCTTTCCAAACTGCCGTGGTCAGCGTGGAGGACAAAAGCAACAGCGCCAACAAGGTGACCTTCGAGATGCGCCAGGCCAGCGAAACGGGCAAGGCCTACTTCCCCGTGACCGACTTGATAGCCACACTGACCGTAAACAACTTCGATGGCAAAATATATTCCAAGAAGGATACCATCACCGGCATCAAAGCCCGGGAGAACGTCATCCTGCGCTACCGCCTTGCGTCCAACGATTCCGGTTCGTCGAACATCAGCGTAACGCTGGACGATGCCACGAAGACGTATACCTATACCATCGGCGTACCCGTGACCGCCACCAATACGCTGACAGCCTCGGCCAATGCCTGGAGTACCTTTGCCTATCTCACCGGTGAAGTCCCCTCGTTTGCCGACGTCTTCGACGCGAGCAAACTGGAATTCCAATACAAGAAGACCGATGCCACCGAATGGACCAAAGTCACGACCGACATCACCGTAGAGGAAAAGGACAAGAAGTTTTCTACCAAGCTTACCGGCCTGACAGCCGCCACGGCCTACCAATACCGCCTCTACTACAACAACGGAAGCGAAGAAGGTATCACAAGTAATATTGTAGACTTTACAACAGAGACATCCGTAAAGTTATACAATGGTAATTTTGATTATTGGTGGCGGCAAGAAGAAAAGGACCAATCTCCTTGGTATGCAATAAATAGCAATGATGCTACTTCATTTGATAATACTAATAACTATCTATTTTCTTTTTGGGACTCAGGAAACGGTGGAACTGCTACTCTGAGTAAGAATCCGACTTCACCAGAATCAACAGAAATTCATACACCTGGTGGAAAATCAGCAAAATTGTCTTCACAATATGTTGGGGTAGCTGCATTAGGCCTCGGGAAATTTGCTGCAGGCAATATTTTTGCAGGACATTTCTGTTCTGCAAATACTTCCACTTATCAAGCAAAAATTAACTTTGGTCAACCATTTACATCACGCCCAACCCAACTAAAAGGTTGGTTCAAGTACAACCGAGGCACAAATATTAATTATTCTACCGGCAATTATAAAACGTTACTTGAACAGACTGGCGGCGATTTGTGTTCCGTATATATTGCACTGACCGATAATGCCGGATTTACATACGATGGCAAAAAATTCGCATATCAAATTAATGGTGATTTAAGTAGTGATAACCCAGAAGAATTCCAGTATAAGTCAACAATTGACTTTTCTGAAAACAATTCACATATCATTGCTTACGGCACAATAACTGATGAAGAAGCTAAAGGCACAGGAGCCTGGCAAGAGTTTACAATTGATTTAAAATATCGTGACATTACCCGTACACCCAAGTTTATTATAGTTGTAGCATCTGCAAGTAAATATGGTGACTATTTTACCGGTAGTACAAGCAGTGTCATGTATGTCGACGACCTTGAACTAATTTACGGCGACACCCCGGTAATGTCGGATTAAAATTCCTATCTTTGCAAACCCGCCTTCAAGGGGTTAGAAGCCCATTCCGTAACAGGAAATGGTTTCTAACCCTCTTGATGGGAAATAATCAGACTAAAAAATTATAGAAGTAATTCTTATAAAAGAATAGATGAAGAAAAAAACAATTCTGCTGATGTTGCTGGCGGTTGTGACGACCGCCAACACATGGGCTCAACGAGGAAAACGGGCCATCGAACGCATAGACCGCGACGTGCAGTCGCTCGTATTCATCCCCAAAGGTACGTGGATGGTGGGAGGAACCGTCTCCTATGCCGAACACGACATGGACAACCTGAACTTCCTGGTTATCAAGGACGTCGAAGGCAACGGCTACGGTTTCACTGTCAGCCCCTACCTCGGCTACTTCTTCCGCAACAATATGGCTGCGGGTATCCGCTTTGCTTATAACCGCGACTATCTTGACTTAGGTAATTTTGACCTAAACCTTGGCGAAGATTTCAATATCAGCCTAAAAGACATCTATTATTTGGAACATAAATACAAAGTGTCCGGATTCATGCGTTCCTACATCCCCGTGGGGCGCAGCAAAGTGTTCGGCCTCTTCAACGAGATGCGCCTCACCTACGGCTACGGCGAAGGCAAGAACTCCACCGGTTCGGGAACGACTTATGATGGTACCTACCAGACCGTTCAGAACTTCCAGATCGGCTTTGCGCCGGGACTGACGGCCTTCATCACCAACTGGGCGGCAGCCGAAGTATCGGTCGGCGTGATGGGTTTCAACTTCAAGTGGACCGACCAGAAGACCAACCAGGTGGAAACGGGCAAACGCCGCGTCTCCTCCGGCAACTTCAAGATAAACCTCTTCTCCATCAATCTCGGAATGACTTTCTACCTCTGATGATATGAAACGAATGATTCAACAGCACCTGACCCGCATACTCGGCATGCTGGCACTGACGGCCGGCATCCTCACATCCTGCGCTATCGAAAACGACATTCCCTACCCCATCGTGGAAGCCTCCATTGAGTCGATGACCGTGGAAGGCCAACGGGGAGCGGACCAGAACACCTTTACCGCCGCCACCATCAACAAGTCGGCACGCACGGTGACCCTCTACGTGAACGACGGTGTGGACATCTCCCGCCTGCAGATCCTCAGTCTGAAGACGACCACCGGCGCGGAGCTTGTGGTGGACGATCCCAATGTATGCGAAGACTACTCGAAATTTCCCACGTCCGGCTTCGCGTCGCTGGACAGCATCCCGTTATCATCCAACACGCGTGTAGATTTCTCGCAGCCGGTCACCTTCACCTTGCACACGTATCAAGACTATCCGTGGAAGGTGACGGTAAACCAGATTGTCCAACGCGACATTGAAATAGATGGCATGACGGACTGCGTCATCGATGCAAACACGCGAAGTGTGATCATTTACGTCAATCCTGACGATACAGAACTCACAAACCTGAATGTAAAGAAGATGAACCTGGGCGGCGAATACGGACGCGTATCGCCCGATCCGACCCTACAGAAAGACTATTCGAAACCGTCGACCTTCAACGTCAGCTGCTCGTGGGAAGAATATTCCTATGAATGGACCGTCTATGTCTACAACAGAGTAAACGACGACAGCAGTTCGGCCGAAGCCTTCGCCATGACTACCCGCGCCACCGTGACCGGGAAGGTACAAAGCGGCAAGACCCCGACGGTGGAATACCGCAAAGAGAGCGAGACATCGTGGAGCACCGTCTCCTCGGCTAATGTCAGCACATCGGGAAACACCTTCAGCGCCACACTGACGGGACTGAGCGCCTCGACCACCTATAAATACCGCATCAGCGTGGACGGCTCGGCAGGCAGCGAACAGACGTTCACCATGTCCCCCGCCACACCGCTCACTGGCGGGGACTTCGACGACTGGTCTTCTTCGGCGGCCGCAAACGGCACCCTGTGGCAGCCCTGGGCTTCGGGAGGGGAATCTTTCTGGGACACGGGCAACAAGGGCGCCACCACGATCGCCAGCAGCAACACCACCCCCACCGACGAAACCTGCAACGGCTCCGGACAGGCCGCTTCGCTCGCCACCGAGTGGCGCGTGTTGAAACTGGCGGCCGGAAACATCTTTACCGGCAGCTATGTGCGTACCGACGGCACCAACGGCGTACTGAGTTTCGGCCGTGAGTTCAGTTCCTTTCCCTCCAAACTGCGCATCAACTATAAATATACTTCCGCCACCATAGACAAAGTGGGCGAAGACGCGCTGGAATATCTGAAAGGCCGGCCGGACTCCTGCCACATCTACATTGCCCTGACCGACTGGGATCAACCGTTCGAGATACGTACCCGTCCCAGCGAACGCCAGCTGTTCGACAAGAACGACTCCCACGTCATAGCCTATGCCGAATACATAAGCGGAAATTCCGACAGCCAATATCAGCAAAAAGACCTGGAACTAAACTACCGCTATACAAACCGCACTCCTAAATACATCCTAATAGTCGCTTCCGCCAGCAAATATGGTGATTATTTTACGGGAGGAGTAGGCAGCAAGTTGTTGGTAGATAACTTTGAATTGATTTATGAATGATTCATCCTTATATATAAGCGAATAATTACAAAACAATGAAATATATCAAGTCAATCTATATCGGAGTGGTAGGTCTGCTGTTGATGACCGCCTGCCAGACAGAGCAATGGGAAGCCTCGCAAGGCAGCTTGTGCATCACCCTTGCCGAAGATGTCAGCATAAGTACCAAAAGTACACCTGCCGAATTGGGAAAACCAACAGAAGAGAGATTTACCCTGAATATTGTTAAGGAAAGTACTGGTGAAAATATCTACAACGACACATATAAACAAACGATTCCCGCCTTTACAGGTACATACACCGTAACCGCCACGTATGGCACAGATCTTGCCATTGCCCTCGATTCCCCTTATTACAAAGGAGAAGAGACCGGTGTGGAGGTTGAAGTAAATCAGTCTACCCCAGTAACCTTGACATGCAAGGTGGCCAACGCATTGGCATCCGTCGCTTATGGAGAGGGACAGAAAGACAAATTCGATGACCTATTCTCCACCTACGGTGTAGAAGTCAAAGTAGGCAACAGCAGCGTAACCATCGGACGTAACGGCTCTACCACACAGAGTGCTTACTACCGTGCCGGTTCCACTCCCACTTTCACTTTTAAAGGAACGCTGAAAGAAAATAACCAAAACGTCAGCATGGAGATTACCTCAGATAAACTGACGGCCGACGCTTTCCAAGCAGGACAGCATTGCAAACTTACCTTGTCGCTGAAACCTGCCACAGCCGGTGCCATCATCACTGTAGAGAAAGTTGAAGTTGAGACGGTTACCATTTCGGAAACGATACCGGTGGAGTGGTTGCCTGCACCCAAAATCAACGCTACAGGATTTGACGAGAACAAGTCTTTAACAATCTATGAAACAGGTGATGCAGCGTCTGCTTCTATTGACTTTACCGTATCACAACCGCTCCAAGACTTATCGTTCACACTCAACTTTGCAGACGAGAACCTAAGCGCTTTGAATAAGACCTATCAATTGTCAACTATGACAGACGAGGAAAAGATAGCTTTATCAGATGCTGGTATTACCTTGCCTTTGATTGGCTCCAACGACCCTAAAATTACTTTCCCCGACACGTTCATCTCCAAACTGCAATCTCAAAACAACAGTGTAGTAAACAACACTATTACCATCAATAGCGTAACAGCCAATAACCGTTCCAATACTGATGGTGCACAGACCTACACTATTGCCGTACACAAACCTGAATTTTCAGTTTCCGTCCTACCCGGAAACATCTGGTCAAAGGAATTCACCGTTGAGGAAATTACCGTTGAAGAAGGGAAAGGAAATCTGGAGAAAATTAAAGAGAATTTGGTTTATCAGTACCAAGATGCAGATGGTAATTGGAATAATTGCAGCAACCAAGACACCCGTCAGCAAATCTTTGCGGAGCATCCTCAAAACAGGAACTACAAGGTACGGGCATTGTATCGTGGCTCTTTAGCTTCAAACGAAGTAGATGTTGAGATGGAAGAACCAAAGGCTTTACCGAATGGGAATATGGATGAATGGATTTCTAGCACTCGATACACCCAGCCTTATTATCAGCCATGGGTAAATGAAGCATGGTGGGATAGCAACAATAATGTAACAATGCCCCAATCTTACTCAACTTATCCAAACTATAAATGTTTCCCAACAACGACCTATACAGAAGAAAGTATATCTGGAAAAGCAGCTGTCATACGCAGCGTGTCAGTAAATGGTTTGAACTCTGAAATCATGGGGACAGGAGAGAATCGCGGTATTTTTTATGTGGGTTCCACTGCAGATAATGGTACAATGACAGAAGGACGTGAATGGAACTCACGCCCCTCCCAACTAACTTTCATGTATAAGTATGAGAGCTATGATAATGAACATTTTGGAGTTTATATTGAATTATTATCAGAAGATGGAACTATAATTGCCTCTGGAGAGTTCCTTTCTAATGAAGGAATTAGCGTATCATCTTATGAAAAAGTTGAAATAATGCTTAACTATACAAACAGTTCACTTAAAGCTTCAAAAATTAAGATACGTTTTACATCAGTTGCAGATGGAGAATCTATTAGTACAAGAAAACAAACAATCTCCATACCTGCAGGTTCTTATAAAATATATGGAGGCAGCGTTCTCACCATCGACGATATCTCCCTCATCTACGACAAATAATATACTGAATTTATGAAACAGATACTCTATACCTTACTCAGCCTCTTCCTGCTAATCAGTTGCCAGCAGGAAGATATCCTGTCGGAACAAGAAAAAAAAGGATACCTCCAATTGACGGATTTATCCCTTGTATCGCCGACCATAGAAAGCGTGCAAACCCGTGCTGTGGACACAGACTTATATATAGAAATTCTTTCAGGAACAGAACCGATACAAAATTATGAACCTGGACAGTTTCCACAAGAAAAAATCGAACTGGAAGCAGGTGAATATACCCTAAAGGCATATAACGAAGCTTATCAGAACAAGACAGCCAATGCCCCACAATATTACGTAGAAACGACTTTCATTATCGAAGCGGAAAAAGTGACTTATCCTACAATATCTGTACCGATGGTCAATATCGGCATCAGCCTGGCAACACTGTCCGACGAGCTTCAAGGATTGTTTAATAACGTTGAACTTTCGTTCTATACGACAGATGAACAAACTGTAACAGTCCTCCAACCCGGAGAAACAGTTTACATGGACTATGCAGAAGACATGACCTTTACCTACACACTAACTGCAACTAATGCAGACGAGGAAACCTTCACAACAGAAGAGAAAACCTATGGAAACGTGGAAGGAGAAAAGATAGAACCGGGCCATTGCTACGTCATCACCTATTCCCTGGCTTCATCCACCCAACTCAAAACAACCGTCAATCCATAACAGCCTTATGCGCCCCAACTCCCCAAAAGCCTGGCTCCTGGCCGCACGCCCCAAGACGCTGACGGCCGCCCTCATCCCCGTGATATTGGGCAGTGCACTGGCCTTTGCCGACCGGCAATTCCAGACAGAGGAAGCGGTGCTATGCCTGCTGTTCGCCTGCCTGATGCAGGTGGCAGCCAACTTTATCAACGACCTGTTCGACTTTCGGAAAGGCAGCGACCGAAGTGACCGCCTTGGTCCCCAACGGGCTTGTGCTGAGGGATGGATTACACCGCATGCCATGACAATTGGCATCGGTATCGTGCTGGCACTGGCTTGTGCATGCGGACTCGACGTATTGTACTTTGCCTGGGGAAACCTGCCGCACGGCGGATGGGAACTGGTACTGCTAGGCGTACTGTGCCTGCTGTTTGCGTTTCTCTATACCACGGTACTCTCCTACAAAGGCTGGGGCGACGTATTGGTACTGGTGTTCTTCGGCTTCGTGCCCGTAGGCGGAACCTACTACGTACAGGCAGGGCAAGTGAACTGGGACGTATGCCTGCTGTCGCTCGTATCGGGACTGGTCATCGACACGTTGCTGATGGTGAACAACTACCGCGACCGCGAACAGGACCGGATCAGCGGGAAACAGACATTGGTCGTAAGATATGGAGAACGGTTCGGAGCAGGCATGTATCTGGGACTGGGACTGGCAGCCGTCGCCGTCTGTGCCGGCCTGGTCTTCACCGGACGGCTCACGTGGCTGGAATTTATCTGGGCACCGTGTGTCTACCTCTACTTGCACACCCTGACGTGGCGTAAGATGGTAGAAATCAAGGAAGGCAAAGAACTGAACCGCATCTTGGGCGAGACCTCACGCAACATGCTGTTCATGGGACTGCTGCTCTGTGCGGCACTGGCCTCCTGATTTTTCAAGGTAATCCACGCCCCTAAACTGTTAACAGATCCTACAAGAATAATAAAGCATGTTATAAAACGCATTTTTCTTCTTGCTTTGTTTGCAGATTTCCAGAAAGTCTGTATCTTTGCAACGTGTTTTTCATAGTATTAGATTTAAGGTTAACAAAGGTTGGGCTCAGCGGAGCCCTTTTTTTATGCCCATAAGCCACACCCCCGACAGCCTCAGGGATCAACGTAAAAACCTGAGGGATTCGTTGGTTAAGCATAAATTTTAGCCAGC
>CAYQOV010000064.1:0-16439 GCA_964419245.1 uncultured Bacteroides sp. | reverse complement strand
GCCACGCAATATGCCTGATATGGCAGCTCCAACAACCGGGAAAATCCGCTGACCCGAAAGAGAAGAGGATGGCACAAGCGCTGTACTTCATGGTTTTGGCTCGGCCATCCTCTGTTTAACCTATTGCTAACTGAAAAGGTTTACTTCCACAGTTCGTGCTGTTCCAGTAAGTCGTTCGAGTCGAGTTCGGCAGTCGGAATAGGCCATACGTAGTCGCGTTCGCCATTGTACTGGCGGGTTTCGTAGGCCAGTCCCAGGGTGGTGCGTTCTTTCTCGATGTTGTTTACAGCCTGGTCGAGCATTTTCCAGCGATAGACGTCAAACAGACGCAAGCCTTCGAAAGCCAGTTCCACGCGACGCTCATGCTTGATGACGTTCAGCAGGTCGCCGGTGCTCAGGCCGGTTCCTTCCACGTCTTCCACTTTCGGCATCATCACGTCTCCGCGCTGGCGCATTTGGTTGATGAGGCTTCGTACTTCGGCTTCGTCATATCCGCCCTTCTGTACCAGTGCTTCGGCCAGCGAGAGCAGTACTTCAGCATAGCGTACGACGTAGAAATCCTGACCGTTGTCCCAGGAATTGCTGGTATCTGTCGGATCGAAATACTTCATTACGTATACAGTGGAGAGCGAAGCGGCTGCACCGCCGTACCAGGCACCTTCGCCGCCCTTGCCGTTCCAATACATGCCAGGGACGAACAGAGTGGCATAGAGGCGTGGATCACGGTTTTCCCAGTGGGCTGCGTTGGGTTTGCTGACGTCCAGTTTGCCGTCCTTCATTTCGCCGTAGTTTGTGTCGGTCGTTTTCTTTCCGTCCGTCAGGTAATAGTCGTCGGCCAGATCTATGGTACCATTGATAAACTCGCCCGGCGTGTTCCAGTGGGCGTTAAACGAAGCTCCTTCGCTCATGCCCGGGCCTTCGTAGCGCACGGAGAAGATAATTTCGGGCGATGTTTGTCCAGCCTGGGTGAACAGTTCACTGTATTTTGGATGCAGGCTGTAGCCCAGTTTCATCACCTCGCGGTAGGCACTGATGGCTTCGTCCCACTTTTCGTTATAGAGAGCCAGACGGCCTAGGATGGCATAACCGGCACCGCGGGTCAGACGTCCCAGATCGGCAGTTTCAGGCAGGTCGTTCACACAGTTTTTCAGGTCAGTGATGACATTGTTCACGATATCGGCCCGTTTGCTTTTCTCTTTACTTGGGTTTTCCAGAGTCAGGGGTTCGGTGAGGTAGGGCACATCCTGATAAGTCATGGTCAGGTTTGTGTAGATCAGGGCTCGGAGTACGGTGGCTTCTGCTTTGTAGCGTGCTTTTTCCGCGTCGCTTAGTTCTACTCGGTCGATATTGGCGATCAGCGTGTTACAACGGCTGATAACCTCATAGTTGGCTTTCCAGTAGTCGCTGAATACCCACGAACTAGGGTTCTGGATGCCCATGGCCACGTCATAGCCCTCGATCCATCCGCTCCAATTGAAGTGCCCACCGTTGTCACTGATGCATTCCATATAAAGCGGACCGAAAGTGTATTGGTCGGAGTTATAGAGCTGATTGCTTTGCAGGGCATCGTAGCAGGCTGCTAATGCCATCAGGGCATCGTTGGATGTTTGCCAGAAGGTGGAGGAAGAAGATTCTGTCAGTGAATCTTTCTGCAGGAAGCTGTCAGAGCAGGAAGTCATCAGAGTGCCGGACAGTAGAGCCAAACTTATATATTTATTTATTAGTTTCATAGTGTTCAAACAGTTTTAGAATTTAACATTGATACCAAATGAATATGTCTTGGTGTTGGGATGAACGTCATTACGTGTATCTCCGCTCTGTTTCTCAGGATCGTAATCGTCCAGAGAAGTGAAAGTTAACAGGTTGGTTCCGGCCAGGTAGAGACGGAGACTTTGTACACCGACTTTTTCCAGCCATGTCTTTTTCTTGAATGTATAGCCGATTTCAATATTCTTCAGGCGCAGATAGTCACCTTTGGTCAGCCAGAAGGAAGACATTGTGTTGTTGATGGTTCCACCCATGCGTGGCATGCTTCCATCTGGGTTTTCGGGTGACCAGCGGTCCAACCAGCGGGATGTCTTGTTACCGCCATTGGAAATGGTTGTTTCGTCCCAGTTGAAACGGTTCAGACCTGCTACTCCTTGCCAGAATGTTGTTACGTCAAGGTCTTTGTAAGTGAAGCCTAGATTGAATGAATATTGCAGTTTCGGGAAAGGATTTCCGATTACCTGACGGTCTGCGTCATTGATGTCGCCATCATTGTTGAAATCTTCGTACATGATATCACCTAATTGAGGCTTTTGACCGTTTTGTGTGATAGTCTGTCCGTTGGCATTGACGCGGTTTAAATCTTCTTCTGTACGGTAGATACCGATGGCTTTCCATGCATAGTAGGAACCGATGGCTTCGCCTTCGCGGTTGATGGTGCTACCGCTGATACTTTCCAAGCCGTTCATGTCAATAATTTCATTCTTTACGCCTGCCAAAGAAAAACCTGCCTGCCAGCTCCAGTCGCCTTTCTGATCGTAATAGTTGGCTGCAAATTCCCAACCACGATTGCGAACTTCACCGGCATTCTGATAAGGTGCAGAGAGTGATCCCAGGAAGATACCCGGCATAGGCAGTTGCAGCAAAATGTCAGATGTTGTTTTGTCATACCAGTCGAACACAATGTTGATCCGGTTTTGCCAGAATGACGCATCGACACCGAAGTCGGTAATGGTGGTTGTTTCCCATTTGATGTTTTCGTTTGCAATCTTCGAAGTTTTCATACCTACATATTTCGTATCACCAAAATAGTAGCTTCCTTGTGCGGACAGAGTAGAAGTATAGGCATAATTACCAATTTCCTGGTTACCAAGTTTACCCCAGCTGGCACGCAGTTTCAATGAACTTAGCCAGTTGATATCTTGCATGAAGTTTTCGTTTGTGATGAGCCATGCACCAGAGAATGATGGGAACGTTGCATAACGATGATTCTTGGGCATGCGGGAAGAACCGTCGCGGCGGATATTCATTTCGAACAGATAGCGACCACCATAGTTGTAATTGACACGTCCGAAGAAGGATTGGAGGGCTGTTTCTTCGGCAGAGCCGCTGACTTTGTCATTCTGTGTACCACCATCCATTTCGTAGATATTGTCGGTGGGGAAACCTTGTTTGCTGGCTTCGTTTTTATCCCAACGTGTACCTTGGATAGAGTGTCCTAGCAATACGCCGATTTCGTGGTCACCGAATGTAGCGTTGTAAGTCAGGATGTTTTCATTGATATAGCTGGTCTCCAGATAATGATAGTCGGTCAGTGTGTTTTGTGTACCGGCAGGAGCTAGTTCTTCACCTTCAGCATTATAGATAGCTAAACTACGTGGATTGAAAGTCGTCACATCATTCATATAGTATTTGTAAGCCAGACTGGAACGGAATTTCAGTCCTTTATACAAATCGATTTCACCAAAGAATTTTCCATCGAAACGGTAGTTCTTATTGTCTTTGTAACCGTTGTTCAATGCATAAATTGGGTTCTTGAATACGGACTGGCCGATGGCTGAGTTGCCGTCTACATAACCGTAGTGTCCGTTGGCGTATTGGACAGGAACGGTGGGGCGTGTAAACCAAGTCAGATATCTCATCAAACCTTCACCTGTTACGCTGGTAGTTGGTTCGTCGATGCTTTGTCGGCTACCTGAAAGGTTCAGTCCTACCTTTACGATACCCAGCTGGGCGTCAATATTCGAGCGGAAGTTGAAGCGCTGGTTAGCAGTATTCTTTAGAATACCTTCTTGTTTGAAGTACTGGGTCGAAAACATGTAGTGTACGTTTTTACTACCACCTGTAACAGATAAATGGTGCTGGTGCATGGGAGCTGTACGGAACATTTCACCTGCCCAGTCTGTATTGGCGAAATGGTCGGGATCAGACCCCGTGCGTAATGCTTCAAGCATATCATCTGTATAGGCTTTGCCTGGGTTACATTCGTTATACATTTTTGCCCATTCGTAAGAGTTAACGTAGTCGGGCAGTACGGTAGCCTGTTGCAAGGCTATACTTCCTGAATAGTTGATGGTGGGCTTTTGTTCAGTACCTCGTTTGGTTGTAATCAAAATCACTCCGTTTGCGGCACGTACACCATAGATGGCTCCAGATGCAGCATCTTTCAATACAGATACACTTTCGATATCTTCTGCTGCCAATTCTGAGATTTGGCTGATGGAACTTTCTACACCATCAATCAATACCATAGGATTATTTTTGCTGGCATCACCTAATGTGCCGACACCACGTACACGGATTTCTGGATTGTCTTTACCAGCTTGTGCACCATTTCCTGTAAGCATAACACCGGGTAATCGACCTTGTAACATATTGGTAGTATTGGCAACAGGCATATTGGCTACGTCATTGAAATTTACAGCTGCTACCGATCCGGTCAGGTTTTCTTTCTTTTGTACGCCATAACCGACAACAACCACTTCGTCAATCATTTTAGAGTCTTCTTTTAAGATGACATTCAGTTGCATATTGTCACGGTTGATGATGAATTCTTGGGTAGCGTAACCAATAAAAGAGATCGCTAACGTAGAATTGGGAGTAACGGAAAGATTGAATTTACCGTCAATGTCGGTGATAATACCGTTGCTGGTACCTTTTTCCAAAACACTTGCACCAATCACGCTTTCGCCCATGGCATCTTTGACAACACCGGTCACTTTGTAAGTGGATGATTGTTGAGGTGTGGCATGTGCCTTCATCGGGAGAAGGCAAAGACAAAGCAGTAGCACTAAAAATGTAAAAGCTTTGTCGGAAGCTAGAAATTTACAGCTCATACTTTTAAAATTTAAGATTAAACAAAAAAAAGTGCTGCAAATCTATAATGTCTATAAGGAAAGGGAGGGAAATAAATACCAGAAAAGGATGAATTTTTGTTTTTTTCATCCTTTTCTGGCATTCTGCATTGAAAAATATAGAGGTTGTTTTGCCTTTTTGTTGCTGAGTTATGATAATGCTTCGTTATTGAATTCAGTGTTTTCTCTTTGTGCTATGTATTCTTTAGGAGAAACACCGAATTTCTTGCGAAAGCAAAGTGTGAAATATTTGGGGTCATTGAATCCTACTTTATATGCAAGGTCATTGATGCGTATCTTTCTGTTTTCTTCAAGTAGACGGAAGGCGGCTTGTAGACGGATATTTGAAATAAAAGCTAAAGGTGTCATGCCAGTCAGTTGCTTTAGTTTGTCGTTAAGGGAAGAACGGGACATACCCATCTCTGCTACGAACCGACTAAGGTCGAAGTCTTGTTGATCCAAATGAATATTTACACATTCAGTTGCTTTCTGCAGAAAACGTTCGTCATCGGGAGTGTAGTTGATTTCTTTGGCTTCAAATACCAGTTTCTTACGAACATCTATAGTATTTTGTTTGCGGTTTTTTAATAAGTTTTCTATTTTTGCTATCAAGACTGAAAAATCCAGAGGTTTGCAGATGTAACCATCGGCACCAGATTCGTAACCTTCTACCCGGTCTTGATTTCCTGTTCGGGCTGTCAATAAAATGACAGGAATATGAGATGTATTGAATTCATTTTTAATGTGTCGGCACAGTTCCATTCCGTTCATACCGGGCATCATGACATCAGATACGACAAGATCTGTATTCTCCATCTCCAAAATTTTCAGAGCTGTAGGTCCGTCTGGGGCTTCTGATACTTGATAGTATTTCCCCAAAAGTCTGTGCATAGCTCCACGTAATTCATCATTATCTTCAACAATTAGGATAGAAGAACGGTTACTGTTACTATTGGCTATGTTAGGTAAGCAAGAAGTGTCTATAGGGCAATGTTCAACAGACTCTTGCGTTGTGTTTTTATGAGTTTCTGTGTTTTGCGGCACTTCGTTATCTATTTCTTCATCGGAATATGCTTCTAAGGTGATTGGGAGTGATACGGTGAAAGTATTACCTGTTTCTGTATCACTTGTTACGTTGATAGTCCCATGATGAAGTGTAACTAGATCTTTGGTGAGTGAAAGTCCGATACCAGTACCGATAGTGTGGAATTTTCTGTATTCTCCTTCATAGAAGCGTTCAAACAAATGAGCTTGTTTATTGGGTGGAATGGCTTCTCCTGGGTTATTAACGCTAAATACGAATAGACCTTTGTTTGCTATGTATTGTTGTCGGATTGTGATGGCATGTCCCTCTTGGGTATATTTGGCTGCATTGGATAATAAATTATATAGTATCTTATCCAATTTATCTGGGTCAAAATAACCCAGAATATCTTCGTTGTCTTTTTTTAAGATAATGCTTAATTGTTTTTTTCTCACTAATGGTGCAAAGGCGTTGGCTGACTGTTCTAGAAAGAGAGTCAGATTGCCTTGGGATACTCGTAAACGTTGCTTCCCGTTTTCTACTTTACGGAATTCCAATATCTGTTGGATGAGCCGTACAAGTCGTAAGGTATTGTCTGAAATACTGCGTAGTTGTTGTGACAGTTCAGGACGTTGTATCTTCAGTTCATCAACTGATGCCGAAATAATGGATAAAGGAGTAAGTAACTCGTGCGTGATATTCGTAAAAAATTGCAGTTTTGCATGGTTGATTTCTTGTAACTTTTGTCGTTGCATGTTGCCCAGTTCAATGGTATGCTGCATTCGAATACGTTTTTTTATTGTACGGTATATGAAAAAAGAGAAAGCAATTATGCAAAGAAGATAAATGCAATATGCCCACCAAGAAAGCCATGGTGGGGGCAAAATAGTGATGTGCAGAATACGTTCCTGATCAGACCATACTCCATTTTGGTTGGCTCCTTTTACTTTAAATCTATATGTTCCAGCTGGTAGGTTATTATAGTAGGCAAAATGACGTGAAGTATTGGGTGATATCCATTCTGTATCATATCCTTCCAGCTGATATTGATATTTGTTTAGTTGTGGATTTACATAGCTTAAAATAGAGAAATCTAGGCTAAAGTTGTTTTTATTATGAGGTAATGTAATTTGTTTGGCATAGTCTAGTGGTGCATCTAATATGGTGTACCGTTCTTTGGAACTGAAATTGCGTATGGATGTTTCGTATATTTTCAGGTCTGTGATGACTGTTGGATAAGAAGTTTTGTCATGGTGTATATTTTCTGGATGAAAGCTGTTCAATCCATGAGTTCCACCGAAAAATAATCTTCCATCTTTTCGCTTGAAGCAGGCATTGCGGTTAAAGATATGGTCTTGTAATCCCTCTTCCATAGTATAAGTGTGTATTTGCGGTTGATGGTTTGTGCTCATGTGAATATGATACATTTTAGAATTGGTCGTGAGCCATAGTCCTTTTTCATTATCTTCGAGCATTGAAAATACAACATCCCCTGGTTCAAAATATGTGTTAAAGGCAGGTATAAAACTATCGTTGTGTGTATCGTATAAATTCAGCCCATTACCGTTGGTCCCAGCCCAAATTCGGTTATTACTATCTATACAGAGTGTCAAAGCTCCTACGGAATGTGAATTGTCATGAATGTTGTCATATATTTTGCCCGTATATTTCCCGTTGCATGGAGTGATTTTCCAAATTCCATTATTGGGTGTGGCTATCCAAATATTCCCTTGATTATCTTCTGCGAGGTCAAAAATTGGAACTTGTGGCCATGCTTGTTTTTCATTGGGTATTAATTTGTCTATAGGCCATATCTTTTTTTGTTTGTCTAACATACAAAGTCCATTTCGTGTTCCTATCCAGATATTTCCTTGTTTATCTTCGTATAAAGAGTAAATACATACATCTGTCAGTGTTGGATTCGTTTGCTGGTTAATGGCAAACGCTTTTTCCCCGTTGTAAAGCCATATCCCGTCATCCCAGGTAGCAAAACAATAGGTGCCATCTTTAAGTCGGATGATATCGTTTACTGTAGAAATATAGGGCATGTGACTAAATCCAGGGTGTTGTTTGTAGTGTATAATTTCTTGTTTTTTAATGTTATATTCAACTAATCCATATCCCATAACTCCCATATAGACTGATGAATCGTTTATAGGATAAATACTGCGTATTGAACTTGTAGAAAAACGTTTGATAAGCGGTTCGACAGGATCATAATCGAACATATGCCGGTGTGTGTTGACTGTGTATACACCGCCACCCAACATACCTATCCACATCAGCCCATCTTGAGTGCACATTAGGGCGTCTACTTCATTAAAAGGTAATGATGCAGATTTATTTCCTGGAAGATAGTTGCTGAAAATTCCATTTCCTTCTTCTGATTCAAGAATGCTTAGTCCGCTACGCGACCCAATCCATAGTTTACCAGAATTTCGATCTTGGGTAATGGAATATATGATATTATCACAAAGACTGTTTGGACGATTTTTTTCATGCTTAAAATATTTGAGAGCATAGTTGTTCATGTCATAAGGCTTTTCTAGCTTAGCTAAACCATATCTCCAGGTTCCAATCCAAATGTTTCCATTGTTATCTTGAAATAAGGTATGTGCTGATTGCGATGGATTGATGTTTGGGTATGTATAGTATTGGTCGTTTATCGGATCATATCGCAATAAACCTTGTTCCCAAGTCCCTATCCAAATTTGTCCATTTCTGTCTTCAATGATAGATTTGACATCATAGTGTGGTTGATTATCATTGGGATGTATCTGAGGATCACATAATTCAAATTTATTGCAGCCCACTTTTCGGCGAAAAATTCCTTTGTTGGCTCCGATCCATACTTCTCCTTTGCTGGTACAGGCAATAGCTTCAATGTTGCTGACTTGTAATAAGGGAGAAACGATTTTTTCCAAATGATCTTTGCGTTTGTCGAGAACAAAAAGTCCACTATGAGTACCAATCCATAAGCGATGTTCTTTATCTTCTGCCACAATATTTATAAATCCGTCAATATTACGATCCTTGTTTTCTCCATCCGGGCGATAAACTACTGTGGAATATCCGTCAAAACGTATTAATCCGTTGTAGGTAGATATCCAAATGTATCCTTCGCTGTCTTGGTATAGGTTGCGTACTTCATTTGTAGGTAGATTGGATGATGAAATCAAGGGCTTAAATATGAGAGGGGAAGATTTTGCAAATGTTTCCTGTAACGGAAATAATAAAACTGTAAGTAAGTTGAATAAAGATAAGTACTTAGAGAATGTAAAACGTTTCATAGCTGTTTTTCTTACATGATAGGTTAACTAATAAATGAAAAACTTGTCAAGGAAGGGTAGTCTCCTATGAATTGTTTCAGATGATAAATCTTATGCTGTTCCTCTAAATATAAAAAAGCAATTTTTATTAGGATTACACGGATAGTGCTGTGTGGAAAAATGGCAGCAATAAATCCGTGTAATCTTTATTTTTAAGAATTAAGTTTTGAGATGTTTTTTCAAAGGAGATGTCAGAAAATGAATCTCAATACATCATTCAGGTTCGCCCAAAGAAGCAGAGCGAAGAGTAAAAACATGCCCACCATCTGCGCACGTTCCATGAACTTGTCGCTGGGTTTGCGGCGTGCCACAATCTCGTAGATGAGGAACAGCACGTGGCCGCCGTCCAAGGCAGGGATGGGCAGGATGTTCATGAAGGCCAGGATGATAGAGAGGAAGGCCGTCATGTACCAGAACTGGTGCCAGTCCCACGTGGCGGGGAAGATGCTGCCGATGGTGCCGAAACCGCCCAACTGCTTGGCGCCCTCCTTGGAGAAGAGGTATTTCATCTGTCCCACGTAGCCCTTCAGCGTGTTCATGCCCAGCATGACGCCGGCGGGGAAGGAGGAGAAGAAGGTGTATTCCTTCTTCACCACGGGGAGCAGGTGGGCGGTACGCATGTCGGCCGTGATGCCTATTTCGTAGAGCGAGTCGGTGGTCAGCGTCAGGGTATCGGTCACGCCGCTTCGCACGTAGGTCAGGCAGATGTCGTGCGAGGCCTGTCCGTCGGCCTTGCGTCGGAGCATCTCTTCCTTGAAGTCGAAGTAGGCGATGTTGCGTCCGTCCAGCTGTGTGATGCTGTCGCCTGGTTGCAGTCCGGCCAAGGCAGCAGGACGTCCGGCCACGATGCTGTCGATGACAAACGGGTAGCGGAAATCGGCAAAGCGAGTACTGTCTGCCAGCAGGCGGTCCATCAAGTTATCGGGAATGTAAACTGAAGCCTCTTGGCCGTCGCGCAGCACCGTTACTTGGCGGGCGTCGACAATGGCCGTCAGCAAGTCGCTGCCCATGCGCTCGAAAGGTACGCCATCGGCTGAAATCAGCACGTCGCCGTCGCGGAATCCTGCCTGATGCATGGTTTCATTGAAATCCATGCCAAGCGGTGCCTTCTGCACGGGGATGTAAGAGTCGCCCCAAGAGAAGAGAATCATGGAGTAGATGAACAGGGCGAGCAGGAAGTTGAACAGTACGCCGCCCACCATGATAAGCAGTCGTTGCCATGCGGGCTTGGCGCGAAACTCCCATGGCTGCATGGGTTGTTTCATCTGTTCGGTATCCATCGACTCGTCTATCATGCCAGCAATCTTAACGTATCCGCCCAGCGGTAGCCAGCCGATTCCATATTCCGTTTCGCTGTTCTTGGGTTTGAACTTGAACAGTGTGAACCAGGGATCGAAGAAGAGGCAGAACTTTTCGACCCGCGTCTTGAAGAGGCGGGCAAAGAGGAAGTGCCCCATTTCGTGGATGACGACAAGCAGCGAAAGGCTCATGACAAGCTGTAAGGTACGAATCAAAAATGTTTCCATTATTTATTCAACTATAAATTATCAATATTAAAATTCAATTATTTGTTTATCAAGCTTTTTGCTACACAACGCGCTTCGGTGTCTGTTGCAACATAATCTTCGTAGGTAGGTTGCTGGATGAAAGCTACGCGCTCCATAGTCTTTTCAATTACGTCGCTCATATCGAGGAACGAGATGCGGTCGTGCAGGAAAGCAGCTACACAAACTTCATTGGCAGCATTGACGATGCAGGGCATGTTTCCTCCACGGTGTAGGGCTTTGTAGGCCAGTGCTAGATTGCGGAAACGTGTAGTATCCGGTTGTTCGAAGGTTAGCTCTGTACATTTTGTGAAGTCCAGCCTAGGAAACGAGGCATGCAAGCGGTCGGGGTAGGAGAAGGCATACTGGATGGGCAGGCGCATGTCCGGCATGCCAAGCTGTGCCTTCACTGCACCGTCTTCGAACTGTACCATGCTGTGTATGACCGATTGCGGATGGACTACTACTTCTATTTGGTCCGGCCGTACGCCGAAAAGCCACTTGGCCTCTATTACTTCAAATCCTTTGTTCATCATCGAAGCCGAGTCGATCGTGATTTTGGCTCCCATGTCCCAATTGGGGTGGCGCAGTGCCTGTTCTTTGGTTACCGTCTTCAGTTGTTCGTGACTAAACGTGCGGAAAGGACCTCCGGAAGCCGTAAGTATTACTTTTTCAATAGCGTTGCCAGTTTCTCCGGCCAGGCATTGGAAGATGGCAGAATGTTCCGAGTCGACTGGCAGGATGGGGGTGCGGTTTACGCGTGCCAGTTGATTGATGAGTTCTCCTGCTACCACTAACGTTTCCTTATTAGCCAAGGCAATAGCCTTGCGTGCACGGATGGCATTTATCGTGGGGCGCAGTCCTGCATATCCTACCATTGCTGTCAGTACGATGTCTATCGGTTTCTCCTGTACTATTTGGCAAAGTGCTTCCTCGCCGGCATATACTTTAACTGGCAGGTCGGCCAGAGCATCCTTCAGTTGTTGGTATTTTGCTTCATTGGCTATTACTACTGCTTCGGGCTTGAATTTACGTGCCTGAGCGATGAGTTCTTCCACTCGGTTGTTGGCTGTCAGTACATAAGCTTCGTACTTGTCGGGATGCTCCTCAATCACTTGCAACGCCTGTGTCCCGATTGAACCAGTGGAACCAAGTATGGCTATCAGTTTTTTCATGATATATCGTTTATTTAGAATACAATATAAATTTCAGGGTTGATGGCACGGCCCCGATGCCACAACTCAAAATGCAGATGTGGGCCAGTACTCAGCTGTCCTGTATTGCCAACCAGTGCGATTGCTTCTCCACCTTTTACCGTGTCGCCCTCCTTTTTGAGCAGCGATCCGCAGTGTTTGTAGGTGGATACGAAATCCTGTCTGTGTTGTACCTGTATCACATATCCCGTTTCAGCGGTATAGGTACTCAGAATAACGGTGCCATCCAGAGTGGCCAATACGCTTTCGCCCGGATTAGCGGCGATATCTGTACCGTAGTGCTTCTGTTCAGCATTAAAGGAGGATGATACGATTCCTCTGGTGGGACAATGGAAATTTAGTCCATCTGCCGACATGGCAGTTATGGTTGTCAGATTGTATTTTTCTTTCTCTTCGTATTGTTTGCGAAACTCTTCTTCCCGTTTGGTTCGTTCCATGAGTGAATCCTGACGCAGGGTTGTCAATGAGTCGATGGACTGAATGGTATCTGCCTTAACGTCGCCGCGGAAGATGTCCTGTATGTTCATGATGTACAGGTTCTGCCGTTCCACCAATTGTTGGAGCGAGTCTACACGTAAAGCATTGTCTACTACTTGTGCGCGGATTTCACTGTTCATATAGCCGGGCAGATAATTACGCAGTGGAGTGAAAGCTACGATCAGCGAGGCTATCAGAAATAGAACAGTCAATACGGACAGGAGTACAGAGATGCCGTTCAGCTTGGACACATGCAAGCCTACCACCTCTTCCAACGTATTCTCGTTGACGATGGTCAGCTTGTACTTGAACTTGATGTTGTTCCAGAAAGCTTTATTTTTTCTTCTTTTCTTAGGGGTCGGCATGTCTTCTTTATGTGTATAGGTTATTCCTCTTCTGCTTTATCAAGGTCTATCAGGCCGACGGGAAGTTCGACAGTAATCACTTTATGCTTTCGGTCGATATCGGTAATGAATTCTTCTTGAGCAGGTATTAATAGTTCTTCGCCGTTATGATCAACGACAAACAGGGTGTTGATGGTAGAAGTATCTACATCTGTCACTTCCCCTAAGTTACCGTAGTGGATTTCTTCCATACGAAACCCGATGAAATAATTCCATGTCAGTTCACCGTCGTTAGCACTTTCTGCATGTTTTACAGGAAACCAGACTTCGACGTTGGTAAACATACGGGCACGTTCTGCAGTGTCCACTCCCTCGAGTTTCATCAAGGCGGTGGAATCTGAACGGAAGCGGTATTCTTCGATAAAGAAAGGTACGAAGATGCCGTCCAGCAGACAAATGATGTATTCTGCCTCCACCCGATCGAAAATGTCGTCGGTGAAAGTGAACTGCAGTTCGCCATGGATACCATGTGGCTTGTTGAATATACCTATCTTATATACTTCTTCTCGTTTAATCATATGGTCAGATTCTCGTGATTCTTGCTCCGATAGCATTCAGACGTCCTTCAATGTCCTGATAACCGCGGTCTATCTGTTCGATGTTGTGGATGCGGCTGATACCGTCGGCGCTCATGGCTGCAATGAGTAGAGCGATACCGGCACGAATGTCGGGTGAGGTCATGTTGCCGCCGTGTAGGCGGAAACCACGGTTGTGGCCGATGACCACGGCACGGTGCGGGTCGCAGAGGATGATCTGTGCTCCCATGTCTATCAGCTTGTCTACGAAGAACAAGCGGCTCTCGAACATCTTTTGGTGGATGAGCACACTTCCCTTAGCTTGAGTAGCTACTACGAGCATTACACTCAGCAGGTCGGGGGTTAGTCCCGGCCAGGGGGCGTCTGCAATGGTCATGATGGAGCCGTCGATGAACGATTCTATCTCGTACGTCTCCTGTGCAGGAACATAAATATCATCGTCCTGTTGCTCCAGACGGATGCCCAGGCGGCGGAAACACTGGGGAATAATACCCAGGTTTTCGTAGGAGACGTTCTTGATGGTCAGTTCGCTGGCTGTCATTGCGGCCATGCCGATGAAACTACCCACTTCGATCATGTCAGGCAGGATGGTGTGTTCTGTACCATGCAATTCCTTTACCCCTTCAATCGTAAGCAGGTTCGAGGCGATGCCGGTTATCTTGGCGCCCATGCGGTTCAGCATACGGCAAAGCTGTTGTACGTAAGGTTCGCAGGCCGCGTTGTAAATGGTTGTTTTTCCTTCGGCCAGCACGGCGGCCATGACGATATTGGCCGTACCTGTAACAGATGCCTCGTCCAGTAGCATATAGGTGCCTTTTAGGCGGTCGGCCGTTATTTCGAACGTGCCGGCCTCTTCATTATATCTGAAGTCGGCTCCTAAATTCTGAATGCCAATGAAGTGAGTGTCAAGTCTCCGACGCCCTATCTTGTCGCCTCCTGGTTTGGAGATGATAGCCTTGCCGAAGCGTGCCACCATGGGGCCTACCAACATTACCGAACCACGCAGGCTGGAGCATTTCTTCAGGAACTCTTCGCTTTCCAGGTAGGCAGTATCTATCCGTGCCGCTTGGAAGGTATAGGTGTCAATTCCTGTTTTAGACACTTCTACCCCCATGTCGCGCATCAGCTGAATCAGGTTGTTTACGTCCAGAATGTTGGGTACATTGTGCACGGTCACCTTCTCTGCTGTGAGCAGGGTGGCGCAGATGATTTGCAATACTTCATTCTTGGCTCCTTGCGGATGGATGTCACCTGCCAGCCTGTGTCCTCCTTCGATGATGAATGATGCCATGATAGTCGGTTTGTTGGATCTGTTTGTGAAGTCCGCTAATGGGGCAGAATTCAATATTTCTTTTTCTTGTTATTTCGGTTGTTATTGTTATTGGGGGTATTGGCCTTGGTCGGACGATAGTATAAGTCAATTCGTTCGGCCATCAGCTTCAGAATTTCATCTGTCATCTGTAATTTCCCGCCCGACAGTTCATACAAATCGTCTGCTATTTTGCGGTCGTCTACCGTGTCTTTGTTCCACGTCATGTAGTCCTTCTTCATGTGGTTGCAGATGAGGACTACCAGATTTTGCTTTTCATCCCCTTCAGGAAATTCGCATGCCTTTTGGATCAGCACTTCCAGTGTGCGGCCGTAATGGCGGTAACGGATTTTTGTGCAAGGATAAGGCACTGGCTCAGGTTTGGCATCGAGGTTGTTTTTGGGGATTACCTCAAACGGATAGTCGATGTCCAGCTTGAAGTCGGACATGATAGCCAAGTGATCCCATAACTTGTGCTTAAAGTCGGGTACGTCGCGCAGGTGAGGAAACATGCCTCCCATGATGTTGATGATGGTGTTGGCACAACGTTGGCGCTCGGCACGGTCTTCGATGGTCAGTGCGTGGTCTACCATGTTCTGGATGCTGCGACCATATTCAGGCAGGGGCATCCGTTTCTGTTGGGTGTTATATTGCATATATTCAGTAAATTATCGGTTTATGGTGAACGGCTAATTATCCGTTCAGCAGATTTTTAGGTTTGCCAGCTACGAATTCCTTCAGGTAGAAGGGTTCGAAATAGGCTACGTCTTCGAAATTCTCTTCAGCGATGGCTTTCTCGGCCAGGGGAAACATCATACTGGCCAGCGGGCGGATGCCGTCGATAAAGTGAGCGTTGGGGTGCGTAATTTTTTCCTTGCACTTGGCTGCTCCGTCTCCGAAGAAATAGACAGGGTGCTGGTCGAGGAATTCGCGGTATGAGTTTTCGTCCACAATGTCGGCAGCAATGTCGCGTACGGATTTCAAAGCGCGGTCGTAGACGGCAGCATAGACTTCCATGCGGCGGGCATCTATCATGGGACATAGCAGGGCATCGTCGGGAAGCTCGTCGTGATAGAGCAATACCGGCACGCACTGTACTTTCAGCGTAGGCAGGCCGATGAGTTTCAGGTTACGTCCGTAGCAGATGCCTTTTGCCATGGATACTCCAATGCGCAGGCCTGTGTAGGACCCCGGCCCGCAGCTGACGGCTACCGCATCCAACGGCATGGCATGGCTATCGGCGAAAGACAATGCTTCGTCTACAAAAACTCCTAATGATACGGCATGTGAAGGGCCGTTCAAGTCTTCCTTTTTGAACACTACCTGCCCGTCTTCGCTCACGGCTACCGAACAGGCGGAAGTGGATGTTTCAATATGCAGGATACATGACATAGTTACTATTCATCTTTTTAATCAGCTGACAAATTTACGTGATTATTTTCAGTAATTAAAAATAATCGTGTAATTTTGCACAAAACTTAAGAAGCATTATGATACAGTCGATGACGGGATATAGCAAGGCTATTGTCGAATTGCCCGATAAAAAGATAAATGTTGAGATAAAATCGCTTAACAGCAAGGCGATGGATCTGTCGGCACGAATTGCTCCCGCTTACAGAGAGAAGGAGATGGAAATCCGCAACGAAATAGCCCGCGTGCTGGAGCGTGGCAAGGTGGATTTCAGCCTTTGGGTGGAGAAAAAGGATGCCGAGCAACTGGCTACTCCCATCAATCAGGAACTGGTGGCTGCCTACTATCATC
>CAYQOV010000063.1:0-16461 GCA_964419245.1 uncultured Bacteroides sp. | reverse complement strand
GAAGGAGTATATGATGGAGACTTACAACGAACTGAGCTTTACGGCGCCCGATATCTATGACCAGAAGGTGACGGCTACCATGGGAACGGCCAATGAGTTCTGGGACCTGAACGGGCAGCTGCCCCAATATTTCAGGCTCAATATCTATTCGCCGACCATCCTGACCGACAAGTTGCTTTCGCCTTTGGCGCCTAATGCAAAGAAATACTACAGGTATCGGATTGATACGATCCGTGGACGGGCACACGACCTGCAATATGTTATCCGTTTTATTCCCAAAAGTAAGAGTTTCCAGTTGATAGGCGGCTATATGGTGGTGAGCGACAATGTGTGGAGCATCCGCGAGATCCGCTTTTCGGGCCGTTCGGAAATTCTGGCTTTCAGCAATCATGTGCAGATGGGCGAAGTGGGCTGTGCGGATGAGTTCCTGCCGATTTATTCGGACTTTGAGGTGAGATTCAAGATGGCGGGAAACGTGATTGACGGCAGCTATATGGCGGTGCTTCAATATAAGAAGATAAAGCAGCGCGATCCGGCTACTAAATTGCGCCGGTCAGACAAGAGCCGGTATGATTTGTCGGCTTCCTATACATTGCGTTGCGATACGAATGCCTGTGTGCGCGACACGGCCCACTTCAAGAGTCTTCGTCCCTTTCCTCTGGATGGACATGAGGATTCGCTGTATCGGGCCTACTTCCTGTATCGGGATACAGTGGCGCGGAAAGAGCGGGAAAAGAAACAGAAGATCAATAAGAATCTGGAATTTTGGGGAACGGTTGGCGATGCGCTGGTGAGCCGTTACACGCTGGATCTGGCCAGTGTGGGCAGTGTGCGCTGTTCGCCTCTGCTCAATCCGCTGTTGTTGAGCTATAGTCATTCCAACGGCATTTCCTATCGGCAGGAGTTCCGATACAACCGGCTGTTTCCAGGCGACCGTCTGCTGCGCATTTCGCCCCGCATCGGTTATAACTTTACGCGAAACGAGTTCTACTGGTCGGTGAGGGGACAGTTGGACTACTGGCCGCGGAAGCGTGCTTCGCTCCATTTCGATGTGGGTAACGGTAACCGGATCTACAGCAGTGACGTGTTGGATGAACTGAAGGCTATGCCGGACAGCTTGTTCGACTTCAGTCAGATACACCTGGATTATTTCAAGGACTTGTATTGTCGCGTCACTCACAGTTGGGAAATCGTGAACGGGCTGACGCTGGATGTGGGTCTGTCCATTCACCGTCGTACGGAGGTGGAGCGTTCGAACTTCAAATTGTTGCTGCCTGATAGCGGTGACCTGATCGCATCGACCCGTGCAGGAGAGGAAGAGGAAGGACAGAAAGACCGTTCGGAAGTGTGGGATCTCAGTGTTCTGAGCAAGCTCCGTCATACGTATAGCAGTTTTGCTCCTCGTGTGACCCTCCGCTGGACACCGGGGCAGTATTACTACATGAACGGCGACCGAAAGGTGAACCTGTATTCCCGCTATCCGACCCTGACAGTGGACTGGGAGCGAGGTATCAAGGGGGTTCTGCCTGGATCGGGTGCTTACGAACGTGTGGAGGTAGACCTTCAACATAACATCCCGTTGGGACTGATGCGCGACATTTATTATCGCATCGGCTGGGGTAAGTTTACCAATCAGGAAGAATTGTATTTTGTGGATTTTGCCAACTTCACCCGCTCCAATCTGCCTGTGGGATTGAACGATGAAATCGGCGGCGTCTTCCAGCTGCTCGACCGACGGTGGTACAACTCCTCGCGTGAGTATCTGCGGGCCCATCTGACCTATGAAGCCCCTTTCCTGCTGATGAAGCACCTGATGAAATATACCCAGTATGTGCTGAACGAACGTCTGTACCTGAACACCTTGCTGGTGCCCCACCTGATGCCTTACGTGGAGGTGGGTTATGGCATCGGTACGCATATTTTCGACTTCGGTGTCTTTGCCAGCTTTGCCAATTGGAAGTATCAGGAAATCGGCTGCAAATTTACGTTCGAGTTGTTTAATCGTTAAAAGGTTTCAGGTTAACATCTTTTATCCGAAACTCTTTGTAGTTGACAGCTTTATTCCATTCATTTGCAGATAAACTCTTTTAAAACAATTGTGCATGAAAAATTGGAGACTGGAAGCCGCTATCATGGCAGTGGGACTGCTGTTGCTCGGCTGGATGCTGAGGGGCGGTATCAATGATTTTAGAGACAGAGAACGCGTAGTGACGGTGAAGGGACTGGCCGAAATGGAAGTACCGGCCGACAAGGTGATCTGGCCGTTGATGTACAAGGACATCGGCAATGATCCGGTTCTTCTCTACACGAACATGGAAAAGAAGAATGCAGCTATCGTCAGTTTCCTGAAGAACAACGGCATTTCGGACGAAGAGATCAGCATCGTCCCGCCGGAGATCATCGACATGCAGGCCGAACGCTATGTCAACCAGAACGTGACATACCGCTATAATGCGACTTCTGTCATCACCGTGACTTCAAAAAACGTGGAGAAGGTGCGCAAGCTGATGGCCGAACAGGCCGAACTGTTGAAGCAGGGCATCGCCATTGCCGGCGGCGACTATCGCTACAACGTGTCCTACGAGTTTACGGGGCTGAACGACATCAAGCCTCAGATGATCGAAGACGCTACGAAGAACGCCCGTGCCGCAGCCGAGAAGTTTGCCAAGGACTCGGACAGCAAGCTGGGAAAAATCAAGAGCGCTTCGCAGGGGCAGTTTACCATCGCCAACCGCGACGAGAATACACCTTATATAAAGAGCGTACGCGTGGTGACGACGGTGGCCTATTATCTGAAAAACTAAAACACTGTTTTCCATAACGTAAAAGTGCCGTTTCGGACAGGTAAAGCAATGCTTTACAGTGCCGGAATGGCACTTTGTGCGGAAAGACAGGGAGAAGAGGGGATGGAGTACCACTTTTTTCGGACCGAACGTTTTGTTGTTCAAGAAAATAGTCCTATCTTTGCGGCCGATTTATTGAGTCAACATAAAGTCTCACTTAATTAATTACTAAAAACAACTTATTTATTAATGGAAAAATTTGAAAAAGTAGCTCCGGTTGAAGACTTCAACTGGGATGCGTATGAGAATGGCGAAACAACTTCCACTGTTAGCCACGAAGACATGGAAAAGGCGTATGACAATACGCTGAACAAGGTAAACGACCGTGAGGTTGTAGACGGTACCGTAATCGCAATGAACAAGCGTGAAGTAGTTGTGAACATCGGTTACAAATCAGACGGTATCATTCCGATGAGTGAATTCCGTTACAATCCCGACCTGAAGGTAGGTGATACGGTAGAAGTATACATCGAAAATCAGGAAGACAAGAAAGGACAGCTGGTTCTGTCACACCGCAAAGCACGTGCTACCCGTTCTTGGGACCGCGTAAACGCAGCTTTGGAAAACGAAGAAATTATCAAGGGTTACATCAAGTGCCGCACGAAGGGTGGTATGATCGTAGACGTATTCGGCATTGAAGCCTTCTTGCCGGGTTCTCAGATCGACGTGAAGCCTATCCGCGACTACGATGTATTCGTTGGCAAGACGATGGAATTCAAGATCGTTAAGATCAACCAGGAATTCAAGAACGTCGTTGTTTCTCACAAGGCTCTCATCGAGGCTGAGTTGGAACAGCAGAAGAAGGAAATCATCAGCAAACTCGAGAAGGGACAAGTACTCGAGGGTGTTGTCAAGAATATCACATCTTACGGTGTATTCATCGACTTGGGTGGCGTAGATGGTCTGATCCACATCACCGACCTGTCTTGGGGCCGCGTAAGTGATCCGCACGAAGTTGTAGAACTCGATCAGAAGCTGAACGTAGTTATCCTCGACTTCGACGATGAAAAGAAGCGTATCGCATTGGGTCTGAAGCAGCTGACTCCGCATCCTTGGGATGCACTGGATCCTAACCTGAAGGTTGGCGACCACGTGAAGGGCAAAGTCGTTATGATGGCCGACTACGGTGCATTCATCGAAATCGCTCCGGGCGTAGAAGGTCTGATCCACGTATCTGAAATGTCTTGGAGCCAGCACCTGCGTTCTGCTCAGGACTTCATGAAGGTGGGCGACGAAGTAGAGGCTGTAGTGCTGACACTGGATCGCGAAGAGCGTAAGATGTCTCTGGGTATCAAGCAGCTGAAGGCTGATCCTTGGGAAACAATCGAAGAGAAGTATCCTGTAGGCAGCAAGCACGTTGCCAAGGTTCGCAACTTCACTAACTTCGGTGTATTCGTAGAAGTAGAAGAAGGCGTTGACGGCTTGATCCACATCTCCGACCTCTCTTGGACGAAGAAGGTTAAACATCCTTCTGAATTCACTCAGATCGGTGCAGACATCGATGTAGTGGTTTTGGAAATCGACAAGGAAAACCGTCGTCTGAGCCTCGGTCACAAGCAGCTCGAAGAGAATCCTTGGGATGTATTCGAAACTGTATTCACTGTAGGTTCCGTTCACGAAGGTACTATCATCGAAATGCTGGATAAGGGCGCTGTAGTAGCTCTGCCTTACGGTGTAGAAGGTTTCGCAACTCCGAAGCACCTCGTTAAGGAAGACGGTTCTCAGGCTCAGCTCGATGAGAAACTGCCGTTCAAGGTGATCGAATTCAACAAGGACGCTAAGCGTATCATCCTGTCTCACAGCCGTATCTTCGAAGATGCTGCTAAGGCTGAAAAGAGAGCAGAGAAGAAAGCTACCAAGAAGGCTGGAAGCAAGAAGGAAGAAACTCCGATGATCCAGAACCAGGCTGCTTCTACTACGCTGGGCGACATCGACGCACTGGCTGCTTTGAAAGAGCAACTGGAAGGTAAGAAGAAATAATCTTTTGATATAAATCTACAGGAAAGAGAGGGATCCCATTGGGGATACCCTCTCTTTTTTTTGAAGTAAATTCTGACAGGTATCGTGATTTATGCCTAAATTTGCGTCGTTATGGAGAAGTTTGAGTTACATATCCTGGGCTGTGGTTCGGCTTTGCCTACCACCCGACATTTCCCGACGTCGCAGATCTTGAATGTGCGCGACAAGTTGTTCATGATCGATTGTGGCGAAGGAGCGCAGCTGCAGTTTCGTAAATCGCGGCTGAAGTTCTCGCGCCTGAACCATATCTTCATTTCCCACCTGCATGGAGACCATTGCTTCGGGTTGCTGGGACTGATCTCGACCTTGAATTTGCTGGGACGTACGGCAGAACTCCATATCCATTCGCCGCAGGGACTGGAGGAACTGCTGAAGCCAATGCTCGATTTCTTCAACCATCAGATGACCTATCCGGTCGTGTTCCATGCGTTCGAAACCAAAGAACCGACGTTGGTCTATGAAGACCGTTCGCTGACGGTGACCACTATTCCCTTGCGTCATCGGATGCCTACCTGCGGTTTTCTGTTTGCCGAGAAGCCGCGTCCCAACCACATCATTCGAGAGATGATTGACTTCTATCAGATACCCGTCTACGAGCTGAACCGCATCAAGAACGGAGCCGACTATGTGACCCCCGACGGCGAGACGATCCCCAACAGCCGCCTGACCCGTCCATCTGATCCTCCGCGGAGCTATGCCTATTGTTCGGATACACTGCCACTGGCTTCGGTTGTCGAACAGATGAGGGGAGTCGACCTGCTGTTTCACGAGGCCACTTTTGTTGAGGAAGATGCGGCCCGCGCGAAGGAAACTTATCACACGACTGCCTCGCAGGCAGCTTCCATTGCACGTGAGGCAGGTGTGAAGCGTTTGCTGGTAGGCCATTTCTCAGCGCGCTACGACAACGAAGAACTTCTGCTGGAGCAGGCCCGTGCCGTATTTCCTGAAACCTTGCTGGCGAAAGAAACGCTTTGTGTTCCTGTTTGATTAAACTTTTTGTATCTTTGTCCGTCTAAATTCTACAAATGCGAATCGAAGTATATGAATACTCCCTATAATGAGCGCGAAGTGTTAGCCTTGTTGCAGGACGAGAAAACACAGCGGCGCGGATTTGAGATGATTGTGGCGCAGTATAGCGAACAGCTGTACTGGCAGATACGCCGTATGGTTTATTCGCATGAGGACGCCAATGACTTGCTTCAGAATACCTTTATCAAGGCATGGACCAACATCGATTACTTTAGGGGTGATGCCAAATTGTCCACCTGGCTCTACCGTATTGCCTTGAACGAATGTCTGACGTTCCTGAACAAACAGCGGGCGCAGGCAACCGTCTCGCTGGACGATCCTGAAGCAGACGTATTGCAGAAACTGGAGAGTGACCCTTACTTCTCGGGTGACAAGATACAGACAACCTTGCAGAAAGCTCTGCTGACCCTGCCCGAAAAACAGCGGATGGTGTTCAACCTGAAGTATTATCAGGATATGAAGTATGAAGAGATGTCCGAGATATTCGGTACATCGGTCGGAGCGCTGAAGGCTTCGTATTATCATGCAGTGAAAAAAATCGAGAAGTTTTTTGATGATGAACTTTAAACCTTTGTCGCAAAGCATAGTCTAATTCTAATGAAAGGAGAAAAGCTTATGAAAGAGGAGGATAATTTACTGAAGAAGATTGGTACGGAAAATCCGTTCCGTGTGCCGGAAGGATATTTCGACGGTTTCACTTCAGACTTGATGAGCCGTCTTCCAGAGAAAGAAAAGACAGATGTTCGCCGTGAGCCTACTACGTGGGAAAAAGTAAGGCCGTGGCTTTACATGGCCGCCATGTTTGTAGGAGCCGCCCTGATTATCAGAGTCGCTTCGCCGGGCGAGACCGTATTGGAGGGGCAGCAACAGCAGATTGCTGCCGACGAGTCGGATATCGAAATGGAATATATCAGAGTGGCGATAGAGAACACGATGATGGACGACTATTCGCTGTATGTCTACTTGAGCGATGAAAATGCAGAATAATCAATATTGTAAATAGTAACAATGAAAAAGTTGAGTGTTTTAGTGGTTGCCTTGTTCGGCCTGATGCTTTCGGTATACGCGTGGGACGGAACGTGTCAGCAGCTTTCGCGAGAGGAGTTCCGTGCCAGACAGCAGGCTTTCCTGACCGAAAAAGCCGGATTGACACGCGAAGAGGCTGCCAAGTTTTTTCCTTTATATTTTGAGCTGCAAGACCGCAAGCAGAAATTGAATGACAGTGCTTGGAATTTATTGCGTCAGAGCAAGAATGAGCATACAACCGAAAGCCAGTATGGCGAGATCTTGGAGGGCGTGTATAATGCGCGTGTGGCTTCCAGTGAATTGGAACAGACCTATCTGAAAAAGTTCCAGAAGATACTTTCCAATAAAAAGATTTATTTGATACAGCGTGCCGAAATGCGTTTCCATCGCGAACTGCTGAAAGGCATGCACGGCAAAAACGGTGGGAAACGGCCGGCTCCGAAAAAATGATGTGTCGTTTCCTGTAAAGTAAACAGGCTGGTTTCAGTTTTCAAGAGGTAAGGGCCTTCCGATGCGAGTCGGAAGGCCTGCTTTTTTTATTCTTTTCTTTCCAGTTTCTTGGCTTCTTCCCAGATGGCGTCCATCTCGGCCAGCGTCATGTCGTGCAGGTTGCGGCCTTCCTTGATGGTGTGTGCCTCGAGGTAGTTGAAGCGGCGGATGAACTTCTGGTTGGTGTGTTCCAGGGCGTTGTCGGGGTTGATCTTATAGAGGCGGGCGGCATTGATGAGGCTGAACAGCACGTCGCCGAATTCTTCTTCGGCCTTCTGCTTGTCCATGTTGGCCACTTCGGCCTGAAACTCCTGGATTTCTTCCTTTACCTTGTCCCACACCTGTTCGCGCTCTTCCCAGTCGAAACCTACGTTGCGGGCCTTGTCCTGTATGCGGTAGGCCTTGATGAGCGAGGGTAGGGCAGCGGGTACACCGGCCAATACACTCTTGTTTCCACCTTTTTCCTTTAGCTTTAACTGTTCCCAGTTTTCTACGACCTGACCGGCTGTTTCAGCCTTTACGTCGCCGAAGACGTGCGGATGGCGGAAGATGAGCTTCTCGCACAGGCGGTCGCACACGTCCTTGATGTCGAAGTCGCCCGTTTCGCTGCCTATCTTGGCGTAGAAGGCCACGTGCAGCAGGACGTCGCCCAGTTCCTTGCAGATGTCCTGCTTGTCGTCGCGCATCAGGGCGTCGCACAGTTCGTAGGTTTCTTCGATGGTGTTGGGGCGCAGGCTTTCGTTGGTCTGCTTGCGGTCCCAGGGACATTTCTCGCGCAGTTCGTCGAGGATGTCGAGGAAGCGTCCGAAGGCTTCCATCTGTTCTTTACGGGTATGTTGCATGGTTCTTCAGTTTAAATTCTTTTTCGCAAAGGTACGAAGATTTTATGGATTTTCTGCGCTTCGTGCCGTTTCGTACGAGATGAGCAGCCCCACCACCTCGGAGTAGTTCTGGCGGCCGCTGTCTATCTTGTTGCCTTTCAGGTAGAGATCGTAAATCCAGTCCTGCACGGCACCTACCAGCGGGCTGTATTTGGCCGACCAATAGGCTTGATGGTCTTTGGCCAGTTGGATGATTTCGGGGCGGATGCTCTCTACGAGTGCCTGGTAGGCAACTTCGTCCATCAGGCGGCGGGCATTGCCCAACACGTGGAAGAGGATGGAGTAGTAGCCGCTGAAGCGTAGGGCGGGTACGCTGGAGCGGGTGCATACCTGATAGGCATAGAAGTTGGCCTCCGCCTCGCTGGTGATGCCCAGGCGATGGGCCAACTCGTGGGCATAGGTGGCGGGATAGTCGGCAGGCAGCAGGTCGCCGTTCAGGGTGAATTCGCAGAAGAAGGGACCCATGCTGCCCGTGACGCCCACCATCGAAATGAGTGGGGTGAAGAGCATCGTTTTGGCCCGCGGACGGTCAGTCGTGGGCGGGAGCACGCCCAGTGCAGGGCTGATGGCACGATAGCCGCGTACCACCTCGTTGCGTACCATGTCGGTATCGATGCTGTCGATAGGGGTATATGAAGCGTTCAGCCGCTCGATGTAGTCGTCCGTAAAGCGGGCGAAGTTCTCGGGCGTATAGGCTGTGTAGGCGATGCCCGTCCGTTGGTAGAAGTTGGGTTGCGAGTAGTTCAGTCCCCAGGCCAGGTAGAACCAGACGTATATCCAGAGCAGGAACTCCACCTCGCGACCAACGATGCGCCGCCAGGGCTTCTTGCGGCGGAGGCGGGCGTAAAAAGGCCAGACAACCAGCCAGGCGATGCTGAGGGCGATGAAGAGGTCGCCCACGGCGAAGGGGATGAGGTCGGACACGGTGGTCAGCACGCGGGCTATGGTGGGGTAAATGTATTGGGTGTAGCAGGCTCCCGCGGCGGGCAGGAGCTGCACGAGCCATACCGTCAGTATCAGTGCCATCAGTACAAAGTGGCGCTTTTGGAGGTTTCGGCGTCGTTTGTACAAAGGTCGGTTGAAACTTTCTTGGGCGTTCGGCAAGTGGTTCTGTGTCAGCATGCTATCAGTTTATTTTAGTTTATCAAAAATAAACTGTCGGTTTAATAGTGATAAACTGCCAGTTTAATGCGTTTAAACTGTCGGTTTACTCCGTTTAAACTGAGAGTTTAAAGCCTTTGAACTGACGGTACACTCCGCTTGAACCGGAGCAAAACCGTCGTCTCTGCGCAAAGATAGACAAATCTTTTCGTTGCTTTTGCCGATGGAAAGCAATAAATTACTAATTTTGTGCCCATAATCGCAAACAATTTTAATTTTATAGACTTAAAGAGAAATGGAATTAGCAAGTAAGTACAATCCCGCCGACGTAGAGGGAAAGTGGTACCAGTATTGGCTGGATCATAAACTGTTCAGTTCGAAACCCGATGGCCGTCAACAGTACACCGTCGTCATCCCGCCCCCCAACGTCACCGGCGTGCTCCACATGGGACACATGCTTAATAATACCATTCAAGATATTTTGGTGCGCCGCGCCCGCATGGAAGGCAAGAACGCCTGCTGGGTGCCGGGTACCGACCATGCTTCTATTGCCACCGAAGCCAAGGTGGTGAACAAACTGGCTGCGCAGGGCATCAAGAAGACCGACCTGACGCGCGAGGAATTCCTGAAGCATGCCTGGGAATGGACCGACGAACACGGCGGCATCATCCTGAAGCAGCTCCGCAAGCTGGGCGCTTCGTGCGACTGGGACCGCACGGCCTTCACCATGGACGAGAAGCGCAGCGAGAGCGTCATCAAGGTGTTTGTCGACCTGTATAACAAGGGGCTCATCTACCGCGGCGTGCGCATGGTGAACTGGGACCCCAAGGCGCTGACCGCCCTGAGCGACGAGGAAGTGATTTATAAGGAAGAGCATAGCAAGCTCTACTACCTGAAATATTACGTGGCCGACGACGACATGTCGGGCGAAACCGGCGCCGAGGGTGAAGTGGTTCACCGCGATGCCGAGGGCCGCCGCTATGCCGTAGTTGCTACGACCCGTCCTGAGACTATCATGGGCGATACGGCCATGTGTATCAATCCGGCCGACCCCAAGAACCAGTGGCTGAAGGGTAAGAAAGTCATCGTGCCCCTCGTAGGTCGTGTCATCCCCGTTATTCAGGACGACTACGTGGATGTAGAGTTCGGTACAGGTTGCTTGAAGGTGACGCCTGCCCACGACGTGAACGACTACATGCTGGGCGAGAAGTACAATCTGCCGAGCATCGACATTTTCAACGACAACGGTACCCTGAGCGAAGCCGCCGGCCTGTACGTAGGTATGGACCGCTTCGACGTGCGAGAGCAGATTGAGAAAGACCTTGCCGCCGCCGGCCTGCTGGAGAAGGTGGAGGCCTACACCAACAAGGTGGGCTTCTCCGAGCGTACCAACGTGGCCATCGAGCCGAAGCTCTCCATGCAGTGGTTCCTCAAGATGCAGCACTTTGCCGACATGGCCCTGCCGCCCGTCATGAACGACGAGCTGAAGTTCTATCCCGCCAAGTACAAGAACACATACAAGAACTGGCTGGAGAACATCAAGGACTGGTGCATCAGCCGCCAGCTGTGGTGGGGACACCGCATCCCTGCCTACTTCCTGCCCGAAGGCGGATACGTGGTGGCCGAGACGTCCGAGAAGGCCCTCGAACTGGCCAAGGAGAAGACCGGCAAGGCCGACCTGAAGCTGGAAGACCTGCGTCAGGACGAAGAGTGCCTCGACACATGGTTCTCTTCCTGGTTGTGGCCCATCTCCCTGTTCGACGGCATCAACAACCCCGGCAACGAGGAAATCAAATACTACTATCCGACGAGCGACCTGGTGACAGCCCCGGACATCATCTTCTTCTGGGTGGCCCGCATGATTATGGCCGGATACGAATACATGGGTGACATGCCTTTCCGCAACGTGTACTTCACGGGTATCGTGCGCGACAAGCTGGGACGCAAGATGTCCAAGTCGCTGGGCAACTCGCCCGACCCGCTGGAGCTGATTGAGCGCTTCGGTGCCGACGGCGTGCGCATGGGTATGATGCTTTCGGCTCCTGCCGGCAACGACATCCTGTTCGACGATGCCCTGTGCGAGCAAGGCCGTAACTTCAACAACAAGATATGGAACGCTTTCCGCCTCGTCAAGGGCTGGGAAGTGAGCGCCGAGGTCGAAGTGCCCGAAGCAGCCGCCCTGGCCATGAAGTGGTTCGAGTCGAAGCAGAACGCCGTAGCCCTCGAAGTGGCCGACCTCTTCAGCAAGTACCGCTTGAGCGAAGCCCTGATGGCTGTCTACAAGCTCTTCTGGGACGAGTTCTCCAGCTGGTATCTGGAGATGATCAAGCCTGCCTACGGCCAGCCCATCAGCAAGGCCGTTTACGACACGACCATCGGCTTCTTCGACAATCTGCTCCACCTGCTCCATCCGTTCATGCCCTTCATCACCGAAGAGCTGTGGCAGCACATCGTAGACCGCAAGGACGGCGAGAGCCTGATGGTGAGCCCCATGGTGGCTCCGGGCAAGGTGGACGAAGCTATCGTGCAGCAGTTCGAGGTCGTGAAGGAAATCATCAGCAACGTCCGCTCCATCCGCTTGCAGAAGAACATTGCGCAGAAGGAAGCACTGGAGTTGCAGGCCGTGGGCGAGAACCCTGTAGCTGCCTTCAACGCCGTCATTACGAAGATGTGCAACCTTTCGTCCATCGCCGTGGTCGAGGCCAAGGCCGACGGAGCCGCTGCCTTCATGGTAGGTACGACGGAGTATGCCGTACCTCTGGGCAACATGATTGATGTGGAAGCTGAAATCGCCCGCATGGAAGCCGAGCTGAAGCACAAGGAAGGTTTCCTGCAAGGCGTACTGAAGAAGCTCAGCAACGAGAAGTTTGTGAACAACGCTCCTGCCGCCGTCATCGAGCTGGAGCGCAAGAAGCAGGCCGATGCCGAAAGCATCATCAAGTCGCTGAAGGAAAGCATCGCTGCGTTGAAGAAGGCGTAAACTCATGATAAACTACAGGTTTGCAAGCGGAGCTTGTGCCTTGTAGCTTGTCACAGAATCATATAGAAACGTCGGGTGCGGCTTTCTGTAGAAGGAAAGCAGAGCCCGACGTTTGTTTTTTTAATCTTAAAACGATTGTATCATGAAAAAAGTCACTTCTTTTTTGTTATTGGCCGCTTTGTGTTGCCCTGCATGGCAAGCAGTTGCCTCCGTTACCGACACTGTATTCATCCGCGAAACCAATATTCCTGTGCTGATAGACCGTCAGGACAATGAGCTGTTCCATCTGCGCATCGACAATGGCGAAGGCAAGAAGCTGGACCGCGTGTCTCTGGATTTGGGTACGGAAGTCGACTTAGCTCAAGTAGAAGCCGTCAAGCTGTATTATGGTGGTACGGAGTGCATGGAGCGTACTGGTAAGGGATATTATGCTCCTGTGGCTTACGTGTCGGCTTATACCGTAGGACAGACCCGTGCAGCCAATCCTTCGTATTCCATCCTGAAGAGTGAAGTACGTTCGCCGGGCCGTCAGGTGGTGTTCGATGTCAATCAGTCTCTCTATCCGGGTATCAATTATTTCTGGGTCAGCCTGCAGATGAAGCCTCAGGCATCGTTGCTTGCCAAGTTTTCGGCCTCCGTTTCGTCTGTCGAAATCGACGGACAGGCGGCTCCACTGAAGTTGGCTAACGGTCCGCGTGTCCATAGGATGGGCTTTGGTGTTCGTCAGGCAGGTGATGACGGAGTGGCTGCCTATCGTATTCCTGGCCTGGTGACCAGTAACAAGGGTACGTTGCTGGCTGTTTATGACGTTCGTCACAATAGTAGCGTCGACCTGCAGGAATACATCGAAATCGGCCTTAGTCGTAGTACCGACGGCGGACAGACGTGGGAGAAAATGCAGATTCCCATGAGCTTCGGTGAATATGGTGGACTGCCCAAGGCACAGAATGGTGTGGGCGATCCGGCCATCCTGGTAGACAAACAGACAGGTACTATCTGGATCATGGCAGCTTGGACACACGGTATGGGCAACGCTCGTGCTTGGAACAATTCGGGTCAGGGAATGACGCTGGAGGAGACGGCACAACTGATGCTGGTGAAGAGCGACGACGACGGAAAGACGTGGTCCGAGCCTATCAACATCACCAGCCAGGTGAAGTCGCCCGAATGGTATTTCCTGCTTCAGGGTCCCGGACGTGGTATCTCGATGGTGGACGGTACCTTGGTATTTGCCGGTCAGTTCATCGGTGCGGACCGTATCCCTTGCGCCTGTATTATTTATAGTAAGGACCACGGAAAGACATGGCACATCAGCCAGCCGGCTCGTAGCAATACAACCGAGTCGCAGGTAGCCGAGGTGGAGCCGGGCGTACTGATGCTGAACATGCGTGATAATCGGGGAGGCAGCCGTGCCGTGGCTGTGACCCGTGACTTTGGGGCTACTTGGGAAGAACATCCCTCTTCACGGAAGGCATTGGTAGAACCCGTTTGTATGGCCAGCCTTTTGCATGTGGCTGCCGAGGACAATGTAACTGGCAAACCTATTCTGCTGTTCTCCAATCCAGACAGTCCGAAGAATCGCCATCGCATGACTATCAAAGCCAGTCTGGACAATGGTCTGACATGGCTTCCCGAGAACCGTCTGATGCTGGACGAAGGAGGTAGCTGGGGGTATTCCTGTTTGACGATGATCGATCGCGAGACGGTCGGCATTCTCTACGAGAGCAGTACGGCCCATATCCTGTTCCAGGCCGTTAAGTTGGAAGATATTCTGAACTTAAATAAATAAACCTCATGAAAAAGAAAGAATTGTTATTTGTCTGGGCGCTCTTTGCGAGTTTGTGGTGTGGTGCCCAGCAGACCACGGAAAGGTATCCGTTGGGCGCTTATGAAGAATTGACGGATACGAAGCCTCACGATGGCGAGGAAGTGTGGAACAAGATGCCGGTACCTGTGTCTTTGGCTTGGGGAAGCATTGATGTACGCTATCCCAAGTTGAGTATTCCTTTGGAAACAAAGAAGGGCACTACCCGGATGAGTGCCTGGAAAGGTGAGAGAGTGCATGCGCAGGCCGTATTGTGGACCCGTCAGGCCTTGAAGAACGTTCAGGTGAAAGTAGGTGAGTTGAAGAACGGCAGCTCCGTCATTCCCGCTTCGGCCGTGAAGACTCATTTTGTGCGTTACGTCATGACCGACGAACTGAACAAGGACGGGAAGGGAGGTTGTGGCCATCGTCCCGACAAGACTCAGTGGGATTCTTCGTTGGTGGCCGATGTGCTCGACATTGCACAGGAACTGGATGTCAAGGAGCGCTGTTCGCAGCCGATCTGGCTGACAGTGTGGGTTCCCTCTGATGTCAAGGCCGGTACCTACAAATCTCGCCTGACGGTTAGTGCCGAAGGTTTGGAACCGCTGTCCCTGCCTTTTGAAGTGAAGGTGGTGAACCGTACGCTTCCGTCTCCGCAGGACTGGAAGTTTGACCTGGATTTGTGGCAGAATCCGTATGCTGTGGCCCGCTATTATCAGGTGCCTCTTTGGAGCAAGGAGCATTTTGATGCCATGCGCCCCATTATGAAGATGTTGGCCAATGCCGGTCAGAAGGCCATCACGGCCAGCATTATGCATAAACCTTGGAACGGCCAGACGGAGGATCATTTTGACAGTATGGTGACCCGTATCAAGAAGCTGGATGGTTCCTGGGAATTTGGTTATGCCGCTTTCGACAAGTGGGTGGAATTCATGACCGAAGATATCGGTTTGAAAGGGCTGATCAGTTGCTATACCATGATTCCCTGGGCTTTGAACTTTGATTATTATGATGAAGCTACCAATCGTGTCGTCTTTCTGGAAACCAAACCGGGTGATGCCGCTTATGCGGAGTATTGGGGTACTTTCCTGAAATACTTTGCCCGCCATCTTCGCGAGAAAGGTTGGTTCGAGCGTACGGCAATCTCGATGGACGAACGTCCGATGGAAGCTATGCGTGAAGCCATAAAGGTTGTTCGTGCGGCAGATCCAGAATTTAAGATAACTTTGGCAGGGAACTATCATCCGGAAATAGAACCGGATCTTTACTATTATTGCATTGCGCTCGGACAGAAATTTCCTGCGGACGTGAAGAAAGCTCGTGAGGCGAAAGGACAAATCAGTACTTACTATACTTGTTGTGCAGAGGCTTTCCCAAATACATTTACTTTCTCCCGTCCGGCCGAGGCTGTGTGGACTATGGTACATGCCGTGGCTGAAGGATATGATGGATATTTGCGTTGGTCTTTCAACAGCTGGACGGCCGATCCTTTACGTGATTCCCGTTTCCGTACGTGGGCAGCCGGAGATACATACAGTGTCTATCCCGGTCCTCGCAGCAGCATACGTTTTGAACGGATGACGGAAGGTGTGCAAGTGTGTGAGAAGATTCGCATTCTTCGTGAAGAATTTACCCGTAAGGGGGACAAAGGCAAGTTGTCTCGTTTGAATAAGATGCTTACCAAGTTTACGCTTGAGGCTCTTCCCGATGGACGCAATCATCCGGAGATGGATGTGAACGAATTGCATGAACTGCTGAATCGTCTGTAGCAGTCCTTTTCGGATTGTTCTAAGAAACAAAAAACTCCCCTTCTTATTTTGCCATGCAGGCAGGAATTAGAAGGGGAGTTTTGTTGTATTTGATATCGGAAATATTATTCCAATAACTTCTTAAGAAATTCGTCCAGTTCCTCGTCCAGTCCTTTGAGCAATTCTTCGTTGACCAGTAATGTGTCGTCATCTATCAGCAACAATTCGGCAAGTGTTTCCTTATCTTCATCTACCAAAACGAAAGAGAATGGTTTCAGAATAGTCATCTTATCGAAATCACCTGCGTTTTTCATGTCGTTCAGCAGGCCGGATAAGATACGCTCTATGTCTTTGTTGAAGTCATTACCGTCATAAGTTCCCCATTCTTCAATGGTTGTATTGGCCAAAACCTCGTCATCGTCGTTATAGATGGACAATTCGCCGATATTGGGAGTCACTTGTAGATGAATATCTGTCACGATGGCTTGATCGCAGGCACAATTGTATCTGCTTACAGCTTTTTTTATGGTATTCTCCA
>CAYQOV010000062.1:0-16563 GCA_964419245.1 uncultured Bacteroides sp. | reverse complement strand
TAGGATATATGGAAGAACAAATCAAGAAGGCAGTCCGCTTCGTGCGGGTGTCTTACCTCCTGTTTTGGATGGTGCCCGTCGTGTTCGTCCTCGTAGGCGAGACGACGGACAGTTGGGTGGGGGCGTATGCCGGCGACGTGCGCACCACGTACTATGCCGAGACGTTGTCCATCCTGCTGGCGGCGGCTTGCGTGCCCCTGTCGCTGAAACTGTTTGCCTGGGTGCTCTACCGCCGCATCGACCGTGCCGGCATTGCCCGCGCCCTGCAACTCTACGTTTTCTGGAGCGGCATCCGGCTGGTGCTGCTGGCTCTGCCGCTGATGGCGGGTTTCCTGACCTACTACGGCATGCTGAGCACGACGGGACTGCTTTGCGCCCTGATTGCCCTGACGGCCTCGCTCTTCTGCCTGCCGGGCGAGGAGCGCCTGCGCCGCGAGCTGCACATCGAGCGGGAGGAGGGCGGCTTATGAGCCGGAGCTATTTCGAGGGGACGCTGGTGCGCCTCAGGCCGATGGAGCCGGAAGACCTCGACCTGCTCTACCGCATGGAGAACGACCCGGAGACGTGGGACGTGTCCAACTTCTCCGTGCCCTATTCGCGCTATGTGCTGAAGCAGTACATCGAGGATTCGCAGTGCGACATGTTTGCCGACAAGCAGCTCCGCCTGATGATTGTCCGCCGGACGGACGACGTGGTGGTGGGGACGGTGGACGTGACGGACTTTGCTCCGATGCACCGCCGCGGCGAGGTGGGCATCGCCGTGCGGAAGGAGTTCCGCGGAAACGGCTATGCGGCCGAGGCCCTGACGCTGATGTGCGACTACCTGTTCCGCTTCCTTTTCGTCCACCAGCTGACGGCCCACGTGGCGGTGGACAACGAGGCCAGCCGGCGGCTGTTTGCCGGGGCGGGTTTTGTGGAGTGCGGCGTGTTGAAGGAGTGGTGGTTTGCCGGCGGGCGCTACCGCGACGTGGTGCTGCTGCAACGCCTGCACGAGGTTTAGTTCAGGGTGGGAATCTGCGGGAAGCGCGACCAGACGGCGTACTTCCCTCCCAGCTTGCTCAGCGATTTTTGCCAAAGGCCGACGGAGGCTTTCTCGTCCATCAGCGAGGCGGTGGTCTCGCGTCCGACGATCCAGGTATTTTCTTCGATTTCCTGTTCCAGCTGTCCGCTTTCCCAGCCTGAATATCCCATGAAGAAACGGATGGTGCCTTCGACCGAGGGTGTGCGGTTGATGTAATCGCGCACGGCGTTGAAGTCGCCGTTCACGTACAGCCCTTTCCCCACGGGGAAAGCGCCGGGGATGCCCTCGATGGTGTGTAGGTAGAAGATGGTATCCGCCCCGAGCGGTCCGCCCCAGTAGATGGGGATGTTTCTGCCGCCCGCGATGTCGTGGAAGATGTCGGACAGCGACAGGGGGAAAGGCTTGTTCAGCGCCAGGCCCATCGTGCCCTCGCTCGTGTGGTCGATGAGCAGGACAACCGACCGTCCGAACATCTTGTCGCATAGGAAAGGTTCGGAGATAAGCACCTTCCCGCGGACAGGCACCACGTGGTTGGTTTCGATCTTGAATATATCCGTGTAGGTTGACATGCCCCTAAGTTACAGATAATTCTTTAAATACAGTATATTTTTACACTGAAATATTAGTATTTTGGAATGAAAATACGCCTTGACGCTTTGAAATACGGATATTTCGACTCGTCAAGGCGCATAATGACTCCGGCGGAGCTATTTCCGACTGTGCCGACAGGGATCGGCGGCTATCTGAGAGGATGGTTTTCGGCAAAGATGGCCATCCGCTCGTCCAGCAAGGCATATTGGTGGTCCTGGATGAACGACGTGCAGGCGCGCAAGCCCTCCTGCGAGCTGCCGGTGGTCACCAGCGATATGGCACTGACTCCATAGTACATCAATTCGCGGGCCAGCTCGCCGCTCGTCATGCCCGGATAGCCGATGGTGAAGTAGAAGCCGTCGGCTACGGGCTCGCCCAGGTCGTTGTCGTAGACCAGCTGGAAATCGTGGCGCAGGAAGATTTCCTTCAGCCGGCAGGCGCGCTCGCCGTAGACGCGCACCTCATCGAGGAAGTTGTAACGTCCGTCACTGGCGGCTTTCAACATGGCGGCCAGGGCATACTGGGCCGAGTGGCTCGTACCCGACGACAGGGCGTAGAGCACGCGGTGGATGAAGACCGTGCCGAACGTGCCCGCGCCGCCATAGCGCTGCATCAGGCCGGGGTAGGAGCGGTGGTAGAGCTTGTCCGAAATGCAGCTCACGCCGATGCGCTGTCCGGCGTAGCTGAACGCCTTCGAGCCAGAGATGAGCAGGATGTAGTGGTCCGTGTAGTGTGCTACGGAAGGCTGGAATGGCGGCTGGAACGGGCGGCTCAGGTCCTGGCGGAAGTCCATCGCGAAGTAGGCGAGGTCTTCCAGCACGATGACGTCGTACTTTGTAGCCAGTCGGCCGATGATGCGCAGCTCTTCGTCCTTGAGGCACACCCAGCTGGGGTTGTTCGGGTTGGAGTAGATGATGGCGGAGATGTTTCCGCGGCTCAGGTAGCTCTCCAGCTTCTTCTCCAGGCGTTCGCCGCGGAAGTTGTAGACGTCGAACGTCTCATATTTCTGCCCCATCACCACCAGTTGCTGTTTCTGCACGGGGAATCCCGGGTCGATGAAGAGGATGGTGTCCTTGCGCGGGTCGCACTGGCTGCACGTCAGGAACGAGGCGAACGTCCCCTGCATCGAGCCCGTCACCGGCACGCAGCCTTCGGGCGCGATGTCCACGTCGACAAACGCCTTGACGAAGCGCGACGCCTCCCGCTTCAGCTTGTCCAGCCCGTTGATGTCAGGATACAGACTGGCGATGCCGTTCCGCAGCGCCTCGATTTCGGCTTCCACGCCGACGGCCGACGGCGGTAGTCCGGGCACGCCCATTTCCATTTTGATAAACTCGACGCCCGACTGGGCTTCAGCTTTGGCCGCAATGGCCTTCACTTCTCGGATGGTGGCTCTGCCGAAATCGGCCACCTGGAACTCATCGATCGTCCGGTCGATGATATCTCGTTCGATAGGAGTAGCTTTCATGTTTCTCGTTTTTGGTATAAATTGTATATGGCAAAGGTAATATAAAAGCGGTATATTGACGTCCCGAACGAAAAAAAAGAAATTTTTTTTGGTCAACCTATTGCAGGTTTCAAAAATAGTCGTACCTTTGCAACCGCAATCGAGAGAGATAGCAACGAAACAATGAAATGGTGCGGTAGTTCAGCTGGTTAGAATACATGCCTGTCACGCATGGGGTCGCGGGTTCGAGTCCCGTACGCACCGCTGAGACTCAAGGGGAACTGAGAGTCTAAAAGCACAAAGTCCACAATTTATTGAAATTGTGGACTTTTTTTATATCCTGTAAGTGTCAATCAAAGGACATCAAACAGCCCACTTCGGACAAAGTTCCGTTACTAAATCGTTACAGAAAAACCGACGTCTAATTATTGTAACGATTTTCATACTAACTCTCTGATTTATACGCTGTTGTCTCAAATCTGTCTGCTCGTAATTCAATTAATAACCTTTCCTTTGTGACATTGTGTAACGATTGTAACGAAGGATATAAAAAAAGCAGATGCAGTTACGTAAAAAATAAAACAGGCTGTTAAATCATAAGTTATATAACTTTGTTTCTTTTCTTGATAGCCAAATACAGCATCATTTAAAGAACAGTATCTGGAAATAACAACCATATTTAGAGGATATAGGCCATTCCTGTCATCATATTCTACATTTAGTTAATGGCCAGATGGATGACTATCGGATTAATGAAGCTGGTGATTTGCATAACGACACACCATTTTATCTTGATTGTTTCCCACGGCGTATCTCAGAAGAGTTTTCCCGCCAAGCTATTGCAAAAGCAAGTGTATTATCACATTTAGTAAATGCATTGATAGCAATTTGAGTTAAAGGGTTATGTTTCAAAAGCAAAATAGCTGTTATTTAGTATTATTATTAGACGAAAGATGGCAAAATTATTTGATTTTTATAGAGAGGCCAGCCTTGCTTGCATCATAAAAAACACAACCGATTACTCGGATTCTGTTTCAATCTGTGTAATCGGTGGTGAAAAAAGGGTCCAACGTCTGCTTAGAACTGGAAGTAATTCTTGGCGTTGTTATAGCAGATGTCTTCGATCATCTGGTTGATGCGATCCATTTCGCTGACAGGCAGTTCGCCATTCTCGACATCGCGACCTACGAGGTTGCACAGCGTGCGGCGGAAGTATTCGTGGCGCGGGTAGGAGAGGAACGAGCGGGAGTCGGTCAGCATACCCACGAAGCGGCTCAGCAGGCCCAGCAGCGACAGGGCGTTCATCTGCTTCTCCATGCCGTCCTTCTGGTCGAGGAACCACCAGCCCGAACCGAACTGGATCTTGCCCGGCCACGTGCCGTCCTGGAAATTGCCCAGCATGGTGGCGATCACTTCGTTGGCGCAGGGGTTGAGGTTGTAGAGGATGGTCTTGGTGAGCTTGCCTTCGGTGTTCAGGCGGTCGAGGAACTTGGCCATCTTCTTGGCGGTGGTGAACTCGCCGATGGAGTCGAAGCCTGTGTCGGGGCCCAGGAGCTTGAACATCTTGGTGTTGTTGTTGCGGATGGCGCCGTAGTGGTACTGCTGTGCCCAGCCCTTCTCCCAGTCCATCTCTGCGAAGATGACGAGCATGGCCGACTTGAACTTCAGGATTTCTTCCTGCGTCAGCTCATGGCCGCCATACACCTTGTTGAAGATGGCCTTGATTTCGGCGTCGGTATAGTCTTCGGCATAGAACTCCTCGATGCCGTGGTCGGACAGGCGGCAGCCTTGCTCGGCGAAGAAGTCGTGACGGCGGCGCAGGGCGTCGATCATGTCGTCGAAGGTGGAGATGGCCACGCCGCTCACCTCGGCCAGCTTCTCGACGTAGGCGCGGAAGTCGGCAGGCACTTCGACGGCCATGGCCTTGTCGGGACGCCAGGCGGGCAGCATCTTGATTTCGAAGCCGCTCTCGCGCGTCTGGATGTGGTATTCGAGGGAGTCAACAGGGTCGTCCGTGGTGCAGACGGTCTCCACATGGTAGCGGCGCATCATGCCGCGGGCGGAGTATTCGGGCTGGCGCAGCTTCTCGTTGCACTCGTCATAAATCTCGCGGGCGGTCTGGGGATTGAGCACCTTGTCGATGCCGAAGGCGGTCTTCAGCTCGAGGTGCGTCCAGTGGTACAGCGGGTTGCGCATGGTGTAGGGGACGGTCTCGGCCCATTTCTCGAATTTCTCCCAGTCGGTGGTGTCCTTGCCCGTGCAGTAGCGTTCGTCCACGCCGTTGGTGCGCATGGCGCGCCACTTGTAGTGGTCGCCTCCGAGCCAGATTTCGGTCAGCGAGCGGAACTGGTAGTCGTCGGCCACCATCTGGGGAATGAGGTGGCAGTGGTAGTCGATAATCGGCATCTTGGCCGCATGTTCGTGGTAGAGCTTCTGCGCGGTTTCGGTCTGCAGCAGAAAGTTTTCATCCATAAAGTTCTTCATAACGCATGTGTTTTAAGTATCTAAAAATGTTACTTTTTCCTTCTGTAACGGTATAACATTGATAGTAAAGGGGATAGATATCTTTATCGATTTTACTTTTATTAACCGTTATCGAACACAAAAGTAGATATTTTACTTGGAGAAACAAAATATTTCGTATCTTTGCGACGAATATTTGTAATATTTAAGTTTTGGGCAGAAAGCGCCTTTCATATCCGAATAAAAACGAAGCTGAGATGGGAAACAAGAACTATACCATAAAAGACATCGCCCGCATGGCGGGTGTATCGGCCGGAACGGTGGACCGCGTGCTGCACAACCGCGGCGACGTGTCGGCGGCCAGCCTCGAGAAGGTGCGCAAGGTGCTCGACGAGATCAGCTACCAGCCCAACATGTTCGCCATCGGGCTGGCGGCCAAGAAGCGCTACAGCATTGTCTGCATCACACCTTATTATATAGCCTACGACTACTGGTATGCCGTGGCGGGAGGCATCGACCGCGCGGCGCAGGAACTGGCGCCCTACAACGTGACGGTGGGCTACCTGCACTACGCACACGCCGACGAGGACTCGTACAGGCAGGCCTGCACGCAGGTGCTCGGCAAGGAATGCGACGCCGTGCTGCTGGCGCCCAACTTCCGCGAAGAGACCCTGAAGCTCACGTCCGTGCTGGAGCGCAGAGGCACGCCCTATGCCTTCATCGACTTCAACATCGAGCAGACAAACGCCTTGTGCTACATCGGACAGGACTCGCGCATGAGCGGATACATCGCCGCCAAGATACTGATGCAGCACTACAGGGAAGGGCAGGAGCTGGCCCTCTTCCTGAACAACCAGAAGCAGAGCCCCGCCGAGATACAGATGCAGCGCAGGCTGGAGGGATTCATGCAGTATCTGACTGAAAAACATGTGGGGCTCACCGTCCACGACGTGGTGCTCGACAAGAAGGATGCCGACGCCAACCGACGCACGCTCGACCGCTTCTTCGACCAATGTCCGCAGGCCGTGCTGGGCGTGGTGTTCAACTCGCGCGTCTATCAGGTGGCCGACTACCTGCACGAAACGGGCCGGCACATGGAAAACCTGCTGGGCTACGACCTGCTGAAGAAGAACGTGGAGCGCCTGAAGACAGGCGAGGTGGACTACCTGATAGGGCAGCGACCCGCCATGCAGGGATACTGCGGCGTGAAGGCCCTGTGCAGGCACATGGTGTTCAAGCGGCCTGTCGCAGCGACGCAGTACATGCCCATAGACGTACTGATGAAGGAAAACATTGACTATTATTTTGAATTCGAGTAACAATATCATTATAACCCCAATTTAAAACAAGATTTACGTATGAAAGCATTGAACAAGCTGACGGCGCCCAAGTCTGTGGCACCCGAAAGAATCATCCAGTTTGGTGAAGGTAATTTCCTCCGTGCGTTTGTGGACTGGATCGTTTACAACATGAATCAGAAGACCGACTTCAACAGCAGTGTCGTAGTCGTTCAGCCCATCGACAAAGGCATGGCCGAATGGCTCAACGGGCAGGACTGCCTCTACCACGTCAACCTGCAGGGACGACTGAACGGAGAGGCCGTGAACACGCTGACGCGCATCGACTGCATCAGCCGCGCCCTGAACCCCTATTCGCAGAACGCCGCCTTCATGGCACTGGCCGACCAGCCTGAAATCCGCTTCGTCATCTCCAACACTACCGAAGCGGGCATCGCCTTCGACCCCTCCTGCAAGCTCGGCGACGCGCCTGCCTCTTCCTATCCCGGCAAGCTGACCCAGTTGCTCTACCGCCGCTTCAAGACCTTCAAGGGCGACAAGACGAAGGGCCTTATCATCATGCCCTGCGAGCTGATTTTCCTGAACGGACACCACCTGAAGGAGTGTATTTATCAGTACATCGAGCTGTGGAAGGACGACTTCGGCGCCGACTACGAGAAGTTCAAGACATGGTTCACGAAGTACTGCTACGTGTGCGCCACGCTGGTGGACCGCATCGTGCCGGGCTTCCCCCGCAAGGAGATTGCGCAGATACAGAAGAAAATCTGCTACGCCGACAACCTCGTGGTGCAGGCCGAAATCTTCCACCTGTGGGTCATCGAGGCCGCCGAGAACCTCCCGCTGCGCCAGCTGGCACAGGAGTTCCCCGCCGACAAGGCAGGCCTGAACGTGCTCTTCGTGAAGTCCGAGGCTCCCTACCATGAACGCAAGGTGACGTTGCTCAACGGCCCGCACACCGTCCTTTCGCCCGTGGCCTACCTGAGCGGCGTGAACATCGTGCGCGACGCCTGCAACCACCCCGTCATCGGCAAGTACATCCACAAGGTACAGTTCGACGAGCTGATGCAGACGCTCAACCTGCCCATGGACGAACTGAAGAAGTTTGCCGCCGACGTGCTGGAACGCTTCAACAACCCCTACGTGGACCATCAGGTGACGAGCATCATGCTGAACTCCTTCCCCAAATTCCAGACGCGCGACCTGCCCGGCCTGAAGACCTACCTGGAGCGCAAGGGCGAACTGCCGAAGGGCCTCGTACTGGGCCTGGCCGCCATCATCACTTACTACAAGGGCGGCGTGCGTGCCGACGGCGCAGAGATTGTGCCCAACGACGCACCTGAAATCATGCAGCTGCTCAAGGACCTCTGGGCAACAGGCGACACCCGCCGCGTGGCCGAAGGCGTACTGGCTGCCAAGGACCTCATCTGGGGCGAGCATGGCGACCTGAACACCATCCCCGGCCTGACCGACATGGTGACTGCCTTCCTGAACTCTATTCAGGAGAAAGGTATGCTTGAGACAGTGAAAAGCATACTTTAAGGAGAAGAAAACCACATTCTTGTAAATTAATAGTTGAGAAGAGTGCAGCAAGTCGCTTTTGAGCGTGCTTTGCTGCACTTCTGTTTTTTTGCGGCCGGGTTGTCTAATAATTAGACACCAGTGTCCAATAATTAGACACTCCGTTCCAAGCTGAAGAAAGCTTATTTGTTGATTGTCAGACGTATAACATTTTTGGCACACTTTCTGCATTATAAATGGGTAGAAAACAACTAAAAAACACGTTATACGCATGAGACAAATCCATTACGTCATCCAGACCCTGCTCAGAGGGAAGGGGAGCATTCCTTTCAAAGTCATCTCCCTCGGTCTGGGACTTGCCATGAGCATCCTGCTCTTTGCCCGCGTGGCCTACGAGCAGAGTTACGACACGTGCTTCCGCGACTACGACCGCATCTATCAGGTGTGGTCCATGTTCATCTTGAACAATGAGAAGAACGAGCCGCAAACCATGAACATGGGGCCGCTGGCAGGCGCCATCCTCGAAAGCTTCCCCAAGGAGGTGGAAATGGCTACTTGCACCAACCGCTACCTGGCGTCCTGGCCGCTCTACTATGGCAACCACCGCTTCAACGAGTCCAAAATCTGCGCCGACTCGCTCTTCTTCCAGACGATGGGCATCGAGGTGCTGAGCGGCAACCCTGTGCAGGACCTCCAGCAGCCCAACGTCATCTATCTGAGCAAGAGCCTGGCCGAAAGGATGTTCGGCGGCGAGGAACCCATCGGAAAGGTGATCAGCTACAACCACGAACGCGACCTGACTGTGAGGGGCACCTATGCCGACCTGCCCGACAATACGACCGTGGGGGCTGATGCCGTCATCTCGCTGCCTCCCGCCTGGGCCGCCAAGCAGATGAACTATTCGTGGGACGGAGGCGACTCCTACTGCCAGTACGTGCGCCTGCGCCCTGGGGTGGATGTGGAAGCCCTCAACGCCCGCATGAAGAAAATGGCCGAGAAATACCTGCCCGCCCGCGACAGTTGGAGCTACACGGCCTGGGTGCAGCCCCTGCGCGACACCTTCCGCCAGCAGGACGACGTGCGCCGCATGTTCACCATCATGCTGACGCTGGGCCTGTCCATCCTCTTCATCACCGCCCTGAACTACGCCCTCATCTCCATCTCCTCGCTGAGCCGAAGAGCCAAGATGGTGGGTGTGCACAAGTGCAGCGGAGCCAGTGGCGAAGGCATCTTCGGCATGTTCATGCTGGAGACGCTGATAGTGGTCGCGCTGGCGCTGGGCGTGATGTTCCTCCTGCTGTGGGGCTTCCGCGACTTTGTGGAGGATACGGCCGCCACCAAGCTGGCGAACCTCTTCGAAGGCAGCCGCCTGTGGGTGCCTGCCGCCACGGTGGGCGTGCTCCTGCTGGTGGGGGGCGTACTGCCAGGGCGCCTCTTTGCGCGCATCCCTGTGACGCAGGTGTTCCGCCGCTACACGGAGGGCAAGAAGGGATGGAAACGCCCCCTGCTGTTCGTGCAGTTTGCGGGCGTGGCCTTCATCTGCGGCCTGATGTGCATGGTGATGATGCAGTACCACTTCGTCATGAGCAAGGACATGGGCTTTAGCACGAAGCGCATCGTAGCCACCTACCTGCCATTCAAAACGGCCAAGGAGTGCGACAATGCCTACAACTTCTTCCGCAGCCTGCCCTATGTGGAAGACCTATCCTCCGCCTACGGCAATCCGCTGGATGGGTATAGCGGCTGCTTCATCACAGGGGAAAACGGCGAAAGCCTGTTCTCCGCCCGCTTCGACGCCTGCATGAGCAACTATTACGACCTGATGGGCATGAAGCTGAAGGAAGGCCGCCTGCCGCGCGACAACAGCGAGGTGGTGGTGAACGAAACCTTCGTCAACCTGATGAAGTGGGGGAAGGATGCCGTGGGCCATACTGTTCACACGATGGGCGAAACCTCTACCGTGACGGGTGTGCTGAAAGACTTTCAGATAAATGGCTTCTATGCCGAGCCGATGCCCTACATAGGCTTCATGTCCAGGCAGTTCAACAACGGCCTGCACTTCCTGCTGAAGGAGCCCTTCGCCGAGAACCTGCAACGCCTGACGAAAGATGCCGCCGAGGCCTTCCCCGACAAGACCATCGACTTCACTTCGATGGAAGAGGGGATGAATATGTTGTATAACCCCGTCCGCGTGTTCCGCAACGCCACCGCCGTGGCAGGCGTGGTGATGTTCTTCATCATGCTCATGGGTCTGCTGGGCTATACGGCCGACGAGGTGCAGCGCCGAAGCAAGGAGATAGCCATCCGCAAGGTGAACGGCGCCGAGGCATCGTCCATCCTCCGCCTGCTGGGGCGCGACGTGCTCTATGTGGCCGTGCCTGCGGTGGTGATAGGGGGCGCGGCGTCGTGGTACGTCAACTCCCTGTGGATGGACATGTTCAGCGCGCAGGCCTCGATGTCGGCCGCTGTCTATGTGCTGATAGGCGTGGCCGTGCTGGCCGTCATCACCGGCTGCGTGCTGTGGAAGTCGTGGCGCATCGCCAACGAGAACCCTGTGCTGAGCATCAAGAGCGAATAAAATTTATTTCAATGAAGAATGAAGAACGAAGAATGAAGAATTTGCCCTGCGGCACGAATCCTTCTTTCCTAAATCTTCATCCCTGATTCTTCATTCTTCATTCTTAATTCTTCATTTAATATTATTATGATCGAAATCAACAACCTTAGTAAAGTATTCCGCACGTCGGAAGTAGAAACCGTCGCATTGAACCAAGTGAACCTCCAGGTAGAGGAGGGCGAATTCGTAGCCATCATGGGCCCGTCGGGCTGTGGCAAGTCCACCCTGCTGAACATCCTCGGCCTGCTGGACAACCCCACCTCGGGCAGCTACAAGCTGCTGGGGCAGGAGGTGGCCGACCTGCACGAGAAGGACCGCACCCGCGTCCGCAAGGGCAAGATAGGCTTCGTCTTCCAGAGCTTCAACCTGATAGACGAGCTGAACGTCTTCGAGAACGTGGAGCTGCCGCTGACCTATCTGGGCCTTCGTGCCGCCGAACGCAAGCAGCGCGTGAACGACATCCTGAAGCGCATGGCCATCAGCCATCGGGCGCAGCACTTCCCCCAGCAGCTATCGGGCGGACAGCAGCAGCGTGTGGCCATCGCCCGTGCCGTGGTGACCAACCCCAAGCTCATCCTCGCCGACGAGCCCACTGGTAACCTCGACTCGAAGAACGGCGCCGAGGTCATCAAGCTGCTGAGCGAACTGAACGGCGAGGGCACCACCATCATCATGGTGACCCACTCGCAACACGACGCCTCCTTTGCCCATCGGACGGTGCATCTGTTTGATGGCAGTGTGGTGGCAAGCAACAGAAACCTGTAAATAAATGAAGAATGAAGAACGAAGAATGAAGAATTTGCCCTGCGGCACGAATCCTTCTTTTCTCAATCTTCATCCCCAATTCTTCATTCTTCATTCTTAATTCTTAATTCTTCATTAAAAATGAGACACCTATACTACACCCTACAGACCCTTCTCCGCGGCCATGGAGGCACCGCGGAGAAAATCATCTCCCTCACGCTGGGACTGGCGATGGGCGTGCTGCTCTTCGCGCAGATAGCCTACGAGCTGAGCTTCGACCGCTTCTATCCGAACCCCGACACGCTCGTCATGCTGCGCATGAGGAACGTGACCAAGGGAGCGCCTGAACCCGAATACAACTACGGCACCTACCGCCCCGCCGCGGCCGACCTCAGCGAGGCCTTCCCCGAGCTGGTGGAGAGCGCCTGCCTGACGTCCAACTTCTGGAGGCCCACCTTCTACAAGGACGACAAGAAGCTGGACGACATCCAGACCCTCTTTGCCGACACGGCCTACTTCGCCACCACCGGCCTGACCCTGCTGAAGGGCGACCCCAAGGACCTGGCCCTGCACAGCAACGCCTTCATCTCCGAAAGCATGGCCCGCCAGCTCTATGGCGATGAAAGCCCCATCGGCAAGGAGCTTTCCGTGGAGAAGCTGTTCAACGTCACCATCCGCGGCGTCTATGCCGACGTGCCGCGCAACAGCATTATGCCCCACGACCTGCTGCTCCCCATGGCAGCCATGGACTGGGCCTATGGGGCAGGCACGTGGGGGACGAATAACCTCTACGGCGTGCTGTTCCGCCTGAAGCAGCCTACGGATGTGGACGCGATGAACAGCCGCATCCAGAAGGCCGTGGAGCAATACACCGACCCGCACCTGGGCGACGACGTAGTGACGGAGTACAGCGTACTGCCTCTCTATAAAGTCTATCGCTCCCTGCCCGACAGCACGCGGCGGCTGGTCATCCTCGGTGTGCTGGGCTTCTCCATCTTCTTCGTCAGCATCTTGAACTACGTGTTGCGTGCCGTGGCCGCCATGAGCCGGCGGGCCAAGCTGGTGGGCGTGCACAAGTGCAGCGGCGCCGACGGCCGGCACATCCTCGCGATGTTCCTCTGGGAGACGGGGCTGCTGGTGGCGGCCTCCATCCTCTGCGGCGGAGCCTTGCTGTGGCTGCTGCGCGGGCAGGTGGAAGAGCTGCTGGGCAGCCGCCTGACCGACCTCTTTACGTGGCAGACGCTCTACGTGCCGCTGGGCACGGTGCTGCTACTCTTCCTCGTGGCGGGCGTAGTGCCGGGGCGCATCTATGCCCGCATCCCCGTGACGCAGGTGTTCCGCCGCTACACCGACGGCAAGCGCTCGTGGAAGCGCGGATTGCTGACGGTGCAGTTCATCGGCGTGGCCTTCATCGGCGGCATGCTGCTGACCACCGTGTGGCAGTATCACGACCTGATGACCCGCAGCGTAGGTTTCCGTGCCGAAGGGCTGGCCGTGGGGATGGTGACGGGCAACATTGAACGGGCGCAGGGCGTGGCCGACGCCATCCGCCGCGAGCCCTACGTCGAGGCCGTGGCAGGCAGTGGTACCAACTTGCTGGCCCACTACAGCACCAACCGCCTGACCGACAATCAGGGCAACTTCATCTGCCCCCTGCACTTCACGCTGATGGACAAGGAGATGCCGCAGGTGACGGGCATGACCCTGCTCGAAGGCCACTGGCCGCAGCATCGGGGCGAAGCCGTCGTAGGCCGCACCACGGTGGAGACGCTGAAGTGGGGCGACACCGCCATCGGCCGCAAGCTGCCCATCAATCCCTCCTGGGCGGGACTGGAAGAGCCGCCCATCGTGACTGGCGTGGTGGAGGACGTGCGCAACATGGGCTTCTTCCAGGGGCAGACCTGCACCGCCTTCATCCTGAACGACCGCATCCGCACCTTCAACGTCCGCCTGAAAGCCCCGCTGGACGATAACCTGAAGCGCCTGAACGCCTTCGTCAAGTCCACCTATCCCGACCTGGCGCTGGAGTTCACCACCTACCAGGACATCCGCCGCGAGCAGAACGCCAGCGTCTCCACCTTCCGCAACACCGTGTGGGTCACCACCGCCTGCATCATCCTCATCGTGCTGATGGGGCTCATCGGCTACGTCAGCGACGAGACGCAGCGCCGCTCCAAGGAGATAGCCGTCCGCAAGGTGAACGGCGCCGAGGCGTCCGACATTCTGCGCCTACTCTCGGTGGACATCCTCAAGATAGCCGTCCTGGCCGTCGCGGCAGGCATGGCCGCGGCGTGGTACGTCTCCGGCCAGTGGATGCAGCAGTTTGCCGACAGCCGCCTGCTCTCGCCCGCCTGGTATGCTCTACTGGCCATCCTGCTGCTGATGCTGATTGTGGCCATCGTAGTGCTGAAGGCCTGGCGCATCGCCAACGAGAACCCTGTGCTGAGCATCAAGAGCGAGTAAAAGCGAATAAAAAAGTTCCCCCTGCTTTTCTCTCCATGAGGGAAGGGCAGGGGGATTCACTTATGCTAAGACATTCATAAAACGAAAAATGTGTTGTTATTGTATGGCCTGCGGATGGAACAGATGCTTTCGACGGACGTACCACAGAAGAATTAGCACAGCTGTGACGAAGGCGAAGAAGTCGCTCACGGGCATGCTCGTCCAAATGCCGTCCAGCCCCATGAACTGCGGGAACACTAGCAGGCAGGGCAGCAGGTAGAGCAGCTGGCGCGTGAGCGACATAAAGATGCTGATCTTGGCCATGCCAATACTCTGGAAGAAATTGCCGATGACCATCTGAGCTCCGATGAGGGGAAAGACAGCTACGCAGATGCGCAAACCGTGGGCTGCCATGCCGATAAGCGCTTCGTCCGAAGTGAATACCGAAGCAACGGCGTGGGGGAAGAGTTCACAGATGATGAATCCGCTGGAAGTGATACACACACCGACGATGATACTCAAACGGAGGGTATGCTTCACACGATCCAGCCGCCGTGCACCGAAGTTGTAGCCCACGATGGGCTGCATGCCCATGGTAAGTCCGATTACAATCATGACGTAGAGCATCAACAGGCGGTTGATGATGCCATAGGCACCGATGGCCATGTCACCCCCATGGTGCTGCAGGCTGTTGTTGATGATGATAACAATGGCGCAGGCTGTGACGTTCATCAGGAATGGCGACATGCCGATGGAGAAGATGCTGCCCACAATGCGCCGCTCCAACCGCAAACACGAACGGTGCAGGCGGATAGGGTTGGACTGCTGGAGGAAGTGATTGAGCACCCACAACATTCCGATGAACTGCGAGATGACCGTAGCCAGCGCCGCGCCGCGTATGCCCCAACCGAACTGGAAGATGAAGATGGGGGCCAGAATGACATTACATGCCACAGTGGTGAGCGACGTCAGCATAGCCTTCTTCGGATGCCCCGTGGCGCGCATCACGTGATTCATGCCTATCATCACGTAAGTGAAGGGTGTACCCGCCAAGATTATCTGCATGAAGTCGCGAGCATAAGGCAAGGTGTCGCTGCTAGCGCCGAAGAAGCGCAGGATGGCGTCGAGGAAGATGAACGTCAGGCCGCCGAACACTACGGCGTTGATCAGGCAAAGCATCAGCGTGTTGCCCAATACTTTATTCACGCCGTTCATGTCCTTCTGCCCCAGGCGAATGGATGAGATGGTGGAACCGCCCGCCGACACCAAATTGCCAAAAGCAGCCGCCAGGTTCATCAGCGGGAAGGTAATAGCCAAGCCCGCAATCGCCATAGCACCTACACCATGGCCGATAAAAACACTGTCGATAATGTTGTAGAGCGACACGAGGGTCATGCCAATGATGGCAGGGATGGAATACTGCACCAGCAGCTTCCCGATTTGTTCGGTACCGAGTATGTGCGGATTGTTCATATGCTGTCGTATAAGGGTTATTCGCAACAAAGATAGTACAAACCGAGCGAAGAACAAAGTTGAAAGTGGGTTTTCGAGTTCTTACCTTTGAAACACAACCTTAATTTATTTAAAGTTAGAAAAACTTGCAGGATACGGATACTTTTCAGACCTTTGCGTCCGATTTTTGACGAAAAGTTTATGGATAACAACAAGACGAATACCGCTGTCCTTTTCGATTTTGACGGCGTGGTGATAGATACCGAAACGCAATATAGTGACTTTGGCACCGCATTGGTATAGACTATCTGGGTATAACAGACCTCGAAACACGCATCAAAGGGCAGACCTTAACTTACATTTACGAAACATTTTTGCCCAACATGGCAGAACAGCAAAAAGAGATTACCGCTGCCCTCGATGAGTTCGAACAACAGATGACATTCGATTTTATTCCCGGTGTACTTGAGTTTATCGACGACTTGCGCCGTCATAACGTACCAATGGCTGTCGTCACCAGTTCCAACGATAAGAAAATGGCAGCCGTACGTCGCGTTCATCCAGACCTTGACTGTCTGTTCGACTGCATTTTGACAGCAGAAATGTTCACAGCCTCAAAGCCTGCACCCGAATGTTTTCTGCTGGGTATGCAAGTACTTGGATCCGAACCGGATACGACTTGGGTTTTCGAGGATTCATTCAATGGTTTACGAGCAGGAATGGCTTCAGGAGCTAACGTCATCGGGCTTGCTACGACCAATGCGCGTGAAGCCATCACTCCGCTGTGCCATGCTGTTATAGATGACTTCCGTGACTTTACTTATGAAAAGATGCTGAAAGTGAAGAAGCAATAAGAAAAAGCTGTAACTTTGTAATCGATTATTCAGAACAATAACCCTTTAAATATTAAGTAAAAATGGCTGGATACATTTCAGACGACACACGTAAAGTGACTACTCATCGCCTCATA
>CAYQOV010000061.1:0-16620 GCA_964419245.1 uncultured Bacteroides sp. | reverse complement strand
CTACAAAGGTACTAACTTTTTTCGCTTACACAGGTTTTTTACTATGCGCCCATTTATTTTGTCGTATACCTCGAAGTGGAATGTTTGAGGCAGGGTGATGGCACCGAATGTCAGGTCGCTCCGACTGCCGGAATTAACAAAGACCTGTCGGTTTTCCTCCCAGGGGCTATAGACATTGTAGGGGCCTCCGCTCCGGTCGATGTACATCCAATACTCCTGGAAAATGCGGTTGTAATATTCGATGCTCGGCATCTCATAGCCAGAAGGGGCTAAGGCATAGGGATCGAGCTGGTTAGTGTTGGAAACACCTCCTGTCACGAAACCTTCGTGCACGACGTTTGTTTCGCCTTCCACGACCTGCATGGGTTTATCTCCCTGGTACGACCATCGCCACAGCCGGAGGTAGTCGGCTACAGAACATTCGTTCAGGTATTCCAGAACTGACTTTCCGGTAGCAGATGCGGGGTCATCGGGTACGAGGATTTGTTCCTCAAAGTTTTTGGAGTCGCCCATCGAATTGTATTTGCACCAATAGACGCCGTTCATTAGCGTGACAGGCAAGCCGTAGTTCTTTCTGGTAATGGTATATTCTTCGCGGTTGCTGCCGTCGGGATCACTGATGACAAGTTTGGCTTGTTGCTGCCGGCCGTCGGCTTCGGGGTCATTGGGACGCCATCCGGCTACGATGCGGTATGTTCCGTTTTCTTCCTCGCTTTCCGTAGCTCTTAGCCATGGAGCCTGTTGATCTTCCAGTTCTACATTTACGATTTTTCCAGAAACAGGCTTCAGTGTACCAAGTTCATTGTCAACATACGTGTCGAACTGGCAAATGAAGTTTTCGTCAAAAGACAACTGTCCGCCGAAAAGGTTTTCATTGGCTTTCAGCCGGAATACGATTTTGTCTCCATAGACGTTGTTCATATTTTTGAATTTAATCTTGTAGATGACATCTTGGGCTTTTTCTCCTGGTCGGCGCAGGTTGGTACGGATGCGGAAGCGATTGCCAAGGTACGTGCCGGCAGAGACTGACTCTACTTTCAGGTCATTGTGCATGGTTTCCGGTAGCAGTTCTACTTCCCCTTGTGCATCGAGCACAATCAACAGTTCGGTAGGTGAATAGGGAATGTCGAGCCTGTCGCAGTCCTTTTCACTTGTGATGTCGACTGAGGAGGGTATTTGCGAACTTGTGCGGTCAATGCGTACCACGTTCGATATGTCTGGGGTGGCACTGATGTCCTCTCCGCTTTCCCATTCTTTGATTTCAACATTGAGGCCTGTACTTTCCGAGCCCGTCACTTCAAGGATATAGACGCAGTTGCGTTTGATGATTGAGGGCAGCTGGCCTTCCAGTGTCTTTTCCGTTCCTGTAGTTTCTGTCAGGATGCTGACAGTCATTTGTTCACCGTTTTGTTCATGCAGGTAGAATAAGCCTGATTTGTTTCCGGTGATGGAAGGGTCAAATTGCTGTCTGACGGTGGTGTAAGATGTATTGGATACATTTTGTACGTCGTTTTGTGCGAACAGATATCCTTGTTTGGCCACGTGGTCAATACGCACACTTTTTACTTTTACCTCAGGCGATTCGATAAGCAGGTCGATACGTGCAGCTCCGTGTGTCATGTTTACATATTCTGTTGGGTCGGTACCCAGCAACAAAAGGCCGCTCATGGAATTTGGCGAGGCGTCGCTTTCTGTAGTGGGCAGTTTTAGAAAATCCGCTTCGTCCATTCCTTCTGAAATGTCAGCCGATGCGGAGGTAGTCGTCAGGAAGTAGAGGGTTCCACTCTTTTCACTAATGTCTATTTTGTACTGGCCTGTATTTATAGGTCGCAGGTTTGTGAAGCACTGTTTCAATTGCCCGTCTTCGAAATGATAGGCATCGACACTTTCCATCAGTTCTTCTCCGGGGATGGAAGAGGCTGTGCCGTCGACGGCAAATGGTTGAGGTGTGAGGGTGACAAACAGTGCCTCTTCTGAAGATACAAGCTCTTGAGAGGACTCGTTGTCGCATGCGGTAAGCAAGATGGTTACTGCCACTGATATATAATAGATGCAGTTATTCAGTATTCTCATATGGGTGATGTTTGTAAATTCTGTTTGTTAAATCATTATTGGAGGCTAAGATTAATAAATATACTCTACAGGCTGCTTGATGCAAAGTTTGATTCTTGTTTGCTTGTTTGCTCTGCTCACGTGCCAGAATTCGCCTCTGTCTGTTTTCTTCTCAATCAGCCAGTTGTCGTTACCACTTCCGGTATAGGTGGCATAGATGACATAATTGTCTATCAATCCACTGTTTTCGTCGGGCTGGTAACCGGGACCATAGAGAGTGATGCTCTGATTGCCTGATGTCAGTTCGTAATGATACAGTTCGGCAAAAGTACCTCCATCGTAATGCATGTCGGTGCGTTTGTGGGGTACGGCAGTCATCTGTTGTCCTGTTTCAGACGTATAGGTCGTTTGGTCGCGGTTGTAGTAAATACCGGTACCGTTTCTTAGAATCGTCTTGAAATCATCGACTGACGGGATTTGGTAGCCGTCCGGGCAATGGCTTTCGTGGGAAAGTGCCGACATGTTTTGAGATACATTGCTGGCGTAGCCGTTGTATTGAAAAAGTCCGTTTTTATATTCCGGTTTCAGGCCTGTTGTGTTGCCTCCTTGGTAGCCATCTCCCCAAATGGCGAAATATTCTTCCGCTGTACACTTGTTCAGATATTCGGTTACGCTGAGCCCGGCAATCCGTGCCGGGTCTTTGGCGATGGACACTTGGTCCTCGAACAGGCGGGAGTTTCCACGGAGGTTATATTTACACCACCATAGGCCGTTTATTTCGACTACAGGCAGTCCCCAGTTCTTGCGGACGAGCGTATAGATTTCTTCGTTCGTCCCGTCACTGTCAGTGATGATCAGTTTGGCGCGTTGTTCTCTACCGTTGGCGGTAAGATCGTTAGGGCGCCATCCGGCTACTACTCTGTAAGTATTGCTTTCGTTTTCTGTTTCGTACAGGGTTACCCAGGGATCTTCACCGTTTTCAAATTCTATCGTCAAATGTTTGCCTGTGCTCGGGCGGATTGTGCCCAAGGTACCGTCAATGTATCGGTCGTAGTTGCAAGTATAGGTCTCGGCGTCCCATGTCTCGAAATCTTTGAAGAGGTTGCCGTTGGGAGCAATGGCAATGACGATTGTACTCGTAAACATCTGCGGGTCTGTCGGCGACTTGACGTTCAGGTGGATATATTCGGTTTTCGATTGGGGGGCTCTGAGTGTGGAGGTTATCCGAAAAATATTTCCTTGCAATGTGTTTTTGCTGGAAGGAAGTTCGGTTATGAAGACTCCATCTGCATGTCCTGCCACTTCATATTCGGTTGTCGTTTCGGCGGTAAGTGCCAGTGTGATGTCACTGGCTGTGTAGGGAATAAAAAGCGTATCGCCTTGTTCGCTGATGCGTGCCTGTGAGCTCAAGATTGTTCGGCTTTTATCAATTGAAATACGGTTGGATGGTTGGCTGTTTGTTTCGTTTCCATCTTCCCAGTCGGAAACTTCGTTGACAATGGCCGATAGCGAAGCACCACTTCCCTGTACGCGTATCTTGTAGAGGGCATTTCGTCTAATGGTTGTTGGGAATGTAGCGCTTACGATTTGTCTGCTGCCATTTATACGTAGGTAGAGTTCGGCTTTGATGTTGTTGCCTGATTGTTCGAAGAGCCGGAAAACACTGTTTTCGTTTTGGGTCAGTGGTTGGTTGTAATGCCTGCTTAAGGTCGTGAGGCTGGCAGTTGGAGGCGTAATCACCTGTTCTTGGGCGAAGAGATAACCTGCATCAGCTACGTTGTGCATCAGGATGCTGTCTATAGCGATGTCGTTCGTTTCCAGTTCGATGTCTATGCGTGCCATACCTCTGGAGAGGACCAGTGTCTTTTGTTGTGAAGCCGATGTCAGTTCCATGTAGCCGGACAGGAAAAGTGGGGGACAGGCTTCATGGGTAGCGGGGGTACTTGTCTGTGCAAAATCTTCCAGAAGTGTTGTTCCTGTTTCAGGGTGTGAAGCAAGGAAGTCTTTTCCATCGGCCAAAAAATAGAGCAAACCGTTGTTTGTATTCAGCTGGATTTGGATGGTCCCATCGGTATTGGGGACGCCTTGGTATATTTGGCTTAACACACCGTCCTGAAAGAGATAAGCATTCCATTCCTGCGGAGAAGCATCTTCTTCATTTTCAGCTGTTGTATTATAAGGGTTGATTCGTACGTCGATTTGCCGGGTTTGCATGTCCTGGCTCAGGCCGTCTGTATGGTCAGTGCAGCTTGTCGGAAGAAGGGCCAGTAACAAGGTCGGTAAGGTGGTTATCAGTTTATTTTTCATTGTCGGGAGTTCTTTTTAGTTTTAGCATGAAGTATGGTTGGGGTATTTTGTTAGAAGTCCTTATATAAATGAGGGTTATTCGCCGTGTTCAGGTACTTGGGCGAATCTATGGGGAATTTCTCCAGATTGGACACATAGAAATTGTTCATCAGACTTTGTGCCCAGGGGCCATAGGTGAACGAGCTGGAGTGTCCGTATCCCATGACGTGCCCCAATTCGTGAAACATCAGTTCGCACGAATAGGTGTTCGTATAATGTTGCACGTAAGCTTGCTGGTAGACGCCCCAGACGTTTCCGCCTCCTAATCCCACGACTCCGTGTTTACTGTAGACCAGCCCTACGACAAGGCTGCGTTCAACACGCATTTGGGCAAGCACTTTTTCAGGCGTGACAGGTTGCTGGTTGTCGTCATACAGGATATCTATGTTGTCTTTGAGAATCTGTTCATGTTCGGGCATATCAATCATGTAGGTGAAGTTTAGCAGGATAGCTACTACTTCGCGACAATGTACAGGCCTGATTCCCATCCAGTTGCCGCTTGGTCCTCCGTCTTCGCGTGTCGGATCGCCTCCGTAAAGGCCGAAGCTGACGTTCCAGCCGTGCTCAATTTTTTTCAGTTTTTGCCAGTAGGCATCTTCCGACACCAGTTTGAAGTCGGCTTTTTGCAGATCTTCGATGGATTGGGCGGGGATTTCCGCCAGTTTTCCCGACTCTGTCTGGCAGACGGAGCTTTGGGAGGCGAGAGGGGTATCCGCAAAAATATCCGCAAAGGCAGGGATGGTGTCGAAATAGGCAATGTCAACGTATTCTTCTCCCAAGGCAGGGATGCGGGCCATGATTTTCATGTGGGTCACGTCGCGTGGAGAATAGAAACGAACGTGTAGTTGTCCGTTTTCTGTGAACGACACTTGCAGCGGGTTTCCTGTATGGAAAGAACGCTGACTATTGTCTGCGTATATTTCTGCGGATTCGTCGTCCTGTAAAATTTTCGTGAAGTTGCCTTCCGCATAGGCTGCGGGTGTAAAGAATAACGTTCCGGAATTGTCATCGGGGTGCTGTACCGTTGTGTTGATTCGTTCCAGTTGGTTGGGACGGATGGTTATGTTTTCGAATTGGTACTCTTGTTTCAGGTTCTTGCCTGTATAACGACGTGTTTCCATCTCGATTATACCTTGGAGTTGGCTTGAAGTTACAGTCGGCATCAGCAGGAAAGAGGTTTGACCGGTCAGGTCTATCGGTGCCATGTTGCCTTGGCTTCGTCCGTCAAAAGTGCTGTCTGCCGAGAAGCTGGTATAGCAGTACACCTCTTGTAACTTTAGTTGATGTTCAGTCAGGGCTGTCCTGACGTATTCATTATTGTACGCAAAGTTGAAGTCTAGCCGACCTACGATACGGCGTAGGGTGACCTGTTGTTGCAGGGAAGCCACTTCGTGACGTCCATCTTCTGTTTCGACGAGTGTGACTTGAAAAGGGGTACGTTAATAGAAGTATTCGGCTTCCAGCGGTTGGTCAAGCGTCTCTGGAAAACTGAGCCAGGTGTCGGTTGACGAGGTAAGGTGACGTATTTCGGCCTTGTCGGAAGCGTAGTCGCCTCTGATGCCGAGCGTCAGCAGGACGTAACTTCCTTCGTGCAGCCCTTCAGCAATGATTTCCGAGGTCGAAGGGTTGTATGCCGTCCGTATGTTGGTGACAGGTTGTCCCTCTGCGTCCATGATGTAGTGCTCCAGACGGTCATACGAAGCGGCGATGGTTTTGGTGGCTGGTGAATTTTCGCCTTCGTAGTCGGACTGTACGAGTTGGAAAGTGGTTCGTGACAGGTCTGTTGTAGTGGTGAGAATGTCCTGTTCTTCGTGGCAGGCCATAAAGAGGGCTGAACACAACAGGGAGAGTAAATAAACTTTTTTCATTGTATCTGCTCTGTCTATTTTAAAATACATGGATAATGTGCATATGTGGGGGTATTCCCCGTTTCTTCAATCTTTTTACCGCTGATTAAAACTCATATCGGATGGATTTGTTCGCCACGTTAGTGTTTGTTAACAACCGTTTTTTGATTTCTATTTCATTTTGTAGTGAAATGCCGCCCATTGTATGGTCGCGGATAAAACAGTGCTTTCTTCATGGGAAAGCACTGTTTTTCTGAGGGGAAAGCATTGCTTTGTCGAAAGGGTCGTATGGATGCAAAAAAAGAAGAGAACTCTGTTGGCAGAGTCTCTTCTTTATTCTTGTTTTTCTGTTTTTGCGTGGGATCAGAAAGGCAGGTCGTCCGTCGAGTCGCTGCTCAGGAATTCTGGAGCTGCGGTCGGAGCGGGCGGGGGAGTGGGCATGTCGTAAGCAGGAGCTGCGGCAGGAGCTGCGGCGCCCACACGCTCTACCTTCCATGCACGGATACTGTTGAACCAGCGGTCCTGCCATTGGCGTGCGTCGATGTCGAACGATACGGTCAGTTCTTCGCCCATCTGGATATTGAATTGCTCGATCTTGTCGGCTCCGAACACTTCGAAGCACATTTTGCGCGGATATTGGTCATGGTTTTCAATGACATATTCCTGCGCTTTCCACTCGTTGCCAGCTTTGGACGTACCGCCTCTTGGCTGCAATATGGCAATAATTTTTCCTGTAAATTCCATTGTAATTGTAGTATTTTCTGGTTTTTGACGGGGCGAAGTTACGCTTTTTTAGGAAAACAGGAAGGATTATCTCTGTTTTTTTCTTTCCATATTCTTTGTCAGTAGGAAATTCTTTTGTTAACTTTGTGCTGCAAACCTCAACTTATTGATATAAAAAACTTAAATACTACGGATATATGAAATTTATTGTGTCGAGCACTGCGCTTTCCAGTCATTTACAGGCCGTTAGCCGTGTAATCAATTCGAAGAACGCGCTGCCCATTTTGGATTGCTTCCTGTTTGACCTGCAGGACGGAACTTTGTCTGTCACGGCTTCGGACAGCGAGACTACCATGGTGACTTCCCTTGAAGTGAACGAGAGTGATGCGGACGGACGTTTTGCCGTTACGGCCAAGACGTTGCTGGATGCTTTGAAGGAAATACCTGAACAGCCGCTTGCTTTCGATATCAATGTCAGGACTTTGGAGATAAACGTGCAATATCAGAATGGTAAATACAGCCTGATGGGGCAGAGTGCCGACGAGTTTCCGCAACTGACGCAGCTGGGCGACAATGCAGTACGGGTGGAAATCGATGCGGAGGTATTGCTGAACGGAATTAACCGTTCGGTGTTTGCTACGGCCGACGATGAACTTCGTCCTGTGATGAACGGTGTTTATTTCGACATCACGACCGATGACATTACGATGGTGGCTTCCGACGGACACAAGCTGGTGCGTTGCAAGACTTTCGCTGCTCATGGCAACGAGCGTGCTGCTTTTATTCTTCCGAAGAAGCCTGCCAACCTGATGAAAAACTTGCTTGCCCGTGAGCAGGGTACGGTAACGATCGAGTTCGACGAACGCAACGCCGTCTTCACGTTGGAGAACTACCGCATGGTGTGCCGCCTGATCGAAGGACGTTATCCCAACTACAACTCGGTGATTCCGCAGAACAATCCTTATAAAGTGACGGTAGACCGCCAGTCGCTGATTGGTGCTCTGCGCCGTGTCTCCATCTTTTCGTCGCAGGCCAGCAGCCTTATCAAGCTTCGCCTGAGCAACAATCAGATTACGATTTCCGCGCAGGACATCGACTTCTCCACCTCGGCAGAAGAAACGCAAACCTGCCAGTACGACGGTAATGACATGAGTATCGGCTTCAAGTCTACTTTCCTGTTGGACATCCTGAACAACATTTCGGCCGAAGAAGTGATTATCGAACTGGCCGATCCTTCGCGTGCGGGCGTCATCATCCCTGTCGAGCAGGAAGAGAAGGAAGACTTGCTGATGTTGCTGATGCCAATGATGTTGAACGACTAAACAAGAACAGTCCGAGGTTGTCGGACGGACGAGTTGACAAGTGGTAAAGCTGGGGAAACGGTCTGTTTCCGCTATGGCTTTATTGGCTTGCCAACTCGTTCGTTTGTCTCCCTCACTTTAAACAAATGATATGAAACTGAATTTGAAAAATCCGCTGGTGTTCTTCGACTTGGAGACTACCGGCACCAATATCAATAGCGACCGTATTGTAGAAATCTGCTACCTGAAGGTCTATCCCAACGGAAACGAAGAATCGAAGACGATGCGCATCAATCCGGGTATGCACATTCCCGAAGCGGCATCGGCTGTACATGGCATCTACGATGCCGATGTGGCCGACTGCCCCACGTTCAAGGAAGTGGCACGTAGCGTAGCCAATGACATCGAGGGGTGCGACCTGGCCGGCTTCAACTCCAACCGTTTCGACATCCCCCTGCTGGCCGAAGAGTTCCTCCGTGCCGAGGTGGATATCGACCTGAGCCGTCGCAAGTTTGTCGACGTGCAGGTCATCTTCCACAAGATGGAGCAGCGTACCCTTTCTGCCGCCTACAAGTTCTATTGCGGCAAGAACCTGGAGGATGCTCATACGGCTGAGGCCGACACAAGGGCTACCTACGAAGTGCTGATGGCGCAGCTCGACCGCTATCCTGAAGACTTGCAGAACGACGTGAATTTCCTTTCCGACTTTTCGAGCTTCAACAAGAATGTTGACTTTGCCGGCCGTATGGTTTACGACGACCAGGGTGTGGAAATCTTCAACTTCGGCAAGTATAAGGGTATGTCTGTAGCCGAGGTGCTGAAGCGCGACCCCGGCTACTACGGCTGGATATTGAACAGTGACTTTACGCTGAACACCAAGGCCATGCTGACGAAAATCCGTCTGCGTGAGCTGACTCAGAAATAAAAGAAAACGCTTATGGCAAATGTATTGAAAGGCAAGAAGATAGTCTTGGGCATTACGGGCAGCATTGCCGCCTATAAAGCCTGCTACATCATCCGCGGCCTCATCAAGCGCGGGGCGGAGGTGCAGGTGGTCATCACGCCTGCGGGCAAGGAGTTTATCACACCCATCACGTTGTCCGCCCTCACCAGCAAGCCCGTCATCAGCGAGTTTTTCGCCCAACGCGACGGCACGTGGAACAGCCACGTGGACCTGGGCCTTTGGGCCGACGCCATGCTGATAGCGCCTGCTACCGCTTCGACCATTGGCAAGATGGCCAACGGCATTGCCGACAACATGCTTATCACGACCTACCTCTCGGCCAAAGCGCCTGTATTCGTGGCTCCGGCCATGGACCTCGACATGTTTGCCCATCCGTCCACCCAACAGAATCTGGAGAAGCTCCGTTCCTATGGCAACCACATCATCGAGCCGGGTACGGGCGAACTGGCCAGCCATCTGGTGGGCAAGGGCCGCATGGAAGAACCCGAAAACATCATCCGCCACCTGGAGCGATACTTCGCGGCGCAGGAAGGTGACCTCAAGGGAAAGACCATCCTGATAACCACAGGGCCGACGTACGAAAAGATAGACCCCGTTCGCTTTATCGGCAACTATTCGTCGGGCAAGATGGGCTTTGCACTGGCCGACGAGTGCGCCAGCCGTGGTGCCAGTGTCTTGCTCGTGACGGGACCTGTACAACGCACGACCCGCTATCCGATGGCCGAAAGGCGCGATGTGGAGTCGGCCGCGCAGATGTACGAAGCCGCTACTTCGCTCTTCCCCCAGGCCGATGCCGCCATCCTCTGTGCGGCCGTGGCCGACTATACGCCCGAACGCGTGGCCGACGAGAAAATCAAGCGCGAAAAGACGGGCAACATGACCCTCGCCCTGAAACCTACACAGGATATTGCTGCCGCATTGGGCCGTCTGAAGGCCGATTCCGCCGAACGGAAAGTGCTGGTGGGCTTTGCGCTCGAGACGAATAATGAACAGCAGAATGCCGAAGACAAGCTGAAGCGGAAGAATCTGGACTTCATCGTCCTGAATTCGCTGAACGACAAAGGGGCTGGTTTCCGTTACGATACCAACAAGGTGACCATCATCGATGCCGAAGGCCGTAGGGAATACCCGCTGAAAACCAAGGATGAAGTGGCCGCCGACATCGTCGACCGGCTGGCCGAAGTATTGAACCAATAGAAACGGAGTAAGATACTATGTTGCGTTCGCTCTACATACAAAACTATGCGTTGATTGAGAAGCTGGACATTGGTTTCGATAGTGGTTTCTCAGTCATCACAGGCGAGACAGGTGCCGGCAAGTCCATCATTTTGGGAGCCATCGGCCTGTTGCTGGGTCAGCGTGCCGACGTGAAGTCCATCCGCAAGGGAGCTTCGAAGTGTATCATCGAGGCGCGCTTCGACGTGTCCGCCTACGGCATGCAGCCTTTTTTCGAAGCCAACGAACTGGAGTACGAAGACGAGTGTATCCTGCGCCGCGAGCTCTATGCTTCGGGCAAGAGCCGTGCCTTCATCAACGACACGCCCGCCTCGCTGGTGCAGATGAAGGAGCTGGGCGAACTACTCATCGATGTCCACTCCCAGCATCAGAACCTCTTGCTCAACAAGGAAGGCTTCCAGCTGAACGTGCTCGACCTGCTGGCGCACGACGACGCCGAGCTGGCCGCCTATCAGAAGTTATACAACGACTGGCGGCAGGCCCGTCAGGACCTGGAGGCGCTTGTGGCCCGTGCCGAACAGAGCCGTGCGGATGAGGACTATATCCGCTTCCAGCTGGAGCAGCTGGAGGAAGCCAACCTTACCGACGGCGAGCAGGAAGAGCTGGAGCAGGAAGCGGAGATGCTGACCCATGCCGAAGACATCAAGGCCGGCCTCTATCGGGCCGGACAGGCGCTGAATGCCGATGAAGGCGGTGTGCTCGAAGCCTTGAAGGACTGCCAGAATACGATGATGGGCCTGCGTTCGGTCTTTGCTCCTGCGGGCGAGCTGGCCGACCGCTTGGACAGCGTCTATATCGAGCTGAAGGACATTTCGCAGGAGGTGGCCGACAAGGAAGAGGAGGTCGAATTCAACCCCGCCCGCCTCGACGAAGTGAACGCCCGCCTCAATCTCATTTATTCCCTCCAGCAAAAGCATCGTGTTGATACGGTCAAAGCACTGCTTTCCCTGCAGGAAAACTATGCTTTGCAACTTTCAGCCATCACGTCGTCCGACGAAGACATCGCCCGTCTCGAAGCGCGGGTGAAGGAGCTCTTCAGCCAGGTCACCGCGCAGGCGCAGGTTTTGACCGAAGCCCGTACTCGTGCCGCCCGCGAAGTGGAGCGGCAGATGGCCGCACGGCTGGTGCCGCTGGGCATGCCCAACGTCCGTTTCCAGGTGGAGATGGGCGTACGCAAGGAGCCGGGCGTGCATGGGGCCGATACGGTGAACTTCCTCTTCTCGGCCAACAAGAACGGCGTGTTGCAGAACATTTCGTCCGTGGCTTCGGGGGGTGAGATAGCGCGTGTCATGCTGTCCGTCAAGGCTATGATAGCCGGAGCCGTCAAGTTGCCCACCATCGTGTTCGACGAAATCGACACAGGCGTGTCGGGCGAGATTGCCGACCGCATGGCCGACATCATGCAGGAGATGGGCGACAACGACCGCCAGGTCATCAGCATCACCCACCTGCCGCAGATAGCCGCGCGCGGACGCGCCCACTATAAAGTATATAAGGAAGACAACGAGGTGGAGACGAACAGCCATATCCGTCGCCTGACCGACGACGAACGGGTGGAGGAACTGGCCCACATGCTGAGCGGAGCCACCTTGACCGAGGCCGCGCTGAACAACGCCCGCGCCTTGCTGAAACCGGATAAATAAACTAATAAGATAAACGAATGACAGACAAAAGCGAAATGATTTTCGGCGTCCGAGCCGTGATAGAAGCCATACAGGCCGGTAAGGACATCGACAAGATACTGGTGAAGAGAGACATACAGAGCGACTTGTCCAAGGAGCTGTTTGCCGCACTGAAAGGAACACTGATACCTGTCCAGCGGGTGCCCGTGGAGCGTATCAACAAGATTACGCGCAAGAACCATCAGGGCGTGGTGGCCTTCATTTCGGCCGTCACCTACCAGAAGACGGAAGACCTCGTACCCTTCCTCTTCGAGCAGGGCAAGAATCCGCTCTTCGTGATGCTCGACTGCGTGACGGACGTACGCAACTTCGGCGCCATCGCCCGTACTTGCGAGTGTGCGGCGGTCGATGCCGTCATCATCCCCGCCAAGAACAGCGTGACGGTGAATGCCGATGCCATGAAGACCTCGGCCGGAGCCCTGCATACCCTGCCCGTGTGCCGTGAGCAGAGCCTGAAGGAAACCTTGCAATACCTCAGGAACAGCGGTTTCCACATCGTGGCCGCCACCGAGAAGGGCGACTACGACTACACGAAGGCCGACTATACCGGTCCGATGTGCATCATTATGGGTGCCGAAGACAAGGGCGTTTCCTACGACAACCTGGCCCTGTGCGACGAGTGGGTGAAGATTCCCATGTTGGGCACCATCGAGTCGCTCAACGTGTCCGTAGCGGCCGGCATCCTGATTTACGAAGCAGTGAAACAACGAATTAATTGATATATGCCGATGAATAAGAAAATATTTTTGCTGTTTGCCATCTCACTGGTGGCCCAGTGGGCCTTCTCCCAACCCAAGTGGGTGGATAAGGCCAAGCGTGCCGTGTTCTCCGTCGTCACCTACGACAAGGACGACAAGATGCTGAATACGGGCAACGGATTTTTTGTGAGTGAAGACGGAGTGGCTCTGTCGGACTACTCCCTGTTCAAGGGTGCGCGCCGTGCCGTCATCATCAATTATGAGGGTAAGGAAATGCCGGTCGACGCCATTATGGGAGCCGACGACATGTATGATGTCGTGAAGTTTAAGGTAGGCATTACAGAGAAGAAAGTACCCGCTTTGGCGCTTGCTGCTTCGGCTCCCGTTGTGGGCAGTGAGGTTTATTTGTTACCATATTCCACTCAAAAAAGTCGCGCCTATACAGCCGGTAAAGTGAAAGCTGTAGATAAGGTGGCCGAAAACTATTCATACTATACGCTTGATATGAAGTTGAAGGACAAGATGGTAAGTTGTCCGCTGATGACAATGGAGGGAAATGTTTTCGGTTTAGCGCAGAAAGCTTCGGGACAGGATACAGCCAGCATCTGTTATGCAGTAGATGCCAATTATGTGATGGCACAAAAAATTGCTGCTTTGTCCTATAGTGATATGGCTTTGAAGGATATTGGCATCAAGAAAGCACTGCCTGAGACAGAAGAAGAGGCGCTCATATTTTTATATATGGCATCCTCACAGCTTTCACCAGAAAAGTATATGGAAGTATTAGAGGACTTTATCCGTCAGTATCCGAATAGTTCTGATGGTTACTTACGTCGTGCGTCACAACGTTTATTCACGTCGGACGATGAGGCTTCCATGAAGCTCGTGGTTGAAGACTTGGATCAATCTCTGAAGGTGGCAGCAAAGAAGGATGATGTTCTTTTTAGTCGTGCTAAGATAATTTACAATTATGTTCTTTCTCATTCCGAGAAACCTTATGAAGATTGGTCGTTTGACAAGGCTTTGGATGAAATCCGTCAGGCTATTGCGATTCAACCGTTGCCAGTTTATGTACAGACAGAAGGGGATATTCTTTATGCTAAAGCCGATTATGCAGGTGCTTTGCAAGCTTATGAGAAGGTTAATCAGTCTGAGCTTGGATCGGCCGCTACACTTTTTACTACGGCTAAGATAAAGGAAGCAATGGGAGCATCGCCCGAAGAGGTTCTGGCTGTGATTGACAGTTGTGTGGCTCGATTCAACAAACCTTATACACAAGAGGCTGCTCCTTATTTGTTGGAGCGTGCTCAGGCGTTGATGAAGGTTGGAAAAGCACGTAATGCCATGCTTGATTATGACGCATATTATGATGCAGTGAAGGGTAATGTGAACGATGTGTTCTATTACTATCGTGAGCAGGCAGCCTTGAAAGCACGTCAATACCAGCGTGCTCTCGATGATTTGGCGAAAGCAATCGAGCTGAATCCGAAGGATTTGACCTATCGTGCTGAGTTGGCTGTTGTCAATATACGAGTAGGACGTAATGAAGAAGCTGTAAAGATTCTGAAGGAGGCTTTGGAGATAGATTCCAAATATGCTGAAGCTTATCGCTTAATAGGTATTGCTCAAATACAAATGAAGCAGAAAGCTGCTGCTTGTGAAAGCTTTGCTAAAGCAAAAGAATTGGGTGATCCTAATGTCGATGTTTTGATTGAGAAGAATTGTAAATAGGCTAGATTGGTAAGAAAAGAAAAAGGATGCGCTTTTGGCGCATCCTCTTTCGGGGCTTTTCCCCCTTCTTAGTTAAGTCTAGGTATGAAAAAAAGGTTATGAGTGAATATTGCTTTATGCATTCACTATTATAAATGCAGTTTGAGAAGAAATACTGCACAGTTAGAGAAAAATTTTTTTCTAACTGGAGAAAAATAAAGGTAAGATTAGAATTAAAAATTGAAAGCAACATGAAGAAAGTAATTTGTAGTCCGAAAGCACCTGGTGCCATCGGACCTTACAGTCAGGCTATTGAAGCCAATGGAATGGTGTTTGTATCAGGTCAGCTGCCCATTGATGCAGCTACAGGCGTAATGCCTGAAGGGGCTGCTGCGCAAGCCCGCCAGTCATTGGAGAATGTGAAGCACATTCTTGAGGAAGCAGGCTTGGGCATGGCCAATATCGTGAAGACTACCGTTTTCCTGGCCGATATGTCTCTCTTTGCTGACATGAATTCGGTATATGCCACTTATTTTGAGGGCGATTTCCCAGCCCGCTCGGCGGTAGCCGTGAAGGCATTGCCCAAGGATGCTTTAGTGGAGATTGAGTGCATCGCGGTGCGTTAACAGGTCGGCCACAATGAAACTGCTGCCTCCCACGAAGATGAAGTCTTCGGGGAGGCTTTTTTCTTGTGCAGCTCTGACAGCGGCAGGTACATCGGGGTAGCACTCTCCTTGCAATCCGGCCTCTTCGGCCTGTCTTTTCACTTCTTCGGCAGGCAGGGCACGCTTCACGCTGGCTTGGGTGAAATAGTAGACGGCCTCATGTGGTAGCAGTGCCAGTACGCCGCGGATATCCTTGTCGTTCACCATGCCCATGACGATGTGCAGGCGGCGGTAAGTCTGTTGTTTGAGTTGCTCCACAATGTAGCGGATGCCGCCCACGTTGTGTCCTGTGTCGCAGATCAGGGTAGGAGCATCCTGCAACTTTTGCCAGCGTCCCATGAGTCCCGTCAGACGGGTGACATGCGCGAATCCACTCCTTACGCTGGTGCCATCGATGCGGTAACCGGCCTCCTTCAGCAGGGGGAGAGCGGTAAGTATTGTCTGTTTGTTCTTCTTTTGATAGAGGCCTTTTAGTTCGAATTCAATGCCTGGATAGTCTTCGCGATCATAGTCTTCGGCAAAGTAGATGGGCGCGTGCATTGTGGTTGCTTTGGCTAGGAAAACTGGCTTTGTCTCGGGTGTAGTTTCGCCGATGACTACAGGTGTGCCTTCCTTGATGATTCCCGCCTTTTCGCTTGCTATCTGTGCCAGCGTGTGGCCTAGGAATTGCATGTGGTCGAAGCTGATGTTGGTGATGATGCACAAATCGGGTCGGATGATGTTAGTACAGTCCAATCGTCCGCCCAGGCCTACTTCGATGACAGCCACGTCCACCTGTTTGTCGGCAAAGTAGCGGAAAGCCATGGCGGTGGTCAGTTCGAAGAACGACGGGTGGAGCGGTTCGAAGAAGGTCCGTTCCTTTTCTACGAAGTCCACGACATATTCTTCTGAGATGGGTTGTCCGTTCACACGGATGCGTTCGCGGAAGTCCACCAGATGGGGTGACGTATAAAGCCCCACGCAGTAGCCACTCTCCTGCAGGATGGCAGCTAAGGTATGCGAGCAGGAACCTTTGCCATTGGTGCCCGCTACGTGGATGGTGCGGAAGCATCGATGCGGATGTCCAAAGTGTTCGTCCATGATGAGGGTGTTCTCCAATCCCTCCTTGTAGGCAGCGCTTCCTACCTGCTGAAACAGGGGGGCACTGTTATATAAGTAAGATAATGTGCTCTGATAGTCCATCATTTGAAATATTTAACGGGAAACAAATCCTTTCTATTTACTAATTTGTTATCTTTAAAGGCAACAAAGATACGTACTATTTAAATCTAATGAGTATGGGAGCAAAGAAAAATTTCGTAATCGACACGAATGTGATTCTGCACGATTACAAGTGTCTGAAAAATTTTCAGGAGAATGACATTTATCTTCCCATTGTCGTGTTGGAAGAACTGGA
>CAYQOV010000060.1:0-16728 GCA_964419245.1 uncultured Bacteroides sp. | reverse complement strand
TTTTCATGATAATTATGTTTTTTAGTTTATTATATTCGCACCGCAAAAATAAGAGAAATAAATTTAAAAACGATAGTTCCCGTTACTTTTTTCTCATACGAAAATGATAAATAACTATTTAGAAAGGCAAATTAAGGAAAATTTTCCTTACCAGCCAACTGTAGAGCAAGAAAATACGCTAAAAATGTTGTCGCAGTTTCTGTGTTCAAGAGAGAAGGATATTGCATTTCTGCTACGTGGTTATGCAGGTACGGGAAAGACTTCTCTGATTGGAGCGCTGGTTAGGACCTTAGATAAGCTTGAGCAGAAGGTTGTGCTTTTGGCACCTACTGGGCGGGCTGCCAAGGTTTTCTCTGCTTATGCGGGGCATCCGGCATTTACGATTCATAAGAAGATATACAGGCAACGAGCTTTTTCTGGCGAAGGTGGAAATTTTGATTTGAATGACAATTTGACAACGCATACTTTATATATCGTGGATGAGGCTTCAATGATTTCCAATGAAGGACTTTCGGGGACGATGTTTGGGACGGGACGCCTGCTTGATGATTTGGTACAGTTTGTCTATTCCGGGGAAGGATGTCGTTTGTTGTTGATGGGAGATACGGCACAGTTGCCCCCTGTGGGTGAAGAGCTCAGTCCGGCTTTGTTTGCAGAGGTATTGAGGGGCTATGGCTTGGAGGTTGTTGAGGCCGATTTAACACAAGTCATTCGTCAGGAACAACAATCGGGCATTTTGTGGAATGCTACCCGACTGCGTAGACTTATAGCGGAAGATGCTATGGATACATTACCGCCTGTACGGGTATCTTGTTTTCCTGATGTCAAAATACTTCCTGGTAATGAATTGATTGATGCTTTGTCGACCTGTTATGATCAGGATGGGATAGATGAGACGATTGTCATTTGTCGTTCTAATAAACGGGCAAATATTTATAATCAAGGTATACGATCACAAATTTTGTGGCGCGAGGAGGAATTGGAAGGAGGAGACCTTTTGATGGTAGCCAAGAATAATTATTATTGGACTGAGAAAGAAAAAGAATTGGATTTCATAGCCAATGGAGAGACAGCGATTGTGCGTCGCGTGAGACGTACGACGGAAATGTACGGTTTTCGTTTTGCGGATGTTTTGCTGTCTTTCCCCGATTGGCAGGATATCGAATTGGAAACTCGATTGTTGCTTGATACGTTGCATAGCGATGCACCGGCCTTGTCACGTGAAGACAATGAACGGCTTTTTCAGAGTGTACTTGAAGATTATGTTGACGTACCTTTGAAGAAGGAGCGGATGAAGAAAATGAAGGCTGATCCTTATTATAACGCTTTGCAGGTGAAGTATGCTTATGCGGTGACTTGTCACAAAGCGCAGGGTGGTCAATGGAAAAATGTATTTTTGGACCAAGGATATATTACGGATGATTACCTAACACCAGACTATTTCCGTTGGCTTTATACGGCTTTTACCCGGGCTACGGGGACGATTTACTTGGTCAATTATCCGACGGATCGTGTGGAGTAAGTTCGTGAGAAAGGAACGCTTGGCGTGTCATTTGCCGGCTAAGGAACGTTTGTACGATACCTCGTACGCTTAAATAAGTCAGGAAGGCCAGCCAGAGGGCATGGTTTCCCCAGGTATGATACAAGGCATAATACAGAAGGAAGAAGCAGCCAGCTGCTATTGCCATGGATTGTAGCATTCCTTTTGTGTTGGTAGCACCTATGTAGATTCCGTCCCAAATAAAGGCAGCCATGCCGGCTATCGGAATAACCAAGGCCCATTCCAGATAATTTCCGGAAGCTTCTATTACTTCTGTCTCATCAGTTAACAGGGCTAGGAATGTATTGCCGCCTGTGGCGTAGGCGATGGTAAACAATAAAGCCATGATGCCGCCCCATACGAACAAGTGTTTCTGTGTACAAGTATATGCTGGGTAGTTTTGAGCTCCGATGTGTTTGCCGATAAGGGCTTCGCCTGCGTATGCAAATCCGTCCATTATATAGGAATAGAGTGTAAATAATTGCATTAGTAAGGTGTTGATAGCTAGTATAATTTCTCCTTGTTCGGCTCCGGCTGAGGTAAAGAACATGGTGACTGCAACCAGGCAGAGTGTACGTAAGAAGATGTCGCGATTTATTTGAAAGAAATGACACATAGCTTGTCGTTTCCATAGTCCTTTCCTACTGAAATGTTTCCATAAACCGCCATAATGTCGTATCCATAGTCCTATTCCCATCAGGAAACCTGCATATTGGGCTATTAGGGTTCCAAGTGCTACTCCCTCCACCTTTAGCCCGCCTATATATACCAGGCAAAGGCTGGCAATGATGTTCACTACGTTTTGTGTGATTGCGATGATCATTGGAATGCGTGAGTTTTGCATCCCGATATACCATCCTGTGAGTCCATAGAGGCCCAGGGTAGCGGGAGCCCCCCAGATGCAGATGTGGAAATAGGTTGTAGCGAGTCTTTTAATTTCTTCAGTGGAATGGATAAAGAAGAAAGCCGCTTCTCTAATTGGAATCTGCAGTATGATGAGGGCAAGGGCGGCCATCATTCCAATGCCAACGGAACGGACTGCCATTTGAACAATCTCGTCCGCTAAATGTTTACCGTAAAGCTGAGCGGTCATACCGCTTGTCCCCATACGCAAAAATGCGAAAACCCAATAGATAATGTTGAATAACATCCCACCTACTGCGATGGCGCCGATATAGGCAGCATTGCCTAGATGGCCGACAATAGTGACGTCTACCAGTCCCAGCAGGGGAACAGTAATGTTTGATACGATAGCCGGAAGGGCTATATTCAGTATTTGCTTGTCGGTCTCTTTCATTGCGTTTGCAAAGGTAGGCAGAAATGCTAAATAGAGAGAATTTTATTAATGATATTTGTCCAATATTTACTTGACTTTTAGAGGCGGATTGTCTAATTTTGTAGGCCTTCCCAAAAAAGGAAGAGAAGCTGGATCTAAACTGACTATTTTTATGAAAATCTGGATGTTAATCATGTTCAGCATGTTTCCGCTTACAATGTTTTCCCAATCGGCGGACGTGCTATTGCGTAAAGTGGCTGATGCGCTTGCTTCGGGGCAAACGGGGTATGCTGTAAGTCTTTTCCGGCAGTCATGTCAGGCTGACGGGCATGAGGCGGAAATGTTTTATTGGACAGAAGTGGATAAGTCGGAGAATACGGCGCCACAGTTTGCTCGCGAGCTGGCTGAGCATTTTAAAGATGTTCGTAATTACACCAAGGCCTATTTGTTCTATAAAGAGTTATTACAGTATACTCCGAACAATGTGGATGTTCTTGTTTCATGTGCAGAGATGGAAGTACGTTGTGGAAAGGTGGCAGATGCAAAGGCTACTTATGAGCAAGTTGTGGCACTCGATTCGGATAATTTGCAGGCATGTAATTTTTTAGGCAGTTATTATTTCTTGAAATCTGAGGATGCGCGTAAAAAAATAGAGGCAGACTTCAAGAAGCTTTCTTCGCCTACCCGTATGCAATATGCCCGCTATCGCAACAATCTTTCATCACTTTTTGATTCGGGTTATTCTAAAGCCCGTGCTTATTTGCAACAAGTGTTGACGCTATTCCCCTCTTCCGAAGCGGGTAAAACTCTTGAGAAAATAAAGCTGGTTGAACAGGAAGTCAACAAATAATCTTTGTTGCTTCATCGTTTGACGGTATGGCTCGATTGGGTTAGAAACTGAGCACTACGCGGTCGCCCAGGCGCTTGGCCATGACGCTTTGTACTTCGCGCAACTCGCTGTAGCGCTGCATGATGGCGTTGCATTGTGCCTCGTCTTGCACTACCTTGGGGTCCTGCAGGGCGCGCATCATGTGTTTCAATTCTTCGCCGACGATGGCATACTTGAAGTTGGTGGTGAGCAGCGGCACTAGCTCGTAGAGCCGTTCTTCATCGGTTACAATCTTCTGATTCTTATAGTGGTATTTGCTCAGCTGGTAGCGGTCGCTGATGAGTTCCGTGCTCAGACGGCTGATGACTGGGTCGGGGTGTGTCAGGAAGTAGTGCTCGGCCCGGAAACCTTCGTCGTGCAGGTGGGCGGCGGCTTCGGTCATCATCTGGCGGTGGAGCGGATTGTGGAAGGCCAGGTCGTCCTGCTGGAGGTCGGCCACCACAAACTCGATGACCGTCACGGGGATTTCCTTGCCCTCTTCGTCGGTCACGTTGCACATGACGCGTTCGCCGTAACGAACCACCATCTGCAGGATGAGCCGTTCGTAGCGGTAGAATTCTTGCCCTTCCTTGCCCTCCTGGGGGATGAAGGATGTGTAGTTGTCCACTGCTTCCGAGGTACCCGTTGTCTGTATAGAAGAATCGTCGGGGAAGGGGGCGGCATAGGCTTCGGGCGGCAGGTCGTCTGCCGTCGGGGCGGGGATGTTGTCCGCAGGCGTCTGGGTGTCGTCGGCCGGCTGTGCGGTGGCCGTGTTGCGCCGACGTTCGCGTTCGCGCTGTTCAGCCTTGCGTTCGGCTTCCTTCTCGCGGCGCTTGGCCACTTCGGAGACGAGCAGGCGGTCTTCGACGTGCAGCAGCTGGGCACATTCCTTGATGTAGACGTCGCGCACAATGGCTTCGGGGATGACGGAGATGCTCTGCACGATGTTGCCTATCAGTTCGGCTCGGCGGATGGGGTCCTGGCCGGCGTCTTCCATCAGCAGGTTGGTCTTGAAGCGGATGAAGTCCGTCTCGTGCTCGCGGATGAAGGCCTGGAACTCCGTGGAGTTGTGCTTGCGGGCATAGGAGTCGGGATCGTCGCCGTCGGGCAGGAGGCACACCTTGATGTTCATCCCCTCTTCGAGCAGCATGTCGATGCCTCGCAGGGAGGCCTTGATGCCGGCCGCGTCGCCGTCGTAGAGCACCGTCAGGTTGTTGGTGAAGCGGTGTATCATCTTGATCTGCTGCGTGGTGAGCGCTGTGCCCGACGAGGCTACTACGTTCTCTACCCCGCTCTGATGCATGGAGATAACGTCCGTATAGCCCTCGACCAGGTAGCAGCGGTCCTGCTTGACGATGGCCTGCTTGGCCTGATACATGCCGTAGAGTTCGTTGCTCTTGTGGTAGATTTCCGATTCGGGCGAGTTGACGTACTTCACCTTCACGCCCTTGGTGGCGGAGGCCAGCACACGTCCGCCGAAGGCTACCACCTTGCCGCTCAGCGTGTGGACGGGGAAGATGACGCGCCCCCAGAAGCGGTCGCGCAGGCGGTGGTCGTCCGTCTCGTAGCAGAGGCCGGTCTTCACCAAATACTCCTGCTTGTACCCCTTGGCAAGGGCTTCGCGGGCCATGGCGTCGTGGCTCTCGGTGCAGTAGCCCAGCTGGAACTTCTCGATGATGTCGTCGCGGAAGCCGCGGTTGCGGAAATAGGCCATGCCGATGTTGCGTCCCTCGTCGGTCTGCCGCAGGGTGCGGCGGAAATAGTCGCAGGCCCACTGGTTGACGACGAACAGGCTTTCGCGCTCGCTCTGCGCGGCCTTCTCCTCGCCCGTCAGTTCGCGTTCCTTGATTTCGATGCCGTATTTCTTGGCCAGGAAGCGCAGGGCGTCGGGGTAGCTGAGCTGTTCGTGCTCCATGATGAAATGGACGGCGTTGCCACCCTTACCGCAGGCGAAGCACTTGCAGAGGCCCTTGGCGGGCGAAACGTAGAACGAGGGCGTCTTGTCGTCGTGGAAGGGGCAGAGGCCCACGTAGTTGACGCCGCGCTTGCGCAGGGTCACGAAGTCCGACACGACATCGTAAATCTGCGCCGCGTCCAATATCCGGTCTATGGTGGCTTGGTCTATCATACGGAGTACAAAGGTACGGGTTATTTCCGAGATTCTGTCTGGTTGGGGCGAATTTAATGCCTTGTTCGACCCCACTCGTGGGGTACAGTTGCATCCCGCGGGTGGGCCGCGACCGGACCTTTTACTTCAGCTTCTCGCGCAGTCGCGTCAGGTACTGTTTCATGCCGTCGGCATCCTTCTTCTCGATGATTTCGAGTAGGTTCTTCAGCTCCGTGCGGATGTTGGCCACTTGGGCGGGCGTGCGGGGGTTGAAGAGGATTTCCTGTAGCAAGTAGTCGTCCTCGCTCATCAGGCCGCGGGCAATAGCCATGTGCTTCTTGAAGGTGGTGCCTGGCGCGTCCTGGTGCTTCATCACGGCGGCGAAGACGAAGGTCGACACGAAGGGGATGGACAGGGAGTAGGCTACCGTCTCGTCGTGCTCGTCGAACGTGTATTCGAAGATGTTCAGCTTCAGCGTCTGGTAGAGGTCCTTGAAGAAGATGCGGCCCAGGTGGTCGCCTTCGGTGATGATGATGGCGTTCTCCGTGCTCAGGTTGTTGAGGCTGGCAAACGTGGGGCCGAACATGGGGTGCGTGGACACGTAGCGGAAGCCGCTTTCCTTGTAGAAAGCCTTCAGTCCGGTCTTCACGGAGGCAATGTCGCTCAAGATACAGTCCTTGGGCAGGACGGGGAGCACCTGGCGGAAGGCTTCGAGGGTATATTTCACCGTGGCGGCGTTGATGACCAGCTCGGGTTCAAATTCCTTTATCTCGTCCAGCGTGGTGAAGCGGTAGGTGTTGTAGACGAAGCGCAGCTGGTGCGGGTTGACGTCGAACACGGCCGTCTCGTGCTGGAAACTCAGTACGTCATTGAAGAAGGAGCCCATCTTTCCGGCTCCGAGGATCAGGATTCTCATGATAAAATGAAGAATTAAGAATGAAGAATGAGGAATTGAAAACGAAGAATGAAGAAGGGGCGTCGGGGACAGGTATGCCTGTCGCATGTGCAGCCCTAATTCTTCATTCTTCGTTCTTCATTCTTCATTTGTTAATGATTTCCATCTGCTGTCTTACACTCTCTTCGTGTATGGCTTCGAACACTTTTTTGATAAAGTCGGCATCCATGCCGCACAAGGCGCCTTGCGAGCCGCGCTTCTCCAGAATCTCGTTGTAGCGGCCCGTCTGAAGGATGGTCATGCCGTGCTCCTTCTTGTAAGTACCAATTTCGCGGGCCACGCGCATACGCTTGGCCAACACTTGGATCAGGTCGTCGTCGCATTCGTCAATTTGCTTGCGCAGTTCGTTCAGGTTCTCAGTGCTCTGGTTGGTTTCGCGGATGACGAGCAGGTTCAGGATGTAGTCCAGAATGTCTGGGGTCACCTGCTGTGCAGCGTCACTCCAGGCGCAGTCGGGGTTGCAGTGGCTCTCCACGATGAGGCCGTCGAAGCCCAGGTCCATAGCCTGCTGGCACAGCGGGGCTACCAGCTCACGCTTGCCGCCGATATGGCTTGGGTCGCACAGGATAGGCAGGTTGGGGATGCGGCGGCGCAGCTCGATGGGGATGTGCCATTGCGGCAGGTTACGGTAGATGCGCTTGTCGTAGGCCGAGAAGCCGCGGTGGATGGCTGCCAGCCGTTTCAGTCCGGCCTGATTGATGCGCTCCAAGGCACCGATCCACAGCTCGAGGTCGGGGTTCACGGGGTTCTTTACCAGTACGGGGATATCCACGCCGCGCAACGCATCGGCTATCTCCTGCATGGCGAAGGGGTTGGCGGCTGTACGTGCACCGATCCAGAGGATGTCGATACCGGCCTTCAGAGCCTCGAACACGTGCTTGGCCGTGGCCACTTCGGTGGATACGTACATGCCTGTTTCTTTCTTCACTTCCTTCATCCAGGCCAGGCCTTCCACGCCCACACCTTCGAAGCCTCCGGGCTTGGTGCGTGGTTTCCAGATGCCGGCGCGGAATATCTTGATGCCGCGTGCGGCCAGTTGGCGTGCGGTTTCCATCACTTGTTCTTCAGTCTCGGCGCTGCAGGGACCTGCAATCACCAGCGGGCGTTTTTCGTCCACGCCCGGAAGCGTAATTTTCTCTAATTCGAGTTCCATATTGTTTAGTTTTAATTGTTTCGGTATAAGTGATATGATGGTGGAGTTAACTCCTGACTACTGAATGCTCTTGATTCTCTCCAGCGCTTCCTCCAGCTTCGCGTCCTTGCAGCAGAGCGAGATGCGGATGTAGCGTGCGCCGTTCGAACCGAAGATGAAGCCGGGGGTGATGAAGACGCGGGCCTCGTGGAGCACGCGTTCGGTCAGTTCCTCCACGTCCTTGCACGAGTCGGGAATGCGGCCCCAGAGGAACATGCCCACCTGCCGTTCGTCGTAGGTGCAGCCCAGTGTATGCATGATTTCTCCGGCCAGTCGGCGGCGGTTGCGGTAGTTGCGGTTGTTGCCTTCGTACCAGTCGGCGGCGGCCTCGAGGGCGGTGGCGGCGGCCAGCTGCATGGCACGGAACATGCCGCTGTCGATGTTGCTCTTCACCTTCAGCACCCATTGCACGAACTGCGGGTTCGAGGCCAGCATACCGATACGCCAGCCCGGCATGTTGTGGCTCTTGCTCATGGAGTTGAATTCGATGCAGCACTCTTTGGCGCCCGGCACGCTGAGGATGCTCAGCGGGTGGTCGTTCAGGATGAAGCTGTAGGGGTTGTCGTTCACAATGATGATGCCTTTCCGGCGGGCGAAGTCCACCAGACGCTCGTAAAGTTCGGGTGTGGCGGGCGCACCTGTCGGCATGTTGGGATAGTTGGTCCACATCAGTTTGACGCGGCTTGTGTCCAAAGCCTCCAGCTGCTCCAAGTCGGGCATCCAGCTGTCTTCCTCCTTTAGATTGTAGTTCACCACTTCGGCGCCCAGTATTTTGCTTAGGGAGGTGTAGGTGGGGTAGCCAGGATTGGGCACCAGCACCTGCTCGCCGGGATTGACGAAGGCCAGCGTGACGTGCAGGATACCTTCCTTCGATCCGATGAGCGGCTGTATCTCGGTCTGCGGGTCGAGCTCTACACCATACCAGCGCTTGTACCACGCGGCGAAACTCTTGCGCAGTTCGGGGATACCCACGTAGGGCATATATCCGTGACCGTCGGGGTTCTGTGCCGCTTCGCATAAGGTCTCTATGGTTTTGGCCGAGGGCGGCATGTCGGGGCTGCCGATGCCCAGGCTGATGACGTCCATGCCCTGTGCGTTCATTTGGGCTACTTCCTTCAGCTTGCGCGAGAAGTAGTATTCGCTGACCGAGGCTAGACGGTCGGCCGGCTTGTAGTTTGTAGTTTTATTACAGTGTTGATTTTCCATCTTCGTATTCTCCTAATATCTTTAATTCTTTGGTCAGTGGACTGATAGCGGCAAGCGCCTGTTTGTATCTCAAGAGTTGGTCGAACATGACGTCTACATAGAACTGGTATTCCCATTCCCGTCCGATGATGGGCAGTGACTGTATCTTGGTCAGGTTGATGCGGTAGAACGAGAGGATGGACAGTACCTGCGAAAGGCTCCCTTCGGTATGGGGCAGGGTGAATACCAGACTGGCCTTGTTGGGTTCGCGGTTGCGGTGGCGGTTCAGCTCGTCCACCTGCCACGGGTCTGCCACTACAAGGAAGCGGGTGAAGTTGTGCTTGTTTGTTTCGATGCCCTCCTGCAAGACCTTCATGCCGTAGAGTTCGGCAGCGGCTTTCGAGCAGATGGCGGCGTGCCCTTTCAGGTGTTCCTTTTTGATGATTTCGGCACTGAGGGCGGTATCTTCGCCTTCCACCACCTTGATATTCGGATGTTGGCTCAGGAATTCGCGGCATTGCATAAGGGCGATGGGGTGCGAGTTGACCTCGGTGATGTCGTCCCAGTCTTCTTCGGGCAGGCAGACGAAACTGTGCGAGATGCGCAGTTTGTGTTCGCCGATAATTTGCGTACCGCTCTGTCGCAGCAGTTCGTTGTTGTAGAGCAGGCTACCTGCAATGGTGTTCTCGATGGCCAGCATGCCAATGACCTGGCTGTCGTGGCGGATGGACTTGAACACGTCTTCAAACGTAGCGCAGCAGATCAGTTCGATGTCTTCGCCTTCGAAGTATCGGTGTGCTGCAATGTCGTGGAAGGAACCCAGTGTTCCCTGAATGGCTATTCGTTTCATATCGTTGTATTGACAAAAAATCCCGCTTCCAATTAATGGGAGCGGGATCCATATATTTAATTTCAGTTTTTTATTCAGTTCTTAAGCGTCACTGTCACTTGACACATACAAACTCCCGCTCTACTTTGTGGCTAAAGTAAAAGTAAAAGAAGAAGTAATATGCGTAAGTAAACAGGTTCATATCTTGCTTTTGTTCTTATTTCGTCGGCAAATGTAATGCTTTTCTTTGGAATGCAAACAATATTCTATGTTTTTTTTGAAAAACGTATCAATTTTACTTTTTCAGTACCTGCACGTCCACCTGCACGGGGCGGTGATCCGATGCGACGCTCTCCGGCAGGACGCTCTGTTGCAGCACCTTGAAGTCGTATTCGTTTGCCGTGTACCCGTAGATGTAGTCGATGCAGTAGTCGGGATGGTCGGCTGGGAATGTATAGGCGGTGGTATCGTTCAGTGCGGTGAAGTGCCGTTTCAGTTCCATCTGGGGCTTTTCGGTGGGGCGGGAGTTCATGTCGCCTGCCAGCAGGACGGGCTTATGGTATCCTTCCACCGCTTTCAGAATGTCCTGCACAGCTGTCAGCTGGTCTTCGGGCGTCAGCGACTGGTGGGTGGCGCAGAACACGTAGTCCTTGAATTCGGCTATGAGCATGGTCCGCTGTTCCTCACGTCCGGGCATGGGAATCTTCTTGTAGCTCAGCGGCTGCTCCTTGGACAGCAGTCCGATGCCGTAGCTGCCTCCCTGGAAAGGAATGGCTGAGGCAAAAAAGCCGTGCATGCCGGTGAGCGTTTCCAGTTCTTTCAGGGCGTAGACGCCATCGTTGCGTTGGGTTATACTGTCCAGTTCCTGAAGGGCTACTACGTCTGGTGCGGCCTGCTTGATAATGTTCGCAATACGGTTGTAGTCACGTACGTTGTCCAGCCCGATGCAGTTGTGCACGTTGTAAGACATGATGCGCAAGTTTGTTGGATTTTGTCCGCAGGAACATAGTCCACAACACAGGGCGAATGCATAAACCAATAACTGTTTTTTCATGATTATTTCTGGGTTTATAAGGCTGCTTCGTTGTCTGCAGGGTAGACTACACCCCATTCCTGCCGGAGCTGGTCGAGCAAGCGCATGATTGCAAGCGTTTCGGCATGGGGCATGGCTGGAGTTTCCAACAACCCTCTGCGCAAAGCGTCGATAGAAGCCTGTACCTCGTATTCGTAGCCGCTGATTTGGGGCGGGCAGTCGTAAATCTTCACCAACTGGTGGTCTGTATCGTAGATGGCGGCCTGTTGCGGATTGTTGATATTGTCCACTACGATATATCCCTTTTCGCCCGAGATGATGCCCTGGCGGTCGTTAGCGCAGTTGGCTGTGACCTGCATCACGGCCATATTGCCGTCGGCATAGCGAAAAGAAATGCTTTCCTGGAGGTCTACACCGTTGGCGTTTTTCACGCAGTGTGACTGGATATCTTCGATGTCAGTACCGAATATCATGCGGGCGAAGTTGATGGGATATACGCCCAAGTCGAGCAGGGCGCCTCCACACAATTCGGGTTGGGCGATTCGCTCTTTATAAGCGATGGAGTAGCCCAGGCTGGCGGTCAACATGTGTGGACGGCCGATGACTCCGCTAAATACCAGTTCACGAATGGTGTTGGAGAAAGGCATGTAACGTGTCCAGATTGCTTCGGTGATAAATATGTTGTGTTCTTTGGCCAACCGTAACAGTTCTTCAGCCTGACGTGCATTGGCGGTAAAAGCTTTTTCGCACAATACGGCTTTCCCGTTCAGGATACACAGGCGGGCGTGTTCGTAGTGATGAGAGTGGGGAGTGGCAATGTAGACCAGATCTACCTGAGGGTCAGTAGCCAGCTCTTCATACGAGCCGTAAGCCTGTTTGAATCCCCATTCCTTGGCGAAAGCTTTGGCGCGGATTTGTTCGCGTGATGCAACTGCATAGCAGTTCACGTCTTTCATCTGTTGTAGGGTGGCAGCCATCTTGGCGGCGATATGGCCGGTACCCAGGATGGCTACGTTGTTTCGTTCTTTACTCATAGTGTTTGGTTTTGTTCTCTGATAGCGTATGAAGGGGTTAGAGTCCCAAAATATCGGTTTGTCTTCCTCCGGGCTGGTTGTTGTATTCACCGTTGAATGCTTCGCTTTCCTTCGGGTTTAGCTCCAGCTCCTTTTTCATATCTTCTGTGGCTCCTTCTTTGTCACCGTTCAGTAACTTGGCCCGACCACGTTCATGGTACGCTTTAGCGAAGTTGGGATTCAGTTCGATAGCTTCGTCAAAGAGGGCGATTGCTTCTGTCATTCTTTTCTGTCCAATATACAGTTGCCCCAGGTACAGATACGCCTGTTCGTTGAACGGATTGTCTTCTGTCACTTTGCGGAAGTCGGCCTCGGCTTCTTCCAGTTGTCCGTTGGCTTCTTTTATACGGCCGCGGAGCAATAAAGCGTTCTCTTCATCGGGGTCCTGGCCCAATATAGCTTCGATATCTTCTGCGGCTTCTTTGTATTGTTGCATCTTTATCAGTGCTTCGGCACGCAGCAGACGTGCTTCGGTGAAGTCGTCCTTCAGCAGGATCGCTTTTGTCAGATGGGCAATGCACATGATCCCGTCACCCTGTCCGTCTGTCGCTTTGCCTAGCAGATAATGTGCCATTGCGTTGCCTTCTTCGATGGCAATGGCTTTTTGGGCAGCTTCAGCCATGGCCGGATAGTCTTCTTGTACAAAACAGACATTAGCCAGGTTCAGGAAGGTATTGGTGTGAGTCGGTTCGATTTGCGCCATGCGTTCCAACAGACGGCGTGCTTCGGTCAGCTGGTTGGTCTGTATATAGACCTGTACCAGATACCCCATGGTCTCGAAATCTTCCTGTAGGGCCAGCGCTTCCAGAAAGCATTTGATGGCGTAATCGCTGCGTCCCATGCGTTGGGCACGCATACCGTCGTATTTGAATATATCGAAGTTCTTTTGTTTGTTCTTCTGTTGTTCCTCTTCCGGATCAGAAGGCTTTCCGGAGAAAAATGACTTGAAAAATCCCATAGCTGTTTCTGATTAATTGCGGGACAAAAGTAATGAATTATTTTCTGATTTGCAGCATTCCGTTATGGGTAAATATTTGTTTGTCGTCCATCATTTGACGTAAAATCTCCGCCAGCAGGTCTTTCTCTACAAGAAGCTGGTCGGCTAAGGCGGCCGGTGTAAGGGAATGGCCGCTCAGGCAGTGTAAGATTCTACCAGACAGACTGTCAGCTTGTTTGTCTGTTGTGATTTTGTGCCTGAGTCTGAGGCAGGTGTCACATTGGCCGCAGTCGTGTTCGTTCTGTTCGCCGAAGTAGTGCAGTAGCATGCGGCTGCGGCAGGCCGTATCGTTGGTGACGTATTCGAGCATCGCTTTGATACGTTGCTCGTAGCGTGCTTTCCGTTCTTCGTAGACAGCAGGGGGGATGTTCAGCCGGTTGCTTTCCACACGTTCGCGTGTATAGATGATGTAAGGTGTCTTTTTGCGGGGGATGTAGCTGACAATACGTCGTCGGGAGAGTTCCTTCAGCATTTCGTAGACCTGCCGTTGTGTAAGACCGGTACGTATGGCCAGTGTCTCTTCACTGATGAAGGCATAGTCTGTAAACAGGCCGGTGTAAGAGCGTAGAGCCGCCTGGATGAGGCGGTCCATGTCCTCTCCCAGTTCGCGTAACCTGTACAGTTCCTCACGCCCAACGCTGAAGAGCAGGCGCGAAGCGTTGTCCTGTTCGTCGGTATATTCCAGGTAGCCGGCTTGTGTCAGGATTTTCAGGGCACTGTCTACGGGGGCAGGAAAGTATTTGAACTTACGGCAGAAGTCCTCGATGTCGAACTCCCTTACACAGCCCAGCCCGTCGCCCATGGCCATTTCATAATAATATTGCAGGTGTTCGTAGACGTCGCGAATGTAGTCTTTTTCCGGAAAGTTGTCGGGGATGCGCTTGCGCAGCGTCGTGCTGTCCGATTGGGCGTAAAGGATGATGGCATAAGCTTTCTGTCCGTCGCGTCCCGCACGGCCCGCTTCCTGGAAGTAGGCTTCGATGGAGTCGGGCAGATCCAGGTGAATGACCAGCCGTACGTCGGGCTTGTCGATGCCCATGCCGAAGGCATTGGTGGCTACCATGACGCGGCTTTCGCCCTTTTGCCACCGCTGTTGGCGGATGTCCTTCACGGCGTCGTCCAGTCCGGCGTGGTAGAAGTCGGCGGTGATGCCCTGTTGTTGCAGCCATTCGGTCACCTCCTTGGTACGCCGGCGGTTGCGCACGTAGAGGATGGCACTACCCTCCATGCGTTGCAGGATATGCAGCAATTCGCTGGCTTTGTTTTCCGTTTGTCGCACCACGTAGGCAAGGTTGGTCCGCTCGAAGCTCATGCGGAATACGTTCTCCTCGCGGAACTCCAGTCGCTGCTGGATATCCTTTACCACTTCCGGTGTGGCGGTGGCGGTCAGGGCCAGGATAGGTACGTCCGGCAGCAGGTGGCGCACTTCGGCTATCTTCAGGTAGGCCGGGCGGAAGTCGTATCCCCATTGCGAAATGCAGTGGCTCTCGTCCACCGTAATCATGCTGATTTTCATTTTGGCCAGCTTGATGCGGAAGATTTCCGTGTCCAGCCGTTCGGGTGAGATGTAGAGGAACTTGTAATTGCCGAAGATAGCGTTCTCCAACGTTGTAATAATATCCTGGCGGTTCATGCCCGAGTAGACGGCCAGGGCCTTGATACCCCGCCGCTTCAGATTCTGCACCTGGTCTTTCATCAGGGCGATGAGTGGGGTGATGACCAGACACATGCCTTCTTGTGCCAAGGCAGGCACTTGGAAGGTGACGGACTTTCCGCCACCCGTCGGCATCAGGCCCAGCGTATCGCGTCCCTCGCCGATGCTGCGGATGATGTCCTCCTGTATGCCGCGGAAGGAGTCGTAGCCCCAGTATTGCTTTAAGATTGCCTGATAGTCCATGACTGCAAAAATCCGTGTCATCCGTGCCTGCTGAAGTCAATTCGGCTTGATGTCTTCTATCTGGAGCTGCACTTCGCCCCGCTTGTGGGTATTCTCCTCGATGGTGTAGCAGATGTCGAACGAGCGCTTCGTCTTGATGTAGCGCACGTGCGAACTCTGTCCGAAGGCGATGCCGTTCATCACGTTGTTCGACTTGTTGTCCACCAGTTCCAGCTTGATGTGCTCCTGGTCGCGACCCACCACCTTGCTTGTGCCATAGTCGTAGACGTTGTGAGTGCAGAACACCGGCTTCGTGTTCTCCGGCCCGAAGGGGTTGAACTTCTTCAGGTCGCTGAAGAACTTGGGCGTGATGTCCTTGAAGTCTATTTCGGCGTCGATGTCGATCACGGCGCTGGTCTGCTCCGGCAGGATGTGTTGCGATACGAATTCCTCGAAGCGTTCGGTAAAGGCGGGCACGTTCTCCACCTTCATTGACAGGCCTGCGGCGTAGGTGTGGCCGCCGAAGTTTTCGAGCAGGTCGCGGCAGTATTCGATGGCCTTATAGACGTCGAACCCCGACACGGAGCGGGCCGAGCCGGTGGCCATGTCGTTGGTGCGTGTCAGCACCACGGCGGGACGATAGTAGATTTCCGTCAGGCGCGAGGCCACGATGCCGATGACGCCCTTGTGCCAGGCCTCGTTGTAGAGCACGATGGAGCGGCGGTCGGCCAGTCCCTCCAGCCCTTCCACAATGTGGTTGGCCTCTTCGGTCATGCTCTTGTCCAAGTCCTTGCGCGTCTCGTTGTACTGGTTGATTTGGCTGGCCTTCTCGCGGGCGGTGGAGAAATCCTTCTCCGTCAGCAGATCCACGGCTTCCTTGCCGTTCTGGATGCGTCCCGAGGCGTTGATGCGCGGCCCTATCTTGAAGACGATGTCGCCGATGGTCAGTTCCTTGTCCGCCAGTCCGCAGACGTCGATGATGGCCTTCAGTCCGATGCTGGGGTTGCTGTTGAGCTGCTTCAGGCCGTGGTAGGCCAGGATGCGGTTCTCGCCCATGATGGGTACGATGTCCGAGGCGATGCTCACGGCCACCAGGTCGAGCAGGGGGATGAGGTGGTGGAACTCGATGCCGTTGCTCAGCGTGAAGGCTTGCATGAATTTGAAGCCTACACCGCAGCCCGACAAGTGTTCGTAGGGATAGGTGTTGTCTTCGCGCTTGGCGTTGAGAATGGCCACGGCAGGTGGCAGCACCTCGTCGGGCACGTGGTGGTCACAGATAATGAAGTCGATGCCTTTCTCCCGGGCATACGTAATTTCCTCTACGGCTTTGATGCCGCAGTCCAGCACGATGATGAGTTTCACGCCTGTCTCCACGGCGTAGTCCACTCCTTTGTAGGATACCCCGTAACCTTCGTTGTAGCGGTCGGGGATGTAATAGTCGATGTTCGAATAGAACTGTTGGATAAACTTGTAGACCAGTGCCACAGCGGTGGTACCGTCTACGTCATAGTCTCCGTAAATCAGAATCCGTTCTTTCTTTCCCATAGCCTTGTTCAGGCGTGCCACGGCCACGTCCATGTCCTTCATCAGGAACGGGTCGTGCAGGTCGGGCAGTTGCGGGCGGAAGAATTTCCGTGCAGTGGCAGCTGTTGTGATGCCGCGTTCGATGAGCAGTTGGCCAAGTATGGGGCTAATGCCCAGCTCCTGCGCCAGTTGCCGGCTTGCTTCTGCCTGTTCGGGTGTTATGGGTTGATAATTCCATTTGTGAGTCATTTTATATATTATTTTTTCTTTTTC
>CAYQOV010000059.1:0-16800 GCA_964419245.1 uncultured Bacteroides sp. | reverse complement strand
GGTACGCAATATGCCTGATATGGCAGCTCCAACAACCGGGAAAATCCGCTGACCCCTTTTTTGTTGTGTATTGTTGGATTTTATCGGTGAAAGTAGCTTGGATTTGAAAATAATTTTCTATTTTTGCGCCAGATTTTAACAGATGTTTTACTTTTAATCGTTTTTTGAGTTATGAAAAAAATACGCACACTGTTTTTGGTGGCTGTTTGTTCATTGTTTGTCCTTTGTCCCAACTGGGCATCTGCTCAGAATGAATGGGGAATTTTCAATTCTGTAGGTGCCAGTGTCGGTGTAGGCCTTAATGGTATTGATGTTGAGTTGGCTACTCCTGTTACTCCTTATCTGGCGGTAAGAGGTGGATTGTCTGTTATGCCTAACTTCAATATGGGCACAGACGTTGATGTCGAGTTGGATGGGCAAGTAGCCGGTACAATGAATGTAGACGGTTCTTTGAAACGTGTATCTGGACAGATTTTGTTTAATGTATATCCTTTCCGTTCTTCTTCTTTTTTTGTAACGGCAGGTAGCTATTTCGGAGGTTCATCGTTGGTGACGATTGAAGGAACAGGCGACCAGGACTTGAAAGATAAGATTGCCGAAGCTGAATCGGCTGGTGTCGTTATCGGAGACCAGACAATTCCTTTCGATGAGAATGGTAATGTGTCCGGCGGTTTGAAGGTTGCGAATTTCCGTCCTTATGTAGGTTTGGGATTTGGTCGGGCAATTCCGTCCAAGCGTTTGAATGTCAGCGTAGAACTGGGTGTACAATTCCATGGTCGTCCCGAAGTTTATACTAATACAGGTGAATTGGATTTGAACTCGTTTGGTGAAGATGGCAGTACATTTTCCGATATCATAGACAAGTTTAAAGTTTATCCTGCTTTCAAAATACGTTTGAATGGCCGGATTTTCTAATCGCGGTTCTATATGTGTCTTCTGACGTTTCGACTTGTAGGGCAGGCAGAAACGTTTCGAAGTCGGTGAAGAATGATTTTATTTGATATAACTAAAAGGGGAAGGTAGCCTCACGGCCGTCTTCCCCTTGCTAACTTAAAACAACCAATAAAAGAAATTTATTTTCTTTCTTATCGGATAAACAGCAGCTCTCTGTATTTGGGCAGTGTCCACATCTGGTTGTCCACAATCAGTTCGAGCTTGTCGATGTGGTAGCGTATCTCTTCCATCATCGGTACGATGTAGTCGTGGTAGGCCACTGCCTTGGCACGCTCGTTGTCCAGTTTGTTGGCCACCTTGCGGGCTTCGATCATGGCGTCGACGTGTTCCTTGATGAAAGCGGTACGGTCGGCAATCTCCTCGATGAGTTCCAGGTTCTTGGCCGAAAGCTTGGCTGCCTTTTCGGCTGGGAAGAGGCTGTTCATCTTATATACATTGTCCACCAGTTCCGTCTGATACTGGGTGGCCACGGGGATGATGTGGTTCATGGCCAGGTCGCCCAATACGCGTGCCTCAATCTGGATTTTCTTGGTGTACATTTCCCATTTCACTTCGTTGCGCGCCTCCAGTTCCTTGCGGGTCATGACGCCGGTTTTTTCGAACATGGCGATGCTGTCTTCCTTCAGGTAGTTGTCGAAGATGACGGGCACGCTTGTCTCGCAGTCCAGTCCGCGGCGGGCGGCTTCGGCCTTCCACTCGTCGCTGTAGCCGTTGCCGTCGAAGTGGATGGGCTTGCAGATTTTGAGGTCGCGGCGGATGACGTCGAGGATGGCCGACACTTTGTCTTCGCCCTGCTCGATGAGGGCGTCCACGTCGTGCTTGAAGTCGGTCAGCTGTTCGGCCAAAGCGGCGTTGAGGGCTATCATGGCACTGGCGCAGTTGGCCTCCGAACCCACGGCGCGGAACTCGAAGCGGTTGCCGGTGAAGGCGAAGGGGCTGGTACGGTTGCGGTCGGTGTTGTCGATGAGCAGTTCGGGTATCTGCGGGATGTCCAGCTTCATGCCTTGCTTGCCGCTCAGGCTGATGAGTTCGTCCTTGTCGCTCTCCTCGATATGTGCCAACACTTGCGAGAGCTGCTTGCCGAGGAAGGAGGAGATGATGGCGGGCGGTGCCTCGTTGGCGCCCAGGCGGTGTGCGTTGGTGGCGCTGGAGATGCTGGCCTTCAGCAGGCCGTTGTGGCGGTAGACGGCCATCAGCGTGTTCACGATGAAGGTGATGAAGCGCAGGTTTTCTTCGGCGGTCTTGCCGGGAGCCATGAGCAGGATGCCCGTATCGGTGCCCAGCGACCAGTTGTTGTGCTTGCCGCTGCCGTTGACGCCCTTGAAGGGTTTCTCGTGGAGCAGGACGCGGAAGCCGTGGTTGCGGGCTGTCTTGCGCATCAGGGCCATGATGAGCATGTTGTGGTCCACGGCCAGGTTGCACTCCTCGTAGATGGGTGCCAGCTCAAACTGGTTGGGGGCCACTTCGTTGTGGCGCGTCTTGACGGGGATGCCCAGCTTGAGGGCTTCGATTTCGAGTTCCTTCATGAAGGCGGCCACGCGGGTGGGGATGGCGCCGAAGTAGTGGTCTTCCAGCTGTTGGTTCTTCGATGCCTCGTGTCCCATGAGCGTGCGGCCGGTCATCAGCAGGTCGGGCCGGGCGGCGTAGAGGCCTTCGTCCACGAGGAAGTATTCTTGTTCCCAGCCCAGGTAGGCGTTGACTTTCTTCACGTCGGGGTTGAAGTAATGGCAGACGTCGGTGGCTGCCTTGTCCACGGCACGCAGGGCCTTCAGGAGCGGGGCCTTGTAGTCGAGCGATTCGCCCGTGTAGGCGATGAAGATGGTGGGGATGCACAGCGTGTCGTCTACGATGAAGGCGGGCGACGAGGGGTCCCAGGCCGAGTAGCCGCGCGCCTCGAAGGTGTTGCGGATGCCGCCGTTGGGGAAGCTGGAGGCGTCGGGTTCCTGCTGTACGAGCAGCTTGCCGGTGAACTCTTCCATCATGCCGCCCTTGCCGTCGTGCTCCACGAAGGCGTCGTGCTTCTCGGCCGTGCCTTCGGTCAGGGGGTGGAACCAGTGGGTGTAGTGGGTGGCTCCCATCTCGATGGCCCACTTCTTCATGCCGGCAGCCACTTCGTCGGCGATGCCGCGGTCCAGCGGGGCACCGTTGTCGATGACGTCCACCAGTTTGTCATATACCTTGCTCGGCAGGTAACGGAACATTTTTTCCCTGTTGAATACATACTTGGCGAAGTATTCCGACGGGCGTTCTTTGGGAATCTCTACGGGAACGGGCTTCTTCTTGAAGGCCGTTTCCACTACTCTGAATCTCAGTTTTGACATAATCTTTTTTCTTTATTGGTTTGAAATATGTTATTTTTCTCGATAAGTTCCGCAAGTCACGACGGGCATGTGCAGGGCTTCCGAAACCCTTTGTCCGCATATAGCCTGAACAAGACGCTTGTGCTCTTCGTAAAAGACGCCTGTGTTCTGAGCGAAAGACGCCTGTGTTTTGAGTGAAAGACGCTCGTGTTTTGAGCGAAAGACAGGCGTCTTTTTCAGGGAAGACAAGCATGTTGTAGCAGACTGATGCTATATGCTTGATTACCATGTCGTTGGCTTGCATGACCTGCGGGCTTAGTTGTAGGCCGACTCTCCGTGTTCGTAGATGTCGAGTCCTTCTTCCTCGATGCGGGCCGGTACGCGCAGTCCGTGTATCTTGTCAAGGAGCTTGAAGATGATATAGCCCATCATGACTGCCCAGGCTCCTACCACGACGGCTCCGAAGAACTGTGCGCCAAGGAATCCCCAGCCTGCTCCGTAGAACAAGCCTTCGCTGGTGGAGAAGAGTCCCGTCAGGACGGTGCCCGTAAATCCGCAGACACCGTGCACGGAGCTGGCACCGACGGGGTCGTCCACCTTCAGGACTTTGTCGATGAACTCGACGGCAAAGATCATCAGCACGCCACAGATAAGCCCGATGATGGCCGCACCGCCTGCCGATACGCAGTCGCAACCGGCCGTAACGCCTACCAGTCCGGCCAGAATGCCGTTCAGCGTGAGCGAAAGCGACGGCTTGCGGTATTTGAGCCAGCTGGTGACCAGGGCGGCAAAGCCTCCGGCGCAGGCAGCCAGGTTGGTCGTCAGGAAGACGTGTGAGATGGCAATCTGATCGTCCGTCGTGGAAGCGGCCAGCTGTGAGCCGGGGTTGAAGCCGAACCAGCCGAACCACAGGATAAAGACACCCAGTGCGGCGATGGTCAGGTTGTGGCCGGGAATGGCCTTGGAGCTGCCGTCCTTGCCGTATTTGCCGATGCGTGGTCCCAGGATGGCGGCGCCTACCAGAGCGACCCAACCGCCTACGGAGTGGACCACGGTAGAGCCGGCGAAGTCATGGAACGTGGTACCGAAGACGTCCATCATGAAAGAGTCGGCTCCGCCGTCCATCAACCAACCGCCTCCCCAGGTCCAGTGGCCTGAAATGGGATAAATCAGTACGCTGATGGCGATGGTATAGACCACGTACATGGAGAACTTGGTGCGTTCGGCCATGGCGCCCGACACGATGGTGGCCGACGTGGCACAGAACACGGTCTGGAAAATCAGGAACCCTTCGCGGGGCAGCCGGGTGTCGAGGAACGAGAGGTCGAAGAAGTGGGGCATCCCCACGAACCCGCCGGCTCCGAACATCAGGCCGAAACCGATGCACCAGAAGAGCAGGGAGCCCAGCATGAAGTCCACGAAGTTTTTCATCAGGATATTGCCGGTGTTCTTGGTGCGGGTGAAGCCGGCTTCGACCAGGGCGAAACCCGGCTGCATGAAGAATACGAGCATGGCTGCCAGCAGCATCCAGACGGTGTCGATACCAGTGGCCATTTCGGTCAGTTTGTCTGCCGTAGCGGTTGCGTCCGCTTCTTCGGCAAAAGCTGTTGTTCCCGCCAACAGCAGGGATATAAAGAGGGCTGTACGCAGTCTCGGAAGGCTGCGGATAATGAGAGTTTTCATACGTCTGTGAGTTTTATTTTTCTTGTTCTGCGTTAAATAATGCGATGTCGCCACGTTCGGCGGTGCGGATGCGGATGGCGTCCTCGATGGGAACGATGAAGATACGTCCGTCGCCGATTTCTCCTGTCCTTGCGGCATTCTGGATGGCCTTTACGGTCTTTTCCACGTTCTTGTCGCGTACCACGATGGAGACGAGGATACGTTCGATGGAACTGGTGTCGTACATCACGCCGCGATAGATGCGTGCCTGTCTGGATTTGCCGATTCCTCTTACGTCGTAGTAGGAGAACCATTCGATGTCCGCTTCGAGGAGGGCTTCCTTCACATCCTCGAACTTGGTTTTGCGGATAATTGCTTCAATCTTTTTCATACCTTTTCTTATCTTTATCTTTTTACCTGTTTGTGTTCTATAAACTCAGTCCGAATACGAAGTAGGCGCCTTGCGTGTAGGGGTTGAACGTCACCTGTGCGAACAGCGGGAGCGAGAACTTCGACGTAATCGGCACTTCCTTGGCGGCGGCCAGTGTGAGGTTCGTCACGTTGAACTTGTCGGCATAGGCGCCTTCCCAAGGGGTAAGTCCCACTTCGGCCGTCCAGTCCAGACCGCCCAGCTTGAAGGGGGCCGTCAGGGCGATGTAGGTGGAGTAGGAACGCTTGCCGTCGGCGTTGTAATAATCGTTGCCGGCAAAGTTGGTGTTCCAGGCTATTCCCATCACGCCGAAGTCGTAGGCAAGGGTTCCTTCGAACACGTGCTGTGTGTTGTGGGCGTCATACTTGAAGTAGCCTTTCTGGAGGGCGGCGTCCGAGGGGAAGAACCAATAGTCCGTGACGGCGGCGCTGAATCCCTTGTGCGAGTAGCCCAGGGTGAAGTCCAGTTCCTTGGTGTCATCGCGGTCGATGCCGACGGAGCCCCAGGCGCCCAGTGATAATCCTTTGTAGCCTATTGACAGGTTGGGCTGGATACTTACTCCACCACAATCGGTGCCTCGCCAGATGTAGCTGCTGACGATGTCGGCGCCAGCCGAGGCTTCTACCTTGTCCTGTGCCGTAAGGGCTGTGGACATACTTGCCGTGACGAGTGTCATAAGAAACACTCTTTTTGCGTTGATCTTTGTTTTCATTGTCATATACCTATTAAAAAAATAATTCATGGGGCGGGTGATCAGTCCGGCCGTTGTTATCTCAGGTCAGTGCACTTTCCTGTTTTCTTTTTACCTTTTATTCATCCTATTCCTGTCTGTCTGCTTTATGCCAGCCATTTGCGGATGCGCCGCATGGCTTCTGCGCAGTCTTCGTGAGTGCCGAAGGCGGTCAGGCGGAGAAATCCTTCGCCGCTTGGGCCGAAGCCTACGCCGGGCGTGCCCACCACGTTGGCTTCGTAGAGCATCTGTTCGAAGAAGCGCCAGGAACTGATGCCATTCGGCGTTTTCAGCCAGAGGTAAGGGGCGTTGATGCCTCCGTACACTTTCAGGCCGGCGGCCTCCAGGCTCTTCCGCATGGTGGCGGCGTTCTGCATATAATAGTCGATGTTGGCTTTCACCTGCTGCTTGCCTTCGGGCGTGTAGATGGCTTCGGCGGCACGCTGGGTGATGTAGCTCGTACCGTTGAATTTGGTACACTGGCGGCGGTTCCACAGCTGGTTCAGCGGGATTCGTTCGCCTTCCAGCGTGGCGGCGGTCAGTTCTTTGGGCACCACGGTGTAGCCGCAGCGGACACCGGTGAAGCCTGCCGTCTTCGAGAAGCTGCGGATTTCGATGGCCACTTTCTTGGCGCCGCGTATCTCGTAGATGGAGTGGGGCACATTGTCTTCGTGGATATAGGCCTCGTAGGCGGCGTCGAAGACGATGAGCGTATCGTTGGCCAGGGCGTAGTCCACCCATTTCTTCAATTGTTCGTGCGTCAGGGTGGTGCCGGTGGGGTTGTTGGGGTAGCACAGGTAGATGAGGTCCACGCGGTGCTTGGGCAGTTCGGGCACAAAGCCGTTCTCTTCCGTACAGGGCAGGTAGGTGACGTTGCTCCACGTGCCGCCTTCTTCGAGCGTTCCGGCTCGTCCGCACATGATGTTGCTGTCCACGTAGACGGGATAGACAGGGTCGGTGATGGCCATGCTGTTGTCCCAGCGCAGCAGTTCGCCGATGCTTCCCGTGTCGCTCTTGGCGCCGTCGTTGATGAAGATTTCAGCGGGCGAGAGGTGGACGCCGCGCGGGGCGAAGTCGTTCTTCAGGATGGCCTCGATGAGGAAGTCGTAGCCCTGTTCGGGGCCGTAGCCGCGGAAGGTCTTCGCGTCCGCCATCTCGTCCACGGCCTTGTGCATGGCTTCGATGCAGGCGGGTGGCAAGGGGCGGGCGACGTCGCCGATACCCAGGCGGATGACGTCCTGTTTGGGATGGGTGATCTTGAACGAGTTCACCTTCTTGGCGATGTCGGAGAAGAGGTAGCTGCCGGGCAGCTTCAGGAAATGTTCGTTTACTAATGCCATATCGTTGTTCTTTTATTGGGTTGTTCTTGGGTTGTCTGTTGTTTTTTATTCGGTAGTCAGTTCTATTTCGCCGTCGAAGACTTTTACGGCGCCACCGGTCATGTAGACGTGGCCGTCGGACTCGCGCCATTCGATTGTCACCTCGCCGCCGTCCATGACGACGGTCGCGGTGCGTTCCGTCAGGCGGACGAGCGAGGCGGCTACGGCGGTGGCACAGGCTCCCGTGCCGCAGGCCTGCGTGATGCCCGAACCGCGCTCCCAGACGCGCATCCGTATGCGTCCGCCGGAGAGGATTTGGGCAAACTCCACGTTGATGCCGCCGGGAAACTGGGGATGCCGTTCGAGGCGGGGGCCGATGGCGGCCAGGTCGACGGCCTCCACGTCGGGCACGAACAGCACCAGGTGCGGATTGCCCATCGACACGAACTGTCCGTGGCGGAAGCCGTAGCCGTCGCCCAGGTCTGCCGTCCGCAGGTCGCGGGGAGCGCCCATGTCTACGGTCACCGTGGCGATGCGTCCGTCGGCGCCCGGATGGAGGACGAGGGTCTTGATGCCGGAGAGAGTGTCCAGGGTGACGGTGGTCCGGTCCGTCAGGCCCTCGTCGTAGACGTACTTGCCGATGCAGCGGGAGGCGTTGCCGCACATGCGGGCCTCGGAACCGTCGGCGTTGAAGATGCGCATACTGAAGTCGGCCACGTCCGAGCGGCCTATCAGCACCAGCCCGTCGCTGCCGATGCCCGTGTGGGGGCGGCTCCATGCCACGGAAAGTTCGCCGGGGTTCTGGAGCGGATGGCGGGCGGTGTCTACATAGATGTAGTCGTTGCCGGCTCCGTGCATCTTCGTGAAGTGTATCTTTTGTGTCATTTTGTTTATCTTTAATCCGTTTATCTTTTCTATTTGCTTTTGTTTGATGCAAAATTATGAATTTATGTAATATGTTGTATCGTTTTGGATGGCTTTATGTACAAATAGTATGCGTAACTTACGATTTGAAATTACGGAGGCTATAAATCTTTCAATCTGTAACGTATTTTGGAGGCAGCAGGGCGGTTTTGTCAGAAATGGCTCCAAAAGAAAGGGAGGTTCCGGCGATGGAAACCTCCCTTTCGGCTCTGTTCAATAGGCTTGTTCGTGCACGCCCGCCACGGCGCGGCCGCTGGGGTCGTTCAGGTTGCGGAACGCGGCGTCCCAGGCCAGGGCTTCGGCGGTGGAGCAGGCCACGCTGGGCACGCTGGGCACGCTCCGGGCGGCCGACGCGCTGGGGAAGTGCTCTTCGAAGATGCTGCGGTAGTAGTATTCTTCCTTGTTCTGCGGCGGGTTGATGGGGAAGCGCTCGGCGGCATGGGCCATCTGCTCGTCGGTGACGGCGGCAGCGGTCACGGCCTTCAGCGTGTCGATCCACGAGTAGCCCACGCCGTCGGAGAACTGTTCCTTCTGGCGCCACGCCACGGCCTCGGGCAGCAGCTGCGCGAAGGCTTCGCGGACGATTTTCTTTTCGATGGTATGTCCGGGACACATCTTGGCCGCCGGGTTCAGGCGCATGGCGACGTCGAGGAACTCCTTGTCGAGGAAGGGGACGCGGCCTTCGACGCCCCAGGCCGAAAGGCTCTTGTTGGCGCGCAGGCAGTCGTAGAGGTGGAGCTTGGAGAGCTTGCGGACGGTCTCTTCGTGGAAAGCCTGTGCATTGGGGGCTTTATGGAAATAGAGGTAGCCGCCGAACACCTCGTCCGCCCCCTCGCCGCTGAGCACCATCTTGATGCCCATCGACTTGATGACGCGGGCCAGCAGGTACATCGGCGTGGAGGCGCGCACGGTGGTGACGTCGTAGGTCTCGATGTAGTAGATGACGTCGCGGATGGCGTCCAGCCCCTCCTGGATGGTGTAGTGGATTTCGTGGTGGACGGTGCCGATGTGCTCGGCGACGAGGCGGGCTTTTTCCAGGTCGGGCGCGCCCTTCAGGCCCACGGCGAAGGAGTGGAGCTGGGGCCACCAGGCGGCCTGCTGTCCGTCGGTCTCGATGCGGCGGTCGGCATAGAGACGGGCCACGGCGGAGATGACGGACGAGTCCAGCCCGCCGGAGAGCAGCACGCCGTAGGGCACGTCGCTCATCAGCTGGCGGCGCACGGCGGCTTCGAGGGCGGTGCGCACGTCGGCCACCTGTGCCTGCCAGGCTTCGTCGGCGGGTTGTGAAGAATAACGGTCTTTCACAGCATCATACTCCGTCCAGTCGCGCTTGTACCAGCGGCGCATCTCGCCCTCGCGGCTCCAGTAGTAGTGGCCGGGCAGGAAGGGCTCGTACTCGTCGCACAGGCCTTCGAGGGCTTTCAGCTCGCTGGCGCAGTAGAGGGTGCCGTCGGCATCGCGCCCTATATAGAGGGGGATGACGCCGATGGGGTCGCGGGCAATGAGGTACTCATCGCGTTCCTCGTCGTAGAGGGCGAAGGCGAAGATGCCGCTCAGGCGCTCGATGAAGTCCGTGCCGTAGCGGCGGTAGAGGGCGAGGATGACTTCGCAGTCGCTGCCCGTCTGGAACCGGTACTCGCCGGCGAAGTCGGCGCGCAGGTCGCGGTGGTTGTAGATTTCGCCGTTGACGGCCAGCACCTGCCGGCGGTCGGGCGAGTAGAGGGGTTGGCCGCCGCTTTGCGGGTCGACGATGGACAGGCGTTCGTGGGCCAGGATGGCGGAGCCGCCACAGTAGATGCCGCTCCAGTCGGGGCCGCGGTGGCGGATGCGTTTGGCCATGGTGAGGGCTTTCTGCCTCAGTTCAGGGGTTTGCTCTTTGATGTTGAAGATGCAGGCTATTCCACACATAATGTCTTGATGGTTTATAAGGAAGCTCCTGCTCCGATTTCCTTTCCGGGGATGAGGAGAGCGAGCTTCGGGTGTAACTTATTGTTTTTCAGGTTTGCCAACGATCGTTGGCGAGTCTCCGCAGGGCTTCGTTATCCGGCCAACGATCGTTGGCAAGGTTTCGTAGGGCTTCGGCGGTCTCCCGACAATCGTTGGCGGGGTTTCGTAGGGCTTCGGCGGTCTCCCGACAATCGTTGGCAGGGTTTCGCAGGGCTTCGGCGAGTTCCCAACGATCGTTGGCGGGGTTTCGCAGGGCTTCGGCGATGAGCCTCACCGGTGTGGCCCGCTGCGGGCGGCTCATTTCGCGTTCAGCATCCGGTCGATGTCCGCGGCGGCGCGACGGCCGGCGGCGATGCACTTCACCACGAGGCTGGGGCCGGTGGCAGCGTCGCCCGCCACGACGGCGTTCTGCGGCAACTGCGGCAGCTGGGGGCGGAGGAAGCCCATGGCGAGCAGCACGAGGTCGGCCTTGATGACCTCCTTCCGTCCGGTGGGCTTCATCACGGGGCGTCCGCCGTCGGGCGCGGGCAGCCACTCCACTTCTTCCACCTCGACGCCGGTGACGCGGCCATTCCGTCCGATAAACCGGTTGGAGTTCAGGCACCAGCGGCGGGTGCAGCCTTCTTCGTGGCTGGAGCTGGTCTTCAGCACCACAGGCCACTGCGGCCAGGGGGTGGCGGGGTTGTGGCCCACGGGCGGCTGGGGCATGATTTCTATCTGCGTCACGCTCAGGGCGCCCTGTCGGTGGGCGGTGCCGATGCAGTCGCTGCCCGTGTCGCCGCCGCCGATGACCAGCACGTGCTTGCCGCGGGCGGTGATGCGCTCTTTCGCGTCGAACGTCTGTCCGGCCAGTACGCGGTTCTGCTGTCCCAGCATCTCCATGGCGAAGTGGATGCCTGCGAGGTCGCGTCCGGGGATGGCGAGGTCGCGTGCCTGCGGCGTGCCGGTGCAGACGGCGTAGGCGTCGAAGCCTTCGGGCAGGCGGGCGAGGTCTATCTCGCTGCCGGTCTGGAACGCGATGCCCTCGGCCTCCATGATGCGCAGGCGGCGGTCGATGATGTTCTTGCCCAGCTTGAAGTTCGGTATGCCGTAGCGCAGCAGTCCGCCCGGCTGCTCGTCGCGTTCGAAGACGGTCACTTCGTAGCCGCGGCGGTTCAGTTGGTTGGCGGCGGCCAGTCCGGCGGGGCCCGAACCGACGACGGCCACGCGGCGCCCGTTGCGTCCGTACTGCTGCGGCCGGATGTATCCTTCGCGGAAGGCGGCTTCGATGATGGCGGCCTCGTCCTCGCGGATGGTGATGGGGGCGTCGAACGATAGCTTCAGCACGCACGACTTCTCGCACAGGGCGGGGCAGATGCGGCCCGTGAATTCGGGGAAGTCGTTCGTTCGGCTCAGGATATCGTAGGCCTTCTGCCATTCGCCCTTGCACAGGGCGTCCTGAAATTCGGGCGGGCGGTTGCCCAGGGGGCAGGCCCAGTGGCAGAAGGGCACGCCGCAGTCCATGCAACGGCCGGCCTGCAGCTTGCGTTCGCTGGTGTTGAGCGTCTGCTCCACTTCGCTATAGTCGTTTATACGTTCGTGTATCGGTCTGTATCCCGCTTCCTGGCGCGGGATGGTAAGAAATGCTTTGGGGGTTCCCATGATTTTTGGCTTTTATTGGTTTGGTAGTATGTAAAGGAGGTAAAGTATAGTCCGCCTTACAGAGGCGGACTGCTACCTCCTTTATTACTTTACTTACTGTTTTTAATAATCTCTCTGCACCTCCGCAATCTTCTGTTGCAGCTTGCGCATCTGTTCTTCGGCCAGCACCTTCTTGTATTCGATGGGCGTCACCTGGATGAATTCTTCGACGTAGCGCGGCCAGTTGTCGAGCATGGTGCGCGCCAGTGTGGAGCCGGTGTAGAGGTAGTGCTGGCGGATAAGTTCGTGCAGCTCCTTGCGGGCGGTGGAGTCTTCGAGCAGCGAGAGTTCCACCATGTCCATGTTGCAGAAGTAGTCGAACGTGCCGTGCGGGTCCCACACGTAGGCCACACCGCCGCTCATGCCCGCGGCAAAGTTTCGGCCCGTCTGTCCCAGTACAACGACACGGCCTCCGGTCATGTACTCGCAGCAGTGATCGCCCACGCCCTCGACGACAGCGATGGCGCCCGAGTTGCGCACGGCAAAACGTTCGCCCGCCCGTCCGTTGATGTAGACCTCGCCGCTGGTGGCACCATAGAGCAGGGTATTGCCTACGATGGTATTCTGTTCGGCGGCAAAGTTGCTGCGTACGGGCGGCAGCACGGCGATGTGTCCGCCGCTCAGTCCCTTGCCCAGGTAGTCGTTGGCCTCGCCTTCCAGCTTGAAACTGATGCCGCGGGCCAGGAAGGCTCCGAAGCTTTGTCCGGCCGACCCCTTGAACTTCACGCTGATGGTGCCGTCGGACAGGCCGTCGTTGCCGTACCGGGCGGCTACGGCTCCCGAAAGCATGGCACCCACGGCGCGGTCGGTGTTGCCGATGGCATACTCCAGCGACACTTCGCGACGGCTTTCCAGGGCGGGCGCGGCGGCTGCCAGCATCTCCACGTCCTTCACGTGGGCGATGTCGTGCTGCTGCTGGGTACAGTGGTGCAGGGCGGCGTTGCCGTCCACGCGGTGCAGCAGGCGGCCGAAGTCCAGCAGCGCGGCTTTCGTGCCCGCGGCGGCAGGACGCAACTCGATGAGGTCGGTGCGGCCCACGATATCCTCCAGGCTCCTGAAGCCCATTTCGGCCAGGTATTCGCGCACCTCCTGCGCCAGGAAGCGGAAGTAGTTTACCACGTATTTATAGTGTCCGCGGAAGTGGGCACGCAGTTTGGGGTCTTGGGTCGCTACGCCCACGGGGCAGGTGTTCGAGTGGCATTTGCGCATCATCACGCAGCCCAGCACGATGAGAGCCGTGGTGCCGAAGGCAAATTCCTCGGCGCCCAGCAGCGCCATGCTGATGATGTCGCGGCCGGTCTTCAGTTGGCCGTCGGTCTGGAGGCGTACCTGTCCGCGCAGGCCGTTCAGCACCAGTGTCTGCTGTGTTTCGCTCAGGCCTATTTCCGGCGAGATGCCCGCATAGCGGATGGACGAGGCCGGCGATGCGCCCGTACCTCCCTCAGCACCCGAGATGACGATGAGGTCGGCCTTCGCCTTGGCCACACCGGCGGCAATGGTTCCCACACCGCTTTCGGCCACCAGTTTCACGCTGATGGCGGCGCGCGGGTTCACGTTCTTCAGGTCGAAGATGAGCTGGGCCAGGTCTTCAATGGAGTAGATATCGTGATGAGGTGGAGGCGAGATGAGCGAGATGCCCGGGATGGAGTGGCGCGTGCGGGCAATGACCTCGTCCACCTTGAAGCCCGGCAGCTGTCCGCCTTCGCCCGGCTTGGCGCCCTGTGCCACCTTGATTTGTATCTCCTCGGCGTTCACCAGATACTCCGCCGTCACGCCGAAGCGTCCCGAAGCCACCTGCTTCGTCTTGCTGGAGAGGCTGATGCCGTCCACCGTGTCGTGGAAGCGTGCGTTGTCTTCGCCGCCTTCGCCCGTGTTGCTGCGCGCGCCCAGTTCGTTCATGGCCAGTGCCAGTGCCTCGTGTGCCTCCTTGCTGATGGCGCCGAACGAGATGGCACCCGTGACGAAATGCTTTACGATGCTCTCTACCGGCTCCACCTGGCTGATGTCTATCGGGTTGCGGCGGAAGCCGAAGAAGTCGCGCAGGAAGATGGGGCTCTGCTTTTCGTCCACCACGCGGGTAAACTCCTTGAACTTCTTGTAGCTGCCGGTACGGGTGGCCAGTTGCAGGGTGCTGATGGTCTCCGGGTTCCAGGCGTGGCGTTCGCCGTCCTTGCGGTAGGACATCTGTCCGATGTAGGGCAGGAGCGGGTCTGTCGTTTCGGGCACGAAGCCGTTGTCGTGGAAGGTGATGTAGTCTTTGGCAATCTCTTCCAGACGGATGCCGCCGATGGTGGAGGTGGAGGTGCCGAAGTAGCCCTTGAGCAGTTCTTCGCTCAGGCCCACCGCCTCGAATATCTTGGCGCCGCGGTAGGAGCGGATGGTGCTGATGCCCATCTTGCTCATAATCTTGTAGAGCCCCTTGCAGACGGCCTTGATGTAGTTCTTCTCCGCCGTTTCGTAGTTCATCTGCACTTCGCCCTTCTTCACCAGGTCGTCCAGCACGGCGTAGGCCATGTAGGGGCAGATGGCGCTGGCGCCGTAGCCCAGCAGCAGGGCGGCGTGCATCACTTCGCGGATTTCGCCGCTCTCCACGATGAGGGCCGTCTGCACCCGCTTCTGCACACTGATGAGGTGATGGTGCACGGCGCTGATGGCCAGTAGCGAGGGGATAGCCGCCTGCCGGTCGTCAATGTCACGGTCGGACAGGATGATGTAGTTGGCACCGTCTGTCACGGCCTGCTCGGCTGCCTTGCACAGGCGGTCGAGAGCTTCCTGCAGGCCCGCCTTGCCCCGTGCGGCCTCGAAAAGCATGGGCAGCTTTACGGTGTTGAACCCCTTGTAGCGGATGTTGCAGAGGATGTCCAGCTGCGTATTGTTCAGGATGGGGTGGGGCAGGCGCACCATCTTGCAGTGTGTTTCGTTGGGCAGCAGGATGTTCATGCCTACGGCACCGATGTATTCGGTCAGCGACATCACCAATTCCTCACGGATGGGGTCGATGGGCGGATTTGTCACTTGTGCAAACTGCTGGCGGAAATAGTTGAACAGCAGTTGCGGCTGATCGCTCAGCACGGCCAGGGGCGTGTCGTTACCCATCGAGGCCGTCGGCTCCGCACCGTTGCTGCACATGGGCACGAGGATGCGCTCCACGTCTTCCCGGGTATAGCCGAAGGCACGCAGCCGGCGGTCATATCCGTCCACGGTGTTAGCCACCTTGCGTCCGCTCTTCAGGGTGTCCAGCTCGATGCGGTTGGCCGACAGCCACTGGCGATAGGGTTTGGCGGCGGCCAGCTGTTCTTTCAGTTCATTGTCATAATATATTTTTCCTTCTTCCGTATCTACAATCAGGATTTTGCCGGGTTGCAGCCGTCCTTTTTCCTTGATTTTCTCGGCTTCGAAGCTGATGACGCCCGCTTCGCTGGCCACCACCATCATGCCGTCGTGCGTGATGAGGTAGCGGGCGGGGCGCAGACCGTTGCGGTCCAGCATACCGCCGGCATAGCGTCCGTCGCTGAAGAGCAGGGCGGCCGGGCCGTCCCAGGGTTCCATCAGGATGGAATGGTATTCGTAGAAAGCCTTCAGGTCTTCACTGATGGGGTTCTTGTCGTTGAACGATTCGGGCACCAGCATCGCCATGGCGTGCGGCAGGCTCAGGCCGGACATGACGAAGAACTCCAGTACGTTGTCCAGCGAGGCCGAGTCGCTCATGTCCGGCTGGACAATGGGGCGGATGTCCTTCACGTTACCCAGCGTAGGTGTGGAGAGTACGCTTTCGCGCGCCTCCATCCAGCCGCGGTTGCCGCGGATGGTGTTGATTTCGCCGTTGTGGGCCAGCAGGCGGAAGGGCTGTGCCAGACTCCACGTAGGGAAGGTGTTGGTGCTGAAGCGCGAGTGGACGATGGCCAGCCCGCTGGTGAAGTAGGGCTGTGTCAGGTCGCTGAAGTACGTCCTCACCTGCGTGGAAGAAAGCATACCCTTATATATAATGGTGCGGCTGGACAGCGACACGACGTAGAAATCCTTATGGTGTACGCGCTGCTCTATCTTCTTGCGGATGATGTAGAGCGTGCGTTCCAGGTTCTCCGTGTGTCCGGCTCCGGTGATGAACACCTGCTTGATGTCCGGTTCCGTCTCGCGTGCACTTTGTCCCAGGATGTCCGAGTTGACGGGGACCGCACGCAGGTGCATCAGGGTGAGCCCTTCCCGTTCTATTTCTTCAATGACGATACTCAGGATATGTTCCTGTTCCTTCGGGTCTTTGGGCAGGAAGATGAGCCCCGTGCCGTACTTACCCTTTTCGGGCACCGGGATGCCCTGCAGCAGGATGAACTCGTGGGGAATCTGTACCATGATGCCCGCACCGTCGCCCGTCTTGTTGTCGGCGCCTTCGGCTCCGCGGTGCTTCATGTTCTCCAGTACACGCAGGGCGGAGTCCACCAGTTCGTGCGACTTGCTGCCGTTGAGGTTCACAATCATTCCCACGCCGCAGGCATCGTGCTCGTGTGCGGGATTGTAGAGTCCTTCCCTTTGCCTGTCCGTTTTGTCGCAAATTTGGCTTGATAATCTGCTTCTTTGCTTTGTAATGCTCATTTCATCTTTCATATTTCTTCTTTTATTGATGTTTTTGTGTTAAAGTGTAATGCAAAGGTATGAATTATCTTTCTGTTTGTTCTTTCTATCTTTCATTTTCTGATAGGAATTTTTAGATATATTCATGTGTGGTGATAGAATAAAATCTAAATAGTCTATTTTTATTTTAGATTGTAATATATGAGTCTTTATATCTGCTAGATTGTTATTTTGCAAATACGCATTGAAAAGTGTACCACCCTACTACTTGAAAAATGTACCACT
>CAYQOV010000058.1:0-16844 GCA_964419245.1 uncultured Bacteroides sp. | reverse complement strand
AGCACTACAGGCCTATGCACAAACAGCTTAGAATCTAAATCCGAAACTTGAGTTACTTACAATTGTTTTCTCATCATACAAAGGCACACCTCCATAGAAATCCAACAACTCAAAGTAACATAAAGCCCTTAAAAATTTCGCTTCACCTTTATATTGCAACTTCAAATCTTCAGCCATTTCCACATTATCAATGTTTTGCAATAAAAGATTTGCACGTGCAACACACTCATAAAGCCCTTGCCATTTACCTTCTATAATACCTCCACGATCTGTATAAGTACCCACGTTAACACCATACATCCAAGTGTCATCCCATGCAATATCACTGGCACCATCACAGGCCCAATAGCCACCAAAAACATTTTCGTTTTTTAAAGATGCATAGATACTCATCATACCTTGATGGGCATGCGTTTCCGTTTTCCAAAAGGTTCCGGAATTTAATTTATCATGAGGATATTGATCCAAGTCATAGCAACTGCTCATCAAACCAGCAACTGCCAAAAACAATATATATTTTTTCATAACATTTTAATTTTAGAATGATACATTAAGTCCAAATGAAGCTTGACGCATAGTCGGATAAGTTAACGATGTTGTTTCCGGATCCATTCCTGCATAATTAGTAAACGTGAAGAAGTTTTCCAAACTACAGAAAACACGAACCCGATTCAATGATACCGATTTCATCCACTTTTCAGGTAATGTATAACCTAACTGAATATTGCGAATCTTGAAAAATGCTTTATTCGTTTCCCAAATCGTGCTATAACGCGTATTACGGCTATCACCAGTTAACAATCTCGGATATTTAGCATCCGTACGTCCTTCATACCAACGTCCGTCTGCAATTTCCTGACTAATCTGATTACCATAAGTCACGGCTGATGAACGCATCGTCATATATTGAACATTCTGTTTTCCCGTACCAGACATCAACATAGAGAAATCAAATCCCTTCCATTCGCACCCCAAATTAATATCATAAAAGAAGCGAGGAGTATCACCGTGCCCCATAGGCACCTTATCCTCATCCGAAAGGATACCATCACCATTCATATCTTTATAAAGTACATCTCCCAACTCAGGCCTCTTGTATTTTGAGAAAGGATCAACTCTATTACCATCTTTATCTGTTGAATTATCTGCCAGCCACTGTACATAGTCCAAATCCTCTTGCGTTTGGACAATCCGATCTGCGACCAATACATATTGCACATTAATAGGCAGACCTTCCTTAATCATGGTACTACCACTGATGGACGATTGATCACCTTTAAACTTCGTTACCTTATTATCTACAAATGTCACGTTTGCACCGATGTTGTAATGAAAGTCATTAATATGATCTGCCCAATTCAAGGTAAGTTCCATACCTTTATTAACAACCTCTGCACTATTCTGAGTTGGAATGGTTGAAGTACCATGTACCAAAGGAGCAGGCAAATCAATCAAAATATCCGATGTTTTCTTGTAAAAATACTCAGCCGTTCCAGTCAAACGATTGTTCAACACCCCAAAATCAATGGCAAAGTTCGTAACAGCTGTACTCTCCCACGTCAAGTTTCCATTCGCTAATGCCGTCTGTGCCATACCGATCTGCATACCATCATTCAGGACATAATTTGACTGGGCATAAGTCGCAATAGCCATATAATCACTATCCAAATAATTATTACCTAATTCTCCATAAGATGCACGGAATTTCAAAGCATCTAACCAATTGCGTGTACCTTCCATAAAAGCTTCCTGATCAATACGCCAGCCTGCAGAGAACGAAGGGAAATATCCCCATCTATTGCCTTTCAAGAAACGGGAAGATGCATCTGCACGTAAATTTGCCTCAAACAAATACTTTCCGTCCCAACCTAAATTGATACGTCCAAAATAGGAACGCATGGCCCATTCCGAATGAGAACCAGAAGTAACAGATTCACCTGTTGCACCACCGATAACATCTACTGAAGGATCAATCCAATCATATTTCTGCGCACTGAAACTACGGTCACGACGCATTTCCTGGCTTGCACCAACCATGGCACTCAAATCCAATCTGTCATTGAAGAAACGATCCTCATAACGTACGACCGCATCCATAAACATACGTTCTATCTTTCTATTGTAATTATAAATATAATCACGACGAGAATCCTTTTGAACAATTGTTTCTGTTGCAAAATTCCAAGTATCCAACAAATTAGTCTTTTCCCAGTTATCCTTATCCGTCAATTCGTATGAGTATGATCCCGAAATAGACAATCCTTTCAACGGAGTGATAGTTCCATTAAACACAGCACGCATATTGCGTTCTTTCTTTTCACCGACCTCCATATTTAACCATTTTAACGGATTATTGCTTTGCGGATCATCTTCCGGATTTTGCTGTCCACCATATCGACCATCCGGATGACGTAATACAATTCCTGGCGTACTGGCAACTCCGTATATAAATACATCATCCAAACGATCCTGGCCTTGGTCAATATTAGCCAAATATCCATTCAGTTTAGCTCCCAAGGTCAACCACGAAGTAACTTTGGCTTCTACATTTGAACGAAAGCTGTAACGTTCATAACCAGAATTTTCCATTACACCCGGATTATTATTATACCCGAAAGATGTGTAGAAAGAAATTTTATCAGTACCACCATTAATTGACAAGTTGTGATTGGTTGCTACTGCCGTACGGAACACCTCATCCATCCAGTTTGTATTGGGATAGATCAATGGATTACGCCCTCCATCATTCCGCCAAGCATCAATAGTTTCCTGGGAGAAACGAGCTGGTTGCTTAGAATTTACATAGGCTTCATTCATCAAGTCCATATAAGTTGCATAATCAGAGACAGGATCGGTTACTCGGCTTCTATCAATTGATTCCATAGAAACATATCCAGTATAATCTACACCAATCTTTCCCTGCTTACCTTTCTTTGTCGTAATCAGGATAACGCCATTTGCAGCACGCGATCCATAAATAGAAGCTGAAGCAGCATCTTTCAGTACGGTCATACTTTCCACATCCTGAGGAGCCACCGTATTAATGTTACTCTCCACTCCATCAATGATAATCAAAGGAGCAGAATTGTTCAATGTACCTTGACCGCGTACTAAAATAGAAGCATTATCATTACCGGGAACATTACTGCTAGAAGTAACAGAAATACCAGAGGCCATACCAGCCAAACCTGAAGATAAGTTTGTAATAGGTCTTTTTTCCGCAATATCAGCCATATTAACAGAAGAAACAGATCCCGTCAAATTTACCTTTTTCTGAGCTGCATAACCTACAACTACTACTTCATCAATCAATTCTGTATCTTCCTGAAGTTTGATAGAAAGCTGGCTCTGAGTACCGACTTTGATTTCTTGTTCTTTATACCCCACATAGCTTACAACCAAAACTGCATTTTGAGGAACACCTTTAAGTGTAAAATTACCATCCAAATCGGTAATAGCACCGATAGTAGTACCTTTCACTTTGACATTCACACCGATTACCGGAAGGCCCGTCTCATCGACAACGTTACCCGAAACCGTACGGCCATCTTGATTAATAGAAAGAACAGAGTGTACCTTTTCGACTTCGATAGCTTTTCCCGATACAGCATAAGCCGGAGTCATTGAAAGAAAAAATACACCGCCCAACAAGAACTTGGAAAGATTACCTTCCAACATACGTTTTTCTCTTCGTTGATACATAAGCATTAAATTTTAAGTTATCAGTAAGTTTTAAAACACTATTTCAGATGTTTTATGATTTCTATTGCAAAGATGGAAAACTGCTCTTTTATAAATGGGACACACTGTCTTTTTTAGAGTACACTCTATTTCATCCTTACATTTTTAACATTTAAAGAAAGGGATACACAATCGTCCAAAAGGGGAAATATCATCCAACACGAAAACGTTAAACATCTGTATTGCAATATATTATATTATATATCAGAATTCAAAGGGTTAATTATAGTCCGCTTCTTCGAAACCCCACAAAGTAAATCTTTAAAAAACATGTCCAACACACATACATCCCCCAATTTAGACAAAATCATCCCAATCGAATCTAGAAAAAGACTATTTTTGCATGGAGTTAGAAAAGGCTATGACATATAGCCCCTACAAAAAAAGCAGCAACAATCATCAACTTAAATTAATAAGTCCTATGAACTTTACACAAAAACACATTGAGAACAATGCAATCCTCTGTCGTTTTCTAAAAATGAATATCAAGAATTGCATCTTATTGCTTCTATTTACTTTATTGATGCCTACCTGTACCATTCTGGCACAAACAGATTGGCTGGCCCAACACCCACGTCTGTTATTTACCCCTAACGAGGAAATTCAAGTCAAAGAACTTATTAAGCAAAATCAAGATGTCCGAAAACTAGCCTACTATTTAAAGAACCGGGCAGACTCACTTGCTACATTGGCACAAATCCCTTACGAAATGAACAGGTACGGTAATATGTTATATACCTCCAGAGCCTATGTAGACCGCCTAGGGACATTGGCATTGGCCTACCGCCTCTATGGAGAAAAAAATACCTGGATGCAGCCGACCAAGCATTACAATGGGTTTGTAACTTCCCAGACTGGGACCCGAACCATTATCTGGATACAGCTGAAATGACAACTGCCGTAGCGATAGCCTACGACTGGTTGTACAAATCCCTACCTGCATCTACCCGGAAACTGATTAAAAACAGCATCTATCGCAACGCTATAGCCCGTGTTCTGAAGGAATATGAAAAGGAAGGACCGGGCAGCTGGGCCAAACGTGAAACGAACTGGAACGTAGTATGTAACACCGGTATGGTACTGGGAGCGCTGGCTGTAGCCGAAGACTATCCTCAAGAGGCACGCTCCATTCTGGAAAACGCAGCTCGGTATATGCCCAATTGCCTAAAGCATTTCGCTCCGGACGGAGTATGCTATGAAGGACCTTCCTATTGGGGATATACAGCCAGTTACCTGTCATTGTACTTGAAAGCCGTTACCGATAATGGAGGCGACAAAGGAAAAATCGGGCAGTTGCCAGGTATAGAAAATACAGCCCTATATTATAAGCGCACCCTTTCACCATCAGGACGAGTCTTCAATTTTGCCAACGCCCATAACGAAGCGCTCAACACACCTGCATTTTTCCTCTTCAGTAGACTGTATTCCCAGGCGGAAGTAGCAGAATGGTATCGGAAAGAGATCGGGAAGGTCATTCAGGGACAACAACCGCTGCACCAATTATTCTTCCTTTCACTTCCCTGGTACGACAATGCACAGCCCAATCCACAATCTTCTCTACCCAAACTGGAAGTATACCACAACACGATCAATGACATCATTGTACTCAATGGCAAACGTGATGTACAAGGCTCCATATTCCTCACAGCTAAAGGTGGAGAGCCCATGCAGGCACACCGACAGATGGACTGTGGAACATTTGTACTGGAAAGTGAAGGTATACGTTGGACGGACGATTTGGGATCTGACGATTACAACCTGCCCGGCTTTTGGGACTACAAACCAAATGGACAACGCTGGAAATACTTCCGCAACAGCAACCTTTCGCACAATACGATTAGTATCGATCACCAGATACAATACGCAGCAGGCGAAGCCTTTGTCTGCGAAGAAAAAGCTGACATTGCTCAGCCATACGCCAAACTGGATATGACCTCCTTATATAAGGATCAAGCCGAATCAGTGTTCCGTACATTTACTCTGATCGATGACCAGACTGTAGAAGTGACAGATAAAATAAAACTTACCAACGCCCTGTCAACCGTATCGTGGTCGGTCATCACAAAGGCTGATGTAGAGACCGATGGTAAGACAGCCCATCTGACCTTGAACGGCAAACACTTCTATATGCAAATCATTTCACCGACAAATGCAACCTTCACATCACGACTGGCACAGAACACTTCGCCCAAGGAATATCCGATACGGAATACAACCATACTCGAGGCCAACTGTACCTTCGACCAACCAGATGCCACCATCAAAGTACGCATGAGCAGTCGTCCCTTTCTTGAAATAGTCCATGGCCCCTACCTGCAGGAAGTGACGACCGACGGAGCAACATTTGCTTTCCAGACGTCCCTGCCCTCTTTCTCGTTCATTGAACTCAAGAAAGAAGGTGAGGAGCATTCAAACAACTATTCCGGTTCACAACACGGATTGAAACAGGCAGATGCAACATTCTTTGCCATCAGGGCAGAAGAATTACAACCCAACACGACTTACCAATACCGCATACATGCCAAAGAAATCAAATCATTCCAACCGTACAAGGTGGTATTCGGAGACAGCATCGCTTCGCCCTGGTACACATTCCGTACCATTGACCCGGAACAGGAAGGTGGATCCATCTTCATTACCAGTGACATGCACAGCAACCCGAAGCTGTTGAAAAACCTGTTGGAACGATGCGACTACCAAACCTGCACTTCGTTCTTCTATGCCGGCGACATGATGAACTACATGACCGAAAACGGTGAACATCCGTTCACGTCGTTCATCGATACCAGCGTAGAAATGTTTGCCACCTCCATTCCGTTTGAGTTCGTGCGGGGCAACCACGAAACACGCGGAAACATGGCCCGTATCTTCCCGTCCTTCTTCCCCAAACAAAACGGCAAGATATACGGCAGCTACCTGATGGGGGACGTCATGGTCATCATGCTCGACACGGGTGAAGACAAATCTGACACCCATCCAGTCTATGCCGGACTGACGGACTTTGACAACTATCGCAGCGAACAAGCCCGCTGGCTGGAAAAAGTCGTAAAAAGTAAGGAATTCAAGAAAGCAAAATACCGGATTGTCATTTCGCACTTCCCGCTGGTATCCGACAAGGAATGGGAAAAGGGAACTACCTGGAAAGGTTGCCAAGACGCAAGCCAAAAATTACTACCCATACTGAACCATGCTGGAATCGATCTGATTGTAGCAGGACACACCCACCGCTTCTTCTATCATGAGCCGGGAGAATCTGGCAATCAATTCCCTGTACTGGAACAAGGAGCCATGTGTGCCACCCGTCTTGACCTTGCCGACGGCAACATCCATATCAAGGTCATCGGGAAAAACGGTGAGATACTATTGGATAAAAATCTAAAATGACCAGTTCCACCTTTATAAGTAATAATATTACCATCCATATAAACAACCATGACTCAAAACAGATTGTTGAAACGACTCTCCGTCTGTCTGCTGGCAGTTGCTACCCTGACTTGTACCAAAGCCCAGACGGAGCAGTCCATCTATGTGTCTCCCAAAGGAAACGACCGGGCCGAAGGCAGCTTGTCGCATCCGCTACGGAGTATACAGGCAGCTATCGAGAAAGCCAACCGGACGGAGAAAGACATCCCTGTCGCAATCATTCTGCGTGCCGGACGCTATGAACAAGAACAAACCATCGAAATAAAAGACAGAGGTAACCTGACCATCCGTCCTTATGGACAGGAAGTTGTAAGCATCTCGGGAGGAAGACAGATTCCTGCCGGAAAAATGCAGAAGGTCAAAGATTCTTCCGTTGCAGCACGAATTCGGCCGGAAGTGCGGAAACAAATCCGCGAACTGGATCTGAAGAAACTCGACGTAACATGCGGCAACCTGCGCAACAGTGGATTCGGACGGCCCAGCCTGCCGGCCTGGACTCAAGTGTTCATGGACGAAGTTCCCTTCCGGATAGCACGATGGCCCAATGACTCGACACAAGCCATCGGAGAAATCGTGGAACCGGGAGCTACAGCCGACGGGAAACCTGGGGCTCTACCCGTATTCGGCTATGCGGGAAACCGGCCTACCGGCTGGAAAGACGTGAGCCAGATGTGGATAGGCGGCTATTTTGCCCACGGATATGCCGACGACATGATAAAAGTAGCCCGCATCGACACCATAAGACACCACATCCATGCAGCCCAACATACCGTTTACGGATTCATGACCGGAGCCCCCTGGAGACAATGGTTTGCCATGAACTTGGTTGAGGAACTGGACCGGCCGAGAGAATACGTCATAGACAGCCTGCGACAGAAAATCTACCTGTATCCACCGCAGACAAAAGAAGCCGACCTGCACGTTACATCGCTGAAAGGACCGATACTGGCCATCGAACATGTTTCCGACGTACATATCCAGAACCTGACATTCGAATACGGACGTTCCATCGGAATCTATCTGGAAGAAACCGAACAGGTGCGCATCGAAGGATGTACAATCCGAAATCTGGGAGGTACCGGAATTGTCATCGGAAAAGGCTACCTCAGCAACCCAGTAGGAAATTATGCCCACGAAAGTACCCAAAAGGGACAACCCGCATCGCGTGTCATCGGACATCTGCAAGGGAAAATGTATGAAGACGTGCTGTACGACCGGAAAGGGGGCAAAAACAACGGCATCATTGACTGCCACATATACAACGTCGGTTCAGGCGGTGTCAGCATGGGCGGAGGCAACCGTGCTTCCCTGACTCCGGCAGGCAATTTTGTAGAAAACTGCCTCATCCATGATTTCAACCTGATAGAGAAATCCTACAAGCCAGGCATCTGGATAGACGGAGTGGGCAACAGAATCAGCCAATGCGACATATTCAATGCCCCCAGTATGGCCATCCTGCTGCACGGGAACGACCACATCATCGAGCTGTGCAGAATAAACAATGTCTGTACCGAAGTAGATGACCAAGGGGCCATTTACCACGGCCGAGACCCGTCGGAACAGGGCAACATCATCCGCTACTGCTACTTCAAGGAACTGAGCCCGCGCCATCGCGTAACGGCCACCTACCACGACGACGGTGCCTGCGGTACGACGGTTTACGGAAATATTTACTACAAGGCCGGCTCCCTGCCTGCACTGATAGGAGGCGGACATCATATCCACTACCTCTACAACATCTTCATGGAATGCCCCACAGCCATCCACATAGACAACCGTATGGAGAACTGGGGGAAGGGGATGGTAGCCCCCAACGGCATCATCGACCAACGACTGAAGCAAGTGAACTACCAAGAACCTCCCTATAGTACCGCCTACCCCGAACTGGCCAAGTACTGGGACGAGAATCCAGCATACCCCAGCCACAACGTAGTGGAAGGCAACCTGTTCTACCGGATAGGCAACGTGCTGCACGGACGTAGCGAATGGAGCGAATTCTACAACAACTGGACGACCAACGACAATCCCGGCTTCGTATGTCCTGACGACCCGCTCCAAGGCTTCAAGGCCGATGCAGCATTGTTCCAAAAAATCAAGGGATTCCCTGACATCCCCTTCTCGAAAATCGGATATCAGGAAACAACTCATTCATCCAACACCAAGGAAAAAATAAAATGAAAAAGACAATCACAACCCTCTGCCTATGCCTGTCCATCCACACAGGCATGCAAGCGGATGAAACGGTTTACCTGTCGCCCGTAGGAAACGACCAGGGAAAGGGTACGGCAGAATCGCCTTACCACTCCCTGAACAAGGCCATAGAGAACCGGCTGAAAGGAAAAGCCGCAGACGACACTCTGTTCATCAGAGTGATGGAAGGGACATACCACATGAAAGCCCCGTTCCGGATTGAACAAGCCAACTCTAGACCTGTCGTCATTCTGGCAGACAATCCGCAAGCCAAACCTGTCTTTTCGGGAGGTATCACGGTAGGCGGATGGGAAAAATACGGAGACAAGCTTTACAGAGCACACGTTCCGGAAGTGGTGCAATATGGAACCAACTTCGAACAGCTGTACGTCAACGGAACCCGAGCCGTGCTGGCCCGTACGCCGAACGACGGCTGGTACTATGTGGACGGAACTTCGGAAACACAGTTCACCCCCGGAGTGCGCTATGCCGACTATGCCGTTCAACGCATAAACTTCCGGCCGGAAGACTGGAAAACGATAAAGGGCAAACAGACGGACGAGCTGTCGCACCTCAAGTTCCGTTTCTACCACAAATGGGACATCACCCTGCAAAAGGCAACGTATGTGGAACCGGATTCGGCCTTCATCTACATGCAAGGCAAAGGCATGCGGCCCTGGAATCCCATCCGTAAAGGTTCAAGATACGTCATGTACGACTATATGGCCGCACTCGACATGCCCGGAGAGTGGTTTCTCGACCGGAAGGAGGGATACCTCTACTACATGCCCCGCCCGGAAGAACAGATGGAAACGGCCGAATGCTTCATTCCTCTGCTCTCCCAACTTGTCACTGTCAAGGGGAACAAGCAAGGAGTGGTAAAAGGCGTGTCGTTCCGGAACATCGTCTTCAGCCACACCCTGCACAATATGCCCGAACAGGGCGAAGATCCTTTCCAGGCCGCCGCACCGGTAGAAGCCGCCCTCTCGTTCGACCACGCGGAGAATATCAGCCTGTACAACTGTGAAGTGAGCCATACCGGCGGATACGGCATCTGGTTCAGACAGGCATGCCACCACAACCGGATAGAGCACTGCCTGCTGTCCGACCTGGGAGCCGGTGGCATCAAAATAGGGGAACCTTACTTCAGGGACGACACGACAATGATAAGCAGCCACAACACGGTGGACAACAACATTATCGTACATGCAGGACGCGAGTTGCCCTGCGGTGTGGGCGTTGCCATTTTCCACAGCAGTGACAACCGTGTGACCCACAACGAAATAGCCGACCTGTACTATTCGGGCATCTCCGTAGGATGGGTATGTGGATACAACCAGTCGCCGCAGCTCTGGACCATGCACGTCAACCGACGGGGTGAAGTGGAATACCTGCAAAAGAAGCTGACCAACCCGGCCGTACGCAACCTGATAGCCTACAACCACATCCATCACATCGGCTGGGGTGAGCTGTCGGACATGGGAGCAGTCTACACCCTCGGCGAATCGGAGGGAACCGTCATCACCCACAACGTGATACACGACGTGCTGACCTACGACTACGGCGGATGGGGACTCTACACGGACGAAGGATCGACAGGCGTCACCATGGCCAACAACCTCGTTTATCGTTGTAAAAGCGGAGGTTTCCACCAGCACTACGGTAAGGAGAACCGCATAGAAAACAACATCTTTGCGTTCGGCCACTACTTCCAGGCCCAATATACCCGCCCCGAAGAGCATTTATCGTTCCACTTCAAGCACAACATCATCCTGCAAGAGCGAGGTGCCACCCTCTCGGGAGCATGGGAAAAGGGACGGACGGACATGGATTATAACCTGTACTGGCATCTGAACGGAAGTCCGACATTCGGAAAACAAAGTTTCGAAGAATGGAAGAAAAGTAAAGAGCCCCACTCCACCTGTGCCGACCCGCTTTTCAAGGACCCGCTGAACGATGACTATAGCTTTGCTTCAAAGCGCAACATACGCAAAATCAAGTTCCGCCCCTTCGACAGTTCGGCAGCCGGCGTCTACGGCGAAGCCTCCTGGAAGAAGCAGGCACAGCTCTCGCCCGAGGTATTGGAAGCCTTCGAGCAAAGAGCCAAAACCATCCTGAAAGACTGACTGAGGACACACTGACACAGATGTATCCGAAGAGAACTGTCCAATCATTTGCCGTCGTTTTACCCCCAAAAACGGTAAAATGACAGCAAAATATTGGTTCGGCTGACAGCCCCTCCGTTCCCAAAGTTGCAAACAGGACGCTAAACAGACCTTTCAAGGCACTTATATCCCACCTGAGGCGTACATTCTGACGACAAAAAGCAGAAATCCCGGCAGAAGAACGTATGTTTTCTGTCGGAAGAATGTATGTTTTCTCACAAAAAGACGTATGTTTTCGAGGAAAAGAACGTATGTTCCCAACCAATAACGGCCTTTTTATGGCGGAAAAATAACTTTTTCACGAAGAGAAACGACTTTTCCGCCCACTTTCCCCTCTATTTTATTTGTAAGGATTTCGCTATTTTATTGAATACAAGCGTATAAGGCCATTCCGCCTTCATTCTTTTGCAACTCCTCTTCCTGCGCTCCGAAATACGCGATTCTCAGCCAATAGAAAATACAAAATGTCATTTTGACAAAAAGACAAGAGCAACACCATTGCCCCATATCCTTCCTCACACATGTTTGCGCAAAATCCAATTCGCCCGAACAGAATATGTTAAAACCCATACATAAAACAATAATGGCACATCGAAAAAGATGATTTCTCCTGTCCTGTGCCGCTCATACAAGTAATTTTGCCCTTAGACACTATAATCTCAATGTACAAATCCCGCATACTTTACCCCAAGCAATAAAATAAATATGATTTATATTAACAAAGTATTCCTACAACCAAACAAATTCATATTCCAATGAGCAAAATAAGTAAAAATGCCATTATCGGTTATCCGGCAGGTATAATAACCGGAGTGACTTATGGATTGAATCCTCTATTTGCACTTCCTCTGATGAAAGATGGTGCCCACATTGAATCCATTCTTTTCTTTCGTTACACCATTTCCGTTTTACTTTTAGGCGTATTTCTTTTTTTAAGAAAACAAAGCTTTAAAGTATCATGGAAACAAGGGGGAATTCTTTTTATTCTTGGAGCGCTCTATACCTCTAGCAGCATACTGCTATTTGAAGCTTTCAACTATATCGCATCCGGACTTGCGACAGCACTCATTTTCCTCTATCCAGTTCTTGTAGCCATAATTATGGTTTTTCTCCGTGTTATACCCTCTTGGTCTGTCTGGCTTTCGATATTTCTGACATTTGCTGGTGTAGTCATCATGACGCAAGGTGATTCAACACAGGCTACAGATCCAACAGGCATATATCTTTCTTTAACTGCATCTTTGGCCTATGCATTATTTATGGTTATAATTAATCGCAGTAACACAATCAAGAACATTTCAAACAGCCTGCTTACATTCTATGCCTTAAGTGTTGGAGCAATATTCTTCTTGGGAAAAATAGTCATGTCAGATGTAGACATAACTGTTGGAGTGGACAACAGCCTGGCTATTTCATACCTCATCGGCCTTGCTATTCTTCCCACAATCGTATCTACAGCAACTCTAGCCATAGCAACCCGAAATATCGGCCCCACAAAAGCTTCCGTGTTGGGCGTATTCGAACCTATTACAGCCATTCTTATTGGTGCAGTCATGTTCGATGAACCTATAACAACCAATATAATTTTAGGCATCTCCATTTCTATTGCAGCTGTAACATTCATGATAATCAAAACAAAAAGATGAAACTTTATTTCACATAAGAAGGAAGTTTATCGCCAATAAACTTTTCGGTACTTTGTTATAGCACAACAAATTCAGCAATATCATACATTCCTGAAACCATAAATTGGAATATGTAAATGTACCTAGGAAGAAATAAAAATTCGACCCGAAAGTCCCTTTGAGCGTTTGACAAAGGACTATCAAGCCGAATATCACCAAGACAGAAACTATTTATCCTGTCTGTATTCCTGCGGCGTCTGATTGAAAGATGCTTTGAAACAATGGCGGAAATAACGCAAAGAATTAAAACCGACCTGATAGGCAATCTCTGTAATCTGCATTTCTGGATTTTTCTTTAGCAAATCGGCAGCAGCCTTCAAACGTACATTCAGAATATACTCATTCGGAGTTACGAAGCTAAGAGCCTTCAACTTATTGTAAAGCGAACTGCGGCTGACTCCTAACTCACGAGCCAATTGATTGACATCAAAATCGGGTTCAGCCAGATGCTTCTTCACCACATCATCCAAGCGTGTCAAAAAGTCAGCATCAATCGGAGTCAATGCTAAAGTCGGCATACCGGCATCATTTGTATCGGCTGAAGACGGCATCACAGTGGAAAATTTCTTTTTCAGCAATTTCCGATTACGCAACAAGTTGGCAATCCGACCCAAAAGCAGTTTGTTGTTGAAAGGCTTTTCTATGTAATCATCCGCTCCACATTGCAATCCCTCCATCTTATTATTGTCGGATGTCATCGCTGTCAGCAAAATAACCGGTATATGACACAAATCAAAGTTACTCTTTATCTTCATGCACATTTCCGTTCCTGACATGACAGGCATCATTACATCACTTACAACCAAATCCGGATGCTCCTCTATTACTTTATCAAGTCCGGCTTTGCCATCCAGCGCTATAATAACCCGATAAAGCGGTGAAAGCAAATCCATCAATATCTGTAACAGGTCTTCATTATCCTCTACCAACAATACACAATCTTTTGCATCATTATCCGATTTAGGAATGTCACTTACAGGTACTGTTTCCGTATCAGCACCGGACACTTCAGAGAAAGCGGGCAGAACATCCGACATTTCTCCTTCAGCCGCATCCCAAACCACATTGTCATCTTGAAGGAACGGATTTTCTTTTGGCAAAGTCACTGTAAAGACACTGCCATACCCCAAAGCACTCTGTACACCAATAGATCCATGATGAAGTTCCACGATTCCCTTAGCTAATGCAAGGCCAATACCGCTACCGGGAGAAGAAACCTCAACATCCACCTGATAGAAACGATCGAAAATAAAAGGTAAAGCTTCTTTGGGTATTCCTTCTCCACTATCCAGAACTTTAATTTCAATTTGTTCAGTCGCTTCTATGATTTGGACTTCCACTTTTCCATTGGCGGGCGTATATTTCAAGGCATTAGACAATAAATTAGAAAAAACTTTTCTTAACTGACGACTATCAAACCAACCCATTACCGTATCTGTTTCCGAATGAAAATCCAAATGGATATGTTGCAGCTGAGCCTGCTGCTGAAAGTCATCACAGAGGCGACTTATAAAAGCTACTATATTAGCTTGGGCAACATGCAAAGTCAACTTACCACGCTCCATTTTTCTAAAATCCAACAACTCGGAAATCAACTCACGGAACTGAAACGTATTTTTATAGATCTTCTGTAAGCGAGTGCGTATAAACGGAGAAAGCCCCGAAGTCTGCAACAAAGCTTCCAGTTGTGAAATGATCAGCGTCAACGGAGTACGGAATTCATGAGAGATATTGGCAAAGAACTGAAGTTTAGCCTGAATCAACTCTTCATTTTTCTCCTTTTCCAATTTTTCCTGCGCCAGAGAAGCCCGTAAATGTACACGTGCCATCCAATTACGAACAAGCGTACTGACTATGCTTAAAAATAAAAGAGCATATAGAGAATAAGCCCACCACGTAGCCCACCAAGGTGAATAGACTATTACTGGTAACTCAATGGAATGAATTTTATCACGTTCACTCAGTTGTTTCTCACGAACCTTCAGTGTATATCTGCCCGGATCCAAATTCGTGTAAACCAATGTATTCCCATAAGTCGTATTCCATTTCTTATCAAACCCTTCTAATATATATTCATAAATTTTCCGGTCTGAATTATCTATATAACTATTCGAAGCAAACGAAATGGTAATATTATTCTCATCGTACGATAAATTCAATTGAGAAACGAAAGGCAATGCTACCGGCAATATTTTTTCCTCTTTCCGAGCTGACACTATTTTTCCATTGACTGATAACGACGAAAAAAACAAGTTATGTTCCGGCAAGGTATCGAATAAAGAAGAAAAAGAAAATCGGGTCATACCTTCCGAACCACCAACTAGCACTTCCCCGTCATGGCAAACAAGCAGTCCACAACCATCGTTTACTGCAGACAGATGCAACTGATTCTCCGCATCTAATATTTTCATATCCTTTGTCTGAGGATGATAACAAAGGATACCACGATCCGTCAATAAAATCAGATAGCCTGACATGTGGAACCGCATGTTATAGATATAATCTGCACCCGCCATCGGACAATGTTCAAAACTGTCCGATTCTTTATTATATCGATACAATCCAGAACCTATCGTTCCAAAAAACAAAGTACCATCAGACGACTCTGTCATCTTTGTTACCATAAACTTCCCAAGTCCCTTCTGTCCCAACGGATAAATATATTTTTCGCTCGGAGAAGACATATTGATGCGAACAAGTTCATTCCGACGAGAAAGCCATATAAAACGTTCAGAGTCTATAAACATAGCGACTCCTTCACGCAAAGTTTCAGGGATCGTCGGGAAAGGACGTTCAAGATTTTTTTATACCCCCCGCTTACAAACAAGCCTTCTGTTGACAATAGAAAAAGACTATCCCCAGATATTATTGCTTCATTAAAAGACTCATTCATATAACTATAATCTGTAGAACGTTTGACTGTAGCCGAAGCTATATCGAAGCGTAAAAAACCCTGCTTATGCGTGCCGATATAAAGACAATCATTCTGTTTGTCATATTCTATACACTTCAAATTAGGGAAATACGGAGATTGTTTTTTCCCTGACAGATAATGAGTAAATGCATCTGTTTTCCTGTCCCAGCGATTCAATCCTCCACCTTCTGTACAAATCCACACGTCTCCCCGCTTATCTTCCACCATATTGCCCACATAAGGAAAACTCACCCCATCCTGTCTACCGTCATTTTCAGAATAATGCCTGAACAGATCTACTTCCGGATGAAAATAATGAGCTCCTCCATAATATGTTCCTACCCAAATGGTACCCTGCCGATCTTTATACAATGAAAAAATAGAAGAATGCTTCAATGCCCCGGGAGTCATATCTTTACGATAGCATGTAACCCCTCCATTTCGATCTATTTTATTCAAACCATTGAAGGTTCCAATCCATACACTCCCTTCATCATCTTCCACAAAACAGCGAATATCGTTACTGGAAAACACAAAATCTTTTTTACGGTCCATTGATTGTCAGAGATCGATTCTACCTTATACATTCCTTTACGGAAGGCTGCGACCCACATAGCTCCCTGAGTATCACAATACAAAGAATAGATATTTACATTCGGAATCACACAAACTGGGTCAGCGGATTTTCCCGGTTGTTGGAGCTGTCATATCAGGCATATTGCGTAC
>CAYQOV010000057.1:0-17115 GCA_964419245.1 uncultured Bacteroides sp. | reverse complement strand
TTCTACAAAGGTACTAACTTTTTTCGCTTACACAGGTTTTTTACTATGCGCCCGGAACACGCGGTCTTCGGCCAGCTTCAGCTGGGCCACGAGGCGTTGCAGCTGTGCTTGCAAGGGTCGGTCGTTGACCTTGGCCAGCAGCTGCCCTTTCTTGACGGCGGTGCCTTCTTCGAAGTTGATTTCGGTGATTTTGCCCGATGTCTCGAACGACAGGTTTACTTCTTCGTCGGGAATCAGGCTACCGATGATGGGGATTTCGTCGGTAAGGACTTGCGGGCGTACAATGACGGCGTTGATGTTGAGCGCCTTTTTCCCTTTACTTTGATTAGTCATCACTTTGTCGGCTTCGGCCAACTCTTCGTTTGGTTTGGGCATTTGCGAATAAATTCCCCAGCCTATAAATCCGGTAGTCACTACAGCGATGATTCCCCATTTTACTCTCTTCTTCATGTCGTTGTATTAGATGTATTATTTTAAGTTTGACTAATAGTATCTTCTAAGGTTTAATAGGGTGTATTTTTTGTGTGTGGTTTGTTTTCTGATGCTATTGCTGTTTTAAAATAAACTCCACTTTACTCCTTTTTGATTTATTGGGTAATTTGTTTAATCCATGTAAATAAGTCGTCCAGATTATAATCACCTGTATGCGGCCTGTTCCATGGCAAGGCAAAATTTACGTTGAATCCGTTATTCATCAGCATGGTAGCCAAGCTGACGGGTACGGGAAACGATGTGTCACGGTCGCGGGCTCCATGGCGGATGTACCAATTGGGCGCCTGATTGGAAGCTTTGTCTTTGATGAAGTTCATGGGATTCATCATGAAGACGCGTGCTTCCAATTCGTCGTTCGTCTTCTGGCCTGTCTTTTCGATGCTATAGGCTGAGAAATTGACAGAACTGCCCTGGCTGTTACCGAATTCTTCGTTTTCGCCGGTGGGAGTGTCGGTCAGTACATGCAAGGCATCGAAAGCAGGCGGATTTTTCAGCGGTTGGGTCGTAACGACATAATTCAGGTATTGTTCCATGTCTATGTCGGCTACGAATTCTGATTGTTCTTTGTGCCGTACGATGTTGCCTTGCGCTCCGAATGAAGGTGGCTGGCGGCGTTCTCCATGTCCGTTGCCTTGGAAGGCGGGACGGTTTTCGTACATGCGGATGCCTATGTTTTCGGGTAGTTCACAGCCTTCGGCGCGTGCTTTTTGTGCAGATTGGATGATATATGACTTGATGTAATCAAGGAAGTTGGCATCGGTCAGCGGCGTGCCGTCAGGTGTTTTCAGCTGGAGGCTGTTCAGGTAGGCCGGGTAAAGGGCTGCCAGTTCTTCGGAAACCTTGATTTGCTCAGGAGTCAAATTACGCGTGGTTGTGTTCGTACATTGGTAGAGCCATTCGTAGGCCATGTCGGCATGTTCCAAGTCGATGATGGGGCAGTAGCATACAGCGGCAAAGACGTCGTCGCGTGCGGGGGCTGCTCCCATTGCTTTGAGGTATGGTTCGAACAGCGGAGAATTGCCGGTAGCTCCCAACAGGGCTGACATGGCACCTCCGGCACTGGTGCCGTCGGTGATGATCCGTTCGGTGTCGCCAGGAATGAGGGCACTGTTGTAGCGCAGGTAACGTATGGCAGCCTTCAGGTCGGCGATGGCGGCGGGGGCACGTCCGGTAAAGATGGTTTCGCCATTTTGCATGACAGTGGAGTTACGGCCGCGCGAACCAGGGATGCAGACTATGTATCCTTCGGCCAAGGCGCGTCCGGTGGCGTCGGTTCCCGATGGGGACATGGCTTTGGCTGCCATGTAGCCGCCGACATAGGTCCGCAGGAAGATGGGAACTTTTGTCTCGGGATGGGCTGCGACGTTTTCGGGTACATAAAGATTCAGGTACTGGTAGGTTGAATCTTCAATGTTGGTAACATAATATATGTGCTCATAGGCACGATACTTGACGGTCTTTCCGTCCGGCAGGGTGAGCGACTGTTCAGTCCCCTTTTCCGGATTGAATTTCAGAGCAACGTCATTCCCTGAAATTGACGCAGAGGCTGTGGCAACATAAGCCATCATGAGCCCCAACATCCAAGAAAGGCACTCTTTTTTCATGATTCTTGTTGAGTATTAAAACATATACATAGAGTTTAAGTGGAGTTTATGCGACAAAAGTAACGATTGTTTGTGTAGGGAAAAAATGCAATAACACAAAAAAACTTAATGGAATATATGTGTCGGTCAGAATACGTAGATTAATACCCTGTCCGATACTTGCCCTCTTCTTTGTCCTCAAGCATGCTGAGGTAGGACTGGTAGCGCGACTCGCTGATGTAATGTTCCTCGACGGCGCGGAGGACGGCACAACCCGGCTCGTGGCGATGGGTGCAGTTGCCGTAGCGGCAGTCGGCCGAGGCGCGGAAGATTTCGGGGAAGTAATGGCCGATTTCTTCTTTTTCCATGTCGAAGGTGCCGAAGCCTTTGATGCCTGGGGTGTCGATAAGATAGCCACCTCCTTCGAGGGCGAACATTTCGGAGAAGGTGGTGGTGTGCATACCTTTGTTGTGGGCAGCGGATATTTCGCCCGTTCGTGCCGCGGCATCAGGTAGGATGGCATTGATGAGAGTGGACTTGCCTACACCTGAATGGCCTGACAGCAGGGTGACGCGGCCGCTCAGTTCGGCTTTGAGGAGGTCGATGCCTGTGCCCTGTGTGGCCGACACCTTGAAGCAGGGGTAGCCGATGGTGGTGTAGAGGTGGACGAGGCTGTCCAGGTAGTGGCAATCGTCTTCGTCGTAAGCATCTATCTTATTGAAGATGAGCTTTACCGGGATGCGATAGGCCTCGGCCGTGGCCAGGAAGCGGTCGATGAAGGTGGTCGAGGTTTCGGGATAGTTGACGGTAACGATGAGCATGCACTGGTCGAGGTTGGAGGCGATGATGTGCGACTGCTTCGACAGGTTCGAGGCGCGGCGGATGATGTAGTTCCGTCGGTCTTCGATTTCGCTGATGAAGGCGGTGCCTTCCTGGTTGAGGATAATCTGCACGTAGTCGCCCACAGCTACCGGATTGGTGCTGCGGATGCCCTTCAAGCGGAAGTTTCCTTTGATTTTGCACTCGATGCAGCGCCCGTCTTCCGTCTTGACGAGGTACCAGCTGCCCGTGTTCTTGATAACAAGTCCTTTCATTGAATTGAGAATGGATAATGGAGAATTGATAATTGAGAATTGAACTTTGCCAATGAACATCCTTATCCATTCTCCATTATCAATTATCAATTGTTATACCGTCATGATTTCCTTGTCCTTGGCAACGAGCATATCATCAATCTGCTTGATGTACTTGTCGTGGATTTTCTGGAGTTTCTCTTCACCACCTTTTTGGGCATCTTCGGCGAGGCCTTCCTTGACGGCTTTCTTCAGCTGGTCGATGGCGTCGCGTCGGGCGTTGCGCACGCTCACTTTGGCTGTTTCGCCTTCGCCCTTGCACTGTTTGGCCAGTTGCTTACGGCGTTCTTCGGTCAGCGGCGGAATGCCGATGCGGATGATTTCGCCGTTGTTTTCGGGCATGATGCCCAGCGAGGAATCGATGATGGCTTTCTCGATGACGCGGAACATGCTTTTGTCCCACGGCTTGATGGCGATGCTGCGCGCGTCGGGAGTCGTCACGGCAGCCACGTTGTTGATGGGCACCATGCTGCCGTAGGAGTCCACACGGATGCCGTCCAGCAGGCGTACGTCGGCCTTGCCGGCGCGGATGTGTGCCAATGCTTCGTCCAGATACATGACGGCCATGTCCATTTTCTCCTGCGCTTCGTTCAGGATGTCTTTTACGTCTTTCATATCGTTTCGTTCTTTGTTATATAGAATGTTGTTTTTTAATTAGTAGGGCAAATGTAGCGCATTATTCCTTCTTTTGCAACATTGCAAGTTTTTTTTTTGATTCGCAAGATAGTTGTCCGATTAGAGGAAAACGGTGTTTTCTTGGGTGGAAAACATTGCTTTCTTTGATGGAAAACATTGCTTTCTTTGATGGAAAACATTGCTTTTTCAGTTGTGTACCAGCGTACCGATATCTTCGCCGTCGATGACCTTCTTGAGGTTGCCCACGGTATCCATATCAAAGACGATGATGGGCAGGTTGTTCTCTTTGCACATGCAGGTGGCCGTGAGGTCCATCACCTTGAGGCCGCGGCGCAACACTTCGTCGTAGGTGATGTCGTGGAATTTCGTGGCTGTCGGGTCCTTCTCAGGGTCGGCCGTGTAGATGCCGTCCACGCGGGTACCTTTCAGCATGACGTCAGCTTCGATTTCAATGCCACGTAGGCTGGAACCTGTGTCGGTGGTGAAGAACGGATTGCCCGTGCCGGCCGACATGATGACCACTTCGCCTGCCTCCATGCACTCGATGGCGCGCCATTTGTTGTAGAACTCGCCTATGGGCTCCATGCGGACGGCCGTCAGCACACGTGCCTTTACGCCTGCGGCCGTCAGGGCCGAGCTCAGTGCCAGGCTGTTGATGACCGTGGCCAGCATGCCCATCTGGTCACCTTTCACGCGGTCGAAGCCCTTGGAGGCGCCGCTCAGCCCACGGAAGATGTTTCCGCCACCGATGACGATTCCTATCTGTACGCCCGTGGCGTGTATCCCCTTGATTTGTGACGCGTATTCGGCCAGACGTTTTTCGTCGATGCCATACTGCTTTTCGCCCATGAGGCTCTCGCCGCTGAGCTTCAGTAAGATTCTCTTGTATGTTGCCATAAATGGTTTGTTTTGAGGTTTTCGGCAAAGATATAAAAAGGTATTGGAGCGGCAAACGATAGGCGAGTTTTTCTGTCCGTTTCTTTCTGAGTCGCTGTATATGGCTTTGTGGTTTTCATCTTTCTTTTTTCGTGTTTCAGTGGCCTTATTTTGCGGTTGGGTAAGTTTTACTCACGAGGGGCAGCTGCCTCCGCTAATTTTGCGGGCGATATTTGTAAACCGAAGTGTAAAAAGAGATATGAAGCAGAATTTATTTGGAAACGCATTTTTCATGGTGTGTCTGTCTGCCTTGCTGGCCGCTTGTGGCCGGCAGGAGCAGGCCGTCAGGCCTCAGCCGGTTGTGCAGGTGGCCCGTGCTGAAGCCATTACGGGTGAAGCTGCCCGCAGTTATACATTTATTTCTGAGCCTGTGCGTGTCACTCAGCTCGCTTTTCGTGTAGGCGGGCCGGTGGACAACTTTACAGTGCAGGCAGGTCAGTTTTTTCGTCAAGGACAGCCGATAGCCGCTATCGATCGTCGTGATTTCCTCATACGTCGCGATCGTGCCGAAGCACTCTGCCGTCAGGCTGAGGCTGACTATCGTCGTACAGCCAATCTTTATGCAAAAAACAACGTATCGGCTACTGCCTATGAGAAGGCTCGTGCTGACTACGCTCGCACTCGTGCAGATTTCGATATGGCCGTGAACGAGTTGGATGACACACGTCTCTTGGCTCCTTTCGATGGTTTTGTACAGCAGACGCACATTGAGCGGCATCAGGAAGTGAAGCCTTCGCAGGCGGTTGTGACTTTTATCGATCTTTCACAAGTGAAGGTCGAAGCCTATGTACCCGAAGCCATGGCCGTAGCTTTGCGGGGTGGTGTGCCCGATTCGCTTGTTCATGTACATTTCGATCGTTTGCCAGGCCGTGTCTTCATGCCTTCGGCCACGTATCTGACACAAACTGCAGCCGGCAACAATCTTTCTTATCGCTTGACGGCGCTTCTTGACAACTCAGACAACAGCTTGCTTGGAGGAATGGCAGGAAACCTCTCGGTGTCCTTACCTTCAACTTCTATTTATGTCTCTTCCTTAGCTATTCCTCAAGCGGCTGTTTGTCAAGACGATCGTTCGGATGCTTACGTTTGGACTGTAGATGCGGACGGACATGTATCCAAGTCGCTCGTGACCTTGGGACGTTTGCTTAAAGGTAGTAAGATAGAAGTTATTTCAGGTCTTGTCGAAGGTCAGACAGTGGCTTTGACACGTCTTGCTTTTCTGTCTGAAGGTCAGACAGTACGGGTAGAAGGATCGACCGTTGAAGAAGGAGGCCGCCCATGAAGACGCTCGCCAAGTTCTTTCTGAAAAACCGCGTCCTGAGCTGGCTGCTGTTGGCGCTGATTCTGCTGGGCGGCGTCGTGGCCTACGAGGGCATGGGCAAACTCGAAGACGCTCCGTTCACCATCAAGCAGGCCGTAGTGACCACTACTTATCCAGGTGCATCGCCTATGGAAGTACAGCAGCAGGTGACGGACGTGCTCGAGGAGGCTATCCAGTCGCTGGGCGAACTCTATTACCTCAAGACCGAGAACCGTGCCGGCCTCTCCAAGATAACCGTCTACGTCAAGAAGGAAATCCGTGCCGACGCCATGCAGCAGCTGTGGGACAAGCTCCGGCGCAAGGTGGGCGATGCGCAGGGTAAGCTTCCGGCCGGCGCCGGCACGTCGGTGGTCAACGATGACTTCGGCGACGTGCTCGGCGTGTTTTATGGCCTGAGCAGCGCCGTGCACACCTATCGCGAACTTGAGGAGCAGGCCGAACGCCTCAAAAACGAGTTGCTGGCTGTGCCCGATGTGGCCCGTGTCGAGCTCTATGGCGTGCAGAACCGTACCATCGAGGTAGAGGCAGACCCTTCACTGCTCGCTGCCAGCGGGCTGACGATGGCCGACATCGCCGCCGCCTTCGACCGCCAGAACCGCATCGTAGACGCCGGCGCCGTCGAGACGGCCCATAACCGCCTGCGTATCGATGCGGCCGGAAGCTTCACGACGCTCCAGGAACTCGAGAACCTGACCGTCACCTCGCGCGACGGCTCCTATTTCCGGCTGGGCGAGCTGGCCGCCGTCAGCGAGAGCTATGTTCGTCCGGCCCGCAGCCGCATGGAGATGGACGGCCTCCCTACCATCGGCATCGCCATATCGACGGTGGCCGACGGCAACGTAGTCGACATGGCCGAACGCGTAGCCGCCCGCCTGTCGCAGCTGGAGCAGGCGATGCCCGAGGGCTACCTTCTCCGTACTGTCTACGACCAGGGGCATGAGTCGTCCGTTGCTAACGACGGCTTTGTACTCAACCTCATCATCTCTGTTGTGACTGTTATCGCCGTGCTGCTGTTCTTTATCGGCATGAAGAACGGAATACTGATTGGCAGCGGACTGGTCTTTTCCATTTTCGGCACCCTTATCTATATGTATGGCACGGGCATCGCCCTGCAACGCATGTCGCTGGCAGCCATCATCATTGCCATGGGCATGCTGGTGGACAATGCCATCGTGGTCTACGACGCTACGCTGGTCAACATGCAGCGCGGCATGCGCAAGCGTACGGCCATCCTTGCTGCCGTAGGCACGACGGCCATGCCGCTGCTGGGCGCTACGCTCATTGCCGTGCTCACCTTCCTGCCCGTCTATCTGTCGCCCCACATTACGGGTGAGCTGTTGTCGTCGCTCTTCATAGTCATTGCCGTATCGCTCCTTCTGAGCTGGGTGCTGGCCGTTTCGCAAAACGTCTTCTTCGTGCAGGAATTCGTCCGTCGTCCGCGCCCCGACGAGTTGAAGGGCGAGCTCTTCCAGGGCCGCATGTACGACCGCTTCCGCCGTGCCCTGCGCTGGACCATCCGCCGCCGCTGGTTCGTACTGGCCTCGATGGTGGTGCTGCTGGCCGCCAGTGCGTTGGGCTTCCGCAGCATTCCGCAGCAGTTCATGCCGTTGCTCGACAAGCAATACTTCTCCGTCGACGTCTGGCTGCCCGAGGGCACCCGCGTGGAGGAGACCTCGCGTCAGGCCGAAGCCCTGGCCGAGAAGCTGATGCAGCATGAGGGCGTCCGCCACGTGTCGACCTTTGTCGGCCAGACACCCCCGCGCTACTACCTGGCCAATGCTGCCTACGGACCTCAGAGCAACTACGCACAGTGTCTGGTCGAGGCCGTAAGCCCGTCTGTGGCACGCAGCATGCAGGTGGGACTGCAAGACGAGCTGTCGCAGACTTTCTCCGATGCCCTGATCCGCGTCAACCGCTTCGAACTGAACAGCATTCCGCAGGCGCTCATCGAAGCCCGCTTTTGCGGTGACGATCCCCGCGTGCTCGATTCGCTGACGAGTATCGCCATCGACATCATGCGCCGCAATCCGAAGGTGATGAACGCCCGCAACGAGTGGGGCAACAAGGCTATGCTGGTGCGTGCCGCCTACGACCCCGTGAAAGCCGGCCGCCTGAACCTGGGCAAGGCCGACCTGATGACGGCCGTGAAGAGTACCAACGACGGCACGCCGGTAGGCATCTACCGCGACGGCGACAAGCAGGTGCCTGTGCTGTTGCGTACGGTGGGCGGCGGGCAGCTGTCGCAGGCCGCGCTCGAAGACCTGCCCGTGTGGAACGGACGCAACTCCGCCCCCTTGGCTCAGGTGACCGACAGCATCGGGATCGGCTGGGAATGGCCGTTGGTAAAGACCTATAACCGGCGTCTGTCTATGGCAGCACAATGCGACGTACAGCCCGGCCATACCATGAAGGAGGTACACGGCGAAATCCGTGACGAGATAGAGCGCATCGGGCTTCCTGCCGGATACAGTTTCTTCTGGGATTCGCAGTATAAGGACCAGAAAGAGGCTATGGAGGCGCTTACCAAGTATTTCCCGCTGGCCATCGTCTTCTTGGTGCTCATACTGGTAGCCTTGTTCGGCAATTTCCGCCAGCCTTCCATTATCTTCCTCATCCTGCCTTTGTCGGTCATCGGCGTGGTCGTAGGGATGCTGGTCACAGGTTTCCAGTTCGGCTTCTTCTGCATAGCCGGATGGCTGGGCCTGCTGGGCATGATCATCAAGAACGTCATCGTGCTGCTCGACGAGGTGAACATTCAGCGGCGGGCAGGTGTCGCGCCCGGTGAGGCCATCGTTGAGGCTACCGTTTCGCGTACGAGGCCTGTACTGATGGCAGCCATTACGACCATCTTCGGCAGCATTCCCCTGCTGTTCGACGTCGTGTTCGGCGGCATGGCGGCTACGATTGTCTTCGGCCTGTCGTTTGCTACGCTGCTGACGCTCTTTGTAACTCCTGCCCTCTACGTCGTGTTCTATCCCGAAGCGGCAAAGAGAGCATGAACACTGTCCATTCAATGAAATAAAAACGAAAAGACATGAAACAACTATATCTCATTATGACGGCCTCTGTACTCCTGACGGTCGCGTCGGGACGGGCACAGGACAACCCGCTGCTCGACGCCTATCGCGCACAGGTAGAGGCCTATAGCCCCGACCTGCGTGCTGCCGAATATGCGGCCGGCGCAAGCGGGGAAGCAAGACAGTCGGCACGGGCCGACTTCCTCCTCAAGCTTTCGGGCGGAGCCAACTTCAACTATACGGGTAATCCGTTGCGTAAGGACATTGCTTTGCCTGGCACGGATGACGTTTACACCTTCGAGGGGCGCAATACGAAATATGGCGCTTCGGTCAGCCTGTCGCAACCGCTTTATGCGGGCGGTGCGCTTCGGGCGGGCTACGACAAGGCGCAGGCCGAGGACGAAATGGCCCGTCTGGAAATCAGACGTGTGACGAATGACCTTCGCCACGAAGCCGATGTCCGTTATTGGAACCATGTGGCCCAGTGCGAATTGGTCAGCGTGGCCGACGGTTACCGCCAGTCGGTGGGCCGGCTGGTGGAAGTTGTCCGCCAGCGGGTGGAGGCGGAATATACCGACCGCAACGACCTGCTCATGGCCGAAGTGCGGCTCAACGATGCCGACTATCAGGTGCAGCGCGCCCGCAACGATGCCGAAGTGGCCCGCCTGTCGCTCAATGCGCTGGCTGGCATCCCTTCCGACCGGCACATTGCCACCGATACGCTGGTGGTGCCCCTCACCGTCGTCCGGCCCTTGACCGATGAGGTGGACGACCTGCTGATGCGCCGCCCCGAGATGGGAATGGCCGAAGGCAATGTACGCGTACAGCAGTCCGCCGCCCGCCTGGCCAACGCCCGCTATCTGCCTACGCTTTCCATCGGCGTGGACGGCAGCTACTCGTCGCCCGGCTATGACTTCCGTGCCGACCTCGATCCCAATTATGCCATCTATGCCAAGCTCAGCGTACCCATCTTTGAGTGGGGCAAACGCCGCCGCACGAAGAACATGGGGCGCTATCAGGTGGATATTGCCCGCGAACGGCGTGTACAGGTGGGCGACGGCCTGCGGCTGGAAGTGGAGACGGCTCAGTGCAACTATGCACAGGCCGTGGAGCAGGTGCGGCTCACTGAAAGTTCGTTGCACAAGGCGGCCGAGAGCGAGGAACTGGCCATGGACAAATACCGTGAGGGAAGCATCTCGATTGTCGAGGTAATCAATGCGCAGCTTTTCCATCTGGAAGCCCGCCAAAACCATATCCGTTCGAAGCTGAATGCCTGCGTGGCGGAAAGTGCGTTGCGGAGAGCTTGCGGGAAATAATAATTTCCGTATCTTTGTAATGCGTACTTTATTGCTGCTTTAGTCCGTTTAAAGCACTGCTTTAATGCCTTTAAAGCATCTCTTTAAACGGACTAAAGCAACGCTTTAACTACGATAAAGCATTGCTTTATTTTTAGTAAAGTAAGAATAAAGTAGTAAGTGCTTGATTATTATTGTTATGCAACCGAACAGCCGACAATACCTTTGGGACATCCTGCTCTATTCGGGACTGGGATGTTTCTCCTATTTCTTCCTGGTGCGCTTTGCCGATATCCCCTTGCGCCATCAGGACCGCCTGCTCATGCCCGAAGCTTTCGTGGCCGTGATGCTGCTGTTCAACGGGGTGGGGCTGGGCATGCGCTACATTCACCAGCGGTTGCGGCGCAGCTATCCGACGTTTCTCGACAGCCGCAGGCGGGTGCTGCTCTTTTTCGTCTTGTCGGCTTTGTTCCTTTTTGCCCTCAATTACCTGTTGCTGGTATCTGTAAAGCTGTTGCTCGACATGCCGCATCCCTTCCAGCTGGTATATAAGGGAACGCGTCTGCTGCTCATCACGTGGCTGACGGAGCTGGTCATAGTCAGCCAGTCGGTCAGCAACCGCTTCTACAAAGACCTGCTTGCTGCTTACCGTCGCACGCGCCAGCTGGAAGAAACAGCTTTGCAGGCCCGCTACATGGCCTTGTAGACCCAGCTCAATCCGCACTTCCTGTTCAACAGCCTCAATACGCTGGTGGCCGAGATTGAATACAATCCGCAGGGAGCCGTCAGCTTTACGCGCAACCTTTCCGACGTCTACCGTTACATCCTGGCCTGTCAGGACAAGCGGCTGGTCGGCCTGCGCGAGGAGATGGAGTTTGTCGATACCTACGTGGAGCTTCATCGGGTACGCCTGGGCGATTGCCTGACGGTGGACTGGCAGGTGGATGAGGCTGTGCGCGAGGATGCGCAACTGCCTCCGCTCACCCTGCAGGTGCTGGTGGAGAATATCGTGAAGCACAACGTCATCAGCCCTTCGCGACCGATGACGGTGGAAGTGAAGGTCGTGTCGGACGAGGAAGGAAGCCCTTGGCTGCGTGTGTCCAATCCTTTGCGCCCCAAGCTGGGAGCCGTTTCGGGCGGGCATGGGCTGGACAACCTGACGCAACGCTATCGCCTGCTTTGCGGCAAGGAGATTCGCGTGCAGAAGGGAGAAGATTGTTTTACTGTAAAAGTTCCGTTGTTGTATGAATGATGTTCAGACAGACGCCTGGGGCGGAAAGAAGATACGGGCCGCCATCATCGAAGACGAGTTGCCTGCTGCCCGCCTGTTGCAGGGAATGCTGGCCGAGTTGCGTCCCCAGTGGGATATTCTGCTCCTGTCGGGTACGGTAGAGGAAGCCGTGCAATGGTTTGCCACCCATCCGCATCCCGACATCCTTTTTCTCGACATTCAGCTGACCGACGGCCTCTCGTTCTACTTCATCGAGCAGGCCCGTCCCGAGAGCATGATTGTCTTTACTACCGCCTACGACGAATATGCCGTCCGTGCCTTTACCGTCAACAGCATCGACTATCTGCTGAAGCCTGTCCGTCGTGAGCGCTTGGCCGATTCGCTTGAGAAGTTCGAGCGCCTGACCGCTCCCCGCATTCGTGAACAGAATGAGTGGATGGATATGCAGGAACTGCTTCGGATGCTGGCCGACCGCAACGCCTGTCCTTATCGCAAGCGTTTCCTCGTCAACGGTGCACGGAGCCTCTATACCTTGGCTGTGGACGACGTGTGCTACTTCTATTCGGAAGAGAAAGTGACCTTTGCCGTGACGGCCGACCGCCGTACACACATCATCGACCTGCCGCTCACGAAGTTGGAAGAGCAGCTCGACCCGCGCCGCTTCTTTCGTGTCAGTCGCCAGTTCATCCTTTCGGCCGATTGCATCCGCGACATCGAGCCTTACTTCAACGGCAAGATGGTGGTGCACGTCACGCCTCCCTTCGACGGCAGCGTTCAGGTGAGCCGCGAACGGGTGGCGGCGCTGAAGGTTTGGCTCAACAGTTGAAAGAGTTTATTTTAGGGTTGTATGGTCATGTCGCTCCTCTTCTTTCCGGCTGTTTTTTTTAGTTTTTTCAGATATTCCGATGGGATGTCACCAAATTCTTCCTTGAAGCATTGACGGAAGTAGAAGAGATTGTTTATGCCTACCTTGAAAGCAATTCCGAGATGTTATATTTTCCTTCCAGCAGAAGTTGTTCGGCATACTTCATCTTCATTTTTCGGACATATTCATTGGTTGATAGGCCGGTCAGTGCCTTCATCTTGCGATAGAGTGTCGAACTGCTCATGCACATTTTATCTGCTAAATAGCCAATGTCTGTTTTGTCTGAAGAAAGCCCATCTTCTATCAATTTGTTGATTTTGATAATGAACTCGTTATCTAGTTTGTTAAGCGATTCGGCTATAATAGTTGATTTGTCATGTTTCTTGCCGCTTGATAATTTGAAATATTCTACCAATTTGCGTCGGCTTTGTAGAATATTGTCTATTCGGCTTTGTAATAAGCTGGCACTGAATGGCTTGGTTAGGTATGAGTCTGCCCCTACCGAATAGCCTTCCTCCTTGTCGTGTATGGAATCTTTGGCGGTCAGGAGAATGATTGGGATGTGGCTGGTGCGTACGTCTTTCTTCAATGTCTTGCACATTTCTATACCATCCATGACAGGCATCATGACATCGCTTACGATGATGTCAGGAATGTATTTTCGGGCTATTTCAAGTCCTTCTTTCCCATTGGCGGCGATATGAATGTCGAACTGCTCGTGCAGCGCTTCGGCAATGTAGGTTCCGATGTCCAAATTGTCTTCTACGACTTCTAATATGGGGCGGTCACTGGTTGGCTCAGTGATGGGGTGGTCAATAGTCTCTTCGATGTCAGATGTTTTTTCTTCTGAATCGGCGTGCAAAGCATTAGGATACGAATTGTCAGTCAACAGGCTGACCGTGAATATGCTTCCCAGATTGAGAGTACTTTTCACTTGTATATCTCCTTCATGAACGATAATCAGGTTTTTGACCAATGCCAGTCCTATGCCAGTCCCGGAAGCTTGATGTTTTCCTCCTTCTTGGTAATATCGGTCGAAAATGTGTGGAATGGCTTCTGGACTGATTCCGTAGCCAGTGTCACTGACTCGTATTTCTGTATATCTCACACCGTTTCGTTCAGTTATACAAGCCGAAAGGGTGATGTTCCCTTGCTCTGTATATTTGATTGCATTAGACATCAAATTGTCGAGTACAATTGTCATAATTTCTTTGTCGAAAAACATGTTAATGTTTTCTTCGGATAAGTTTAATCTGATATTAATGTTTTTCTTTTGATTAAGTTCCTTGTATTTTAGGACGATTTCTTGAAGTAATACTACAATATTTCCTCGACTCACACAAAGTTTTCTGTTTTGTGTTTCTGTCTTTCGGAACTCAAGAATTTGGTTGATAAGGTTTAATAGGCGGATAGCACTTTGATGGATGACAGAAATCTTTTGGGCATCTTTGGAGGAAAGTGAATTGCTTTTTTGCAAATCCTCCAATGGCCCCAAGATTAAGGTTAACGGGGTACGTAGTTCATGTGTTATGTTGGTGTAAAAACGCAAGCGTTCATCATTCAGGTTTTGTTCATATTCATGGTTTTGTTTTTCTAGTTTGTAAAGACTTTCAGCATTTAACCTTTTCTTGTATATGTTTGTGATATAGATGAATACACCGAAAATCATTAATACGTATAGAATTTTTGCCCACCATGTCAGCCATAGGGGTGGAGCCACTGTAATATTCAATGAGGTGATTTCGTCCGACCATTTCTGGTTGCGCATTCTGGTCTTGACCATGAAAAGATATTTCCCTGGTGGTAAATTTCTGAAAGTAACGCTGTTGGAATTATCTGCCGTATACCAAGAATCTTCCAGTCCTTTTAACTTATAGGCGTATTCCACGCGATTGACCAATGCATAGTTTTGAATATTGAAAGTGATGCAAAAGCTGTTTTGGGTATATTCTAAACGTAATCGTTGCTGTTCAGGTATGGTGCTGATATTTTGTTTGTTTTTCCTGTTACTGATAGGGCCTAAGATTTCGATATTGTTAATTAGTGCTTTAGGCGAGTTCCTTTCTTCTAATACATGGTTCGGATTAAAATAGCATAATCCATTGATTGAACCGAAATATAGATTTCCTTCGATGTCTTTTGTTACACAATCAGTGCTAAAATTTCCAGAAGGCAGATTGTCACGATGGTCAAAATTGTGACAGATTTGTTGTTTCAATTCTATGCAACTGATGCCTTGATTGGTGCTCATCCAAATATTTCCATGGACGTCTTCAATGACAGCTTGTATATGTGTATTGGCCAGTCCATCTTCTCGTTGATAGACTTTGTATTCTTTTTTTTCAAGCGAAGGAAAACATATTAATCCTTCACCTGTTGCTACCCATAAACGTTGTTTGCTGTCTTCGATAATGTCATTGACTGTATTTGAAGGAAATTGTACATTGACGTTGAAGAGGGTCTTCAATTGCATTTGCGAATCGTAAAGTCCTAGTCCTCCCCCAAAGAAACCGACCCAAATTTGTCCTTTTGAATCTTTCTTGATACATCTTACTTGGTTGTTTTCACGTTCATAATGAGCTTTGACTGTTTTGGTATCGCGATCCAACAGGTAAATGCCGTCACTACTCCCCACCCAAATGTTTCCTTCCTGATCTTCGTAGAATGAACGTACGTCTGCGTTCTTTTCGTCATTTAACTCTATGGTTTCAAATGACTGACTTCGATTGTTGAAATAGATTATTCCACCATAGAATAGGCCGAACCACAACCCTCCTTTCGAGTCACATAAAGAAGCTTGTACGGAATTGCTGTTCAATTGTCCGTTTTCGATGTTATAGACAGCAATTCTTTGTCCTTTACAGAACTGATTGATGCCTCCTCCATCTGTTCCAATCCATAAATAGCCTTTAGGGTCAATGCAAACACTTGACGCGATTCGGTTGTTCAAACTGTTTTCAGACGAAGGCAAGGATGAATATCTGTAAGATTTGAATAGGGCAGGTTCTTGCCCGATGAAGTTAATGCCTCCTCCCCATGAACCGGCCCAGATGTTGTTGAATGAATCCTGAAAAAGACATCGGATGCTGGAATTGGACAATCCATATTCATCGTCGCCGGCTTCGAGGAAACTGATGGCAAGGGTATGGTCTTTGTGAAATAAATGTTGTGTTAAATCAATGATGGCAATGCCTCCAAATTCCATGGCTACCCATAATTTACCATCATCCATCTGTTTTATATTATAGATGCGGTAAGATAGTTTATTCGAAGGATCGTTGAAGGCAATAAAGTTTTCGTCAGTCGGATTAAATAACGCTAACCCTTTATTGGTTCCTATCCAAATGTTCCCGTTGTTGTCTTTATAGACACAAGTTACTTCATTGCCGGGAAGACTGGTTGAACTTGTGGGATTGTATTGGTAGTTTTGGGCTTTTCGATCTTTGATATCCATTACACTAAATCCTTCGTGCACGTGCCCGATATACAGTTTCCCGTCATTCCCTTCTGCAATAGACCATATTTGGTCGCTTTTTAGTCCTTGGATATTGCTTGTGTTGTAATGGATAAATGTTTTTTTATGCTTGTCGAAGTATTCTACTCCTTTCCAATAGGTCGATATCCACAAATTCCCGTCTGCTGCAGGGATAATTTGAGTGATGTCATCTGTAATGAGTCCTTGGGTATCATTGGGATGAGTACGATAAGCAATAAATGAGTTTGTTACATAATTATATGCATTTAGTCCGGCACGTTGTGTGCCAATCCATAGAATAGAATCGGTTGGATCATCGAGCAGGCAGTTCAACTCATTTCCTGTAAGTCCTGTTTGGAAATTGTTTTCTTCTTTATAATAAGAAGTGAAACGGATACCGTCGAATCTGTTCAGACCTTCCTCCGTTGCAAACCACAGAAAACCCTTTTTATCTTGGGCGATACTCACTACATGATCGTTGGACAAACCATCCTTGAGCCTTAAGTGAGTTATTGAATAGGGCTGAGCGTTCAAGAGTGTGGTAGTGATTAGTAAGCAAAGGGCTGTAAAAGCGGATGTCTTGTTCATAGTCGGCAGATGATAGTAGTTGTTGAGTCCAAAAGTACAGATAAAATAGTAAAATAGGATATATAAATCGTGCAATGATGGATTTGTATACATTGAATGCATGATTTATACGGCTTTAAGCTATCCTTTTATGATATTTTTGTGTGTCAATTCTTCTGTTGGCAGGATATTATTTATGTTTAACTTAAATAGAATATGTATGAAGAAGCATTTCTTGGATGCCACTATTTGGGCATTTTTATCGTTAGCTTTATGTACAACAGTTGGTTGTAGTGATGATGAAAGCTACGCAGATGTGGATGGGTTGGAACCGACAATAACTCTAGTTACTGATCATATCCAATCGGGAGCTGGACGCCAGTTTACAATTGAAGGCACTTTGACTGATGCTGATGGAATAGCTACCATTAATTTATTATGTGCTGATCTATATCTGAATAAAACCATTGACTTGATTGAGATTTATGGTGAACCTCAAACTTCTTATGAACTCAAGTTTCGGATTTAGAATTTTTCGATGAGAAGTAAATAAAAAAGGCTTTG
>CAYQOV010000056.1:8120-17604 GCA_964419245.1 uncultured Bacteroides sp. | reverse complement strand
TTTTATTTGAATGTTAACAGTTTGCAGTATTTAAAATTTCTTATTTATGTGATAACTTGGATATTCTTTTTCTATCTTTGGTGTACAAATGCTTAAAGAAAGGAGTCGGTTATGAAAAATCTGGTAGTATTGTCGGGCGCGGGTATGAGCGCCGAAAGCGGCATCAGTACTTTCCGCGACGCAGGCGGCTTGTGGGATCGCTATCCTGTGGAGCAGGTGGCTACGCCCGAAGGTTATGCGCGCGATCCTGAATTGGTCATCAACTTTTATAACGAGCGGCGCAAACAACTGCTTGACGTGAAACCCAATGAAGGGCATATCGGCGTAGCACAACTGGAAAAAGATTTCAATGTGACGGTTGTCACGCAAAATATTGACAACCTGCACGAGCGGGCAGGCAGTACGAAGGTCATCCACCTGCATGGCGAGCTGACCAAAATGTGCTCCAGCCGCAATCCCTATGACCCGCGCTACATCCGCGAACTGAAGCCCGATGAGTATGAAACCCGCGCCACCGACCGTGCGGGCGACGGAAGCCCCCTGCGCCCATTCATCGTGTGGTTCGGCGAGGCCGTGCCCGAAATCGAGACGGCCATCGGCTACGTGGAGCAGGCCGACATCTTCGTCATCATCGGCACGTCGATGAACGTCTATCCTGCCGCAGGGCTGCTTCACTACGTCCCCGCCCGAGCCGAGGTTTACCTCATCGATCCCAAGCCCGTGGATACGCACAGCGTCCGCCCGATACACGTCATCCGCAAGGGAGCGTCCGAAGGGGTGAAGGAATTGCGTGCCCTGCTGGGTTGCGAGGGTTCTTGACAATCTCGCGGGAGAATGATATTTCCGCCCCAGGCATTGCCTGCGGAAAAGCATTGCTTTCTTTGAGGGAAAACAATGCTTTTTTTCGTGTAAAACATTGCTTTCTTTAAAAAGGAACATTGTCTGCTTTTTTAGAGCAAACGGTTCGGTTCCTTTGCCGTAGCTCTTTATCCTTTTTCGGGGGGATAGAAATGAAAAAGGAAACGACAGTCGTTTGCTGGAGATTATTTAATGATGGTATTTACTTTTCCATTTTCGAAGAATAGGTGAAAAGTAGTACTGTACATCCATTGTACTTCTCCATTGTTTTCAGTGATGGTTTGAGGTTTTCCGAAAGCTAAGAGGCATTCTTCTTCGGTCATACCTTTGACAGGCTTGCGGATACTTATTTCTTTCCAATGGATGATAGGAGTTGTGGGGTGGGTAGTCACGTAGTCGAAAAGCTTGTTGAGCAGCAGCGACTCTGTCTTTACAAAGTCTTCCATTGTCTGGCGGTGCGTTTCTTTCTTTTGGGGTAGCAGCTTTTCCATTGGAGTGACTTTTTTAGTGACAAAACCTTCGGACTCTATTTTGATGTCGGACAGATAATATACCAATTTGCCGCCTGCTGCCTGGAAGATGGCTTGGCAATGATAGAGGTTCTTGTTGGGGGAGTCGGCTGGCGAGGCCAATGTCAATTCGCATTTGAAACGTTTTTCGGATACGCTGTTCTCTTTGATGCCTTCCATCAGTTTGGGACATACGTTTTCTACGGTCCACAGCAGGGCGTTGGCGTAGATGTCTTCATCGGTCAGGCCGTCTGCGGAGATGAATCCGTTGACCACGTATTTGTTGCCGTCTGTGCTGAGTGGGTAGGTTGTGCCGATTTCTACATAAGTTTGTGCGGTAACCGCTGTGCTGAATCCGACGGCTACGAAGATGATAGCTGCTGTATATTTGAAGGTCATAGATTGGCTTGTTGTTTTTATCGTTGAAACCTCCATGAAAATCTGGCAGCAACGGTGGAGAGACCGCTGCTGCCTTCGATTTGTAAGGAGATGAAGTTTTTTATCTTGATAAACTGTCGGAGGCGGTACGATTTGGCAGACCTGCGACGGAGAATGTCAGAATGCCACGCCCAGCCTGATCATGAAGTTGCTGGTATAGGCTTTGGCATCTTCTATGGCAGCAACAAAGCCGCGTTGGAAAGTGAAATCGAGGTTGAGCCGGTTATACCATATACCGAAACCTGCATTGAGGCCTGCGTCGAAGCGCTGCCAGCCTTCGTAGTCGGAAATACCATAACTCTCTTCCTCGCCTCCGTAGCTGACTTTACCTTTTCCTGCGAAGTCGTAAAGGGCAAATGCGCCTAAGTGGACATCGACTTTTACATTGTCCAGTATGCCATAGTTCCAACCGAAAGTGAAAGGAGATACTTGTATGTTGTGGTTCAGGATACTTTCTTCATAGCCGCTTTCGCTGATTTTGTATCCACGGCTGCCGAGTCCGTAATCCATACCCCAATATAGTCCCATATCGCTTAGCATTTTTTCGAATCCTATTGTGATGTCATAGGCTGCTTTTTTACCTAGGCCTTCGGTATCGCTGCCTGCCAGGCCTGCCATGTTGAGTCCTGCGCGCATGTACCACATCGTTTCCGAAGGTTGTTTCTCAGATTTAATGCTGACGCTTCTTGACGAAACAATTTGTGCTTGCAGCATTCCTACGTACAGGAATGCTACGGCGGTGAATAATAAAACTTTTTTCATGTCTCTGCTGTCTTTTTTTTGATTAAAAATTAAGATAGTTGTTCGATTTTATTTTACGATGGCTGATATTTTGTCCCGGTCATTGGTCGTCAGTGTCTTTTCCATACGTATCCATTCGTAGTCGTTGGAATCGGCTGTTTTCCAGTTGACGAAACTTGCAGGATAGCCTACGACGGTAATCAGATAGCCGGAGCCGTCTTCACTGGTGCGGAAATTGAAGGTGGCCGCTACGATAGCGTCGGCGTTGTGTTTCTGCGACGACATGTAGACGGCATAACTGCGTATGTTTTCTAAATTTCCTCCCATTTCTGTTTCGGCTTGTTCTTTGGTAAGTGACCATTCGTCTTTGATGCGTCCTTTGCTCTTGTCTACAGACAGTTCTACAGTTAGCGGTTTGACATAGGCATGTGAAAAAATGTCTACCAGACGAGCTTGTGTGTCTTGCATCTTCACGGTGTTTTTCTGTGCATACATATTGCCGCCGCATACCAGCAGGGCGAACAACATCATAAAAAAACTTTTCTTCATATCTTCTCTTTCTTTAATGGATACATGGCATTCTGAAAATGCCTTATTCTGCTGAAATATCTTTGTTGCAAAAATAGATGAAAGGAATGTAAGAAACGATTGTTTGGTAGTTCCAGAGGGTTAACAGAAGTGTATCCTATTTGGAAACATCGGGCGATGGAGCGTTTTTATTCAAGGATGAAGTTCGTTATCAAGTTTCTGGGACAGTTCGTCAAAGAAATTGTGGTTGAGTATTAAAGAAATGCGCCACAGCAGTTGTAGGTCAATGTTGGATTTGCGGAAGATTTTATAGACGTTGGGGCGTGTACAGCACAGCTGGGAAGCAAACCAGGTGACCGTACGACCCTGGTTGTGAAGAGTTTTTTCTATGAGTTGACCAGCGTGAATCATGTTCAGGCTTCCCAAAATGTGTCATCCCGACTCCCACGGGTAAACCGGTTGGTAAAAAAGTGGTTGGGGAATTTATACAGAAAAGCGTGGGAGTCTACTCTTTGCCCGTTCTGTATTTCATGGCCTTCGCATTGCCTCTCTTCGAGAACGAGCAACGCAGAAAGCCCACGCCGATATGCTGATGACGCTCTGCTGCCTTTCCGGCAGGAACGGCGCAGACGTCAAGAATACATATCACGAGGACGTTTTGGTTGCTATTTGTCTTCTCGAAGAGGTCAAAAGTTGCGAAGTTTTGAAATACGAAAGACAAACGTCTGTAAACGTCTTCTATATAAACCACATTTCCCGCACCCGCTCAAGGGCTTTCTGCAAGAAATGTAGCGCAAAGATAGCGAAAGGAATGATTTTCTGCAAAGAAGTATTGAAATAATGTAAAAAAGGGGGATTTCAAGTCTGGGATGTGCGGATAGGGTGTGGCGTTTTCGTTTTTACTTCTTCAGCAGCAGGCGCAGGACGAACCACAGGTGGAGGGCTATGGTACTCACCCAGCCGTAGTGGCGAGCCATGATGCGGAAGCGCTCCTTGAGCGAAGCCTTGTGGTTGCGCGTCGTCATGCCTTCGGCCAGGTAGTCGATGAGGGTGAGGTGGGTGTTGTGGAGCACCTTCGACTGCTTCATAATCTTGATGCACCAGTCGAAGTCGGCCGAGAAGCGGTAGCGCAGGTCGTAAGGCATCACGAGGTCGCGTCGGGGGAAGAAGGCCTGGTGGCAGACGAGCATTCCCTGGCGGAAGCTTTTCCACGTCAGGTGTTCGGGGACCTGGAGGCGGCGCATGCGCAGGAAGTGGCCTTCGTGGTCGACGAGGGCTGTTTCGCCATAGAGCACGTCGGGCAGCCGGGTGCCGTATATGGAGTGTACCATCTGTTGCAGGGTGTCGTCTTCGTGGAAGCTGTCGCCTGCGTTGAGGAAGCACAGGTAGTCGCCCGTAGCCAGACGGATACCCTTGTTCATGGCGTCGTAGAGCCCGCGGTCGGGTTCGCTGACAACGACGGAGATGCGTTCGCGGTAGCGGTTCACGATGCTCATCGTGCGGTCCTTCGAGACGCCGTCCACGATGATGTACTCCACGTGGTGGTAGGTCTGCGAGATGACGCTCTGTATGGTGTCCTCGATGGTTGCTTCGGCGTTGTAGCAGACGGTGATGACGCTGAATTTCGGGGTGGGATGGTTATGCATTGCTTCCGGTGGCTTTGTTGTAAAGGTCGATGTATCGTTTGGCCACGCTGCTCTCCGAGTAGTGGCTGACCGCCTTGCGGCTGGCTTGTTCGCAGAGGCTGGGGTAGTCGGGGGCGGTCAGGGCCCAATAGATGCCGTTGGCAAAGTCGTCGGACGATTTGTATCGGGCCACGTAGCCGTTGTGCAGGTGGTCTATCATTTCGGGGATGCCGCCCACGTTGAAGCCTACGCAGGGCGTGCCGCAGGCCATGGCTTCCATGATGGTGTTGGGCAGGTTCTCTTCCAGCGAAGGGGTGACGAAGAGGTCGACGGCGTTGTAGATGTCCACCAGCCGGTGTTCGTCGCGCACGAAGTCCAGCGGGTAGACTTTGAAGGGCAGCAGGGCGGCCAGTTGTTCGGACTGCTTGCCGAAAGCGACGACGGCCAGCTGTTCTTTCAGCTCAGGATGTTTGTCCGCCAGTATGTTGCACGATTCGATGAGGTAATCAATGCCCTTGCGTTTGTCTGTGATTTTGACGGAGCCGAAGAGGATGAGGCGTTTGTCCGAGGGAAGCCTCAAGCGCTCGCGGGCGGCAACCTTGTTATGCGGCTTGAACAGGTTGATGTTGAGCGGATTGGGGATGCAGACAATCTTATGTCCCGTGGTGAGCGCGCTTTGGCGGGCCTTCTCCTCCAGCCAATGGCTGCACGTGACGAAGGTCAGCGGGTAGTCGTGGTAGAGCCGCTGCTTGCGGCGGAAGATGCGGTAGGAGAGGTCGTGCCGATGGCCGCCTCCATAGAGGAAAGGGCATGAACCGCACTCTTGCCGGTAGCGCGTACATTCGCGGGCGTGGTGGCAGATGCCGGTGCAGGGCCACATGTCGTGCATCGTCCAGACGACGGGCTTGCCCGAAGCCAGTATTTTTTCGATATTCTTCAGCGAGAGCATGCCCTGGTTGATCCAGTGCAGGTGGATGACGTCGGCCTGCTGGAATTCGGGCAGGGAGATGATGTCGGTGCCTGCGTTCGCGATGTCCACGGCGAAGAGGTTGTTCTTCTTGAAGCGGTTGGCTTTCCAGATGACGATGCGCTCCCATACGAACTTCCACACCAGCCGCCAGCTGCGGCGCAGGGCGACGACCGTAATCTGTTCCGTCTGCTTGTCGCGCACGAGCAGTTTGGCCTTGATGCCGTTGTTCTTCAGGGCTTCCGTCAGTCGGCTGGCAGCGATGGCGGCTCCGCCGATGCGTTCGGATGTGTTGATTAGCAGGACTCTCATGGGGCTTTTCCGAATTGTTGTGGCAAAAGTAGTGCTTTTATGGTGATTTCGGATATAAAAGTGCCCGTTTTTTTAGCCTGTAAATGGCAAACTCCGTATCTTTGCACCACTTATTCTAACATGATGCAATATGGGTGAAAAAGGATTGAAATGGTTGGAGGCGCTTTGGCAGTGCTTCCTGAGCCTGGTGAAAATCGTGTTGCAGTCGAGGCGGAGCACGCCGCTCCCGTCGGATTTCGGGGTGGCGGACGAGCTGCTGATACTGGCCAACGGGCCTTCGCTGAAGCAGACGGTGGAGGAGAAGGCCGGCTTCGTGCGGGACAAGACGCTGCTGGCGGTGAACTTCTGTGTCACTTCGCCCATGTTCGAGCAGTTGCGTCCGCGGCTTTACCTGATAGCCGACCCGCTTTTCTGGATTGTGCCCGAGAAGCGTGAGCAACTTTTCGGCACCCTGGCCGAGAAGACCACGTGGGACATGTATCTGTTCGTCCCCTCGCGGGCGCTGAAGAACAGGGAGTGGCAGCCGATGCTGGCGGGCAACAAGCACATCAAGCTCTGCATTTACAATACCACGCCCATCGAGGGCTTCCAGCCCTTCTGCAACTGGGTGTTCCGCCGGGGATGGGGCGTCCCCCGTCCGCACAATGTGCTGATTCCCTCCATTGCTATTGCCCTCCGCCTGCCTTTCCGCCGTATCTACCTGGCGGGTGCCGACCATTCGTGGCTGCCTGAAATCCGGGTGACGGATGATAACGTGGTGCTGATGCATCAGAAGCATTTCTACGACCAGAACAAGTCGAAGGCGGCTACCGTTACCCAGGAGAACCTGCACAGCGCGCGCCTCTATACCATCCTCTACCATATGTATGTGGCTTTCAAATCCTACTTTGTGCTCGATGCCTATGCGCGCAGCCTGGGCAAGGAAATCATCAACGTCACTCCGGGCAGTTACATCGACGCCTTCAAACGAATGAAGATATGAAAGACGGAATCATCATCCAGGCACGCACCGGCTCCACCCGGCTGCACAACAAGATTCTGCTTCCCTTCTACGGCGGGCAGCGCATCATCGACATCCTTATCGAGAACATCCGCCGGGCCTGTCCCGGCAAACGCATTGTATTGGCTACAACTGTCCGTCCGCAGGACGACGTGCTGGAGCAGGTGGCTCGTGAGGCAGGTATTGATTGTTTTCGCGGTGACGAGGATAATGTGCTCGACCGCTTCATCCGTGCCGCCGAGGCGTTCGGGCTCGACCGCTTCGTCCGTGTCTGCTCGGACAATCCGTTCCTGCGGCCCGACACTTTCCAGACGTTTTTTGACGCTTCCGACGAAGCACCTGCCGATTACATCGCTTATGGCTTTGCCGACGGGCGGCCCACCATCAAGTCGCACCTGGGGCTGTTTGCCGAGCTGACTACGACGGAGGCCCTGCGCCGTGCCGCCTCGCTCACGCAGGAAAAACTCTATATCGAACACGTCACGATCTATCTTTATACTCATCCCGCCGACTTCCGCGTCAGATTGCTGCCTCTGCCCGAAGAGCTGGAGGGGCGGTTCGACTTGCGCTTCACGCTGGACACGGCGGAGGACTTCGTGCTGCTCCGGCGTCTTTATGCCGAGTGGTTCGAGCAGACCGACCGCAGCCTGCATGCCCTGCTCCGGCTGGTGGAGGCGCATCCCGAATGTCGGGAGAAGATGCTGGAGAACATTGCCCGTAACGAAAAATAACGAAACAATGAGTACGTATATTATCGGAGAAATCGGACAGAACCACAACGGCTCTGTCGACATTGCCAAGCTGATTGTCGACTTGGTGTCGCGCCCCGTGCGCGAGGAGGTGTTCGGCATCGACCTGCGCCCGATGGACGCGGTGAAGATGACCAAGCGCGACTTGAACGAAGAACTGACCGACTCGCAGATGAACCGCCCCTACGACTCGCCCCATTCCTTCGGGCGGACGTATGGCGAGCACCGCGCCTTTTTGGAGCTGACGGACGAGGAGCATTTCGAGGTCTACAGGCATGCCAAGGCTCTGGGGCTGGACTTTGTGGAGACGCTCTGCTCGGTGGGCTGCCTGTCGCTGCTGAAGCTCTTCACGCCGGACCGCCTGAAGGTGGCCAGCCGCGACCTGACGAACCTGCCCCTGCTGGAGGCGATGGCGGAGACGAAGATTCCCATCATCCTGTCTACCGGAATGGCGGGCTGCAGGGAGCTGGACGACGCGCTGGAGGTCGTCACGCGTCACCACGACCGCATCGCCATCCTGCACTGCGTGTCGCAATATCCCACCGCGCCGGACAACCTGAACCTGCGCACCATCACTTATCTGAAGAAGCACTACGGCCAATACACCATCGGCTTCTCCGACCATACCATCGGCATCGCCGCGCCCGTGGTGGCCGTCGGCATGGGGGCGGAAATCGTCGAGAAGCACATCACCATCGACCGCCGCATGAAGGGCACCGACCAGCAGGGCTCGCTGGGGCCGGACGGCGTGAACCGCATGATACGCGACATCCGCATCGCCGAGCGCTGGATGGGCCGCGAGGAGCTTTACATCGACCCTGCCGTGGAGGCCGCCAAGGTGAAGCTGGAGCGCTCCATTGCCACGCGCCGCGACCTGCATCCGGGCGACGTCATCACGGAGGCCGACCTGCACCTGCTCAGCCCCGGCGACGGCTTCAAGTGGGCCGAGCGCGGCAGGGTGACGGGCCGCCGGGTGAAGAACTTCATCCCCCGCAACGAGATTGTGTATCCGAAGGACATTGAATAATAGAGGAGGAGGACAAGTGTAATGTTACCGAAACTGGTGATTACGGACATCGACGGCGTCTGGACCGACGGCGGCATGTACTACACGGCCCGGGGCGACGTGATGAAGCGCTTCAGCGTGAAAGACGGCTGGGGCGTCAGCTTCCTGCGCAGGCTGGGCATCCCCGTGGCCATCCTGACGGGCGAGGACACGCCGATTGTCCGCCGCCGGGCCGAGAAGCTGGGGATTGCGCACTGCTTCGTGGGCGTGAAGGACAAGGTGGCGCAGGCCGAGGCGCTGTGCCGGGAGTTGGGTATAGGGCTCGATGAGGCGGCCTTCATCGGCGACGACCTCAACGACCTTCCCCTGCTCCGCAAGGTGGGCTTCAGCGCGTCGCCCGCCAATACGCCGGGGTACGTGAAGCGCGAGGTGCACTACGTCACGCGTGCCCGCGGCGGGGAGGGTGCTTTCCGCGAGTTTGTGGAGAAATTGCTGGCCGACAACGGCGTGCTGGAGCAGACGGTCGCCTCGTTCCTGTAGCGGAAAGGCGGTTTTCGTTTCCGGAAATGCGATTTCCCTGTGGAAATCGGGCTTTTTGTTTCCGAAAATGCGATTTCCGGTCGGAAATTGCATTTTTTCGTTTCCGAAAATGCGTTTTCCCTGTGGAAATCGGGCTTTTTGTTTCCGGAAATGCATTTTCCGGTCGGAAATTGCATTTTTTCGTTTCCGAAAATGCGTTTTCCCTGTGGAA
>CAYQOV010000056.1:0-8020 GCA_964419245.1 uncultured Bacteroides sp. | reverse complement strand
ATCGGGCTTTTTGTTTCCGGAAGTGCATTTTCCGGTCGGAAATCGCATTTTTTCGTTTCCGAAAATGGTTTTTCCGGTCGGAAATCGCGTTTCGCCGTTCAGCGGATGCGGGGCAGGGGGACGAAATAGGAGCAGAGGGCGCGGGCTTTCTTCAGCAGGCCGAAGGCGCGTCGCTTCCACAGCGTCCGGCTGTCGGGCCGCAGGGCGAGTAGGCGTCGTTCCACTTCGGCGCGGTCCCACTCGGGCCGCAGGGCGAGCAGGCGCCGTTCCAGCCTTTCGGCCTCTCCGGTCCTTCCCTCCCGGCGGCAGTGGTAGAGCTCGTTCAGGCTGAAGCGGGTGTGGGCGTCGCGGAGCAGCTCGCCGACGTCGGGGCGCGTCTCGCGGAAGTGCTCGATGAGCAGTTCGCGCACCTTCAGGCCGATGTCCAGCTTGGCGTAGGCGTCGGTCCGGCTCCAGATGGCGCGGCTGTGCTGGCGGTAGACGGCCATCGGGCGCTTCATGTAGTGGATGCGTCCGTGGGCGGCGTTGAGCATGTGGATGGCGTAGTCGTAGGTGCTCACCTGCGGGAACCATTCGGGCAGCGGCCCGAAGAGGCCGCGGCGGAACAGGGCGGAGACGTTCGAGATGTAGTTGCTCCGGGCCAGGTCGCAGATATCCGTGTCCGTCTGCTGGCGCCCGTTGCTCAGGCTCTTGGTGCCGTTGTCGGCATAGTAGTTGACGACGCGGTGGAAGCAGGTGGAGAAGTCGGGATGCGCGTCCAGGAAGTCGGCCTGCCGTTGCAGCTTCGTCTTGTCCGTCCAGAAGTCGTCGCCCTCGCAGATGGCGATGTAGGTGCCGCGGCACAGGTCGTAGGTGGCCATGAAGTTGCCGATGAGGCCCAGGTTCTGCTCGCGGTCCACGAGCCTGATGCGTTCCGGGTAGCGCCGCTTCCACGCCCGGCACCGTTCGGCCGTTCGGTCGGTGCTGGCGTCGTTGCCGATGACCAGCTCGAACTCGAAGTCCGTCTGTTGCAGCATGACGCTGCGGATGGCCTCGTCGACGTAGTCTTCCTGATTGTACGTCAGCATCAGGACGCTGACTTTGGGGCAGTCTTTCATACGATTTTCTTCTTTTTGAACAGATACCGGATACTTTCGTAGAATATCTTCGAGCGGAGGCGCCACATGAGCAGCACGTACAGCGCGGCGGCCGTCGCGATTTTGGCTCCGAGGCGCAGGTACAGGTTGCCGATGCCGCGGGTGGCCGCCCACGTGGCGCCCATCACGGCGAGCGTCGCCAGCAGATAAGGCGCGATGTCCTTCAGCACGTCCCGCAGGCGGATGCCGGCGTGCTTGCGGGCAAAGTGCTGCCACACGCCCAGCCACAGGAGGTTGGCCGTGGTGAAGGCGACGAGCATCGTGTGCAGCCCGTAAGGATAGCTCGCCCAGACGCACAGCAGCTGGAAGGCGCCCAGGCAGATGGTGTTCCACATGTAGATGTTCGGCCGTCCCAGGCTGTTGAGCAGGTTCGCGTAGAGCGTGGACACCGGCATGAAGGCGCCCCACACGCAGAGAATCTGCATCACCGGCGCGCAGGGCAGCCACTTGTCCGTGATGGCGATGACAATCAGCTCCTCCGCCACGAGCCCCAGGCCGAACATGGCGGGCAGGCTGACGAACACCGTGAAGCGAAGCATCTTGTGGAAGATGTGCTGCAGCCGCGCCGGGTCGTCCGACGCCTCGCGGAACACCGGCTGCCCCACGCTGTTGACCATCCCCGTCACGGTGGAGTAGCCCATCGTCGTCCACTTGCTGCCCTGCGTGTAGTAGCCCACCTGCTGCAACGTATAGAAGCGTCCCAGCAGCACGGAGAAGATATTGTTGTTGACGTGCGTGAAGACGGACGTCAACAGCAGCTTGCTGCTGAAGGGCAGCATCTCCAGCAGCGCTTTCCTCCTGAACGAGAACGTCGGCCGCCAGGGCGAGCGCAGCCAGATGAGCAGCGCGTTCATGCCCGAGTAGACAACCGTCTGCACGGCGATGCCCCAACTGCCCCAGCCGCGGTAGGCGCACGCGACGCCCACGATGCCCGACACCAGGATGGCGGCAATCTGTATCTGGCTGCGCTCCTTCACCATCAGGTTGCGGAAGTAGTAGGCCAGCGGCGCCGCCGTCGTGCTGCCCGCCACGAAGCTGAGGAACAGGAAGCGGGCCAGGGGAGCCAGTTCGGGCGTGTGGTAGAAGCGGGCGATGAGCGGCGCGCAGGCAAACAACAGCAGGTAGAGCGTCCCGCCCACGGTGATGTTGAACCAGAACACGGCGTTGTAGTCCTCGTGGCGCGCCTCCTTCTTGTTGACGATGGCCAGGATGAATCCGCTCTCGGCGAAGATGCCCGCCAGGGCGGAGAAGATGGTCAGCGCGCCCACCATGCCGTAGTCGGCAGGCGTCAGCAGCCGGGACAGAAAAATGCCGAAGGCGAGATTGAGCAACTGCAGCGCGCCGTTGCCAATCCCGCCCCATAGCAAGCCTTTGGCGGTTTTTTCTTTCAGTGACGGTTGAGACATGGTTACTTCACTTCGCTCCCCGGCTTCACCTCGCGCAGCACGGAGGTCACGGCCAGCGCGCCGTCGTAGTTCTCGGCAGAGAGAATCATCCCTTCGCTGACGAGGCCGTTCTTGAACTGGCGCGGAGCCAGATTGGCGATGAACAGCACCTGCCGGCCCACCAGCTCTTCGGGTTTGTAGTGCTGGGCGATGCCGCTCACGATGGTGCGGTTCTCCAGGCCGTCGGCAATCTTGAACTGGAGCAGCTTCTTCATCTTGGGCACGGCCGAGCATTCCAATACGGTGCCCACGCGGATATCGAGCTTCTCGAACTCTTCGAACGAGATGACGGGCTTCACGGGGTTTGCCTTGTAGGCAGCAGCCTCGTTGGCCTTCTTCGTGGCGAGCAGCTTGTCCACCTGTGCCTGGATGGCCTCGTCGTCAATCTTCTCGAACAGCAGCTCGGGCGTGCCCAGTCGGTGTCCGGCAGGAAGCAGGTCGGTGCGGCCCAGGTTGGCCCAGTCGAAGCTCTCCATGCAGAGCATGTGGCGCAGGCGTTCGCTGCTGAAGGGCAGGAACGGCTCGAAGGCGATGGCCAGGTTAGCCGTCAGCTGCAGGGCGATGTGCAGGATGGTCTGTACGCGGCCCATGTCGGTCTTGGCCAGCTTCCAGGGCTCGGTGTCGGCCAGGTACTTGTTGCCGATGCGGGCCAGGTTCATGGCTTCCTTCTGCGCGTCGCGGAACTTGAATACGTTGAGCAGCTTCTCCACCTCGGTCTTCACGTCGGCAAACTCGCGCAGCGTCTCGCGGTCGTAGTCGGTCAGCGGGCCGCAGGCGGGCACCACGCCGTCGAAGTATTTCTTGGTGAGCTGCAGGGCGCGGTTGACGAAGTTGCCGTAGACGGCCACCAGCTCGTTGTTGTTGCGTGCCTGGAAGTCTTTCCAGGTGAAGTCGTTGTCCTTCGTCTCGGGAGCGTTGGCGGTGAGCACGTAGCGCAGTACGTCCTGCTTGCCGGGGAAGTCCTGCAGGTATTCGTGCAGCCACACGGCCCAGTTGCGCGAGGTGGATATCTTGTCGCCCTCGAGGTTGAGGAACTCATTGCTCGGCACATTGTCCGGCAGGATGTACGAGCCTTCGGCCTTCAGCATGGCGGGGAAGACGATGCAGTGGAACACGATGTTGTCCTTGCCGATGAAGTGGACGAGACGTGTTTCGGGGTCTTTCCACCACTTCTCCCACGAGTCGGGCAGCAGCTGCTTGGTGTTGCTGATGTAGCCGATGGGGGCGTCGAACCACACGTAGAGCACTTTGCCCTCGGCACCTTCGACGGGCACGGGGATGCCCCAGTCGAGGTCGCGGCTCACGGCACGCGGCTGCAATCCCATGTCGAGCCACGACTTGCACTGACCGTAGACGTTGGGACGCCATTCCTTGTGGTCTTCCAGAATCCACTGACGCAGCCAGCCTTCGTGGCGGTCCAGCGGGAGATACCAGTGCTTGGTCTCCTTCATCACGGGCGCGCTGCCGCTGATGGCGCTCTTGGGGTTGATGAGCTCCGTGGGGCTCAGCGTGGAGCCGCACTTCTCGCACTGGTCGCCGTAGGCACCTTCGGCGTGGCAGCGGGGGCATTCGCCGGTGATGTAGCGGTCGGCCAGGAAAGTCTTGGCTTCCTCGTCGTAGTATTGCATGGAGGTCTTTTCGATGAATTCGCCCTTGTCGTAGAGCTTGCGGAAGAAGTCGGAAGCCGTCCGGTGGTGTATTTCCGAAGAAGTACGTCCATAGACATCGAACGAGATGCCGAACTCCTTGAACGAGTCGCGGATGAGTGCATGGTAGCGGTCTACGATGTCCTGCGGCGTGCAGCCTTCCTTCTTGGCGCGGATGGTGATGGGCACGCCGTGCTCGTCGCTTCCGCCGATGAAGATGACGTCCTCCTTCTTCAGGCGCAGGTAGCGCACGTAGATGTCGGCGGGGACGTAGACGCCGGCCAGGTGACCGATGTGGACAGGGCCGTTGGCATAGGGCAGAGCCGAGGTCACGGTAGTACGTTTAAACTTTTTCTCCATATTGTCGTTTCTCTTTATGTGACTGAATAATATGCGGCAAAGATACGTTTTTTCCGTCATTTTCCCAATTCTTTCCAGATTTACCCCCCTATCTTTGTGGTGTAAAACAATTCGGAAGGCGAAGGGTGATGCACATTCGGCCTCCTTTCGCGTATGGCGAGCCGGAGAGAATAAAAGAGAATATTTGAATTTTAAAAAAAGAGAGTGATTATGAATGTAAGAACGTTATTGGCGTTTCTCCCCGTTTTGCTGGGAGTATGGATGTTATCGAGTTGCGACGATGAAAAGAATATTGATTTCGGCGACCTGCCCGGCGAGGCCCGTTCTTTTATTGAGAACTATTTCCCCGGTGCCGACATCCTTTCCATCGTCCAGGAGAGGAGGACGGACGCAAGGAGTATCAGGTGAAACTGTCCGACGGCACGGACATGGAGTTTGACGAAGACGGCGAATGGACGAACATCGAGTGCCATTTCAGCCCGCTTCCCACGGGCATCCTGCCGGCAAACGTGATAACGAAAGTGGAAGAACTGCACCCCGAGGCGTATATCAACGGTGTCGAGAAGGAGCTGGGCGGTTATGTCGTGGAAGTGACGGATGCCGGCGGCATCGACTGGGACATGCGTTTCAATGCCCAGTTCGAGTACGTGTCGCAGAGCCAGGACCGGAATGACGACTGACAAGTGTACGTTTTAGGCAAAAGGTTGTGTCGGAGTTCCGACACAACCTTTTTTTATGTAGAAAGCCCAGTTCATTTCAACAGATAGGAGCAGGAAGTTGTGAAGAAATTCCGCACGTAGGGAATGCTGGCAATGGGTGCCGGCAGCCTGCGGGGCTTCAGCCCGAATTTCACTTCGTAATGGGGATTTATGAAGTAGAGCTGCCTGTCTGCGAAGGTAAACTCTTGCTTCGCCAGCTTCTCGAACAGCTCTATCGGTGTCCGTGTTTGTTTGATGGAAAGCAGCTCTTCGATGCGTGCTTGGGTTTCGCCTCCCGCTTTCAGGATGCCCTTGTAGAGTGGGGAAGGCAGCAGGTGGATGAAGGGCAGGTGGGATATTACTTTGTTCCTGCATATTTGCTGATGTCCGCCGAAGGGCATCTGCCAAGCTGGAAATGACATGAAGACAATGCCTCCAGGTTTGAGGTAGTGCCTCAAGCCGGACAGGAAAGCTGCTTTCCGTTCGATATGTTCGATGACGTCGTGGCAAAGAATCAGGTCGAACGAATGTTCCAGTCCTTTCAGAAGGAAGATGTCCGAAGCAATGAACGTGCCTTGTGCTTGTTGCTCGGCAAAGAAGCGGATGGCATCTTTTATCCTGTTCTCAGACAGGTCCACTCCGGTGACGTTGCATCCTGTTTCGGCAAAGGGTAACAGGTTGCCGCCGTCGCCGCATCCCACTTCCAATACGTTCATTCCCCTTTCCATCCGTTTGAAGCGGGCAATGTAAGGCAGGTAATATGTCCGGCTCGTCAAGGCAAGCTCCTTGAAGTATAGCTCTCTGTTGTGTTGGCGTTCTTGCATAACGGTCTGTTACAAATGCGACAAATAGTTTTTTTTCATGACATCATGAATGATTTGCCGCAAATGTAAGAGGGTTGCCTTTGTTTATGGATGAAATGCAATATGCAAATTGTACGCTTTTGGTTATCGTACTTTTCGGGTGTACGCAAAAAGTACGCTTCCTTAAAATGTGCTTATAAAGTTATCCCACTGTTCCGGTGTGCCATCTTTCCCCATCACTTTGCTATACAGTCTTTTGCGGATAGAACTGATGGCTTGTCTGCTGCGTATGGTGATAAATGCGATTTGGGCTGGAGACAAACCTATTTTGATTAAGACGCAAACTTGTATCTCTATTGTTTTCATTGGGTAAAGTTCGAGGAGGCGCGTGGTAAACTGATTGTATGCCTCGTCTACGGCACACATTAATTCCTTCCAGTCGTCATTGCCAATCTTTTCATCGCTTCCCTGAACCGCAAAATGAAACTTTTTGTAAATGTCGGAGTGTTTTAAGGCTAATTCCGATTGTTTCTGTACTCTTTGGGTAGCTGTTATTTGTTCATTGGTTTTTTCTATCAAGGATTTTTGGGCTTTTAGCAAGTCTTGTCGTAACTGGTCTTTCTCTATTTCTGCTTTGTGCAGGGAAAGTTCCACTTCCTTGATCTGTTCTTTATTTTTTTCCAGATACGTGTTGCTTTGCGCATATCTTTCTTTTTGTATTTGTTTAATCCTTTCTTGTTTGACAAGTTGTTGTTGCTCTTTCTTTTTGCGGAATTGGTGATAGGCAATGAAAAGGAAAACAAGAGATAGAAGTGAGAAAATAAGAAGAATATTCCACAGTTTGTAGTTGGCTGCTTGGCGTTGTAATTTGCTGTTTTCTTTCTCTTTTAGTTGATAATTGTACAGAGACTGCATCTTACGAATCGTTTCTGTATTGGTAATATCTTTAATGGAATCAGTGTATATGAGATATTTATCAAAATACTCCATGGCTTCTTTATATTGACCTTTTTTGCGAGCGATATTCCCTAACCCTTTGTAGCTGCCTTGTTTTTGGTAAAGATCATCGAAACTGGCAGTTTGTGTATAATAAAAAGTGGCGAAGTCTAACTGGTTGGTATAATAGTAATAATCAGCTAAAATGGCATAGAAGGGAGCTATATTGTGTCCTTTTATATATTTGTTGGAGCATTGAATGGCTGTAAAAGCTTCCGGATACATCTCTAATTGTATATAAAGTCCTGATAGTTCAGCTTGAACGACTCCCACCAAATGGTTGTTATGGATTTGTTCGGCATATTTTAAAGCTCCTTTATAATAATAGAGAGCACTGTCTGCACAATTAAGCGTAGTGAATGTTCGTCCTATATCTCTTAAACTATAAACCATGCCTATACTGTCTTTGTCTGAGAGGCAATACTGATAGGCTTTCCTGAAAACTTCTAAAGCTTGGTCATAAGTATCCTGATATAAATATAGCGTTCCCGTTTGGCTATATATCCGACTGATCAGCCTATAGTCTGTGCAATCCTTTGTCGATTCTATAGCCTTCTGTAAATATTCCAGTGCCTGCGGCGCATCCCCCAAATCTCGATATACCCGCCCTGCATAGTAGTATGTTTCCGGCAATCGCTCCCGGTCTTTTCTCTCTTCGTAATATTTCACAACAGTCTTGATAAGGCTGTCAGAGGTATGTGTAATGTATGCTTTGTCCTTGGCCTTGATTGTCAGTAGCTGGTAGTACATTTGTGTGGCTTGGGGTTCAAACGCCATACTTCTTTTAAGCTCTTCCAGCAAGATGACCGCACTGTCTGGATTATTGTGAATTAACGAGTCGGCAACCCGAAGACTTTGCGGATAGGGCTTGTTGGTGCAGGCGCAAATGCACATCAGTAACAATATGGGAAACAGTAGTCTGACTTTTTTCACAGT
>CAYQOV010000055.1:0-17831 GCA_964419245.1 uncultured Bacteroides sp. | reverse complement strand
CTGTTCGGCCAGGGCTTGCAGAATGGACTGGCGTATCCACCACACCGCGTAGCTGATGAACTTGAAACCACGTGTCTCATCGAACTTTTCGGCTGCTTTGATCAGACCCAGATTGCCTTCGTTGATCAAGTCGGGCAAACTCAAGCCTTGGTTCTGATACTGTTTTGCGACAGATACGACGAAACGCAAATTGGCACGTGTCAGTTTCTCCAGTGCAACACGGTCACCCTTGCGGATGCGCTGAGCGAGTTCCACTTCTTCTTCAACAGTAATGAGGTCCTCACGCCCGATTTCCTGCAAGTACTTGTCCAGAGAAGCGCTCTCTCGGTTAGTGATACTTTTGGTAATTTTTAGTTGTCTCATTCTTCTATACACATATTGGGTTGACAAAGTTACGACAAAAAATCGGATTAGCACCAATCTTTTGCCATCTTTTTGTCAGGTTCAACAAAAAAAGTCAGAGGAACGCCTTTCGGGCTCCTTACAAAAGGTAACAAAAAGAGTGCCGACAAGTTCTTTGCCGGCACCACTTACAAGATAAATTAAACATACTTCAACCTTCTTACCTTATCAACTGTCTAACCTATCCTATATCTATATCTAATACCTAATACCTAAATCTTATTCCTGACTCAAGTCTACTGCATAGCTGGCGCGCTTGCCCGAGGGGAACATACCCGTGATGAAGAGCACTTGTTCGGGTGTCTGCGTAGCAGCCTTCAGTACGTTCTCCAGATCCTCGACGGTCTTCATCGGCTGGCCGTTGGCCTTCAGGATGATAAAGCCCTTGCGGATGCCTGCATCGCCCATCTTGCCACCACTTACGCCTGTCACTTCAAGACCATAGCCCAGGTTGAGCTGGCGGCGCAGGTCGGTGTCGATCGGCTTGAAGGCAGCACCCAAGATTTCCATACCGGCATTCTTGACTACCTTCGTATTACCCTGAGCGTTCTTCAACGTGATGGTCACTTCCTTTTCCTTCTTGTCGCGAACGATGGTCAGTTGTACCTTGTCGCCCGGACGGTGCTTGGACAGAGCCTCTTGCAGGTCGGTGAACTTGTGCAGCTTCTTGCCGTCCAGCTTGATAATGACATCGTTTTCCTTCAGGATGCCGGCAGCCGAACCGCCTTCTATGACTTGAGCCACAAGGATACCCTCCTTCACGCCCAGCTCTTCCATGCGTTTCTCCATCTCCTTCACCACTTCGTCGTTCATCTGCAGGTCGGTCGTAAAGTCACCACCCTTGATGCCCAGCAAAGCACGCTGAACGGTACCATATTGTTTCAGGTCGGAAATGACCTTCGTCATCAGGTTGGTAGGGATGGCAAAGCCATAACCCGAATAGGCACCCGTAGGCGAATAAAGCATGGCGTTGATACCTACCAGCTCGCCGGCGGCATTCACCAAGGCACCACCACTGTTACCCGAGTTGATGGCGGCATCGGTCTGAATGAACGACTGGATGCTGGCAGCCTGTCCGTTGGCAGCCGTCGTACCGATGGAACGAGCCTTGGCGCTCACGATACCTGCCGTAACGGTAGAATTCAGGTTGAAGGGGTTACCCACGGCCAAAACCCATTCGCCCACCTTCAGGTTGTCCGAATTGCCCACAGGGATGGTGGGGAAATCGTCGCCTTCGATCTTCAGCAGAGCCAGGTCAGTGTCGGGGTCGGTACCGATGACACGTCCCTTCAATTCGCGCTCGTCATTGAGCTTGACAGTGATTTCGTCAGCACCCTCGACTACGTGGTTGTTCGTCACGATATATCCGTCCTTCGAGATGATGACACCCGAACCGAAGCCCACACGTGGCTGTGTCTGGATCTGACGCTGCTGGCCACGGCCGTCGCCAAAGAAGAAGTCAAAAATATCGGGTTGCGTCTGGATGGTGCGCGTCTTGCTCAGCTCGGTAGCGCGGATGTGCACTACGGCATGTACTGAACTTTCGGCGGCTTGGGTCAGGTCGACGGGCTGCGCATTGATCGCGCTCAGACCTGCCAACCTTACATTATTTGGATTTTGCTGGAAAAGCTCGCTGAACGTGGCGTTTTCCATCTGCTGCTTGGCCATTAACTTGTAGGCAGTAAATCCACCTATCGCGGAACTCAGAAGTACACCAGCGGTGACTCCCATTACCATTTTTGCTGTCCGTTTCATAAATCTTATCTCTTTAAAATGTTAATATTCGACTTTGCTTTAACTTTATGACGTTAAAATAACGACAAAAACTATTCAGTTATTCACCCTGTCAGTCTTTTTTGTCCTCTTTTAACAAAGCCGTTTTTGAGCTTAACAGCGGTTAACGACAGAGGCTGCCAAATTAGCATTTATGCACGTTTCCTGCCACTTTAACACTTTGAGGCTTAGAGCGTAAAAATATGTTTCCGCTTCTAAAGAGATGCTTCACAGGTCGGAAAAAGGAAACGTCGAACGGAATACGAGGTCAATAGTTCAGGTACTCGATATCCATGTGATAGTCCCACTCAGTGAAGTACAGGTTACCACCCGCCCACTCCACTTCGCCACGCTGGAAGTCCACCGTCTCGCTCCGCGGATATTTCTTTTCGGGCACGAGCGGCATGCCATAGTCTTGGTTCACCACCATGCGCCACGAGTCGATGCCACCCAGATAGAAATAGGGCTTCCCAGCCTTCTCCGCATAGGGAGCTAGGCCGAACGACTGGTCGACAGGCACCCAACCGATGCCCTCGAAGTAGACTTCTGCCCAGTCGTGCAGGTTCCATGCGCGGGGTTGCATCATGAAGCCGCTCTGGAAGTGAGCAGGAATACCCGCAATGCGACACAGGGTAACGAAGAGCAACGTCACCTGTCCGCAATCGCCATGACGGTTGTCGAGCACATATTCAGGGATGTTGTCGATGGTAGAGTACTCGCGCGCAGAGGCCCAAGGGAAGTGATCGTTCACCCAGCGGAAGATGCGACAGGCCTTCAAGTAGGGATTGTCCTCGCCCTCTGTCAAATTGTCAGCCAACTGACGCAGGCGAGGCGAGAAGACGATGTGGCGGTCGCGCTCGGACGTATAGCGTCGGTAGAGCTCTGTCGTGGTGTCGTAGGGCAGGACGTCAGAGGGACGAATGTCGTACCACTCGCCATAAGAGGTGTATTCGAACGTTTCCGAAAAGACAGTGGGCTCTCCGCTCACCGCCCGCTTCTCCATGTAGAGGGTGCTGTGCGTCGTGCCTTCAGAGGTCAGCGTGTACGAAGGCTCGCTGGTGGCTATCAGCTTCACGTCCTGCTGACGGGGAATGTCCGTGCGTGGATAGGGCAGCCAGCAACGCACTACTTCGCCCGCTGGGACGGCATTGGTGTCGACGGTCAGCGTATAGGTGACGCGCATGCGCTTGGGAGCCGCCAGGCACGAATCGTTTCGTCCGTCGGTAGCGACCAAGATTTCGGGCAGGTTCTCAGCATTCGCGCGGTCGCTGGTGCTCACCTGTTCGCCTTCCTTGGCCAGCTTCACCTCACGACACAGAGAGTCGATGCGGAAAAGGTTGGGACCCGCATTGCGAAAGTAGCGCTTCTCGCCATCGAGCATCATGCACTCCAACGCGCCCGACTCCTCCCATTGGCGCATCTGCTCGTCGGTCACGTCGGGCAGGTAGCGGCGGATGTAATCTTTCACTTGCGCCTCCGTCAGGCAGAAATCAGTCAGGAGGCGTTGGTGCAGGTCGGCCTCCCACGAGTAGGAAGCATCGGACGCCTTACGGTTGCAAGCCGAAAAGGCCAGCAGAAACAGGACAAGATAAAGCAGATTCTTCATAATTCAATGGAAAATGGAGAATTATCAATTATTAATCACTACCCCGATGCCAGGCAGGTCGGGCAAGGTAATCTTTCCCTTGACCACCTCCATACCTCGGAAGCGGTCGTTGGCTATGAGCAGGTTGCCGTCGAGGTCGGCAAAATCGACCGCGGGCGAGAGTTGGGCGGCCGCCGAACAGGCGCACGAAGTCTCCGTCATGCAACCCACCATCACCTTCATGTCGAGCGCGCGCGCCAGGTTGAGCATCTTCCACGCCTCGCGCATGCCCGTACACTTCATCAGCTTGATGTTGATGCCCGTATAGGCTCCCTTCAGCGCAGGTACATCCTTCAGGCGCTGGACGCCCTCGTCGGCAAAGATGGGCAGAGGACTCTGCTGGGTAATCCAGGCAATGTCGTCTATCCGCTCCTTGGGCATGGGCTGCTCCACCATGACGATGCCCTGCTCCTTGAGCCAGTGTATCTCGTCGAGGGCATGCTGGCGGTCGGTCCACCCCTGGTTGGCGTCGACGGCAATGGGCAGGAACGTGACCGAACGGATGGTCTCGATCATCTCCTTGTCGTTGTCGCCTCCGAGCTTCACCTTGAGGATGTTGAAGCGGTCGGCGCACTCCTTCGTCTTTTCGCGCACCACGTCGGGCGTATCGATGCCGATGGTGAAGGTGGTCGAAGGCGTCTTGTCCTTGTCCAACCCCCATAATTTGTACCAGGGCGCCTGCAGGAGTTTGCCCACGAGATCGTGCAGGGCGATGTCCACCGCCGCCTTGGCCGCCGCGTCGCTCTCCGAAAGGCTGTCGATGTAAGCCAGAATGTCCTCCATCTGGAAGGGGTCGGAGAACCGACCAATCGTGTCCTGCACTTTCTTCAGGAAGGCCATCACACTGTCCAGCGTGCCCAACTCCTTCTGCAGGTAGGGCGGCATAGAGGCTTCGCCATAACCGATGACGCCATCGTACTCCAACTCCACCTGCACGTCGGGCGTCGTACTGCGCGAGTAGGTGGCCACAGTAAAGACGTGGCGGAGCTTCAACTCGTAGGGGAAAAAGCGCAACTTCATTTGCGCCCCCACTCCGCTCTTTCTGTTCAGATTGAACCAGGCGCCGCGCTTCTTGCCGGCCCCCAAGGCTTCGTTTATCATCAGGCCCGAACCCAACGTGGCAAACGCCGCCGTCTTCAGGAATGTTCGTCTGTCTTGCATCATATCTTTCTTTTTATCTAAGTTTCAGAATCGCTTCTGCCCCTGCCCCGACTCTCCTCGGAAAAGCAATGCTTTCGGGAGGAGAAAACGGTGCTTTGCGGAGGCGAAAGCAGTGTTTTCCTGCTCACCACCGATAGTAGGGGTTCTCGTCCGTCGTATTCAATCCCTTCTCCTTATTTATATAAGGAAGCACGCGCGTGGCGAAGAGCAGGCGCTCCAGGTTGAAGGCGTCGAACAGCTCGTCCTGCGGATCGAAGCTGCTGACGCGCACATCGCCCTGCGAATGGATGAAGCGGCGATTGCCTATATAGAGGCCTACATGCACCACCCGCTCCTTGCGTTCGGGCGTGGCCTTGCGTCCGAAGAACACGAGGTCGCCCGGCTGGAGGTTGGAGAAGTCGGGAGCGATGTCGATATGCTGCCCCACGTAGGCCTGCTGGGAGGCGTCGCGGGGGATGATGATGTCGTGCATGAAGAGCACCGTCCGCACAAACCCGCTACAATCCATGCCCTTCGACGAGGTACCCGCCCAGAGATAGGGCACACCCATCAGCGTGTGGGCCGTGCGGATGATGCTGGCGGCATCTTGCTTCAGGCTTTTACGCCACTCGCGTTCGGGCAGGGCGGCGGACTTCTCCACATAGCCCTGTCGGCCGTCGGGATAAGAAACGCGATAGAAGCCACCCTTTGTTCCTTCCAGTTTCAGACGGTTGCCAGCCACGATGTCGGACACCGTCTGCGAGCGGCGGTCGGGCTGGGAGTAGACGAAGGCGTAGTGCGACGTGACCACGACCTTTTCTGCCCGATTCCAAGCCGTCAGTTCCTCGCGGGTGACGGGCAGGACACTGACACGATGCGTCCAGGCGATGTAGTCGTCGGGCGTCTGAATGCGATACCATCCGTCGCGCTCGAGCACACGCACGGGCATGCCCAGCAGGGCTTGCGTCATCATCTCCGACGAATAGTCGGGCTGTACGCGCAAGCTGGCCACGGAGAGGTTGATAATGCCATAAGTCTTTCCTTCGAGCGCCGCCTCGTCGGGCAGCACCTTCAGGCAGTCCATCACCTCGTAGCCAGCCTTCGACAGGGCCTCCACCAGTTCGGCCTTGGCAGAAGGCGAAGTAGTCTCGCCACGAAGCATCACGTGCTTGCCGTCGAACGTATAGTCTGTCTTGAAGAGGGCGACACGCCCGTCGGGAGCATATTTCCGCTTGAGGCTATCGGTCAGGGCAACCACCTCGGGCGGAATGTCCCCGCCTGTGGCATAGGTCCTTGCGGATGGCAAGGAGCAGAAGAGCAAAAGGGCAAGAATAAGATAGTTTCTGTTCATGAAATGTCTGTTTGTGGGTGATTAATACGAGCAAATCTACGAATTATTTCCATAAATCCTGTGTTTTTGACGCGAAAATCGTACCTTTGCCACCATAAAGCAGTTGGCCGGTCTGCCGCCTGCACCTTGGGTGTGCATGAGGAAAGTCCGGGCAACACAGAGCGTCCCACTTCCTAACAGAAAGCTGTCCGCGAGGGTAGAGTAACGCAGAAGAAAACAACCGCCCTTCTTCTCTCGGAAGAAGGGTAAGGGTGAGAAGGCGGGGTAAGAGCCCACCAGTCTTGTGGCGACACAAGGGCTGTGCGTCTTGGGAGTTGTAAGGTCATGTAAACCGGCGCAAGGAGAGTTGCTCGCTCGATGCCGGAGGGTAGACCGCTAAAGCGCGTATGGTGACATACGGCTCAGATAAATGGCAGACACCTTGTTCCCCTCGGACAAGGCACAGAACCCGGCTTACAGGCCAACTGCTTTTCTTTTTATTATATATGTATCTTTGCCATGAACCAAAAAATCGCAAGACTCTGGAAGTTCCTCACCGATGACATATGGCGCATCACGGAGGACGAGGTGAACAAGACCACCTTCTCCGTCTATACCGTCATCAAGACTATCTACCTCTGTGTCAACCGATTCACCAAGGACCGACTGGCCAACAAGGCCGCTGCCCTTACTTATAGCACGCTGTTTGCACTCATCCCCATCCTGGCCGTGGTCTTCGCCATTGCGCGCGGCTTCGGGTTCGACAACGTGATAGAGCATGAAATCGCCACAGGCTTCGGCGGCCTGAACGAGACGAGCAGCGCCATCCTGAACATCGTCAACACCTACCTGTCGCAAACGAAGAACGGCATCTTCATCGGCGTGGGCCTCATCATGTTGCTCTGGTCGGTGCTCAACCTGATCAACAACATGGAAATCACCTTCAACCGCATCTGGCAGGTGCAGAAGGCACGAAGCGTCTATCGGCGCATCACGGACTATTTCTCCATGCTGCTCCTCATCCCCATCCTGCTGGTGCTCTCGGGCGGTCTTTCCATCTTCATGAGCACCATGCTGAAGAACATGGAAGACTTCACCCTGCTGGCCCCTTTGGGCAAGTTCCTGGTGCGCCTCATCCCCTATGTACTGACGTGGTGCATGTTCACAGGGCTCTACATCTTCATGCCCAACACGAAGGTGAAGTTCAAGCACGCGCTCATATCGGGCATCCTGGCAGGTACCGCCTATCAGGCCTTTCAGTTCCTCTACATCAGCAGCCAGTTGTGGGTGTCGCGCTACAATGCCATCTATGGTAGCTTCGCCGCCCTGCCCCTGCTCCTCCTCTGGCTGCAAATATCATGGACCATCTGTCTCTTCGGTGTCGAGCTGACCTATGCAGGGCAGAACATCAGCAACTTCAGCTTCGACAAGGATACGCGCAACATCAGCCGACGCTACCACGACTTCGTGGCCGTGCTGATGATGTCGCTCATCGCCAAGCGCTTTGCCCGCGGCGAAAAGCCCTATACAGCCGAAGAGATTTCGGAGGAATGTCAAATCCCCATCCGCCTGACCCGACGCATCTTTGAAGAACTTCAGGACGTGAAGCTGGTGCACGAAGTGGCTACCGACGAGAAGAGCGAATCGATCTCCTACCAGCCCTCGATGGACATCAACCGCCTGAACGTAGCCGTCCTGCTCGACCGCCTCGACTCGCATGGTTCCGAGGACTTCAAGATAGACAAGGAACACGCCTACAACGACCAATGGACGACACTGATGAAAGCACGTGAAGAATATTACAGGAATGCGGGCGAAGTGTTGCTGAAAGATTTATAATCCCGCCACGAGAGGTATGGACATAAAAAAAGGGCTCCGCTGAGCCCAACCTTTGTTAACCTTAAATCTAATACTATGAAAAACACACTGCAAAGGTACGCACTTTTCAGCAACTTGCAAATAATCCAACTAAAAAAGCATGCTTAATAACATGTTTTAGCAAATCTGCGGACTTATTAAACAAAAAAGGGCGTCGCAGGGGTACATTCCACCAGCAGACGTCCTCACACAGTGCTTCATGAAGGCGTGACACAGTGCTTCCTCACCTCCTCACAAAGCACTGCATGAGACCCTCAGGAAGCACTTCCTGAAAGGCTGACGCAGTGCTTCGTCAGAAAGGGTGCAAGTATAGCCTCGCACGCCACGATTCTTAATAGTGATTATACGATACGACTTTCTCCAGATCCTTGCGCGACTTCTTGCGCTTGGGCTTGGCCGCATAGCCTACGACCACATCGAGCAACAGGCGCTTGCCCGCAGGAATGCCCACCAGCTGCTTCATCTCCTTCTCGTCGAACCAACCCACGATGCACGAGCCGAGGCCTTCGCTCTCGGCGGCAAGCGTGATGTGGGCGGCGGCGATGCCAATGTCTATCAGGGGAAAATACTTGTCCTTGATCTTCGCGCCGAGGAAGGAAGTGAAGTTCATCGACTCCTCGACAATGAGGATATGAACAGGCGCCTCCTTGGCAAACTGGTTCATGCCCAGCCCTGCGGCAGCCTTCCCCACCCTCCGCGCAAGTTCGGGGTCGTCTACCACCACAAACTTCCACGGCTGGGCGTTGCAGGCCGAAGGAGCCAGGCAGGCCGCCTGAAGGATGCGCTCCAACTTTTCGCGCTCCACAGGTCGGTGCTCGTAAGCGCGATCGCTCTGGCGGCTGGCCGCCAATTGCAGAAAATCCATTGCTATCTCTCCATCTATAAGTTTATGACAATATCTTGAAGACTTAAGAAGGCTGTTTCAAATAAATACGGGCCTCACTTCAGCAATCCGTCCAGATAGGTATAGAATTCAGGATCCTCACCTACAACTACTTTCAGTATGATACCTTCGGGACTGATGACTATCTTCGTCGGATAGCCGCGGACAGCATACAGGACAGAGACATCGGGATCGCCCTCGTTGCGAACATGCAACCAAGGCATGTCATGCTCTTCTACCGCCTTGCGCCATTTCTCCTCTGTATCACGACAGTCGATGCCCACAAATTCAACCTTGGCCTTGTGCTTGGCATAGGCCTTCTTCATATCGGGTACACCCTTGATACACCAACCACACCAGCTGCCCCAAAAATCAAGTACTACATACTTGCCTCGAAGCGACGAAAGAGTAAAGTCATCACCTTTGAGATCCTTCAGCGTAAAGTCCGGAGCCGGATTGCCTTCCTTCACCCGTTCGGCAGCAGCACGACGGGCCATTTCCTTGTCATAACCATCCTTTACCTGACGATACAACGGTGCCATCACACCCGTACGTACAGACTCGGCTACCACATCAAGCATCTCGCCTATCTTCTCAACAGACAAGTCGCGCGACAGAGCATAGACGGCCACATCCTGGTCGGCATGGCTACGGATGAAGTCACAACGCAGATCCTGCATGCGGTTCAGCAATTCTTGCGAGGAAGCATTGACCCGGCGGATGCTGTCGGCAGGAATACCATCAACCTCCATCTGCATACATACTTTGCTAAGCGAATCGAGCTTTACGATGCAAGGGCGGAGCTGCTCATTCAGTTCATTGCAGGCTTCGTAAAAAGCATCACCACTCAGACGATAATCATCCAGCGTACCGCTTACCGTAACAGGACGACCGGGCAAGAATACCAGTCCCAAAGCTTTCATACTAACAGCACCATTACCTGAGGGTTTGGCGTAGATATAGACTTGCTTCAGCACGCTGTCGCCCACATTGAAGGCAAACTGCCCATTCTGCATAGGCACTGTGTCTAGCCGTGCCTCGCTACCGTCTACAGACCGATGGTTGACCAACAACGTATCACTCTCAATGCCATTCAGCGTACCGCTGATTTCCATTTTAGCCGCAGGGTTGCAGGCTGTCAACAAGCTTGCTCCTAAGAGCATCCAGCACAGATTCTTCATATTTCTACTATTCTTTATTAAAAGTTGAAACTATATCATTTATGACTGATACTGAATCATACGGCTGATGTACTTGCCGATGATGTCAAACTCGAGGTTCACTACCGAACCCACCTGAATGGCATGGAAGTTGGTATGTTCAAAGGTATAGGGAATGATGGCTACCTGGAAGGTGTCGTCCGTGGGGTTGCACACCGTCAGGCTGACTCCGTTGACTGTAACCGAACCCTTGTCCACTGTGATGTATCCTCGTCGGGCCATTTCCTTGTCGAACGCATAGCGGAAGGTGAAATAATAGCTGCCTTCGGCATCCTTCACGTCGATGCAAGTAGCCGTCTGATCGACATGCCCCTGCACGATGTGTCCGTCCAGACGTCCGTTCATCATCATGCTGCGCTCCACGTTCACCTCGTCGCCCACCTTCAGCAAGCCCAGGTTGGAGCGGTCGAGCGTCTCCTTCATGGCAGTGACGGTATAAATATCGTCGGTCAGCGCCACGACGGTCAGGCAGACGCCGTTGTGAGCCACACTCTGGTCAATCTTCAATTCGCCCACGAAGGAGCAACGGAAAGTGAAATGCACATTCTCCTGTTCTTTTACCACGTTTACCAGCGTGGCACACTCTTCTACAATTCCAGAAAACATAAATCTCTTTCTTTTTAAGGGTTACGACATGGCATCTTTTGACAGAAGGAGGAAAAACGACCACCCTCTCCATTAGATGCTTCTGCAAAAATAGTGAAAGGTGAGCGGAGAACAAAATATTGAAACTTGTTTCAGATATTTTTTATCCCGAACCACATCCTATTTTATCTAAAAACAAAGAGAACTTACAAGAAAAAGATAGGACTTGGAAGCATAATCTAATCCAGAAGGCTTATCTTTGCTGCTGCTAAATAAAAAATGACATGAGACAAAAAGAAATTCCCATACTGCTGCTCACGGGATACCTGGGCAGTGGCAAAACCACCTTGGTGAACCGCATTCTGGCCAACAAGCGAGGCATCCGCTTCGCTGTCATCGTGAACGACATCGGTGAGGTAAACATTGATGCCGACCTCATCCAGAAAGGCGGCGTAGTGGCTCAGAAAGACGACAGCCTCGTTGCCCTGCAAAACGGCTGCATCTGTTGCACGCTGAAAGCCGACCTCATCGAGCAAGTCTATGAACTGATGTGTACCGAACGCTTCGACTATATCGTCATCGAAGCCAGCGGCATCTGCGAGCCCGAGCCCATCGCACAGACACTCTGTTCCATCCCCCGCCTGGGCGATGCCTATACCCGCCACGGCATCTGCCGCCTGGACTGCCTGGTGAGTGTGGTGGACGCCCTGCGCCTGCAAAGCGAATTTGCCTGCGGCGACAGCCTGACACGCAAGGGACTGGATGAAGAAGACATCGAAAACCTCATCATCCAGCAAATTGAATTCTGCAACATCATCCTATTAAACAAAGCGGCCGAAGTGAAGCCCGAAGAGTTGGGACGCATCAAAAAAATCATCCGCACCCTGCAACCTTCGGCCGAAATCATCGAATGCAACTATGCCGACGTGCCATTGGAAAAGCTGCTCGACACACATCTGTTCGATTTCGAACGTGCCGCCACCTCAGCCGGCTGGATCCGCGAAATAGAACGCGCCGCCACGGAGGAAGAGGAGCACGAAGCACATGCCCACGGCAGCCATCACCACGAGCATGAAGAAGAGCACCACCACGAGGAACACGAGCATGAAGAAGAAGGACATCATCACCACCATCACCACCACGACCACGAAGGCGGCGAGGTGGAAGAATACGGCATCGGCACGTTTGTGTACTACCGCCGACCGGCCTTCGACATCCACAAGCTCGACCGCTTCATCGCCACCCGCTGGCCCAAGAATATTATCCGCGCCAAGGGTGTGTGCTACTTCAGCCACAACCGCGACATGTCATACCTCTTCGAGCAGGCGGGTGTACAGAAACAGCTCACTGAGGCCGGACAGTGGTATGCCACCGCGCCCGAGGAAGATCTTATCGAGCTGATGAAGCAGGAGCCAGGCCTGCTGCGCGACTGGGACGAGAAGTATGGTGACCGCATGCAGAAGATTGTCTTCATTGGCCAGCACCTTGACAAGGAACAGTTGGCACACGACTTGGATGAGTGCTTGGAGTAAACCTTTAAAGAAACAAAGGAAAAACAAATGCCCCCAACTACCAACGGTTGAGGGCATTCTTTATACTTTATACCATTAAGGCTGAGTGGCAGAAGGCTCGCATATATAAGTCGACACGATGGTAGGAGTACCCGAAGCGGTAAGGTCCCATATCTTGGCCGCTTCCCAGACAGAGCCGTCATCGGCGGTAAGATTATTTACACCAGTCACCAACGTTTGATAGTCAGTATTTCCTGCCTCCACACAATGATCAGAAGCAGCTCCACGACCTATCAAATAAACCCCACTTGACCCATCAGGCAAAACAGCGTAGCACGAAGTTACATGCCCATTGGTATATCCAGCAATGCTTCCTATACCAGATTCATCACCACTCACTACTCCTTGGAATGACACATGCGTAGAATAACAGCCGTAAACATCAGCCTTGCTGTTATTATTGTAACCCACAATGCCTCCCATAGCCTCTGATGAAAGTTCCAGCCCGCCTATAGTAGAATAGGCCGAATAGCTGGCTACCACATCACCACGGGTATTGTATCCGACAACACCTCCCAAACGGGTACTGGCAGCCGACGACTGATGTGTCACCGTAACTCGATTGGCCACACATTGCGCCACAATACCAAAACTATTTTCGCCTGCAACACCACCAGCCATCACACCCGAAATAGTGGCTCCATCAACAGCACACTTCAACAAACGGCCACTTGTAGAAATACCACTTTCTTCAGAAGAATAACCTACAATACCTCCGGCACGGCTATTCGAGCCATTTGCCGTAATAAGGCTCTGACCCGATATCGTGCAATATTCTATCTTTCCATGGCTAACTCCAGCTATACCGCCCGACATGCCTCCTTGTACATCAGCATGCACTACGACATCAACTACTGTACATCTGTTTACCTGTACACTGTTGTTGCCCACAATGGAACCTGCATATTGTCCCGATACTTCTGAACTACGCACATTACAATCTTCAATCATGCCCAAACTGGAACCGACCACTACACCTGCATAGGAGCTACTGTTACCTTTCACGGTTGCATTAGAGAACTTCACATCGTGCACCTTCGCTCCCTTAGCCAAAGCACCAAAGAAACCGATATTACCCGCATCGCTGGCTATCGCCAGGTTATAGATATACCTACCGTTACCATCAAAATCGCCGGAATAACCATTAGTATCCATACTACTGCCTACAGGCGTCCATGTTTTGTCCTGCAAGTCGATGTCGTTCTCCAATATGACACTTTGAGTCAGTACATCCACCTGCGAAGCCCAAGCCATGAGACCATCGGCATTGTAGATATGATATACGCCATCTATCACTTCATAATCCGACAAAGGAGTAAATGAATCAGGAGTCAAAGTTCCTAAATTCAACATTCCTCCAGCAGTTAAAGCGACTTCTTTAGTACCTTGTTTCTTCCAATATCCATTGGAATTATAAAGTGTTAGCGTCAAACCTTTACTCAGAGTAGCAGGGGCGACAACAAAGTAATAAGTGCCACCCGAGGTCAAAGGACCAGTCAGTTCTACCTTCGTTTCACCCAAACTGGCATCCACAACAGCCATCGGATCAGCAGCTGCAGCATCTATTGACAATGGACCGGCCAATGCTTCTCCATCGTTACCACAGAAGACTGCTTTCGTAATCGTTTCAGTAATCCTGTTGTCCAATGTAAACTTCACCAAAGCGCACACATTCTTAAAATAAAGATTTTGTTGTGCATCGGCCACCGCAACCGAGGGATTCAGCATCGTAGCAAAACTGCCTGTCTGCGCTGTTTGAAAGGCTGGCAACCTGGTTGTAACAACACTGCCAGATACGTTCGCCTCCTTATCGTAAGGATAGAGCGCATAGTAAGTACCATCGGCCTCGGTAGCCCTGCCAGTAAAAGTTACAGACGCACCACCCTCTGTCGTGGAAAACTCATTGTTGGCTCCCGAAGGGTCGAACAAAGACACCCTATCTTCTGCCAACCAGTTTACCCCATTATGCTCCACCAATACGGTACGCGTAGAGACATCTGCCGTGGCATAAAACTCCATCTGCACTTTGTTATCTGACTGTAGTCCGTCTTCCACACAAGACACCATCAGCGTGGCTAAAGCCATTATATAAAAAATAGATTTCATAATTGTTTCCGTTTTACCATTCATAAGGATATTCATTAAAACCTTCGTGCGTCCCACTGCCACAGATTATTTGTTGTGCTTCCATCTCGATGAGCGTACATACAGGGGCTTCATAACATTCTTTTTTTGCTTCCATAAATTGAGTGATTTTTATTCATTTCAGAAAGAGGCTTCTAACCGACTCCCTTCACTGACTATAATAACAAAAAAGAAAGACATTTGCTCATCATATGGTCACTTTTTTTCACCTCTTACAAAAACAGATAACAGGATAATCCAAAGCATACAAGGGAATCACATTTCTTTCCGTATCTTTGCAACCGCTAACAACAAAATAGGAACCGGAAGATGACACAAAAATACCACCTGCTCGTCCTCGACTTGGACGGCACCCTGACCAACTCGAAGAAAGAGATTTCTCCACGCAACCTGCAAATCCTGCTCCGCCTCCAGCAGAGCGGCGTCCGTCTGGTATTGGCATCAGGTCGCCCCACGTATGGTATCGCTCCCCTGGCCGACGCTCTACACATGAAAAAATACGGTGGTTTCATCCTCTCCTACAACGGAGGCGAAATTATCGAATGGAGCACAGGCCGTCTGCTCTACAAGAACCTCTTGCCCGACGATGTACTCCCCATACTCTATACAGCCTCTGTGCGTAACGAACAGGCCATCCTGACCTACGACAACGAATACATCCTGACCGAAAGCCCCGACGACGAATATGTCCGCAAGGAAGCCTTTCTGAACAAAATGAAGATACGTGCCGTAGACGATTTTCTGGCAGCAGCTCCCCTCCCCTTGCCCAAATGCCTCATCGTGGGCGACCCCGACCGACTGATACGAACCGAAGCCGAACTCTCCCTCCGCCTGCAGAGACAAATCAGCGTCTACCGCTCAGAACCTTACTTCCTGGAGCTGGTGCCGATGGGAATCGACAAAGCCCAATCCTTGTCCGTACTATTGGACAAACTGGGCCTGACGCGCGAAGCGATGATAGCCATGGGCGACGGTTACAATGACCTTAGCATGATTAAATTCGCAGGCATGGGAGTTGCCATGGCCAATGCTCAGGAGCCAGTGAAGCAGGCTGCTGACTACATTACCCTGAGCAATGATGAAGATGGAGTAGCCGTGGCGGTAGAGAGACTGTTCGACCTATAACAGCCCCTTCCTAAAGTGCCAACCTATTCCGTTTTATAAAACATTGCTTTCTGCATGGTAAAGCATTGCTTTTCGCTCGACAAAACAATGCTTTCCATTCAGCAAAAACATTACTTGTTTTTGGGGAACATGATTAGGACAAGTGAACGAAGCCGAAAGCTTACTTCTGCATCAGCCGTTCGTACACGCGAGGATGGAGGAAATAGCGTACATCCTTCCCTGCCTCGATAGACTCTCGGATAAAGGTAGAGCTGATTTCGAGTACAGGCGAATCGACCAGACGCACGCGAGGAGGTAGAGAAGATACATCGACGGGATAGCCTGAACGGGGATAAATCAAAATGGGATTCTCGGCCAGCAGGCGTTCGGACTGATACCAGCGGGAGAAGGAATGCCAGTTGTCCGATCCGATAATCAGGTGAAATGTGTGTTGCGGATAGACTTCCTTCAGGCGGTCGAACGTATGGATGGTATAGGAAGGTTGGGACAAATGGAATTCGAAATCGGAAGCACGAAACTTGGAATATCCCTCTACGGCAAGTTGCACCAACTCCAGCCGTAAGGCATCGGGCAGCAAGTCCTGCCCCACCTTGAAAGGATTGCGGGGAGTCACCAGAAACCACAATTCATCCAGCCCGCCAAACTCGCAAAGGTAATTGGCCAAGGCCAGATGGCCGACATGGATAGGGTTGAACGAACCGCTGAAGATACCAATATCCATAAGCGCATCAGATTTTCTTTCCCTTCAGCCGAAGGAAAGCAAGGGTGCCGTTCGCGATGGACACTATGCCAACAAGCCCCATGCCTATAGCTACAGTGTATTCTTCGTGCTGTATATTGGCAATTAGCAACCATACGGCACATACCAGCAAGATAATGTTGACAATCAACAATCCCTTGTTCATCTTGCGCGAGAAGTTCTTGCCGCTATAATCTTTCGTCATGCCTTCAAGAATTGGGTGATTATCTCCAACGCCTCGGCCTTGGCCGTCTCCAAGTCGTCGTTCACAATAATCTTGTCAAACTTCGGGGCAAAAGACATTTCATAAGCAGCCTTGGCCACACGATCCTCGATGACTTCGGGCGTATCAGTACCTCGCCCCACCAGGCGCTTGCGCAGCTCTTCGACCGAAGGCGGCTGGATAAAGACAGACAGGGCACGGTCGCCATAAAACTTCTTGATGTTGCATCCGCCTACGACATCGACGTCGAACACCACATTTTGCCCAGCAGCCAACTGCTTTTCGACCTGTGCCTTCAACGTTCCATAGAAGCGATCGTGGTAGACTTCTTCGTACTCCAAGAACTCACCCTCAGCAATACGACGGCGGAATTCTTCGGGCGAAAGGAAGAAATACTCCACACCATCGCGCTCCGTGCCACGCGGCGGACGGCTGGTGGCCGAAATGGAAAAAGCCAAGTTCAGGTTCTGCGTCAGCAAATAGTTGATGATAGTCGATTTGCCCGAACCTGAAGGGGCGGAAAAGATAATCAGTTTACCCATACTTAAAAATCGATTACATTACATTCAGTACCTGTTCCTTGATCTGCTCCAGCTCATCCTTCATCTGAACCACGATCTTCTGCATCTCCGCATGGTTGGACTTGCTGCCCAAGGTGTTGATTTCACGCCCCATCTCCTGTGCGATGAAGCCCAACTTCTTACCCTGTCCGCTACCTGTTTCCAGCGTGCTGATGAAATATTTCAAGTGATTGCTAAGGCGTTGCTTCTCTTCGTTGATGTCCAGCTTCTCGATGTAATAGATGAGTTCTTGCTCCAGACGGTTCTTGTCGTAATCCACGCTGATCGTCTTCTCGAGCGCATCGACAATGCGATCCTTTATTTTTCCGACACGTTCCTTTTCATAAGGTTCCACTGTTTCGAGAAGATGGGCAATGTTGGCTATTTTCTCACGGAACTTTTTCTCAAGTGCAGCACCTTCCTGCTTGCGGAAGTCCACCAGATGGTTCAGTGCCTCTTCGACGGCCGCATGAGCCACCTGCCACTCCTCTTCGCTCAGTTCCTGTGTCTCGGTCTTGGTCATCACATCAGGCAGACGAAGCAGAGTACCAAACCAGTCTTCAGGCTCAGGAATACCTGTAGCAGAAGAGATTTCCTTGATACGATGATAGT
>CAYQOV010000054.1:0-18474 GCA_964419245.1 uncultured Bacteroides sp. | reverse complement strand
GCCAAGCAAACCTTGTGCACTTGTGGTATTGACTGAAATCTTGCCTTCCTTCAGATTTGCTTCGCTCTCCGACACGATGGTATAGGTCATCTTCATGCCGTTCTTCACGTTCTTCAACTCCACCTTGTTCAGGATCTGTACAGAGTCGGTCTTCAGCTTAGACTCGTCGATGATCTTAGCATCGGCAATCACCGCTTTCAGCTTACTGATTTTCATCTCGAGCAATCCTTGTGCTTCCTTAGCTGCATCATACTCTGCATTTTCGGACAAGTCTCCCTTGTCGCGTGCTTCAGCAATGGCAGCCACCACCTTGGGACGTTCCACTGCTTCCAGCTGTTTCAATTCGGCCAACAATTTGTTGTAGCCTTCTTCTGACATATAAGCCATAAATTTTCCTCCTTATTATTCTTAATTGATATATTATAAACAAAAAAGAATTCCAACATGTCCGACCATGCTGGAACCCTCTTCCAATATTTCTTCGCAAAGATAGCACTTTAAACAATATGCGTCAAGTGCCAGCCGCTGTTTTGTAACATATTTAATGGAGTCTGCCCTCCATTATAACAAATTACAACAACTTCTGCACGGCTGCATCCAGGTCCTTGATGGTTTCGCCACGGGCACTCAGCTCGTTGTCGCGGTTCACCAGGAACAGTGTCGGCAGGTTCTGCACATTGTAGGCAGCCGCTACGGACGAGTAGATGCCATTGGCATCACGCACACAAATCCAGGGCAGGTTGTCGGCCGTGGTCTTCCAGTAGTGCTCGTCGGCATCCAGCGAAATCTGGTAAATCTCCAGTCCGCGGGAAGCGTACTTGTCATACAGGTCGCGCAGCATGTAGTTGTGGCTGGCCGATACGGCACTCTGATACACCGTAAAGTCCACGATTACGACTTTTCCCTTCAGGTCGGTCAGTTTGTGGGCATTGCCTTTCATGTCGCGCAGGTTGATGTCTATCACACCCGTTTCTGACACCTGCACCTGTTCGGGCAGTTCCAACGTTTGCGATTGGGGGGTACGCGTATTCTTCATACCTTTGATAACGATGTTATACAGGTTCTTCGAACGGTCGGCATGAGGATAATAATTGTTCAGGCTCGTGGCCACGGCGGCAAAGCACTTGATGTCGTCGCGGCTGTTCAACGGATCGAAAATCAGGTAGTTGTTCACCTTCTGGAACAGGGCGAAATAGGCAGCCGCCGTATTGGGAGCCGCAAAGATATAGCGGAGCTTCACCTCGTCCTTATAGCGTTTCATCATCGCCGTCAGGCTGTTCTGAAACACGTCCACGCCGATGCGATGGCTCTGCATGGCCCGATAGAGTTCGTCTACCTTATTCTGCAATTGAAGTTGTTTCAGCGCCAGTTCCTTGATTTTCTCGCTGTTGGACGAACCCTCGACCGTATAGCCCGTGGCAAAATTGTCATAACCGGCACTGATACGGACGGTTTCGGTAGAATCTACCGAGAAATTGATAATCTTGTCGTCCACCCTCAGGCGATAGAATTCGGGAGACTCCGGCCGGGTTCCCTTAAAAGCATAGGCACCTCCGGCGTTCAGTTTGACAGAATCGAGAGGGACAATCCCTTCCAATGCGGATGCTTCCAGATAAAGCATCTTTCCTTCGGCACCCGTCACTTCGCCTTCCACCTTGAACTTCGGTTCGGAATCACAGGCGCCCAGGGCTGCTACGGCAAGTGCCATCACTACAAATTTCTTCATATCGTCAGTGTGTTTATTTTCAAAATCAACGTGCAAATATACTCCTTTTCACGCTTAGTCAAAGCATTTTTCCAGCTTCTTCCGCCACAAAACATAAAAAAAAGGCCGAAATAGAAACTTTTAAACTCATTTCCACCGGATTAAGAGAATAAATTCACTATCTTTGCGCGAATTTTGAAAGAATATAGATATAAAAGTTTTTTTATGATTAACCCAATTGTTAAGACGATCGAGCTTCCTGATGGCAGAACCATCACGCTCGAAACGGGAAAGCTGGCAAAACAGGCAGACGGTTCTGTAATGCTCCGCATGGGCAACACCATGCTGCTGGCTACTGTTTGTGCCGCAAAAGACGCAGTTCCCGGAACAGATTTCATGCCGCTTCAGGTAGAGTACAAAGAAAAATTCTCCGCATTCGGACGTTTCCCCGGCGGCTTCACCAAGCGTGAAGGACGCGCGTCGGACTACGAGATCCTGACCTGCCGCCTGGTTGACCGTGCTCTCCGCCCCCTTTTCCCCGACAATTTCCACGCAGAAGTATATGTGAACATTATACTTTTCTCGGCCGACGGCGTAGACATGCCCGACGCATTGGCCGGACTGGCCGCTTCTGCCGCACTGGCCGTATCAGACATCCCCTTCAACGGTCCCATCTCTGAGGTACGCGTAGCGCGCATCAACGGAGAGTTCGTCATCAACCCCACCTTCGAACAGCTCGAACAGGCCGACATGGACCTCATGGTAGGCGCCACCTACGAGAACATCATGATGGTGGAAGGCGAAATGAAAGAAGTGTCCGAACAAGACCTGCTCGCCGCCCTGAAGGCTGCCCACGAGGCTATCAAGCCCATGTGCAAGGCACAGATAGAACTGGCCGAAGAGGTAGGTTCCACCGTAAAGCGCGAATACTGCCACGAGGTGAACGACGAAGACCTGCGCAAGGCCGTACACGATGCCTGCTACGACAAGGCTTATGCCATTGCCGCCAGCGGCAACCGCAACAAGCACGAACGCCAGGATGCCTTCGACGCCATCTGCGAAGAGTTCAAGGCACAGTTCACCGAAGAAGAGCTGGAAGAAAAAGCTCCGCTCATCGACCGCTACTACCACGACGTGGAGAAAGAGGCCATGCGCCGCTGCATCCTCGACGAAGGCAAGCGTCTGGACGGCCGCAAGACCACGGAGATCCGCCCCATCTGGTGCGAAGTGAGCCCGCTGCCCGGCCCTCACGGTTCGGCTATCTTCACCCGTGGCGAAACGCAGTCGCTGTCCACCGCCACACTGGGCACCAAGCTCGACGAAAAAATCATCGACGACGTGCTGACCCACGGCAAGGAGCGCTTCCTGCTGCACTACAACTTCCCCCCCTTCTCTACGGGCGAAGCCAAGGCACAGCGCGGCGTAGGCCGTCGTGAAATCGGCCACGGCCACCTGGCATGGCGCGCGCTGAAGGGACAGATTCCCGCCGACTATCCGTACGTGGTACGCGTCGTTTCCGATATCCTCGAGTCCAACGGTTCCTCTTCCATGGCTACCGTATGCGCCGGCACGCTGGCCCTGATGGACGCCGGTGTGAAAATCAAGAACCCCGTATCGGGCATCGCCATGGGTCTTATCAAGAACGCAGGCGAAGACAAATATGCCGTCCTCTCCGACATCCTCGGCGACGAAGACCACCTGGGCGACATGGACTTCAAGGTAACAGGTACGAAGAACGGCATCACCGCCACGCAGATGGACATCAAGGTGGACGGCCTGTCCTACGACATCCTGGAGAAAGCCCTGCTGCAAGCCAAGGAAGGCCGCGAATACATCCTGGGCAAACTGACCGAGTGCATCGCCGAGCCGCGCCCCGAACTGAAGCCGCACGCTCCGCGCATCGAGACCATGACCATCCCGAAGGAGTTCATCGGTGCTGTCATCGGCCCGGGCGGAAAGATCATCCAGGGCATGCAGGAAGAGACGGGTGCCACCATCACCATCGAAGAAGAGGACAACGTGGGCAAGATCGAGATTGCCGGTATCAACAAGCAGAGCATCGACGATGCCATCCGCATGATCAAGGCCATCGTAGCCGTGCCCGAAGTAGGCGAAGTCTACAAAGGCAAGGTCCGCTCCATCATGCCCTACGGCGTGTTCGTAGAGTTCCTGCCGGGCAAGGACGGCCTGCTCCACATCTCCGAAATCGACTGGAAGCGCCTCGAGACGGTAGAGGAAACCGGCCTCAAGGAAGGCGACGACATCGACGTGAAGCTGCTGGACATCGACCCGAAGACGGGCAAGTTCAAGCTGTCACACAGAGTGCTCATCCCGAAGCCCGAAGGCTACAGCGAACGTCCCGAAAGACCCAGAAGAGAAAAGAAATCCAATAACTAACGGACAACTTGTCTTTTCCATATAATAAGAGGTGTACTGCTACGGCGGTACACCTTTTTTGTTTTTGAGAGAGGGGGGGGGGACACCACAGAGGACACAGAGTTTCACAAAGTTATTTTTATGGTTAATGAAACGCAGATTATCGCAGATTACGCAGAAAACAAATAAAAATCTGCGGTCATCTGCCGTATCCGCGTCATCTGCGTGCCATTCTTCCACACCGCAAAGGCCCCTGAAATCTGAAAAAATCCGTATCTTTGTCCCCCAAAAACACAGAGACCATGATCAAATTACTCCTGGTAGAAGACGACCCCAACCTGCGCTACGTGGTGCAGTGCGGACTGGAAGACATCATCGGCGGCTACGACGTGCAGACGGCCGCCAACGGCGAAGAAGGCCTGAAGGTATGGGCCGCGTTCAAGCCCGACATCATCATCAGCGACATCGACATGCCCGTGATGGACGGCTTCGAGATGGTGCGCCGCATCCGCGAGACCGACGCCAACATCCCCATCCTGTTTGCCTCGGCCCTCACCTCGCCCAAGGACGTGCGATTCGGCTACCAGCTGGGCGTGAACAACTACGTGAAGAAGCCCTTTATCGCCGAAGAACTGGACGCGCACATACATGCCGTGCTGAAGATGACGCAAGGCGTGCATATGCGTACGGAGACAGGCTTCTGCCGGTTCGGTTCCTACACGCTGGACACCGCGCACAACACCCTGCGCGACGACCGCACCGGCCGGAGCCAGGCGCTGACCGCCACCGAGGCCAACCTGCTGCACATCCTGGCCCAAAACAAGAACGAGACCGTGCGCCGCGAAGCCATCCTGAGCCGCTGCTGGAACACGGAAGACGACTACTTCGCCTCGCGCAGCCTCGACGTCTTCGTATCCAAACTGCGCAAACTCTTCGAAGCCGACACCGACATCGAAATCAAGACCGTACGCGGCGTGGGGCTGATGCTGGTAGCGAAGTGAGATACGCCTATCCGTAAAACATTTAAAGGCTGCCACAAACTCTTTTTGCGACAGCCTTTCTTACAAACAAACAAAATATCGCTTTAATAAGCGTTTCCCACCTGGCTTCGCCAAGTCTTGGCGGGAAGTAGCGCCTCACGGCGATTTACATTAATTACCACTATCAGGTTTCAATCCATGATTCGCATCCCATGCATCATTAATTTTCAGCAACAAGTATTTAACTCCGGCATCAGTTGTCTAAAGGATCATCTGTACCTTTATCATCTTCATCATCCGGTTCTTCTCCATCATCTGGCTTAGCTGTTTTTTTTGTTCCTAAAGAATAAAAATGATTCCGTTTAATGCAATAAGATTCTTCAGTTCCATCAGCATCAAATTCCTTCAGATTCAAAATCTTCAGAATCTTATCATTCTCTCCTAGAATAACAATATGTAAAGCTGTTCTTTTCTCTTGTTCACTGCCAAATTGATGTGCAACATTATTACCGGAAGTAGGAATCAAGAAACAACTGCCAAATAATGTATTTGGAAGGCACATCAAATTAGTGTTTAATGTTTTCTTAACATCTTCATCCATTTCATCGGGAAGCAAGAACTTTTTACCTGATTCTCCATTAAATTCATAAGTAGCCCCCATAGCAACAGTACTCCAATTGCTCACAGTAGCCTCACTAAATGTAAAAGTCAACAAATCATCTATAGCCCATCCATCCGTTATGCCATTCATATCTGAAAATGGGGAAGTATTTTCATTTAATAAAGTATGAGGGAAATAGAAACCTATATTCTTCGTAATAGTCGAAACTGTGATTTTATGAACTTTATCTGTCCCAACAAATGCCGGTATATTTTCCAAATAAACCAACATACCTGCAACCTGCCGGTATAATGTAAGTGTATATTCTTGAGTAAAATTTCCATAGTCATTCGCGCTCACTTCTAATGAACCAGCAAACAATTCTTCATAAAATTTATCCTCGCCTATCACTGAAGCTGTCAAGTACATTTGATTCTCAACATCTTCTATGGTATATGGACAAGAATCTCCATTATATCCATAGGCAACAATAGTATATACACCTGCAGTTAAACCTGATAATTTCAACTGCTGCGGAGACTCAGCCAATGCTTCTCCATCAACATCTAAGATATAATCATTCAAATCTGTTTCAGTAGAAATTTCACTATCATTCCACGATGTAACTTTCACTCCCGTAACTAGGGCATTATTTCGATATATCCTGAAACCAATCCGATTTACATTATTACCACCACTTGCTGATGCTCCAATCATTTCCGAAGGATCAAAATGATCAATCGGACGAGCAGCACGAGTCGTAGCTCCCGACAACGAAATGGTCAAGATGCCCTCACCCGGTAACAGCTCCGTTCCGTTTTCCTTCTCCACGTACACAATCTCCGTCTGCGTACACCCGGCCAATGCCATCACAACCGCAAAAGCCGCCCATAAAAACAAATTCTTTTTCATAATCACTTCAGATTAAATTTGAACATATATTTTACCGAACTCCATTAAATTTCCAAATTGTGTACCGCGTCCCATCCGTCGTCCATCAGGATGTAGATGCTCACGTCTCCCGTCGCCTGATTGTAGACATACCGCAGGACGGTTATCTCGTTGCGGTTTATTGCGGCCTGTACGGCCTTAAGCTGTATGGCCGGCACTTCCATCTCCGGGCTGTCGTACAGATAAGCCTCAATCCGGCTTCCCGACGAGGATACCGACGGAGAGAGCCAGGTGCTGCTCACGAAACTGGAGCTTCGCTCCGTCCATTCGGTGTAGGTCACCACCGTCTCGCTCGCCGAGTAATTGAAATCGTAGTCTACGCTACCCATTACGCCGCTCACCTCCTTCATCGACCATCCTATCTCTGCCGGGAAATTCATTGCCTGAATCAGCAGCTTGCCTTTCACCCGTTTCAGTTTCACCACGTAGTCGTAGTTCAACTCATCGTATAGCAGTTCGTCGGCGGTCATATAGACATCATAGCCTTCTACATGCCCCAGATGAAGATTGTAAGTCCCGAAACTGCCGTCAGCCAAGATTCCTTCTTCGCTGTTGATGTTGCCCCACACCACCAGCCCGTAACGCCCGAAAGGCAGGTCGTCGGGCAGGTAGGCGGTAGCCATGTCGGCGTCGCCCGTCACATCGTGCAGATGTCGAACCATGACCACTTCGCCCGTCTCGAGGTCGTAGAGGGCGTAGAACAGCTTCTGTATGTAGCTGCGGAAACTCATGTCCTCGTCAATGCGGTGGTCCAGTCCCGTTTCGCGCTCCACGTAGTCTATGTTGGCATAGTTCTTGTCCTCGATGGCAATCTTGACCTGCAAGGGCGGACACGGATGTATCATGTCGCGGATGCACGACGCCAGCAGTACAAGCGTCGCCGCCAGTATCCACAGGGGAGTGTATGTCGCTATCTTTCTCATTGGTTTCCGGCTCCTTTGGGTTCCACGATTTTCCGAAAAGCTTCTTCCTGGCGGTAGCGGGCAAAGTCGGGTTCGTCCATGGCCCGCCTGCGCAAACGTTCTTCCCGGCAGGCTTCGCCCATGAAGCGATAGAAGGCGGCATCGTCGTGCAGGCGCGCCGCAACGAGTGCCCGCACATAAGCGGCCAGCGGTCCGTTGTCCTCCACCTCATCCATGATGGCTTTCGCCTCGGCATTGCGCGCCACGCTCAGGGCCACGATGGCACTGTTCACGTCGCGATAGTCCTTCAACAGGCGGTAGGCCTCGTCCGGTTTCCGTTGGCGGGCCTTCAGCAGGCCCAGGTTGTAGCGGGCTTCGGGCAGGTCCACGTCCTGCAACAGTTCCAGCGCCCGCTCATAGTCGCCCGCATAGACATAGCTTGCCGCCAGCGTATTGAGCGCCTCGGGCGAGAAATCGTCCAAGCGGTCGAGCACACGCCTCGCCTCTGCCTCCTGACCGCCGCGCAGATAGAGCACGGCCAGGTTGTTGGCAGCCACCTGCGACTGAGGGAAGTAGGTCATCAGCGTACGGTATACCTCCACCTTGCCGCTGTCCGAAGCTGCCAGCGAAGCCACCCGCAGCAGTTCGTCCTCGTTGAACGCATCGGGGCGTGTACGGTACATGGCCAGCAGCTCGTCGTCCGTAGTGAAACTGCGCAGCGTATAGCTGTAGGTGTACTCCACCTTGCGGTCTTTCTGCAAATATTTGCTTCGAATGTCGTTCCAGCAGGGCAGGCGGCGTATGTATCGCTCCTGCACGTCGTCGTTTCCCTCGGTATAGCGGGTCAGGATGTCCTTCACGGCCAGCGAATCGGGATGCCCGTCGGCCTGCATGGCACGATAGACCGGCCACCAGCCTTCGGGACGCGAGCCCACGGCAATGAGCCGCTGCACGTCCGGGCGGATGTCCAGTTCGTCCACCAGCCAGCGTTTGGCCGAAGCGGCGCGGTTGCGCGCCAGCGTAGTGTTGAATGCAAACGACCCGTCGGCCGACGCCATGCCATAGATATGAATATCCTCGACCGTGGCCAGCGTGTCGGACAAGACGGGACGCAAAGCCGCCGTCATGCCTTCCAGTTCGCGCCGGTTGTTGCCCATCTCCAGATTGATGTCGTAGCGGTTGATGGCAAATTGCAGCAACGCTTCTCCTTTCCCTTCACGTACCTTGGGACGGACAACGAATTCCGGCTCTATCCAGACCAGTCCGAACGACTCTTTGGCGTCTATCAGCGTGGCCAGGCTGCCGATGGAAGCGACCTCTACCGTATCGATACCCGTACACTCGCCACACCCGTCGCTGCTCACGACGGCCCGCACCCGTCCGGTCTCCAGATCGCGGGACACGGCAAACGTCTCCCGATAAGCCAGTTCAAAGGGGTGGGAAAGTCCTTCCGCCTTTCTCCGTAGGGCCTCGTATGGGTCCTGATAGCCTTCCAGCACCTTCTTGCGCTCCTTCTTCTTCACGTAGACAGGAGCGTCTACCACCAGCGGCGTCAGTTCCTCACGCACCGTTCCGCCGACAAGCAGTTGCGGAACGATGACCAGCCGGCTGCGTTTGGAGACGTAGTGTCCGGGAATCTGGAACACCGTTTCCAGCACCACGTTTCCTGCCGTATCCGGCTGCAGGACACAAGAATCAGGCGTGACAGCAATCCGTTTCACGGATTTCCTGCCGACGGTACAAGCCGCAAAGAGAAGTGCCACGACCGGTCCAACGACCATATATAACAATAGGACTTGTTTCTTCATGTTCTTCCTTTCTTTTATTAGAAAACATAAATCAATGAGACGGCCGCTTTAGTCGGGCCGAAGTAATTCTTCCGTTCACTCGTCTTGCACTTCTCGCAATAAATGCGCGGACTCTTGTCGAACCAAAGGTGGGCATAGCCGATGCCGATGGCTGCCTCCAAATTCCAGTGGGGAGAAAGTATCCAGTCGTAACCGTACGTGATTCCGCCTCCGGCCAGATAGCCGTCGTAACGCTTGCTTCCGAATCCGCCGAAATACTGTGCCCCATGCAGGTGCACCCCGACGAAATGTCCTTCAAACTTCTCGCAGAACCAATACTTCATTTCGGGCTGCACCAGCCAAAAGCGCATCTTCTTGTCATCTTTGAATGTCCACGGATTGTAAGCGGCAACAAGCTCCACGGACGTCTTGTCGCCGGTTGCCAACTCCACTCCCAGATTAGGAGTGGTGGCCAGCCAAAACAAGGCGTTGGACTTCACCGCCACTTCCTGCGCCGACAAGCGCGTCGGAAATACGGCTACCGCGCATAAGAACTGAATCAACACAAAAAGGAATCTATACATGCTATATGATTGATTGTTTGTTTTGTTGGTACCGACAGCTTCGAGATGCCATCCTCGCTTATTCATTGCCCGCCATGTTTCCAACGGCTTTGCAATAGCATGACAAAGTTAAAAGATAACCGCCGGAGCAAAGTTCCATTCTCGCAAAATCGGTGTGCCAAAAGAACAAAAACAATCGGTATAAGCCAGGGGAAACGCCTATGAAAGGTTCACAAGTGACTGAGCGACAACGCCTTGCCGCCCCGCAAGATACATCCTTTCCCTATGCCCGACAACTTGTGAAGAAGAACGCGCGCCCCGAACAGAAATGTATCTTTTGAAACTTTTTATATACAATCTGAAACCGGACAGCAGCCGGAGACAGCGTCGCTCCATCCTCCGCAGACAGACAACCGCACTTCCGAACGGCACGATTCCCCCTCCCCCCCGACACCCCACCTCCTCCGTTGTCGGAGGAGAACAGCGTCCGGGATGACATCACTTTTTGATTATACTTTTCCATTTTGAATATTCCGCTCAGAACATCCTGCGCTTGATAAACTGTTTGGGCGTAAGCCCCGTAACCTGCTTGAACTGCCTGTAGAAGGAAGTTTTGGACCCGAATCCGGCCTGCTCGTACAAATCGTCCATGCTGTCAAATCCTCCGCTCTCCATCTGTTGGATTACATAGTTCACCCGATATTCGGCCAGCCACGCACTAAAACTGCTGCCGGTCATCCGGTTTATTGCCGTCGAGAGATAAGTGCGGTTAGTCGCAACAGTCTTGGCGAGCAGGGACATATTCAGATCGGGATTAAGAAAAGGACGCTCTTTCTCCATGACGAGCAAGACGCGATAATAGAGTCTGCGATAAAAATCATCGTCCTGCGTTTCCCCGGAAAGCATTTCTTCGGACATTCTTTTATCGGAACCGCCGTTATCCGGCATTGTGGGAAACAAGGAAACATTGTTCAGGTTGCCCGCCAAGTAAAGGTTTATCTCGCGCCATTCGATATAACGCCTCATCAATGCCTCGAAAAGCGTACGCAGCTGCCGTTTCTTGTTCCGCCAATAGACGATACCTCCAATCACCAGCACCACCAACAACAGGACAGCCAAAGCCAGAATGGCCACTTCCATCTGTCGTCTGACAAGCAAATTCTCGGTCTGCATAATCTGTTTCTCCTTGCCTGCCACATCCAACTTGACGGAATAATACGCCAGCATTCCGTTCATCTGGTAGTCGTAATACTGTTCAGTGACAGCCCGGTAAGCAGGCAGCAATTCCAAAGCTTTTTCCTTCCGTCCCTTATCCAGGTAGACGCTCATCAACGGGTCGACCACTTCGAACAACTGGTAGTTGACAGGTTTTGACACAATCAGTTCCTTGGCCTCATCATAATAACGGTCGGCCTTCTTCCCGTCGCCCGCCAAGTCGTAAGCGCGCCCCAACCTGAAACAGACCGATTCAAAAGAAACAGCCTGGGCTCTATAAGGATAATACTCGTCGTACAATGCCTGAAGCAAATGAATGGCATGGCCCAGAGAATCGGGCGTCTCCGCAAGATACCATCCTTTCAGGAAACGGGTAAAATATTGCACCGACTGGTAAGAACCGGAAGTCATATCCTCTTTCTTGATCTGCAACTTATCAATCAAAGCCATATAATAGGAAGCGGAATCGTACTTCTCGGTATACACCATGTGCATGGCCTTCGCCAGATAGGCATTCGCCTTTGAAAGCGCGTCGGCCTGTTCTGAACCGGCCAGAATCCGATTGAACAAGGCATTGGCCTCATCATTCAGTTTCCAGTTGGAATAAATCAGTGCCAGCAGGTTGGACGCACGGTTCAGGCAGTCTACATCGTGCAACGAATCCGCCACGGCAATTCCTCTTTGAAGGCAGACAAGAGCCTTTTTCAAATCATTGTTACTCATGTAAATCGAAGCAGAAAGAGCAAAGGAGTGAGTCCACATCCGATGCAGTTTGGGATCCAGCTGTGAAAGAGGAGTGGAAGTCAGTTCATCGCACAACACCACAAAGGTATCCAGTTTGTTGTTGGCCATCACCATATTGTTGATTACATAATGATAGGTACTGTCAAAACGCGCCGATGCCGCTTCAACGTCTGCCGGAACAGGCCTGTTCCGCGTACAAGAAGAGATAATAACTAAAAAGGCAATCAGGCAGAATATGCCATACCGGTTTCCCAATTTCATAAGACTGCTTGTTTTGTTTAAATAGTGATATTACACTTCTGCAAAAATAGTGAAAAACGGAGAAATCTCCATGCCGGCATTCACTAAAAATAGCAAATTCATCCTATTCCATTCATTGAGAATATTGTTACTATCATTAGAGTTTTATTGAATTAGCGACAGAACTATTGAGAATCAACGTCCTGTATCTTATTCGATATATTATCTATTTAAATAATACAAATTGAGCAATACAAAATCAATGCTTTTATCGCTATATCCTTATTCCTAATCAAATTAAAATTATATTTATATCGAAATTATAGTAAAATAAGACTGAACAGAATAAACTATTCACCTTAAAATCCGAAAACGATGTAAATGTGCATTATTAACTCAAGCATAAAATCCTATATCAAATACCTATATAAAAGAAGTATATACATGGATAATCCGCAAATCTAGCATATACAGTAAATAAAAAAAGCATTTATTAATATCATATTATAACTATTTTACTACATTTGCAAACTCATAAAGGAAGAAATCCACTCACGCTGAAAGCCTACAAGTAAAACATAATAAGTCATCACCATGTTACATATTGGTAAACTCATCAAATTAAAGCTGTTAGAGCAACAAAAGAGTGTTGTCTGGTTAGCTAAAGAATTATCATGTAGCAGAACCAATGTCTATAAAATATTAGGAAAGTATTCTATAGACACAGAACTACTCGTCAAGATTTACACAATATTAGAACATGATTTTTTTTCAATTTATACCGAAGAAATCAGGAAAAGGAAAGAAGCAGAAACAAGCCAAAAGAAATGCCAAGAGAGATAATGTCTCCAATAAGTGTACATGTAAACATATTGATAACACTCTTTTGGCTATACATCGGGCTATAATTTCTATATTTGTAGCGAAATTAGTTACAAATAAAAATATAAATCAGTAGAAAATGAAAACAATGAAGTATTTATCTTTACTGTTCATTATGATGGCGATGACAGTTTGTGTAACAAGTTGCAGTGACGATGACGAACCAGAGGTGCTCACTGCATCTATTATTGGAGAATGGTATCGTGAAACAAAGGAAATAAAAGAAACATATAAATTCAACGCTAACGGTACAGGTTACCAACAAATTATAGAGTTTGACGAATACGGACAGGAAACAGACAACCTGAAAACAAATTTTGAATATTCTCTCAGAGATACAGATACAGGCACACACTATGTACGTATCGTAGAAAAGGCTCAGACTTATGAAATGAAATACGACGTTACAATTTCCAAACTTCTTATTTACACGAACTCTGGTAGCTACTACGAATACAAACGCAAATAATCAGTACAACGTTTAGCACCTGTTATTTAGCAAAAGTTCTATCAAACTTAAAATAAAAAACCCGCTATTGACGAGTTCGTTTCAATAGCGGGTTTTGATTTTACAACTATATTTATTTGTGGACACATGTCATTCATACGAAAAAACATGATACGTAAAATCCTCTATCTCCTAATCATAGTAAGCGGAGCATTTACTTTTCTCAGATGCACTGACGGAAAAGAGATTCCACCGGAAATCACGTTATACGGACAAGAAAATCTTCGACAGATTGATTCAAAAGCAGGCTCACGACTAATTATAGACTTAACTTCAAGCCATCCCTGGGAAGCATCTGTCGATTGCGACTGGTTATTATTGGATCCGGAAAGTGGCCAAGCTGGCGATGCATCCATACTCATCTTAGCAAAAGAAGATAATCGAACCGGAGAAGAAAGAGATGGAACAGTTACAATCAAAATACTATCGGCAAACATCAGCCAAGCTGTCACCATTCGACAACCTATAACAGATGTACTAAATATATTTCAGACAGAATATTCTGTCACAGCAGATGAGCAGGATGTTGACATCTATTATACCACAAATCTGTCTGAGCCAAGCATACAGATTAAATCCACTTCTTTGTCCGACCTATCCTGGATAACCTTAAAAGAAACGAACAGCGAGAAATCCTTGCAAGAAGGAAAAATAACGCTAACCGTAGGAAGCAACACCACACAACAACCTCGCTCAGCAACCTTCGTTCTGCAAGCAAAATCCGTAAATAAGGAAGAACTTACACAATCTCCCATTATCACCATCCACCAAGAAGCCGCACAAACAGAAGGTTCTACTGATTACAGTGCTGACAAGCAAGTAACACAACTGCAAACACACACAGAAGGCAAAGGTATTCCTTTAGTATTCATGGGAGATGGTTTCTTGGATAAAGATATTAAAAGTGGCCGTTACCGCCAAGTAATGGAAAAAGCCATGCAGAACTTCTTTACTGAAGAACCTATCAAAAGTTTGCAAGCATACTTTGACGTGTGGTATATAAATGCTGTGTCGGCCAGCAACAGCTTTGGCAATCACTCTACATGCTTTGATTGTCGCCTGGAAGGCAATGGAAGTACACTTATCGAAGGCAACCATCAATCCGTAATAGAATATGCCATGGAAATCCCCGAATTTCAAACCCAACCAAAACTACTCAACGAAGCCACTTGCATCGTAGTCCTAAACACAGAAGAATATGCAGGTACTTGCTATTTTGGTTTTAACGATAACATGAGCATTACAAATCTAGCAATCGGTTATTGCCCAATGATTTATGGTTTAGAGGACGAAATGTTCCGACGCGTTCTCTGCCATGAATGCGTAGGACACGGATTTGCCAAGTTATTAGACGAATATTCATATCGAGAGTATGGAGCTATACCTAGAAGTGAAATCATATCCATACAAAATCAACAACAAACATTGGGCTGGGCTGCCAATGTAGATTTCACCAGTGATAAAAGTAGAGTTCTTTGGAACCAGTTTTTGCAAGATGAACGTTATCAAAATGCGGACAATTATGGAGAGATTCTAGGAGTATACACAGGTGCTTGTACCTATTGGACCGGAGCCTACCGCCCTACTGAAGAAAGTCTGATGCGCAGCAATATCCATGGCTTTAATGCACCATCTCGTGAAGCTATCTACAAACGGGTCATGAGCACAGCCCATGATGATAACTGGACATATACATATGACGAGTTTACTACTTTTGACTTAGCACATCTCCCCACCCCAATTAAAATTACAACTCGGGCCAGCGATAACGAAATGTCGCGTCCTTTCTCACCACCTCAGTTTACAAATATGAATATTTCCAGCCTAAAGTAAGACAGTATGCAGCAATGGATATCTCTCTATATACCAGCCAAGTTCCTTTAATCAGCTAAAAAAGGAATTTGGCATCAATAACTATTACCCTCATTACTGATACACCTGCACCGCCAGCTCGCCCCGCAATGCACCCAGCGCATTCAGCGCCAGGGCTTCCAATTCGTCCTCACCGGGATAGACACGAACGGGCGCCAGGAAGGAAACGCGCTCCTTGAGGCGCGAGGTGATGTAGTCCGAATGGGCGATGCCGCCCGTCAGCAGGATGGCGTCCACCTGTCCGTAGAGCACGACCGCCGCCGCGCCCACACTCTTGGCTATCTGATAGATCATGGCGTCCAGCACCAGCCGGGCATGCTCGTCGCCCTCCCCGATGCGCTTCACCACGGCCTGCACGTCCGTAGTGCCCAGGTGAGCCGCCAGGCCCGCACGGCCCGAAATGCGTTTCTTCAGCTCGCTCTGCGAGAGCTTGCCGGAAAAGCAGAGGTCGATGAGGTCGCCCGCAGGCAGGGTACCGGCACGTTCGGGCGAGAAGGGGCCTTCGCCATCGAGGGCGTTGTTCACGTCCACACAGCGGCCCTTGCGATGGGCTGCCACGGAGATGCCGCCGCCCAGGTGGCAGACAATCAGGTTCAGGTCTTCGTAACGCACAGGCCTGCCGGGCTGCTCCGCCGTCCGCTCGGCGGCATAGCGGCGGGCAATGGCGCGCTGGTTCAGGGCATGCCAGATGGTGATGCGGGGCATGAGGGGCGAACCCGTGACACGGGCCACCTCGTCCAACTCGTCCACCACACCGGGGTCGGCTATGAACGCCCGGCAGCCGGGCAGGGCATGGGCCAGCTCGGCGGCTATCAGGCATCCCAGGTTGCAGGCATGAGTACGCATGGCGTGCATGCAGTCGTCTATCATGGCATCGTTCACCTCGTAGACACCGCCGGGAATGGGTTTCAGCAGGCCGCCCCGCCCGATGATGGCGTCGAAGGCAAAGGGGATACCTTCGCGCTCCAACTCGGCGAGCACCAGATTCTTGCGGAACTCAAACTGGTCGATGACACGCGGATAGTGCACCAACTCGTCGACGGAGTGGCGCAGCGTCTTGACAAATACAGGCTTTTCGTCCTCGAAAACAGCCATTTTGGTCGAAGTGGAGCCGGGGTTGATGACTAATATCTTCATAGCTTCAATCATTTTTATTGCCGCTCGTGAGGCACGCCATGGCAATGCTGTAATACTTGGACAGGCCGCTGTCGCTGCGCGAGGGCAGCACCACGGGGCATACGGGGCCTTGCAGCAGCCCTGCCATATCGGCATGCGAGAAGAGGGAGACGGCCTTGTAGAAGGCGTTGCCCGACTCGATGTTGGGGAAGATGAGCACGTCGGCCTCGCCGTTGATGGGCGACACAATGCCTTTGATGTCGCCGCTGGTCTTCTCGCACGAGGTCTTCACGTCCAGCGGGCCGTCGATGATGACGTTGCCGAACTCACCCGCCTCGGCCAGCTCGACGATGTTCACATAATCCAGCGAGTGGGGGAACTTGGCGCTGACCTTCTCCGTACAATGTATCAGGGCAATGCGGGGCTGCTCGATGCCAAAGTGACGGCAGGTGCGAATGGCGTACCAGATCATCTCGATGCGTTGCTGAAGCGTGGGCCTCGGAATAACGGCAGCATCGGAGAAGAACAGCAGCTTGTCGTACGTGGGTATCTGCATCACGGCCAAATGCGTCAGCACCTTGCCCTTGGGCAGTAGGCCATGCTCCTTGTCGAGGATGGCGCGGAGCAGATTGTCGGTGTTGATGATACCCTTCATCAGGATGTCGGCTCCACCCTCGCGCACAATGCGCACCGCCTCGCGAGCCGCCTCATCGGGATCCTCGATGTGAATGGTACGAACGTAGTCGGGGTATTGCTTCAACGAGGGATATTTCTCAAGAATGGCCGAGTCACCAATCATCAGAAACTCGGCAATGCCCTCTTCCAAAGCCCTTGCAATGGCATACTCGGTATTGGGGTCGTTGGCACAGACCACAGCAATGCGTTTCCTGCGGTTCAGCGTCTTCAGGTGTTCCGTCAGTTGATTAAAGTTGCGTATAGGTTTCATGACGTTAGATTTTTAGCAAATATCCGAAAAAATGTCGAAAAATCCAGCATCCATCCGCCTATTTTTGCAGTTGTTTAATAACATTTTGACAACTTCCATCCCTTCCCACGACAGAATTCACATCAGGACCGACCACAGATACGCAGATGGACACAAATTTTCCTCTCGGTAGAGGCAGACTGTGAATAAAAACGCTCTGTGGCAATCTGCCTAATCTATGGTAAACAAAAACAAGAAGCAGCTCGGGATAAAAAATATCCGAAACAAGTTTCAATATTTTGTTCTCCGCTCGCCTTTCTGTATTTTTGCAGCAACATAAATTATGATGAATGTATATGGACAAGCTGATTATTCCCCCTTACGTGCATGAAGGCGACAAGGTTGTCATCCTCTCGCCCTCCGGCAAGATAGACAAGTCGTTCCTAAAGGGAGCCGTCAAGCGGCTGGCCTCATGGGGCCTGCAACCCGTGCTGTCACCCCACGCAGGTAGTTCCAACGGAGTCTATGCAGGTACTGTCAGCCAGCGGCTGGAAGACTTGCAGGAAGCGATGGACGATCCGAACACACGAGCCATTCTGTGCAGTCGCGGCGGATATGGTGCGGTGCATCTGGTAGGCAAGCTAGACTTCAGCCGCTTCAGGGAGTCACCCAAGTGGCTCATCGGCTTCAGCGACATTACCGCCCTGCACAACCTGTGGCAAAAGGAAGGCTTCGCTTCGCTGCATGCGCCCATGGCACGCCATCTCACCGTAGAACCCGAAGATGATTTCTGTACGCAAGCCCTGCGCGACATACTGACTGGAGCCGCCGCCACACCCGAAGGAAGTTTCAGTTATACCTGTGACGCTCACAAGCTAAACCGCCGCGGTACGGCCGAAGGCATCCTGCGAGGAGGAAACTTTGCCGTCTTCAACGGCCTACGTGGCACGCCCTACGATATCCCCACCGACGGCACCGTGCTCTTTATAGAAGATGTGGGCGAACGCCCGCATGCCATTGAGCGCATGATGTACAACCGGAAGCTGGGCGGTGTGCTCTAACGTCTGGCGGGCCTCGTCAGCGGCGAGTTTACCGAATACGAAGAGA
>CAYQOV010000053.1:0-18640 GCA_964419245.1 uncultured Bacteroides sp. | reverse complement strand
AACTACAGATCTGTTATTGAAGGCTGAGGGGGTTGTTTCGAATAATGGAACCAAAGGTAATCCCTGCTTGTCAGGAGATATTTTAGGAGATTGGAGGGAAGAAGTGATTTGGGCTTCGGAGGGTCAAAATGAATTGAGAATTTATGTAACGACTATACCGGCTGTTGATAGACGTATAACATTGATGAATGATCGTCAATATCGTTTGAGTATTGCTTGGCAGAATGTAGCTTACAATCAGCCACCTCATACAAGCTATTGATTCAGATAGTGTGGACAAAAAGACATGGATATGGATAAATTTCTATTTAGGGATTTGAGTCGTGTCGCTATCTTTGTGAACAAATAAATAATGTCAAATGATGAACAAAAATAACGTTTTTATAGGTTTGTGTTTAGGCCTTTCAATGGCTTTTCAGGTTCATGCTCAAAAGCCAGTGGCTGCTCCGATGAAGGACGTAAACCAAGTGATAGATAATACACTTGATAGTTTGAACAAAGCGCGTACAGCGCGTCCTGTTCCTGGTTCCAGTCGTAAAGGAAATAATCCCGTGTTGTTTTTGGTTGGAAACAGCACGATGCGTACAGGCACCTTGGGCAACGGCAATAATGGACAATGGGGGTGGGGATATTTTGCTCATGAGTATTTTGATGAGAACCGTATAACGGTGGAAAATCATGCTTTGGGTGGCACCAGTAGTCGTACGTTCTACAACCGCCTTTGGCCGGAAGTTTTGGAAGGCGTTCGCAAGGGAGATTGGGTGATTATTGAGTTGGGGCATAATGATAATGGTCCATACGATAGTGGTCGTGCCCGTGCTTCTATTCCAGGAATCGGTAAAGATTCATTGGTCGTGACTATTAAAGAAACAGGGGTAAAAGAAACGGTATATACGTATGGAGAATATATGCGTCGATTTATTCGTGATGTGAAAAAACGTGGAGCTCATCCTATATTGATGTCACTTACCCCTCGTAATGCTTGGGAAGATGCTGACAGTACTATTGTGACTCGTGTCAATGAGACTTTTGGCTTGTGGGCAAAACAAGTTGCTAAAAAGGAACATGTTCCTTTTATTGATCTCAATGAAATTACGGCACGCAAATTTGAGACATTCGGAAAAGAAAAGGTGAAATATATGTTCTATCTGGATAGAATTCACACCAGTGAGTTTGGCGCCCGTGTGAATGCCGCTTCTGCTGCCGAAGGTATCCGTAATTATAAAAAAATGGATTTGGCTAAGTATCTGAAACCTATAGAAAAGGATACAGTTACAGGGGCTACGCGTAAGAAAGGATGTCCAGTGCTCTTTACCATTGGTGACAGTACGGTACGTAATGAAGACAAAGGTGACGGCATGTGGGGTTGGGGAAGTGTGATAGCAGAGCTTATGGACACAACTCGTATATCGGTGGAAAACCATGCTATGGCTGGACGTAGTGCCCGGACATATTTGGATGAAGGACGTTGGGACAAGGTGTACAATGCACTTCGGTCGGGTGATTTTGTATTGATACAGTTCGGGCACAATGATGCAGGTGATATTAATATTGGCAAAGCGCGAGCAGAATTGCCAGGAGTAGGCGATGAAAGCAAGGTGTTTCTAATGGAAGCGACCGGCAAGTATAAGGTCATTTATACTTTTGGTTGGTATTTGCGTAAGTTTATTATGGATGTTAAGGAAAAGGGGGCTTATCCTATAGTGCTGAGTCACACGCCTCGAAATAAATGGGATAATGGCCAGATCGAACGTAATACCAATTCATTTGGCGCATGGACTCGTCAGGCTGCTGAGGAAGCCGGTGCTTGGTTTATTGACTTAAATAAAATTACGGCAGACAAGTTGCAAGATATGGGTTTCAATGAAGGATTGCGTGTTGTTGGGGAGTATTTTAAACGTGATCATACCCATACTTCTTTGAAGGGAGCCCGATTGAATGCCCAAAGTATTGTAGACGGGGTGAGACAAATAGATTGTCCGTTGAAAAATTATATAAAATAATTGTATAACTCCTTTAGTCATAATTCGCATGAGAAACATCTGGATATTCTTTTTATTATTAACAGTTGCGTTAGAAGTAAAAGCGCAAAATGTTTCAGGACTGAATAAAAAAGAATTTTCGAAATATTGGAAGATAGAATCTGAATCGCCTGATTATAGCGTGGCGTTCCGTGGTGATACAGCTGAGATTGTTGCACCTAAGGGGCTCACTTTATGGCGTAAAGAAAAGATGAGTGGAAAGGTTACAATCGAATATGATGCCTGTGTTGTTGTTGAGAATGAAGGGGATCGCTTGAGCGATTTAAACTGTTTTTGGATGGCATCAGATCCAAAATATCCAAATGACTTGTGGAAGCGTGCGAAATGGCGTAGTGGGATTTTTCTGAATTGTTACTCTTTACAACTTTATTATTTGGGATATGGTGGAAACCACAACTCAACAACTCGATTCCGTCGTTATGATGGGGATGAAGCCGGTGTGACAGAAGTCCAAGCTCGTCCTGCAATTCTAAAGGAGTATAAAGATAAGGAACATTTGTTGGAAGCCAACCATTGGTATCATATCAAGATAACAAATGAGAACAATAGGGTTAGTTATTATATAGATGGGAAGCGCTTGGTGGATTTTAGGGATGCAAATCCGTTGACTGAAGGCTGGTTTGGTTTCCGAACCACCTTGTCGCGTACCCGCATTGCCAATTTCCGATATGCATGTGAACCCTTGCAAGAGAGTGAAGTCGCATTGCATTGGATTGGGGATGAGCCGACTCAAGCGAAGGCGGTAAGTTTCGGTGTGCCTTTTGATGAGGGATATGTAAAGTCTGGTACCGGTTGGCAATTGCTGTCTGGTACAGAGAAAAAGGAAATAGAAATTGATACATGGCCGTTGGCATATTGGCCGGATGGTTCAGTAAAATGGTTGGGAGTAGCGGGAGTTGTACCAGCTTCAGCAGGTAAGCTTGCCCTTTCCAAAATGGAAGATAAAAGAAAAGGGAAGAAATCTGTTGAACAAAATCGTATATTGATTAATGAAACCACTCAAGATATTCGAATAGAGACAGGTGTGCTTTCAGCCTATATTCCTCGAAAAGGGGAATACTTGATAGACAGCTTGGTTTATAAAGGAATAAAAGTTGGTTCTTCAGGCCGTTTGGTTTGTACTACACAGAGTGAGCCCGTATTGGAAACGACATCTCAAATTGCTTTTGTCAACTATGTCAGTGAGGTGAAGTCGGTTTCCGTTGAGCGTGCGGGGAATGTGCGTGCGGTAGTCAAGTTTGAAGGGATGCATAGAAGCAAGGATGGGCGCGAATGGTTGCCATTTGTGGTTCGTCTTTATTTTTATGCTGGAAGCGAACAAGTCAAGATGGTGCACAGTATCGTGTTCGATGGTGATGAGAAGAAAGATTTCATTCGCGCTTTGGGAGTACGTTTCACTGTTCCTATGCGCGAAGCTCTTTACAACAGGCATGTCGCTTTTTCTTGTGCAAATGGAGGTGTTTGGGGTGAACCGATTCAACCTTTGGTAGGACGTAGGGTGTTGTCGCTTTCGAAGGATAAAAATAAGAATGTCCCTCTTTTGCAACAGCAGCAGATGGAAGGTAAACACATACCTGAATATGATAAGTTTGATTCCTATAATCAGAATTTGATAGATAATTGGGCCTCATGGGATGGATATCGTCTTTCTCAATTAACAGCAGATGCTTTTTCCATTCGTAAAAGGGCCAATACCGATAATCCATGGATTGGAACTTTTTCTGGGACACGTAGCAACGGTTATGCATTTTTAGGGGATGTAAGTGGTGGTTTGGGACTTTGCTTGCATGATTTCTGGCAATCCTATCCTTCTTCCATTGAGGTTACAGGTGCAAAAACAGAAGAGGCAACCATTACGGCATGGCTTTGGAGCCCCGATAGTGAACCGATGGATTTGCGGCATTACGATAATGTAGCTCATGACTTGAATGCTAGTTATGAAGATGTTCAGGAGGGGCTGAGCACTCCTTATGGTATTGCCAGAACTACGACGCTTACTTTACTCCCACAAGGGGGATACACAGGAAAAGCCGATTTTGCACGTATTGCCGAACAGTTTTCAACCCCGGGAGTATTGATGCCAGTTCCTGAATATTTGCATGCTCGCAAAGCTTTTGGTGTATGGAGTTTGCCCGATAGAACTACAGCATTTCGCGCAAAAATAGAAGATCGGTTAGCGTCTTATGTGGAGTTCTATAAAAAAGCCGTAGAACAAAATAAATGGTATGGCTTTTGGAATTATGGAGATGTGATGCACGCTTACGACCCCGTTCGTCATACTTGGCGATATGATGTTGGAGGTTTTGCCTGGGATAATACAGAACTTGCTTCCAACATGTGGTTGTGGTATAATTTCTTGCGTACAGGGCGGGCTGATCTTTGGCAAATGGCGGAAGCAATGACTCGTCATACAGCTGAGGTGGATGTCTATCATATTGGACCCAATGCGGGGCTGGGTAGCCGCCATAATGTAAGTCATTGGGGATGTGGGGCGAAGGAAGCGCGTATTAGTCAGGCTGCGTGGAATCGCTTTTATTATTATCTCACTACAGACGAACGTTGTGGTGATCTGATGACAGAGGTAAAAGATGCAGAACAGAAATTATATACTCTCGACCCGATGCGCTTGGCACAACCACGTGAACAGTATCCTTGTACGGCTCCGGCGCGTTTGCGTATAGGTCCCGATTGGTTGGCCTACGCCGGTAATTGGATGACAGAGTGGGAACGTACGGGCAATGAAGCTTATCGCAATAAGATTGTAGCTGGAATGAAAAGTATAGCCGCATTGCCAAGCCGAGCTTTTACCGGTCCCTTGGCTTTAGGGTTTGATCCGGCTACTGGGATTATAACCAGTGAGTGTGATCCGAAACTGCAAACGACCAATCACTTGATGACAATTATGGGTGGTTTTGAGGTGATGAATGAAATGTTGCAAATGATTGATTTACCTGAATGGACAGAAACTTGGTTGGATTTGGCTGCCAATTATAAACAGAAATCATGGGAACTTCGTCGTAATCGTTTTCGGATTTCTCGTCTTCATGCATATGCAGCTTATTATTTGCGCGATATGCAGAAAGCGAAAGAAGCTTGGGATGATTTATGTGCCGATGTCCCTTCTGTTGAGAAAGATGGGCTTAAAGTGGAAACCGTTTTGCCTCCTTACGTACCTTCCGAGTTGGATGAATGCAAATATATTAGTACGAATGATGCTGCGACGTGGAGTCTGGATGCAATATATATGCAGGAAGTAATACCTTGTAGTGAATAAAAAATGGGATGTCTTTGTCTGTATAATGTTGGAATAAGATGTTGAAGGATTTGAAATTTTTTGCAACCTTTGTCTTGACGATGTTTGTTGGCAATTTGTCTGCCAATCAAGATTTTATTGTCAGTTCCCAAAAGACACTGAAAATATCCTGTCTGGATACAGAAGCACCGGTCGTACATACAGCTTTGCAGATATTGACACATGATTGGCAGGCTGTTTTTGGTGTGAAGCCTCAAAATTGTCTTTCTGATGGTGATGTCATAGTGGGAACATGGGAAAGTCCTTTAATCCGACAGACGGGTATTGATGTCAGTATGCTTCAAGGAAAGCATGAGGCTTTCTTGCTGGCAGTTTCTCCGAAAGGTCGTTTACTCATTGCTGGTAGCGATAAGCGTGGTACTGCTTATGGCATTATGGAATTGTCACGTCTAATAGGTGTCTCGCCGTGGGAATGGTGGGCGGATGTAGTTCCTGAACCAAGAAAAGAATTTGTCCTGCCTGCATCTTACAAAGATTTGCAAGAGCCCTCGGTTGAATTTCGTGGTATTTTCATCAATGATGAAGATTGGGGACTTACTCCTTGGAGCGGGTTGACTTATGAGCCAACTTCTGTAAAAGGACAAATTGGACCTAAAACACATGCGCGCATCTTTGAGTTGCTGCTTCGTCTGCGTGCCAATACATTCTGGCCTGCCATGCATGAATGTTCTGTTCCCTTTTATTTTACAGAAGGTAATAAAGAAGTTGCAGATAAATATGGTATTTATATTGGTACTTCCCATTGCGAACCGATGATGCGGAATACGAATGGCGAATGGAAACGGGATGGGAAAGGTGAGTATGACTATGTGAATAACAGTGAGAATGTACGGCTCTTTTGGGAGGAACGTGTTAAAGAAGTGGCTGGCTATGACAATCTCTATACATTGGGAATGAGGGGTGTGCATGACGGAGCCATGAATGGTGCAAAGACTATTAATGAACAGAAGCAAGTACTTGAACGGGTATTAAGGGACCAGCGTAGCTTGCTAGCTCGTTATGTCGATGAAACAGTGACCAATGTTCCTCAGGTTTTTATACCATACAAAGAAGTTCTGGACGTATATAATGCCGGGCTGGAGGTCCCAGATGATGTGACCTTGATGTGGTGTGACGATAATTACGGCTATATTCGTCATTTTCCGACAGAAGCGGAAAAGGCTCGGAAGGGTGGCAATGGGATTTATTATCATATTTCTTATTGGGGACGCCCTCATGATTATCTTTGGCTTTGCACGGTTCAGCCAGGTTTGATTTATCAGCAAATGACTCAAGCTTATGAGCGAGGCATTCGTAAAATGTGGGTATTAAATGTTGGGGATATCAAGCCGGGCGAATATCAGACAGAGTTGTTTTTAGATATGGCCTGGAATATTGGTGAAGTGAAAAAACTCGGTGTTACTAAGCATTTGTATCGTTTCCTGGAAAGAGAGTTTGGGCAATCTGTTGCTACGCAAACGCTTCCAGTCTTGCTCGAACATTATCGATTGGCCTATATACGTAAACCGGAGTTTATGGGAACGACCCGTACTGAGGAAAAGGATCCTAAGTATAAGATTATAACCGATTTGCCTTGGAGTGAAACTTATATTCGAGAACGAATATTAGCTTATCAGCAGCTTTCAGATCGGGTAGACAAAATCTCATCTGAAGTTGCAGAAAGTCGGAAAGATGCGTTCTTTCAATTGATAAAATATCCTGTGCAGGCAGCTTCTCAGATGAATTTTAAGTTGTTGGGAGCCCAGCTGGCCAGACATGGAAAAGGAGATTGGAGTAGGAGTGATATGGCTTATGATAGCATCGTATCTTTGACCCAATTATATAATACAAGTAAGTGGAATCATATAATGGATTGCTCTCCTCGCCGTTTACCTGTTTTTGATCGTGTACAGCCTTCTTCATCTATAGAGAATATGTTGGAAGAGTCTGAAATCCTTTTCCAATGGAATGGTGCTGACTGTATTGAGAATCATCCTGTGATATGTGAGGGAATCGGTTACGAAGGAAAAGCCGTTTCTTTGGACCAAGGACAACAACTGTCTTTTGATTTTGAATATCAATCGGCCGATTCTTTAGTCTTTGAAGTTTGTTTGCTCCCTAATCATCCGGTAGATGGTGAGAAGCTTCGTTTTGAGCTTTCTTTGGATGGAGATGAAGGGGCTGTTTGTAGCTATCAGACAAAAGGGCGGAGTGAAGAATGGAAAATCAATGTTTTGCGCAATCAGGCTATCCGTCGTGTTGTGCTGAAGCCGCAAGCAACGGTGAATCATCGGTTGAAGTTCAAAGCTTTAGATGAAGGTGTTGTGTTGGATCAGATTAAAGTTTATGAGAATTGAACGTTGATAGCAGATTTTTGATTGAATATCTTATATTTACGTATGAATTGGAAGGAATAATGAAATGAAAAGGGATTTGTTTTTACTGTTAACATTTATAGGACTTTTTGGGGGGCTGACCTCATGTAATGTAGCTTCCCATTCTCTATATAAAGAGTTCTCCGTGGAAGCCCCTTTCCCGATGGAACCGATAAAGGAATATATTTTCCCTTCTAGGGATTTTTTGGTTACGGATTTTGGGGCGGTAGCTGATGGAAAGACGATAAATACGGAGGCTATTAATTCTGCAAATGAGATTTGTAGCCATTCGGGAGGAGGCCGGGTTGTTATTCCGAAGGGAGAATGGTTGACAGGACCAATTCATATGAAAAGTTGTGTTAATCTACATTTGTCAGAGGGTGCTGTATTGCGATTTACAGATAATCCACAAGATTATTTACCTGCTGTTATGACTTCTTGGGAGGGTATGGAATGTTATAACTATTCTCCGTTGATTTATGCCTTTGATTGCGACAACATTGCGATAACCGGCAGTGGTATATTGGCTCCGATGATGAATACTTGGCGTGAATGGTTTGGACGTCCTCAGACTCATCTGGATGCTTTAAAGGCGTTGTATACAATGGCTTCTACTTGCGTTCCAGTCGAACAGCGTCAAATGGCTAAGGATAAAAATAATCTTCGTCCTCATTTATTACATTTCAATCGTTGTCAGAATGTGTTGCTTGATGGCTTTAATATCAGGCAAAGTCCTTTTTGGACAATTCATCTTTATTTATGCGATGGTGCTATAGTTCGTAATCTTGATGTGAAAGCCCATGGGCATAATAATGATGGAATTGATTTGGAGATGAGTCGGAATATTCTTGTTGAAGGGTGTGTTTTTGACCAAGGGGACGATGGTGTCGTAATCAAATCCGGTCGTAATCAGGATGCATGGAGATTGAATGTGCCTTCGGAAAATATTGTAATTCGTAATTGTCAGATACGAAAGGGGCATTCTTTATTAGGAATTGGCAGTGAGATATCTGCGGGTGTCCGTAATGTATATATGCATGATTGTACAGCGCCAGATTCTGTTTTTCGTCTGATTTTTGCAAAGACGAACCATCGTAGAGGTGGATTCATAGAAAATATTTGGGTAAAGAATATCAAGGCAAGTAAAATGCAACGTGTTTTAGAGATAGATACAGATGTATTATATCAGTGGAGGGATTTAGTGCCTACTTATAAAGATAGTCTTACGCGTATCAGTGGAATTTATGTTGATAGTATCTTGTGTGATCGGGCAGAAGTTATATATGATTTGAAGGGAGATGTTCGCCTACCGATTAAAATGGTTGAGATTAAAAATGTATTTGTAAAAGAGGTGACAGATACCATAAGAAATATAGTAAATGCAGAAGATATAAGGGAAGAGAATTTGCGATATAACGAAAATAGCTAAAATAGATGGGACAAATTAAAAACTTATTGAGTGCAGTAGTTGCTTTTAGTATGGCAACTTCTTTGTATGCACAGCCTCATTATGATTATTCCAAGCTTCAACGTGAGGATTTGGGAAGAGGCGTTGTGGCTATTCGCGAGAGTGAGAATGCTGTCTGCCTTTCTTGGCGTTATCTCTCATCCGATCCGGTTCAGACAACTTTTAATGTCTATAGGAATGGCAAGAAAATTGCAGAAGTTCCAAGTAACGTAGGAACTTTCTATAAGGATCTCTATGCAGGGAACGAAAAGATAGTTTATACTGTAAAGGCTGTAGTTGACGGGAAAGAACAACAGAATAAATGTGAATCTTATACTTTGCCTGCTGATGCTCCTATGGGATATTTGCAGATTCCGTTAGATAAGCCAGCTGATGGGGTGACACCTGCAGGTGATGCATTTACGTATAGTGCGAATGATGCTTCTATAGGTGATGTTGATGGAGACGGACAGTATGAAATCATTTTGAAATGGGATCCCTCCAATGCACATGATAATTCCCATGATGGTTATACAGGAAATGTACTTGTAGATTGTTATCATTTGACGGGTGAGAAATTGTGGCGTATTGATTTGGGGCGTAATATCCGTGCCGGTGCCCATTATACTCAGTTCATGGTGTTTGATTTGGATGGTGATGGCAAAGCTGAAGTCGTAATGAAAACGGCAGATGGGACGGTAAATGGCAAAGGACAGGTGATCGGTAAAGCTGATGCAGATTATCGGGAAACCGGAATTGCTAATGATAAAGGGCGTACCCGTAGCCTTCAGGGGCGAGTAATGAAAGGGAATGAATATCTGACAGTTTTTAGTGGGTTGACAGGTGAAGCGTTGAAAACTATTGATTATGTGCCTGCCCGTGGCAATATTCAGGATTGGGGAGATAATTATGCAAACCGTTGTGACCGCTTCTTGGCTTGTGTGGCTTATTTGGATGGAATGCATCCGAGTGTAGTGATGTGCCGTGGCTATTATACGCGGACTGTCTTGGCTGCTTTTGATTGGGATGGGAAAGAACTGACACAACGTTGGGTGTTTGATAGTAATGATCCGGGTGAAGAAGGGTATGCCGGCCAAGGAAACCATAACCTGCGTGTAGGTGATGTAGATGGTGACGGTTGTGATGAAATTGTGTATGGCTCTTGTGCGGTTGATCATGACGGGAAAGGGCTTTATACAACGGGCATGGGGCATGGCGATGCCATGCATTTGACTTGTTTTGCTCCTGATATGCAGGGCCTTCAGGTATGGGATTGTCATGAAAACAAAAAAGATGGGTCTAGCTTTCGTGATGCTGCTACAGGGGAGATTTTGTTTCAAATCAAAAGCACAATGGATGTAGGCCGCTGTATGGCTGCAGATATCGATCCGAATAATTGGGGATTGGAAATGTGGTCTTCGGATTCACATGGAATCCGTAATGTGCAGGGCGATGTGATAGCATCTGTCCCCCAATCAATGCCTGTTAATATGGCGGTATGGTGGGATGGCGATTTGCTTCGTGAATTGTTGGATAAGAACACGATTTCGAAATATGATTGGGAAGAGGGTGTATGTAGACCCTTGATTGAATTTGAGGGAGCAGCCTTTAACAATGGTACCAAATCCAACCCTTGTTTACAGGGAGATTTGATTGGCGATTGGCGTGAAGAAGTGTTGGTACGTGAGATAGATAGCAGGGCTTTGCGGCTGTATGTGACAACCATACCCACGCAATATCGTTTCCATACGTTCTTGGAAGATCCTATTTATCGTATCAGCATTGCAACACAAAATGTTGCCTATAATCAACCTACACAGCCTGGTTTTTATTTTGGAGCGGATTTGTGGAAAGGCGTGTTTAGAGGTTATGAATTTAAGTAAAAAAGACTAGTATATTATTGTTAAGATCCTTAAGACATGAATCTGAAAGCATTAAGTATGATGGGCGCCCTGTTGCTTATGACAAGTTTGGGAATCCATGCACAGAAAAAAAATGTAGTGAATGACTCGAATACTCCGTTGCATCTGTTGCAACCGGAGTATAAAGTGCCTTATGGCGAATTGTCTGTTAAAGACATAAAGTCCGATATGGATCGCGTCTTGCGTTATTTGGAGGCTAATACCCCAGCTCGTGTAGTGGACAAGAAGTCGGGAAAGGTGATAACCGACTATAACAGGCTGAATGTAAATTCCCAACTGGAGCGGGGAGCTTTCCGTCTGGCCAGTTATGAATGGGGTGTAACCTATTCGGCTATGCTGACTGCGGCCGAAACTACCGGCGATCAGGCTTATTTCGATTATGTAAAAGACCGTTTTGCATTTCTTGCCGAGGTGGCGCCTCATTTCCGTCGTGTACTTGAGAAGGAAGGGGATGTCGATCCTCAGATGAAACAGATTTTGACCCCCCATGCTTTAGACGATGCCGGAGCGGTGTGTGCGGCTATGATTAAAGCCATGCAGAAAGATCCTTCGCTGAAGCTGGACGACCTGGTAGAGAACTATATGGACTTTATCTTGAATAAAGAATACCGGCTGGCTGATGGCACGTTTGCACGAACTCGCCCTCAACATAACACGTTATGGCTCGATGATATGTTCATGGGTATTCCGCCCGTGGCTTATTATTCCTATGTGGCTGGTGAGAAGAAGGAAAGTTATATGGCAGAAGCTTTGCGCCAGATTTTCCAATTTGCAGAGCGCATGTGGGTACCCGAGAAACAGCTTTTCCGTCATGGATGGGTGGAAGGTATGCAGGACCATCCGGCCTTCCACTGGGGGCGTGCAAACGGTTGGGCGTTGCTGACGATGTGTGAAGTGCTCGATGTGTTGCCCGAGGACTATCCTCAGCGTGACAAGTTGCTGGAACTCTTCCGTGCCCATGTTCGTGGATTGGCAGCATGTCAGAGCGGAGAAGGCTTTTGGCATCAGTTGCTCGACCGCAATGACTCTTACCTTGAGACGTCGGCTACGGCCATTTACGTATATTGCTTTGCACATGCCATCAACAAGGGATGGATTGATGCAATGGCCTATGGTCCTGTAGCCCAGCTCGGTTGGCATGCCGTATCTACTCAAATCAATGAAGAAGGGCAGGTCGGTGGCACTTGTGTCGGTACGGGTATGGCTTTCGATCCGGCATTCTATTATTATCGTCCGGTCAATGTATATGCGGCTCATGGCTATGGGCCTGTGATATGGGCGGGTGCCGAAATGATTAAGATGCTTGGTGAACAGCATCCAAAGATGAACGACAGTGCCGTGCAGTATTATCGGACGGAACAAAAGACGAGTGAACCGATTTTCCATGTAACCGACGGGGGAAAATAATGATAATTCTATATTGAAAAAGGAGGATTTTTATGAAACGTGAAGCTTTTAAGATGTTCTTGAAACCGGGTTTCGAGAAAGAGTATGAGAAAAGACATGCGGCAATCTGGCCTGAGTTGAAAAAAATGCTTTCTGACGGTGGAGTTTATGATTATTCCATTTATTGGGATAAGGATACGAATATCCTGTTTGCCTGCCAGAAGACGAAAGGCGGGGAGTCGTCTCAGGATATGGGTGCCAATCCGATTGTCCAGAAGTGGTGGGACTATATGGCTGATATTATGGAGGTAAACCCTGATAATTCTCCTGTTACGATTCCACTGCCAGAAGTCTTTCATATGGATTAACCGCGTGATACATTGTAAAAAAAGTACATCAGTTTCTTTGATGTACTTTTTTTTTGTACATTTGTTCACTATGGAAGAAGATATGATTGAAACATGAGAAAATTATTTTTGCTACTTATATTTGTAATATTTAGCTGGCATGTGGCGGCTGATGTTGAGATACGCTCGGAACATCTGACAACGAGTAATGGAATTTCCAATAATTCTGTTCGCTGTATGTATCAAGACAGCAAAGGATTTATCTGGATGGGAACTCTGAACGGGTTGAGCCGGTATGACGGTAATTCGTTTGTTACATACCGGCCGAACCAGAAAGGGGGGATTGCATTGGGGAATCATCGCATCCGTGATCTGGTGGAAGACAAGAATGGATTTTTGTGGATAGCAACGTCGGCAGAAGTATATAGTTGCTATGACTTGCAGCGGGAATGTTTTGTTGATTTTACGGGCTGTGGGGAATACAGGGAGCTCTATAGTGACAAGCTCATAGACCGCGACGGGAATGTTTGGCTCTGGCTGAGGGGGAATGGATGCCGAAGAGTAACCTATGCGGATGGACGGTTTTTTTCTACCGTATTCAAGGAGGAAAGGAACAATCTGCCTTCCGACAGAGTGGCATACGTATATGAGGATACACAAGGAGGCATTTGGATTGGTACGGACAACGGGGTGGTTCAAGTGAGCGGGGAGCGTACTGTTTTGGCAGTTCCTTTCCATCGGGCTTCTAAGATTATTTCCGATGGGGAAAATCTTTTCTTCTTGTCGGTGGATGGTCGTTTTGCCGTAAAAAGAGGGAATGAAGAATGCAAGTATGTAAATCATCTGTCAGAAAGCGGAATTCGTATCGATGAGGAAATGCGCTTGCAGGACGATTGGGTGATATTTACCAATAAAGGATGTTATGTATTCAATTTAAAGACATTTGAACTCAGGAAGAGTACCTTGCTGGATGTACGGAATGGCCAGGTGCAGGTTGATAATCGTGGTAACTATTGGGTATTCAACCACACCGGGAAGGTCTGGTATATTGATGCGCGGACTCGGGCTGTCAAGTCTTTCCAGCTCATTCCGTCCGACAGGGTGAACTATGTTGACGAAGAACGTTATCATATAGTCTGGGACTCACGCGACCTGATTTGGATATCCACCTATGGGAACGGATTGTTTGTCTATGACCCCGCGCAGGATGTCCTGCAACATTTCACTGCTGAGATAAACGGTACCAGCCATATTACTTCAAACTACCTTCTCTATCTCATCGAGGATCGTACCGGCGGTATCTGGGTGAGTTCCGAATATGCGGGCGTTTCCCATATATTGGTGTTGAATGAGGGGGCCGACAGGGTGTTCCCGGAAAAAGACCCATGGGACGGTCGTGCCAATACGGTAAGGATGATTAACCGTATGGCGGGCGGGAAGATCTGGCTGGGCACGCGTCAGGGCGGATTGTATGTGTACGACCAGGCGTCGCGGACATTGGAAAAGAGTGGCTTTTACGATTCGAATGTCTATGCCGTGGCCGAAGGTTCCGATGGCAGTCTTTGGTTGGGTACGCGTGGGAATGGTCTTTCTGTCGACGGGAAATGGTATAGGAATGCTTCGGAAGATGCATTTTCGCTGGGCAGTAACAGTATCTTCGCCATGCTGCGCGACAAGAAGGACCGCATGTGGATCGGGACGTTCGGCGGAGGGCTGAATCTGGCTGTCCCGGACGAAGGAGGGGAAGGATACCATTTCCGGCGCTTCTTTACCGACACGTATTCGCAGAGGCAGATACGCGTCATTTGCGAAGAGCCCAACGGCTATCTGTGGGTCGGTTCGAGTGCGGGAATCTTTATTTTCCATCCCGATTCCCTCCTGCAAGATCCCAAGAACTACGTGGCCTATAACATAGACAACGGTGCCTTGCGGAGCAACGAGATCAAGTGCATGCTTCGCGACAGCAAGGGACGTATGTGGCTGGGAACGTCGGGTAAAGGCTTCTGCATGTGCCGTCCCGAGGGGAATTACGGAGATTTGGATTTCGTCCACTTCGACGTGAGCGACGGATTGGTGAACAGCATGGTGCAGTCCATCGTCGAGGACCGGAACGGAAAGCTGTGGATTGCCACGGAGCTGGGTCTCTCTTGCTTCGACCCCGACAGCTATACGTTCGAGAATTTCTTCTTCTCGTCCTACATCCTGGGTAATGTCTACAGCGAGAACAGCTGTATGGTGGCCGATGACGGGACGCTGCTGTTCGGATCGAACTACGGGCTGGTGGTCGTGGATCCCGGAGTCGTGGTGGGCAATACGCCGGAGCCGCCGATGGTGTCGTTCACCAACCTGCATGTCAACGGCATTGCCGTGCGTCCGGGCGACGCGGATTCGCCGCTGGAGCGTGCGATGATTTATACCGACAAAATCGAACTGAAACATTACCAGAATTCGTTCGTGATAGACTTTTCTACGTTTGAGTATTCGATGGCAAACGACATTAAATATACCTATCGCCTGGACAACTACGACCGGGAGTGGAGTTCGCTGTCGTCCCTGAACTTCGCCGCCTACAAGAATCTCAGTCCGGGGCATTACACCCTGCGTGTGAAGGCGTGTAACGGTCAGGGAGTTTGGGCGGAGAAAGAAGCAGTTTTGCAGGTTGTTATTGTTCCGCCGTTTTGGCGTACGGGATGGGCGTTCATTCTTTACGTATTCGTGTCTGCCGTGGCACTCTATGTCGCCTTCAGGTTGGTGCGTAATTTCAATGTTCTGCGCAACCGCATTCAGGTGGAGAAGCAACTGACGGAATACAAATTGGTTTTTTTTACTAATATTTCCCATGAATTCCGTACACCGCTGACGCTGATACAAGGTGCTCTGGAGAAGGTGCAGCGCATGGAGAAGATCCCCAAGGAGATGAATTACTCGCTTAAAGTAATGGAGAAGAGCACCCAGCGTATGCTGCGTCTGATTAACCAGTTGCTCGAGTTCCGCAAGATGCAGAACAACAAGCTGGCTCTCTCGCTGGAGGAAACCGATGTCGTCGCCTTTCTCTACGAGATATTCCTAAGCTTTAGCGATGCCGCGGAATCGAAGAACATGGATTTTCAGTTCGTGCCTTCACATACGTCCTACACGATGTTTATCGATAAGGGGCATTTGGATAAGGTGACCTATAACCTCCTGTCCAATGCCTTCAAATACACTCCCAGTGGTGGCAAGGTGACTTTCACTGTCGATGTGGACGAAGAGCGGAAGAAGCTTGTCATTACAGTTCGCGATACAGGAGTCGGTATACCACCTGAAAAACGTAACGAGCTGTTCAAGCGTTTCATGCAGAGCAGTTTCTCCGGAAGCAGTGTCGGCGTGGGGTTACACTTGAGCCATGAGTTGGTTTGCGTACACAAGGGTACCATTGAGTTCAGCGAGAATGAGGGCGGTGGTTCCGTCTTTACTGTCACTCTGCCTACCGACCCTTCTGTTTACGAGGAGAAGGACTTTCTCATCCCTCACAACGTCCTGCTCGAAGAGGAGCGAAAGCACCAAGAGCAGGTGGCCGCTGCTCGCATGGAGGCCGACATTGAGCTGCCCGAGGTGGAACCTATCAACAAGAAACGGGTGCTTATCATCGAGGATGATAACGACGTACGCGAGTTTCTCAAAGAAGAAATCGGACGCTATTTCGAAGTCATGGCCGAGGCCGACGGCGTGGCCGGACTGGCGCGTGCCCGCGAGTACGATGCCGACCTGATTATTTGTGATGTCTTAATGCCCGGTATGACGGGTTTCGAAGTGACTCGCAAGTTGAAGAACGATTTCAACATGAGCCATATTCCCATCATCCTGCTCACTGCTATGAACTCCGCCGAGAGTCACTTGGCTGGCGTTGAGAGCGGAGCGGACGCCTACATCACCAAGCCATTTAGCCCCAAGCTGCTCCTGGCGCGCGCCTTCAAGCTGATAGAGCAGCGCGAAAAGCTGAAGGAGAAATTCTCCAACGCTCCCAACATGCTCCGGCCCAACATCTGCTCTTCCGACAAGGACAAGGCCTTTGCCGACCAGTTGCAGGCCGTCGTCGGACAGCAGCTGGAAAACGCCCAGTTTACCGTCGACGAGTTCGCCTCCATCATGGGCCTGGGCCGCACGGTCTTCTACCGCAAGGTGCGCGGCGTGACCGGCTACTCGCCGAACGAGTACATCCGCATCTGCCGCATGAAGAAGGCCGCCGAGCTACTCTTGGAGAGCAACTATACCGTGTCTGAGGTGTCCTACAAGGTGGGCATCAACGACCCGTTCTACTTCAGCAAGTGTTTCAAGCACCATTTCGGCGTTTCGCCCTCGGCCTACCGCGAAGGTACGGCGGCAAAGCCCGGCGGCGTGCCTGCTGGCGGGGGAGACGAGGCTTGAGTATCTCCGTTGTCCGGTGTGTCTGTTTCGCTGCGGACGAAAAAGCCCGGAGGAGCCGGAATGCACGTTTGGGCTGTGTGTGCCAATGTTAGGTCAGCTTTCCTTTGCCTTGAAGGCGAGCGCGTACATGCGCATCTGCTTCACCATGGCCAGCAGGCCGTTGCTGCGGGTGGGCGAGAGGTGCTCCTGCAGGCCGATGCGGGGGATGAAGTAGAGGTCGGCGGCAAGGATTTCGTCTGGCGTGTGCCCGGAGAGCACCTTGATGAGCAGGGCGACGATGCCCTTTACGATGAGGGCGTCGCTCTCGGCCTGGAAGACGACTTTGCCGTCCTCTTCGTCGGCCTGCAGCCACACGCGGCTCTGACAGCCTTCTATCAGGTTCTGGTCGGTTTTGTAGCGTTCGTCGAGGGCCGGCTGTTCGTTGCCCAGGTCGATGAGCAGCTGGTAGCGGTCCATCCAGTCGTCGAAGTCGCTGAATTCGGCGATGACTTCGTCTTGCATTTCGTTGATGGTCATATCTGTTAGGTTTTTAGTGTATAAGTTTTAGTTGACAAGTTGGCGAGGCTTCAGACTACGAGGACCTTATTCCCTCGTCAACTTGTCTCCCGTCAACTCGTCCCCTGAATTTACTTCTCGTTGTAAATCACCTCCAGCACCGTCTGGCCCACGGCCGTCAGCGTGCTTTTGTCTATCACCTCCATGGTGTCGTCCGTGGTGTGCCAGAAGTCACCGAAGCCCGTGTCGCACTTCGGGTCGTAGTTGATGATGTCCACGCAGGGAATCTTGCGCAGGTTGTAGACGTAGAGGTGATCGTCCGTCACCTCCGTTCCGTCTTCCTTGGGGAAGAAGCTGCCGAAGCCCAGGCGGTGGGCGGCGTCCCAGATTTTCTTGACCTGCTTGCCCGCCGTGCGCTTGGAGAAAAGCTCTTGGTAGAAGGTGGCGTTCTTGCCGCCCACCATGTCGAGCAGGATGCCGAAGCGGGCGTTGTAGTTGTCCACATGGGGCACGCGCCCCCAGTATTGCGAGCCTAGGCACCAGGTGTCGGGCTTGTATGGCCCCTTGTGGAAGGTGGGGGTGCCATAGTCTTCGGCGTCGAAGAAGATGATGTCGATACCGATGGCGGGTGCTTGTCGTTGTAGCTGGCGGGCTACTTCGAGCAGCACACCTACGCCGCTGGCACCGTCGTTCACGCCCAGGATAGGCGTCTTGTGCTTCGACTTGTCCTTGTCTTCGTCGGCATAGGGGCGGCTGTCCCAGTGGGCGAAGAGCAGCACGCGTCGGCGGCTGTCGGGGTTGTAGGCGCCGATGATGTTACGCGCTTTCAGAATGGTGTTGTCATAGGCCACGAGGTCGGCATACTGGTTGTAGACTTTGGCACCGAGCTGTTCCAGTTTGGCAGCAAGGTAGTCGCCGCAAGCTCTG
>CAYQOV010000052.1:0-18777 GCA_964419245.1 uncultured Bacteroides sp. | reverse complement strand
CCTACTTATTTGCGTGATAAGACTACGCTGAATGCTATCAAGGCTAAGGCTGAGGAACAGAATCAGCAAGCTGCTCAAGAGGCTGGAGGTACAGAAGATGGGGGAATTATCAGTTTTGTATAAACTCGATTATTAATTAAAACTTATATTGATACAATGGATCTATTTGAAAAAGTCAGCGAAGACATTAAAACCGCAATGAAGGCTAAGGACAAAGTGGCCCTTGATACTTTGAGAAATATTAAGAAAGTGTTTCTGGAAGCCAAAACAGCTCCGGGTGCTAATGATATTCTGACAGACGATGCTGCATTGAAAATCATTCAAAAACTGGTGAAACAGGGTAAGGATGCCGCTGAAATCTATGTACAAGGACGTCAGGATTTGGCTGACGGTGAATTGGCACAGGTAAAAGTTATGGAAGCTTATCTGCCTAAACAGATGACTCCTGAAGAACTGGAAGCTGCCTTGAAAGAAATCATTGCCGAGGTAGGTGCTACGAGCGGCAAGGACATGGGTAAAGTGATGGGCGTGGCCAGCAAGAAGTTGGCCGGATTGGCTGAAGGCCGTGCCATTTCTGCTAAAGTAAAAGAATTGCTAGGATAATTCTTCTTCCAGGTAAAGTGAAGCCCGTTATCTTCGTTTAGGATCTCGTATAGGAGTCGGACGAAAATAACGGGCTTTTATTGTGTGATGTCATTAATTCCCGTCGGGTTTCTCTATTTCCGTAAAGGGAGAATCATCCCAATGGAAATTGTCGGGATTGTCGGGATGAGCAGGATCGAAAGTAGGGAATGGCTTCAAATGACGTGCCAAATCTGGTACTTGTGTTTTCAGTCCTTCTACAATGCAGCGGGCTATCTCGTAAGCGCCATAGGGATTGAAATGGGTATTATCTGCGAAATCCTGTGTCTGGCCTGGGTAGGAGCCTGCAGGATAGTGAACAAAAGCACGTTTCGAAGGTTCTACACCCATAGCTTCATAGAGTGTGCGGGTCATTTCGTTTAAATCAATCAATGGCACATTTTCCTTCTCAGCCAGCCAACGCATAGCTTCAGGATAGTCTTCATGAGTATCGCGAATGTGGCCGTCGGGACCAAAAGATCGTCGCTGGGTTGGTGTTACCAAAACAGGATGTGCACCACGTAGACGAGCTTCGTCAATAAAAGTCTTCAGGCTGGTCATGAATGAATAGTAGGCACCTTTACCCGGACCTTTTTGTTTTTGGTCATTGTGGCCGAATTCCATGAACAGGTAGTCGCCCTTTTTCATTTGACTCAAGGCTTTTTTTAATCGACCGGCGGCAATAAAGGTATTGGCACTTTCGCCACTTTCTGCATAGTTGGCTATACAAACATTGGTGTCAAAAAAGTAGGGAATCATTTGTCCCCAGCTAGCCCATGGTTCGTTATCCTGATCGACAACAGTACTGTTACCGCAAAGGAAGACGGTAGTGACTGTTGTGTCGGCAGGTTCTATGGTAATGCTTTCACACACAGGTACACTACCGTTGAATTCTAAAGTCAGTTTGTCGTCCCAGTTCAATTTCCGTTTTTCTCTGGGCTTTATGCGTACATATTCGTTGCCATCGATGTGGGTATTCCGTTTGTTGACAATAAAAGTACGCTCAATAAATTCTTTCTTTTTGGTTGGTACGCTTTCGATGAACAAACGGCGTGATTCTGCTCTGACAGTAGTAATGCCTGCTTGCTTGCGGCTACCTAAACGGACAGTTACTTTATAATTCCCATCGGGTACACGAACTGAAAAGAAAAATGGTGATTTACTGTCTTTGGCAGGGGTTTCTACCAGATCATAGCCGTAGCCTGTTTCTTCACTGTAGCGTGGAGCTTCGTCCAGAAGATAGGTCTTCGTTCCGGTTTGAGCCGTCGCCGACAACCCAAGTCCTAATAGGGGAATCCATAAATACTTTTTCATCATATTATTATCTCGGTCTATTGATTATACTTCCAAGTTATTAAAATACTTTTTTAGGTTTTAGTTCGTCAGGTGAATCTTTGGTATAGGAGTTTACTGTCTCGGCTTCTTTGGTAAATAGTTGTCCGATTTGTTCGGGTGATACTTTAAAGGCTGGTCGGAAATTGTCAGAGTTCATATAATCGTAGACAGCTTTCCGTAGCTGACGGGCCACAACACGTTCGTCCGGCTGAGAAGTCAGATCTAATGTCGTCATTATCAGTCGTCCGTTCAATACTTTTGCTTCGAAAAGCACACCGATCTTACGGCTGATAAACCAGGTGTCAATACTTTGTACCAAAGGTTGGAAATCTGCAGGAAAATCGGTGAACTGCATGACAGGAGCACGGTTCAGCAACTCCCACCATTGCAGGTTGCTATGGTATTCAGTAGGAAATTCGCGAAACAGAGGATGATATTCGTTCACAAAAATACCGGTGGTATGTGGAGGACGCATCTTGAACCAGGATGTATTCCAAAATACAGGTGTAAAATATTGCTGTACTTCTTTGCCATATTTTACATTACGTCCAGCTGTAATCAGTACTTTGCCACCTTCTTTTAATATTGTAAGAGCCTTTGCGTCCAATGTATCTGTTGTGTAGACATCACCTTCAGTCACTTCGACTTGAGCAGGATATACCCAGAAGTCCCAGTCGTTGACGGCTTCGGTGCCCTCAATACGTACTTCAAGATTCAGTTTACGAGGCGTATCAATATCTGTTAGCGGAAAATCCACGTGACCCAAGGAATAAAGATTGCCAATGGGGATATCTTTGCGGTTTATGATGCCACGGGTATATACTTTCCCATAAGTATCTTGTATGATATAGGTGATTTCTGCGTTTGTTAATGGAGTTGGACCGAAGTGGGACACTTCAATATCAGCTCGAAAAGTTTCTGCGTTTGTATAAGTGAACTTCGGGATGCGTGCTAAGGGAACAGTAGGGCTACAGAAGCGATGGAAAGCAGGGGCGTCAATGTAGCCTTTTTCGTCGAAGAAGGCATCTAGAATACCTACTAAAGCCGTGCCTTGGCCGGTATAGTCATTGAGTGCCAATAATTGGAAGCCTGCATAATCGGGAGTACGCATGGTTTTTTCTATTTCATGCTTGTAGCAGAGGGCTTGCAGTTTGCCTGAAGCCATCATAAAGTCATGTCCCCGTCCTTCCATGTCGTTGTCGCGCAGTATATCTTGGAAGATCTCAAAGTTCCGTGCTTTGTTTACACCTGTGTATTTCCGTATCTCGTTGAAATTGGGGAAGGCACACCACTGTCCCGTCTCATGTGATACAAAAGGCTGGCTGACTGTGTCGATGTTAGCTCGGAAGTCTGACATGCTTTCGGGTTGTTGTTTGGCCCATGTCAATCCACGTGCTCCTGCTTTGACGTGATATTGATTGCGTGGTTGCCATTGCCAGCTTCCACCCACAGAAGCACCGGTGTATACACGGCGCGGATCAGTTTTTTCCCAGAAGTCTACAAACTGGGTAACCCATTCTACCCATCGGCCTGAGGGCTCGTTTCCGCAGGCCAGCATACAGAAGGAGGCATGATTGCCATACGCCTTGGTCAGGGCAATGGTTTCGTCCATCAGATATTTATCAATCGGTTGTCCCAGCCCCAGTTTCGGACCGTGATTGGGCCAGCTGGGGCCTTCCGGTTGTAGATAAAATCCTGTGCGGTCTGCGGCTTGGAAAGTAGCTTCAGGCGGACAGTAAGAGTGGAAACGCATGTGGTTCAAACCATATTCGCGGCAGATGCGGAATACGCGTTCCCATGATTCCACGTCCATCGGAGCGTATCCGGTCAAGGGGAATACACAATTCTCTACCGTACCGCGCAGCATTGTTTTTCGTCCGTTTACGTAGAACCACTTTCCTTCAATTTTGAATTCGCGCATGCCGAATTCTACTTTTTTTGTTTCTGTTCCGTGTCGTCCTGTTATGGTGGCGGTCAGGCGGTAGAGTGCAGGAGAGAATTCATCCCATGTCAGGAAGTCATCTCCCATTGGCAGTTCTGCTTCATAGGTATTTATGCCCTTCTTTGCTTTGATTGTTAGATTGATGGCAGGTACTTCATGTGTCCGTTCGGCATTGAAGCTTTGTGCGGAGAAGCTCATTTCAACAGTTTCTGTTGATGAAGCGTTCAAACTGAAGCGGACTAAAGCTTTTTTCTCTGCTAGATTGGGGTATATTTGTATATCTTCAAAGCAGGTTTTAGGGACACTTTGTAGTTCGATGCGTCCTACGATACCGTTCCAGTTACCTTGTGTCTGGTCGGTGATACTGTGCGAGTCTGGACCTACGTTGATCTCTTTGATGCGGTTGTCTACCCGGATACTTATTCGGCATTCTTTGCCTGGAGTTACAGCAGCGGTCAGGTCGTAGACGTGTGGTACACAGAGGCTGTTCTGCATCCCAATCTTTTTCTGTCCGATCCATACAGTCGTTTCGATGTGGGGGCGTTCCAGAAAGAGTACAATTCGTTGATCTTTCCAGCTGGCGGGTATTTGTACTGTTTTCTGATACCAGGCTACTCCTACGTAATGCTTGTCTGGGGTCAGGAAGAAGGGTAGTTTTACCTGTCCGTCTATCCGATATTTCTCCATGTAGGGATTGAAGTAATAGGAACTGTCATACAGGCTGCCCGTCCAGCGGGTACGTACTGTTACATCGTCTCCCTTTAGTTTCTCAGGCATACTGCCTGGCAGGTTAATATGGTCCGTTGTCAGTTCCTTGTCAAACCAACGTTCCTTTATCCCCGCGTCATCACGGTCTATTTGAAATTTCCAAGTTCCGGAAAGATCCAATGGATTGTTTTGTCCGGTGGCACCTGTTATGGAAGCCAATACAAGTAGAATACTTATTACAAAATGTTTCATGCGATATGGATTTAAGTTGTTGTTTTAGCTGTGTTTATTAGTCCTTTGAGAACGAGTGCTAAGTTACGGCATCTGTAGTGAATGCTAAATAGAAAAGCATACAGAAAGATGGAATAATGTACCGCTCAGGAACTGATGCAGAATAATTTTGTACAGAAATCCATGATTATGTCCGTTTCTCCAGCTGTTTTGTTGGGGTATGTCAGGCGTATGGGTTATCTTTGCATTATTGGACATAAACATGTATTATGAAAACAACAACTACTATGAAATCGACCATTATCTGCCTGTCCTTGCTTTGGGGGCTTGTTGCTGCATCAGCACAAACAGCAGCTTCACATTGGTTTGACGACAAGAACTTGACATTGACAGGTGTTTATTATTATCCCGAACATTGGGATGAAAGCCAGTGGGAACGTGACTTCAAGAAAATGCATGAATTGGGATTCGAATTTACTCATTTTGCAGAGTTTGCTTGGGCGCAACTGGAACCTCAAGAAGGTGTGTACGACTTTGCATGGTTGGACCGTGCTGTTGCTTTGGCTGCCAAGTATGATCTGAAGGTCATCATGTGTACCTCTACTGCTACACCACCTGTATGGCTGAGTCGGAAATATCCTGAAATCTTGTTGCGAAATGAAGATGGAACTGTGCTCGATCATGGTGCCCGTCATCACGCGTCGTTTGCTTCACCGCTGTATCGTAAACTGGCTTACCGCATGATCGAACAGCTGGCACGCCACTATGGAAATGATTCTCGTATCGTCGGTTGGCAGCTGGACAATGAACCTGCTGTACAGTTCGATTACAATCCGCAGGCCGAACTGGCTTTTCGTGATTTCCTGCGCCAAAAATACGATAACGACATACACAAACTGAACGACGCCTGGGGGACGGCTTTCTGGAGTGAAGTTTATTCTTCTTTCGACGAAATCACGTTGCCTAAGCGTGTACAGATGTTTATGAATCATCATCAGATACTGGATTACCGTCGTTTTGCAGCCAAACAGACCAACGACTTTTTGAACGAGCAATGCTTGCTGATCAAGCAATATGCACGTAACCAGTGGGTCACCACGAATTACATACCAAACTATGACGAAGGCCATATCGGCGGCAGTCCGGCTCTTGATTTTCAGAGCTATACTCGTTATATGGTTTATGGCGACAATGAAGGTATCGGTCGAAGGGGGTATCGGGTGGGTAACCCGCTGCGTATTGCCTGGGCCAACGATTTCTTCCGTCCCATACAAGGTACTTATGGGGTGATGGAACTTCAACCCGGTCAGGTGAATTGGGGAAGTATTAATCCGCAACCTCTCCCTGGTGCTGTGCGTCTTTGGCTTTGGAGTGTTTTTGCCGGTGGAAGCGATTTCATTTGTACGTATCGTTACCGTCAGCCTTTGTATGGTACAGAGCAATATCATTATGGCATTGTAGGAACGGACGGCGTAACAGTGACGCCTGGCGGGAAAGAATATGCCACGTTTATGGAGGAAATACGCCAATTGCGTAAACAGTACCAGCCCCGTGAAAACAAACCGGCAGACTACTTGGCCCGTCGTACTGCCATTCTTTTCAATCCGGAGAATTGTTGGAGTATTGAGCGGCAGAAACAGAACGCTACGTGGAATACGTTGGGACATGTTGACAAATACTACCATACGCTGAAATCTTTTGGGGCTCCGGTCGACTTTATCTCTGAAAGTAAAAACTTGGCTGATTATCCGGTCGTCATTGTACCTGCCTATCAGTTAGCAGATCCGGCATTGGTAGAACAGTGGAAGACTTATGTGGAGAATGGAGGTAACCTGGTCATTACTTGCCGTACGGCGCAGAAGGATCGTTATGGTCGTTTACCCGAAGCGCCTTTCGGCTCCATGCTTACACCACTGACTGGAAATGAAATGGAATTTTACGATTTGTTGTTGCCACAGGAACCGGGTGTTATCCAGATGGATGGGAAGGAATACCAGTGGAATACGTGGGGAGAAATCATAAAACCCGCAGAGGATGCTGAAGTATGGTGTACTTATACCCGTGAATTCTACGAGGGGAAACCTGCCGTTACCTTCCGCAAAGTCGGCAAAGGAACCATTACCTATGTCGGTGTAGACAGCCATGACGGAATGCTGGAGAAAGACATCCTGAAGAAGCTCTACGCTCGTCTTGACATTCCTGTCATGGACTTGCCCTACGGCGTGACTTTGGAATACCGCAACGGCATGGGTATTGTCTTGAACTATGCTGATGTTCCTTATACGTTCAACCTGCCCGAAGGAAGCAAAGTACTGATAGGAAGTACTGAAATTCCTACTGCAGGTGTGTTAGTCTTTGCTACGGCACCTGAAACGAGCTTTAAGAAATAACTCCTACAAATATGAAGATTATGAAGAAGTTTTTTATCAGCCTGTTGGCCAGTATATGTAGCTTTTGGACACTTCAGGCACAGGAAACCGCCTATTTGTTTTCATACTTTATCAACGACAGTCGTGACGGCTTACATTTGGCTTACAGTCGTGACGGCCTGAAGTGGACCGCCTTGAACAATGGAAATTCCTACCTGGCACCTGCTGTAGGCAAGGACAAACTGATGCGTGATCCCAGTATCTGCCAGGCACCCGATGGAACGTTCCACATGGTATGGACTTCCAGCTGGACCGACCGGATTATTGGTTATGCATCTTCCAAAGATTTGATCAATTGGAGCGAACAACGTACCATACCTGTCATGATGCACGAACCGGAAGCGCACAATTGTTGGGCGCCTGAGCTATTCTACGATGAACCGACACAGACTTATTACATCTTTTGGGCTACGACTATTCCCGGACGGCACAAAGAAGTACCTACGAGCGAAAGCGAAAAGGGATTGAATCACCGTATCTATTACGTTACGACTAAAGATTTCAAGGAATTCTCGTCTACACAGATGTTTTTCAATCCCGATTTCAGTGTCATCGATGCGGCAATCGTCAAAGATAATAAGTCGCAAGATTTGATTATGGTCGTGAAGAATGAGAATTCGAACCCGCCGGAGAAGAATCTTCGCATCACGCGCAGTCGGGACATCACCCATGGATTTCCTACGGAGGTATCGGCACCGATCACCGGTGATTATTGGGCAGAAGGTCCTGCTCCCTTGTTTGTGGGAGACACGCTTTACGTCTATTTCGACTAATACCGTGACCATCGTTATGGAGCCGTTCGTTCACTGGATCATGGAAAGACTTGGGAGGATATCTCTGACCAGACTTCTTTCCCACAAGGCATCCGTCACGGAACAGCTTTTGCTGTGGATGAGGCCGTGTTGGACAAACTTCTTCAGACTGCTAATTCAGAATGAGTGGAGCAGTAGATTTACTGCTCCTCCATTTCTTCTGTCTCTTCCTCTGTATCAGTCTCTCGCCCGAACGATCGATATTCCATTGGGGTAAAGCCTGTATGCTTCTTGAACAGGGAGAAAAAGTGTTCAGTAGACTTATAGCCCAGCAGGAAAGAGATTTCCTTTACAGAGCGGGACGTGCCTACCAATAATTGTTTGGCCTTTCTGAGCTTCAGTTCCTGGAAATACTTGGCTGGGGCATAACCGGTATAGTCTTTGAACACCTTTCGAAACCATGAATAGCTGATATTCAGTTTCATAGCCAGCTCTTCAGGATCTATGTCCTTGAAGATATTTTCGTTCATAATGATTTTGGCCTGCTCTATTTTCTGGTCTACATCTCCCATTTCGTAGATTTTGTTTTTCGAGATGGAGAGTATCATGCCGAGCATGTGCAGTACTACGCCGCCCAGATGTTGTTGTGCCGAGGTACGGTCGCTTTCGGCTATTTCCAATGCTTGTGAGAAGAGCGACACCAGTTCCTCGTTGAGTCCTACTTCCAAGATCTGGTTTTCAGGTGTGAAGAATCCGGCTCTCATCAGGTTGTCCACTACCGGGCCTTCGAACCCGATGTAGTATTCGTTCCATCCGGTCTGCATGTATGGGTGATACGTATGCCATTGACCGGGTAGCAGAAACATCATTCTTCCTTTGCACACCTGTCGTTCGCGAGTCGTTTCCGAACTGAACAGGCCGCGTCCTTTTGTTATATAGACTATTTGGTATTCATGCAGGATGCGTCCTTTTTGTGCATTGAAGAAATAACCCGAGGGATGGTCTTTCAGCGGGTAGGGAGAGCCGGGCGGAATAGGCTGGAAACCGACCGTGTTAACCCACAGGCCAAACTTACGGTCCATGTCGTTTACGATCAGATACTTGAATTCCACTTCCAAGTCATCAAAATTCTTAGTCATAACAGGTGTTTTTCGAGGTAAGCATGACACAAAGTTAGTCTTTTTCTGTTAAATGCCAAAAGCGGGACTTTGTTGTTTTATCCTTTAGATAGTTTTAAGAAGCCGTTCCATCAGAGGAATATGAAAGGTGAATGCTGGAGTGAAGCATTCACCTTTCACAAAAAGTCGTTGAATAACAAATACTTGCAAGCCTGTGAAAGCGTGAAGGCATTCTATTGGAATGAAACTTTCAAAGGTGTAGAACGACCTTTCACGTTGTGTGAAACAAGGCTTAGCTTCGTTTCGCAGACATCTATTTTAGCTCTGTAAACACCCACTTTGGCCTCATAAACATCTACTTTAGCTGCGTAAACACCTACTTTAAGACGGCGTTTTTATCGTCTATTCCTCTTCCCTATACTCCAACAAATCCCCCGGCTGGCAGTCGAGCACCTTGCAGATGGCTTCGAGGGTGGAGAAACGGATGGCCTTCGCCTTGCCCGTCTTCAGGATGGAAAGGTTGGCGGGAGTGATGTCGATTTTTTCCGCCAGCTCGCCTAGCGTGATTTTCCGGCGGGCCATCATAATATCCAAATTCACTACAATCAGCATAGGCAAGGGGATTAAATGGTTAAGTCCTGTTCTTCTTTCAGCTTCACCGCACGGCGGACGATCTTGCCGACAAACTGCAACAGGAAACCGAACAGCAGGATGGTTATCCAATCCAACGAATAGTTCCAACTGTCGCTCAAGGCATCACTCCCGTCTACAATCCAATTGCGTATCAGCATCATCAGAATGATAAAATAACCGCTGAAATCCAACGAATCGGCTGTCTTATGGCTCAACAGATTGCGGCAATCCAGTCTCAGGATGTTTACACAAAGCACCACCAGAGCCAGCCGGTTACAGACATACGCCCAACCCTGCAGCCGTTCTTCACCCTCTGCCTGTATCAGGTCAATTATCTCCGATAGTAATAAGACGATTGCAAACAACACGATACATACTACCCAAAACAGGGTGCCCATACCCTTATAACGTTGATACCAACTCTTTAATCTCTTCATAACTGTAGTCCTCCTTTTTATCATGCCAACCACGTGGTGCAACGCTTTACCCAGCGATGATACAGATACGACCAACCATAAATCCAAACCACCCCTCCGTATATACGGATAAACCTGGCATCTTTATCTACCCACAGGTTCATTACCAGAAAAAATACGAACGAAGCCACCATCAACGTCAACAGCAGAAAACCGACGTAGCAGATACCTGCCACCCATTTGCGGTCTGTATGAAAAATACTACGACTCATGTGTACCTCCTACTTTAAATAGTCAAGTCCTGCTCTTCCTTCATCCGTATGCCGACCTTGAACAGGCAGGCGATGAAAAGGAAGAATACACCCAACAACAGATAAATCATCGGAATGGTATTCCCAGCCTTCGTATCGGACAAAAAGGCATTGAATATCATCTGCAAGATGCCGTTGCATTCCAGCACTATCCCAATAGTCATAATCAAGTCTGAATTCTGTTTGGTAAAGACCAATCCCTTCTGCACGTTGCGCAGCATCAGATAAATGAGTACGCTGCATACTGCCATTGCCAACAACGCTACATTTTCGGGTAGCAGTTTTACAATCAGGCCGTTGGTATCGTCCTTCCCCAAATCATAGCATAAATTCAGATTGCGGAAAAAGACGAAAAGCAGACAACAGGCACACACCACCATCAGGCAAAACATCACGTTTTCCAGTTCTTCTTTCGAACTTTTCTTTCCAAATATATTTTTCATATCCTTATCGTCTTTTTTTCATTATATTGTCAAATCTTGCTCCTCCTTCATCTTCAGCCCGATGGCAAAGACCTCCGCCACGATGAGGGCTATCAGTCCCAGCAACAGGTTCGTGACCTTGACCGAATCGGAGAGTATCAGGTCATAAGACTCCAGCGTAAAAGCCTCGCGCAGGCTGCAAAGCGACAGATATTCGGGCAACAGTACGCAGACAAAGCCCACAATCAGCAGCACGCCCAAGCGGCGCAAGCGACGGACGTTGCGCCAGTTGAAGATGTCCGAATGGTTGACCGACACCACCAGGCGGATGAACAGCACCAGCGCCCAGACGTTCGCTACCAGCACCAGAAGGCCCATCAGCGTGGATGCCACCTTCTGCCAGGCAGGCGTCTCCACCGGCACGCTGACCATCAGGTTGGTATAAGCCATCGGGACGTAGCGGCCCGTCTTCTCGTTGCGTACCGAGTCGGTGAACAAGTCTCCTTTCCATTCATCCAGAAACTTGGGAAGCACGGAGACATTCCGCAGGTTACTCACCCGCTCCAACTGGGCGCTGCTCCCTTCTTCCAGTTTCTCGCGGGCGGCATCCATCCCCATCTGGACACCCTTTGTCATACCCAGCCCCATATAATAGACCGATACGCCTACCGACCAGCCCATCACCAGCAGGACGATGGCACAGAGTATATTCAATCTTCTTTTCATGCTTCGATGTTTGTTGTATGTTTGGTGACACTCAGTTTTCTTACGGAAAGAAGGAACAGGGCAAGTGCCAATACCGCTTCGCCAATCAACACGGAATTACCCAATAATTCGGCTGTTGTTTCCACTTCCGGATAATTCAAACTCAGATAGACGGAAAGGCTGTTGTTCAATACGTGAATGAGGATGCAGGGAATCAAACTTTGCGTACGCCAATAAATCCACGCCAGCAGGAACCCCATGAGCGAAGCGCTGACAATCTGTGCAGGGTTGAGATGAATCACGCCAAACAACAAACCTGAAATAAGGATGGATACCGTCGGAGAATACTTCTGCAACAACGCTTTCATGACAGCTCTGCGGAATACGAATTCTTCCAGCACAGGTCCTATCAACGCAATGCAGAGAATGCCTATCCAGCCGGACTGTAGCGTATCAAATGTATGCTTCATCAGATCGGGCAGAAACGTCAGTTGCGACATCAGCACGTCTGTCAGGCAAGTGCCCGATACGCCTGCCAGCAGCCCCCATCCCAATTGGGCGTAGGGAGTGAAGGCGTATATCCGACCGTCATCAATCAGATAACCGTTTTTCCACAAATAGACGGCAATAAACACAAAACCCAACAGCATAGCCGGAATTATCACTTCTGTCGATGCAGCAGTGACATCGAGCGTGCCCGTCGTGGCAAACTCATAAATCATCACGCAGGGCGCGGCCACCAGCGAACCCAATATCTGCAACAGATAATAAATCAATATTAACTTGACAACCGTCTTCATGGCGTTTTCCTCCTCCATCCGTTATTAAATGCCGGCTATCAGACCGCTGACAAACGCTACCAAAATGGTGAATAACATAACCAGAACCGTGATACACATGCTAACTGCTTTCATAACTCAAACCTTTTTAATGATATTATTTCTGTTTTTCAATGAATATTTATCGTTTTTCGATATGCAAAGAAAGAATGTTTTTCTGATACTACCAAATAAAACGATAAAAATTTATCGAAAAACGATAAATCTAATTCCTGCCACTCTGACGAAGCACTGCATGAGGGTGCAACGAAGCACTGCGTGACACCCTCACGAAGCACTGCATGACGACCTGACGAAGCACTGTGTCAGACCCTGACAAAGCACTGTGTGACAGCGCCACAAAACACTCTCTGAAACGTCAACGGGAAAGGGAAAGCAAGGTACGGGCCTCGGCGGCATCGCGATGAAGCTGCGCGGCCAGTGAGTCGAGCGAGTCGAACTTGCGTTCGGGACGGATGCGCTGCACGAAGGTGAGACGTAGGGGATGATGGTAGATATCGGCATCGAAGTCGAAGATATGCACCTCGATGGTGCGGTTGGTACCGTTGTCCAGTGTGGGACGGCAGCCGATGTTCAGCATACCGCCGTAGGTATGGTTATCCACATCCACCCGAACCGCATAGACGCTACGGGCAGGAATGAGTTTGCAGGGATCGTCCACATCAAGATTGGCTGTGGGATAACCCAGCTTGTGACCAACTTGGAACCCGCTCACTACCGTGCCGTTCAGAAAGTAACGGTAGCCCAGGTAATCGGCTGCACGGGCCACATCACCCTCGTGAAGCAGATGGCGGATGCTGGACGAGCCGACACGAAGGTCTTCAACAGTTTCTCCCGAAATACCCAGTGATGAAGGAAGGCAGGCTTTGCCGGGCAGGACTTTGATGCCCAGTTCGCAGCCGTAGCGTACGTAGTCGTCGAAACCTTCACGGCGATCGTGACCGAAACGGTGGTCGTAGCCGATGAAGAGTGCACGAATATTGTAGCGGCGTATTAAAAGTTCCATGAACTGTCGGGCAGAAAGTGCAGCCAGTTCGGGTGTGAAGTCGAGCAGCAGGCAATAATCCAGTCCTGACTCATCAAGTAATGCCAGCTTTTCGTCGCATGTAGTCAGCAGTTCGGCATGGAAGTCGGGCTGCATCACACAACGTGGATGGACGGGGAAGGTGATGACCGTCGAAGCCATTCCCTGTTCAACTGCTGCAGTCTGTATTTGGTTGAGCAGAAAACGGTGACCTCGATGCACGCCGTCGAAGAAGCCAATGGTGGCTACACTTGGGCGTATTTGATTTACTGGAATATCGGATATCTGCTGCACGGCCTTTTTCAGCTTTTGAACAAATGACTCCAGTCTTCGTGCGCCTTCGGCATGTAGGTGCGTATGCCCAGCGTTTCGGCTGCACGGCAGTTGCCCTCGGCATCGTCGAGGAACAGCGAACGGGACGGATCGGCTCCTGTCTCTGTCAATACTTGTCGGAAGATGGCGACATCGGGCTTGGCAAGTTTCATTTCATAGGAGAGGAAGATGTGGTCGAAGAAATCTTCTACTTGGTGGCCATTATAGGAGAAGACATGGCGGAGTGACCACTGCCAGTGGATGTCGTTGGTATTGCTCAGCAAGTAGAGTTTGTAACGCCGGCGGAGCTCCAGCAGCAGGTCGAGCTTGTAGGAGGGAATACCTACCAGGAAGCTGTTCCAAGCCTCGTCTATTTGGGCATCCGTTACAGAAACGCCAGCCATCTTTCTGATTTCGTCGCGGAACTCTGCATCGTTAATCAGTCCCTTTTCGTGAAGCAGGAAGAAGCCCTGCTGGTGGCAGACGTCGAGCATCGCCTGTACGTTTGTAATGCCCAATTCATTGAAACGGTCGATGCAACGTTGGCGGTCGAGATCTATCAGTACCCCGCCAAAGTCTATAATAAGCGTATCTATTCCTTGCAAATCCATTATTCCCAGATTAATTGTTCTTTATTTCTTCCGCAAACGCTGAACCCAACGTATCCCTTCGCCTACCCATAGTACCAGCGACGAGGAGGCAATAATCAGCAGCCATGTCTGTCCGTCGAGTGGCACTGTGCGGAATACGGCACCACCAAACTGTACGATGAGGAACTGCCCCACCAGAATAGCCAATACGATGAACTCCATACCATAGGATTTCGAAATGCCTTTGAAAGCTGAATCGGTCGTGCCGAACACGCGGGCATTGAAGAGATTCCAGAACTGGAGCATCACAAAGAAGGTGAAGAAAATGGTCAGTTCGCGCACCGTCATGCTTTCTTGCTCAAAATAAAGCAGCATACCCATCAGGATGCAGGCAAAGAGCAGACCTACGCCGAATATCATCACCTGTATGGGCTTGGTAATGATGAAATCAGTCGGTTTGCGAGGTTTCTCCTTCATCACGCTCTCGCTGGGCGGGATGGAAGCCAGCGCCAGGGCGGCAAAGGTATCCATGATGAGGTTCACCCACAACATCTGTGTTACGGTGAGGGGCAGGTCGGTACCTACCAGCGAACCCAGCAGCACGATGAACAGGGCTACGAAGTTGATGGTGAGTTGGAAGACGATGAAGCGCTGGATGTTCTTGTAGAGTGAACGCCCCCACATGACGGCGGTGCCGATGCTGTTGAACGAATCGTCGAGCAGGGTAATGTCACTGGCTTCCTTGGCCACGGAGGTACCTGTACCCATGGAAAGTCCCACCTGGGCGTGGTTCAGGGCAGGCGCATCGTTCGTACCGTCGCCCGTTACGGCTACTACAGCTCCTTTCTGTTGGAGCAGCTGCACAAGGCGTTGCTTGTCCGTAGGACGTGCGCGCGACATAATCTTCAGGTCCATCACACGGTCGAGGGCTTCTTCATCAGTCAGGGCGGCAAAGTCGGCACCAGTGATGCGGTTGCGTTCGGTGTCTTCAGGCTTCCACAGACCTATCTGGCGGGCAATCTCGGTAGCAGTGCCCGGCGTGTCGCCCGTCACTATCTTCACACCGATACCGGCCGACTGGCACTTCTGTACGGCAGCAGGCACATCGGGACGGATGGGGTCGCTGATGGCTACCACGCCTACAAATGAGAGGTCACTATCCGCTACCAGGGAAGCACAATCGCGTGTGTCGTCGTCGGCAACCAGTTTATAAGCGAAGCCCAAGGTGCGCATCGCCATGTTCTGATAGCCCAGCAGCTGGGCTTCGACAGTAGAGCGGTAGGCAGCGGCATCAGTACGCTTGCCGTCCAGCACCACGTCTCGACACTTACCCAAAACTATTTCAGGAGCCCCCTTTACGTAGAGCACTTTCTTATTCAATAAAGGTGAATGTACCAGCGTAGCCATGTACTTACGTTCCGTCGAGAAAGTCAGCTGATCGACCACCTGTGCCGCTTCACGCAGTTTCAAGTAGTCTTGTCCCTGTTTGTTGAGCCACAGGAGCAGTGCTACTTCGGTGGGATTGCCTACACCCTTTACCTTTCCGTCTGCCGTAGCTTCTTCGAGGAAGGCGGTGGAGTTGGCACTGATACCTTCTTTCACCACACGGCTCAATTCGTCGTCCGCTAGTTCGCCACGGTTCTTCAGACCGTAGAAGCTGGGTTCGTACACTTGCATCTGGTTCTGTGTCAGTGTACCTGTCTTGTCGGTACAGATAACGGTGATGGCACCCATCGTTTCGCAGGCATGCATCTTGCGTACCAGGTTGTTGGTGGAGAGCATGCGGCGCATGTTCAGCGCAAGGCTCAGGGTGACACTCATCGGCAAGCCTTCGGGCACGGCTACTACAATCAGTGTGACGGCCATCATGAAGTATTTCAGTGTGGCCTGCAGGGCGGGTAGCCAGTCGGCGAATTTGTGGAAAGAAGAAAAGTCATAGAAGAGGATGACATCTTTCACGAAGAAGATGGCAAAGGCCAGCCCGGCAGCAGTAAAGCCAATCTTACCTATCAGATTGGCCAATTTGGTGAGCTGGATATTCAATGGGGTAGGTTCAGTGGTTTGCTCCGTACTCTGACGGGCCACCTTACCGATTTCGGTCGCATCGCCTACGGCCTCAACACGCATCATGCCATGACCATCGACCACCGTCGTACCACGCAACACGCGGTTGGAAGCATAGGTCGCTTCTTCGTCAAAGTCGGCTTCGACGGTCGTTTTGGAAACCACTGGTTCGCCGGTCAGATTAGACTCATTTACCTGCAACGAAACAGCCTCTAACAAAGTACCGTCGGCCGGCATTTCCTCACCCGTTTCCAGAATGACGACATCGCCTACCACCACATCTTTGCGGGGCACTTCCTGTACGTGTCCGTTACGAATCACCTTGACCAGTGTCTCTTCGTTGACGGCGTTCAGTAGGTCGAACTTCTTGTTGGCATCGTACTCAAAGAAGAAGCCGATACCAGTAGCCAGCAGGATAGCGGCGATAATGCCGATAGTCTCGGCGTATTCGTTCTCGACAATCGAAATGATCAGCGAAAACAAGGCGGCTACAAGCAGTACTTTTACAACAGGGTCTTGAAATTTCTCCAAATAGAGCTTGAACAGAGAGGGGCGTTTGGGAGGCGTCAACAGGTTTACACCATGTTCGGCACGGCTGCGGCGTACCTCTTCGTCGGTCAATCCGAAATGATTGGTATTTTCTTTCATTGTGCTCATGCAGATTGTTCATGTTTTAATTAACCGAGCACAAAAATACAACAATAATTCAGACAGTTAATATTATTAAAGCTTTTTAGGAAAGAGAGGTACGTATGTAATTGAACAATCAGCCATCGATTTGCGTTTATTAATTCGATATAAAGATACTAATTTATTCAAGAACCAAAACGAAAAAGTATGGACAAATACATCTGCACCGTATGTGAATACATCTACGATCCCGAATTGGGTGACCCTGAAAATGGCATTGCGCCAGGTACTTCTTTTGAAGACTTGCCCGATGACTGGGTATGTCCTCTCTGTGGAGTAGGCAAAGAAGACTTTGAGGTAACTCACTGATAAAAGAAAACGGAAAAAGAAGGCTTCGTAATCACGAAGCCTTCTTTTCTTTAATGTCACAGCTGGCTTCCACTACATTCACAACATAGTCGCCCAGTTTCTCGCACTCGGCAATGATGTCCATGTAATAGACGCCCATCTGATAGCTGTATTCTTTGTTGTTCACATCGATGATGTTCTGGTTTTTCAACTGGTTACGATAATTGTTGATTTCGTTTTCCAGGTTGTAGGACTTGTTCACATCTACCGGGTGATGTTCGGTACGTTCTACCACTGCAATCATTTGTGAAAGTGCCTCGTCGGCGAGCTTCATCATACAGTGGATATGGTCGTACTGCTTTTCGTTAAAGTCTTCATTGGCTTGCCGTTTGCGGCTGATCGTACGCGCCAAGTTATAGCAGCTGTCTCCAATACTTTCTATTTCGGTCACTTCGCGAAGCATACCCCGTATCTGCAGCTTACTTTCTGAGCTCAAACGGCCTTCGGATACCTGATTCAGGTAGTTGGCAATCTCCAGCTCCATGCTGTCACTGATGTTTTCATATTTCTCTACTCGGCTGAAGACGCGATTAAAATCATCGTCTTTCTCCGTATGCAGCAGGTCGCGCACCATGCCGAACATGCGATGCGTACGCTCTGCAAAGAGATGGATTTCCTTGTTTGCCTGCAGTATAGAAAGCTCTGCAGTAGAAAGCATACCACCCGAAATGAAGCGCAGGCGATATTCTTCGTCCTGTTCCTTGAGTGGAATAATGGCACAGACGGTACGTTCGATAAAAGGAACGAACCAGATCAGAATCAGTACGTTGCAGATATTGAAGGCTGTATGGAAAGCTGACAGCTTGAAGGAAACCGCTACCGCAGGGTCAGTCGATCCCATCACGTTCTCGACAAACCAGGAAACGGCCTCTGTGAAAGGAACGAAAAGAACGAGTACCCAGATAACGCCAAACACATTGAATGCCAAGTGAGCCAGCGCAGCCCGCCTGGCTTGTGTATTACCCGTAAGTGCCGCCAGATTGGCTGTAATCGTTGTACCAATATTTTCGCCCAGTACCAATGCGGCACCCAATTCAAAACTGATCCAACCGTTGGCACACATAATCAACGTAATAGCCATGGTAGCAGCTGAGGCTTGGACTACCATTGTCAGGATGGTACCGATGAATACGAACAGCAGGATGGAAAGGAAGCCCATATCCGTATAATTCTGTACGAAAGCCAGCATATCAGGATTTTGGCTCAAGTCTGGGGCATTGTTTTTCAAGTAGGAGAGCCCCATGAACAGGAAGGAGAAACCGAAAATGAATTCACCGACAGACTTGC
>CAYQOV010000051.1:0-19403 GCA_964419245.1 uncultured Bacteroides sp. | reverse complement strand
GGCAGCACTACAGGCCTATGCACAAACAGCTTAGAATCTAAATCCGAAACTTGAGAAAGTAAGTTAATCGACTGATACACAGTAAACTTAGTGGTGATTTATTGGGAAACATCAAATAAAATCACCATCTTTATATCTGTGAAACAGCAGGTTAATGACATATCGGAGACATTGGCGGGATTGCTTTTCAAACTTCAATCGTTGAAAAAACGGTTGACTCGCAACATGTTGAGATATGTTCGCTGAACCGTAATGTTAATAGACTGCTGAAAGAAAACCGCGAGTTGCACAAGCGCCTTGAGAAGCATGAGAAGCCACCGAAAAACTCCGGCAACAGCAGCCCCCGCCGTCAAAAGAGCCGATGAAATCAGAGATTGAACGTCGGACAAAATCGCTGTGGCAGAAATCAGACAAGCCCGTCGGCGGCCAAAAGGGCCATGAGAGCACGATCCGCAAGATGGTTGCTGATCCTGATGAGATAAAGTTTGCTCATGCGGTTGCCGCAACCGTGAATATGAGCCACACCGCAAAGGAGTAGTAATGATTTCTTTGGATGAATACAATTCTCTAAAGGAAACGGAACACATCATGTCGTCACCCGATACAATGGAAGCCAGACATCAGAGTAAAGAAGATATAAAGAACGGTAACTTTATATCCCAAATGAAGGTGAGAGTATGGATGATTTCTTAAAACGAGCAGCATGTACAGAATAACATTATCAGAACAGGCACGGAAAGAATATCTATACTTCTCGTAAAGAAGATACGACATCAAGAAAGCGAAGTCAAATTCTTCGGCGAAAATAACGGACGATAATCAACCATAATCAATGGAAATCAACTTTGCACTGGCTTTCACAGGCTGATTTTAAAGATTTTCCCAATGTGATTTCACCATAGAAAACTGAGGATAAACCACTTACATTGAAACATCCGCATTGGGCAAAACGATATATTATCGCACAAACCGAAAACGATGAATACCGTCGTGAAACTTCATCTTTCAACCTACAGGCCTTTCTTCCAACAGATTACACTACAAATGAAGGATTGAAAGTAAATCCGGACAATCCACTACTCATCAGCCACACACCATTCTTAAACACCTACTTCAGCCCGCTAAACATCAACTTGGCGAACGTAACTATGGACTTGACGAATGGAAAGAAGGACTTTATATCTGACTCATTTCCTCATGTGACGAATTAATTGTACATTTGTACGAAGCATAAAAAACACTTAAGATAACTTATGACACTGACCGAAGCCACCCTCCGATTTATAGCCGAGCACCGTCGCGACGATGTGCGTGCATTGGCCCTGCAAGCAGGCAAGTACCCCGACGTGGATCTGCCGACTGCCCTGACACAGATAGCGGGCAGGCAGACAGCCGAAACGAAGGTACCGACATGGGCTACAACAGAAAGCATCCTCTATCCACCCCATCTCTCCATGGAACAGTGCTCGTCGGAAGTGACGGCACACTACAAGGTTTCTGTAGTAAATGGATATGATGGTTCATGCCAGTCGCTGGCCGATCTGACGGGCGGTTTCGGTATCGACTTCTCTTTTCTAGCCCCGCATTTCGGACAAGCTACCTACGTAGAGCGGCAGGAAGTGCTGTGTGAGGCGGCACGCCATAACTTCCCGCTGCTGGGACTGAGCACGGCACGCGTAATCCATGCCGACGGAGTGGACTATCTGCGGCAGATGCCTGCCGTAGATTGGCTCTACCTCGACCCTGCCCGGCGGGACGGACACGGTGGCAAGACCATAGCTATCTCTGATTGCGAACCCGACGTGGCAGCTCTCGAACCTCTATTGCTGGAGAAAGCTACCCGTGTACTGGTGAAATTGTCGCCCATGCTTGACCTGACACAAGCGCTACACACGCTGAAACATGTAACTGCCGCCCACGTGGTCTCTGTAGCAGGCGAATGCAAGGAACTGTTATTGGTGCTAACCAACGACACCTCCCCGCAAACAGAATACGTACCTATCCACTGCATCAACTTGCCCAATGTCACAAAATTCACCTTCACCCGCCATGAAGAACAAGAAGCCCCCTGTCGCTATGCCGACGCTCCCCGCACCTACCTCTACGAGCCCAACGCCTCGCTGCTTAAAGCGGGCGCCTTCCGCAGTCTTTCCTATATATATAAGGTAGAGAAACTACATACCAATAGCCACCTTTATACCTCCGACGAAGCATTGCCATGTTTTCCTGGCCGTATGCTCCGTATCGACAGCTGGTGTGGATTCGGCAAGCGCGAAATGAAGGAACTGCTGGACGGCATACGAAAGGCCAATCTAACAATACGCAATTTCCCCGCCACCGTAGCCGAACTGCGCAAACGACTCAAGTTAGCCGAAGGAGGAGAAACTTATCTCTTTGCTACAACCTTGAACGACGGACGGAAAGTGCTCCTGAGATGCAGCAAACCCTAACCACCCACCTTCTTGTAACCGCTTTGCAACATCTTTGTTACGTCTTCTTCAAAAACCTGTAAAGATTGCGTAATGCCATGCCTGTACTTTTGCGGCAAAATAATCACAGAAAGAAACAGGTATGAAACAGATTGCAAAAGGATTGATTTATTCTTTTCTATTTTTAACCGCCACCGCTATTCCCGCAGTGGCTGACGAAACTGCAAATGAGGCCAAAGGAGCTATCCGAGGCCGCATCATCGACAACACCAAGCAAACTCTCCCGGGTGCTTCTATCTACATCGAAAAACTACACACCGGCGTCACAAGTGACGTCAACGGCTTTTACACTTTCCCCAATCTTGACCCGGGAACCTATACAGTGAAGGTGACCTACGTAGGCTATTCGCCGGTAGAGCTGAAAATCACCATCCCCGAAGGAAAGACGCTGGACAAGGACGTTGTCCTGAACGAAGGCCTCGAATTACAGGAAGTAGTTGTGGGCGGCGCTTTCCAGGGACAGCGACGCGCCATCAACTCGCAGCGCAGCAACTTGGGAATCACCAACGTCGTATCCGCCGACCAGGTGGGCAAGTTCCCTGACTCGAATATCGGTGATGCCCTAAAGCGCATCAGCGGTATCAACGTGCAGTATGACCAGGGTGAGGCCCGCTTCGGACAGGTACGCGGAACGAGCGCCGACCTCAGCTCCGTGACCATCAACGGAAACCGCGTCCCCTCGGCCGAGGGAGAGACACGCAGCGTGCAACTCGACCTTATCCCCGCCGACATGATTCAGACCATTGAGGTGAACAAGGTCGTAACCCCTGATATGGATGCCGACGCTATCGGAGGCAGCATCAACCTCGTCACCAAGAACTCGCCCTACAAGCGCACCATCGCCGCTACGGCCGGTACGGGCTACAACTGGGTGAGCGGCAAGGCGGCCCTGAACCTGGGCTTCACCTACGGCGACCGCTTCTTCAACGACAAGCTGGGCGTGATGCTCTCCGCTTCCTACCAGAACAATCCCGCCGGCAGCGACGACGTGGAGATGGCCTACGAACGGAACGACGACGGCGAGGTGGTGCTCGACGAATACGAAGTGCGCCAATACTACGTCACCCGCGAGCGCCAGAGCTATTCGCTGGCCCTGGACTGGGAAATCAACGCCAACCACAAGATTGACTTCAAGGGTATCTTCAACAACCGCAACGACTGGGAAAACCGCTACCGCCACACCTACAAATGGGACGACGAGACGCCCAACGAATACGAAGTGATCTACGAAACCAAGTCGGGCGGCCCCGACCAGCGCTATGCCCGCCTGGAACGCCAGCGCACGATGGATTTCACTCTGGGTGGCGAGCACCTCTTCGGGAAGCTGAAGATGGACTGGAAAGCATCCTACGCACAGGCCGGCGAAGAACGCCCGCACGAACGCTACCTCGCCTTCAAGAAGGAAGGCGTGGCCATGAACACCGACTGGAGCGACATCCGCCGCCCGTACATGTCGCCCGCCGACGGACAGAACATCCTGCTGGACAAGAACAACGACAACGGCTTCGAACTGGATGAACTGACCGAACAGTTCGAGGACATCAAGGAAAAAGACCTCAAGTTCAGCGCCAACTTCGAGCTGCCGCTCGCCAAGGGCAAATACGGCAACAAACTGAAATTCGGCGCCAAGGTGGTGGACAAGAACAAGGATATGTGGATTGACTTCTACGAATACAGCCCGACGGACGAGGACGCCTTCATCGCCGACGCCTTCGGGCACCTGCGGAACGAGAACCGCGACGGATACATGGGCGGCGACCGCTATCGCGTAGGAAACTTCGTGGAGAAGGAATACGTGGGCGACCTCAACCTGACCGACGTCGGCCGGTTCGAACAGGAAATCAAGTACGACGAGATGTGCGAGAACTACGAGGCGCACGAGACCGTCAGCGCCGGCTACATCCGCTTCGACCAGCAGCTGGGCAAACGCTGGAACCTGATGGCCGGCCTGCGCCTGGAGAACACCCACGTCACCTACAGCGGCTACGTCTACGACGACGGCAAGGAGAGCGGCAAGGACGAGAGCTTCACCAAGACGCCCGAAGAATCGCAGAGCTACATCAACGTGCTGCCGTCGGTGCTCGTCAAGTATGACGTGAACAACGACCTGAAACTCCGCGCCTCGTTCACCAACACGCTGGCACGACCCAAGTATGCCAACCTCGTGCCCAACGTCATCATCGACAAGGAGGACATCGCCTTCGGCAACCCCGACCTGGACCCGACGCTCAGCTACAACCTCGACCTCAGCGCCGAATACTACTTCCAGAGCATCGGCCTGATGAGCGCAGGCCTGTTCTACAAGAAAATCAACGACTTCATCGTGGACTACCGCCAGAACAACTATGAATACAAGGGCGTCACCTACGAAGAGATGAAGCAGCCCCGCAACGCCGGCGACGCCGACCTGCTGGGCGTCGAACTGGCCTACCAGCGCGACTTCGGCTTCATCGCCCCCGCCCTCCGCTGCATCGGCTTCTACGGCAACTACACCTACACGTACAGCCGGGTGAAGAACTTCAACTTCGATGGCCGCGAGCACGAAGACCTCCGCATGCCCGGCTCGCCCGAGCACACGGCCAACGCTTCGCTCTACTTCGACAAGGCGGGCTTCAACCTCCGCCTCAGCTACAACTTCGCCAGCGACTTCATCGACGAAGTGGGCGAGGAAGCCTTCTACGACCGCTACTACGACAAGGTGAACTACCTCGACCTGAACGCCAGCTACACCTTCGGCCGCAAGTTCAAGACCACCTTCTACGCCGAGGCCAACAACCTGCTGAACCAGCCCCTGCGCTACTATCAGGGCACGCCGGACCGAAGCATGCAGGCCGAATACTACGGCGTGCGCGTCAATGCCGGCTTTAAAATCAACTTTTGACGCCAGAAAAACGTTTAAACCCTAAAAAAGAGATATATGAAGATGAAAAAACTGTTTCTACTGCTGACCGTGGCCCTGCTGGGCCAGTGGGCCGCCGCCCAAAACCGGATAGACTACTCCGTCTACGAAGACAAGCTGAACCTCTACGTGGCCAACGACCTGGGCCGCAACGGATACTACGACCAGAAGCCCATCGCCGAACTGATGGGCGAGATGGCCGAGGAAGTGGGCCCCGAATGTGTCATCGCCGCCGGCGACGTGCACCACTTCGAGGGCGTCCGCTCCGTGGACGATCCCCTGTGGATGACCAACTACGAGCTCATCTACAGCCATCCCGAACTGATGATAGACTGGTACCCCATCTGCGGCAACCACGAGTACCGCGGCTCCACGCAGGCCGTGCTGGACTACAGCCGCGTCAGCCGCCGCTGGGAGATGCCCGCCCGCTATTACACCAAGACCTTCCATGAAGAGGGCACCACCGTGCGCGTCGTCTGGCTGGACACCACCCCGCTCATCGACAAATACCGCCAGGAGAGCGACAAGTATCCCGACGCCTGCCTGCAGGACATCGACGCCCAGCTGCAGTGGCTGGACGGCGTGCTGACGGCCGCCAAGGAAGACTGGGTCGTCGTCGTAGGCCACCATCCCATCTACGCCGAGACGCCGAAGGACGACATCGAGCGCCTGAACATGCAGCAGCGCGTGGACCCCATCCTGCGCCGCCACAAGGTGGATATGTACGTCTGCGGACACATCCACAACTTCCAGCACGTCCGCGTCAAGGGCAGCGACATCGACTACGTGACCAACTCCAGCGGCTCGCTCAGCCGTAAGGTCAACGCCATCGACGGAACGGTGTATTGCAGTCCCGAACCGGGCTTCTCCATCATCTCCGCCACGCCCCGCACGCTGGAGCTGCGCATGATCGACAAGACGGGACGGGTGTTGCACACGGTGACGCGCAGCAAGTAATACTTTCCCCATAGGGCAAAACTCCCGAGTTTCGAGCCTTCCGAGATGTCGGACAGGGCAAAACTCCCGAGTTTCGGGCCTTCCGAGACGTCGGACGGGGCAAAACTCCCGAGTTTCGGCCTTCCGAGACGTCGGACGGGGCAAAACTCCCGAGTTTCGGCCTTCCGAGACGTCGGACAGGGCAAAACTCCCGAGTTTCGGGCCTTCCGAGGCGTCGGACGGGGCAAAACTCCCGAGTTTCGGGCTTTCCGAGACGTCGGACGGGGTAAAACTCCCGAGTTTCAGGCTGTCCGAGACGTCGGACGGGCAAAAAATCCCGATAGCCGGGGCGTCCGAGGTCTCTCGGGACGTCCCGGTTTACTTTTCCTCCGGCCTTCCACTCAAATCATCCTTCGGCAGGGTGGAGGCATTGCCGTCGCGCACGGCCATGTAGTGGGGCGACATGATTTCGATGCCCTCGGCGTTGAAGCGGTCCTGGATGTTCTGGTGCAGGTCGGAGTAAATCTGCGCCAGGCGGTCGGCATCCTTGATGTAGGCGTTCACCTGGTAGACGGGATACCAGTCGTTCAGCGAGGTGGAGAGGACGAAGGGCCGCGGGTCGTCCACCACGCCGGGCGTGTTGAGCGCCGCCTCGGTCAGCAGCTTGTTCACCAGCCGCCAGGGTATGTCGTAGCCGATGCTCACCTCGGAATGGATGATGAGCCCGTATTCGCGCGCCGACTGGCTGAAGTTCACCGTATGCGACGACATGATGAACGAGTTGGGGATGGTCACCACCTCGTTCTTCGGCGTGCGGATACGGGTCACCAGCGGCGTCTTCTCCACCACGTTGCCCGTCGTTTCGTTCAGCCGGATGCGGTCGCCCGGCTTGAAGGGGCGCATGTAGGTGATGACCAGCCCGGCGATGATGTTGCCGATGACCGTGCTCGACCCGAGCGAGACAATCAGACCCACGAACACCGAAATGCCCTGGAACACGCCCGAATCGGCACCCGGCAGGTAAGGATAAATCATCGCCACCATGAAGGCGTAGAGCAGGAAGCGGATGATGTGGAAGGTGGGCATCGCCCAGTCGGGGTAGAAGCCGTTCAGCTTGAGCCGCTCGGACTGCACCTCGCCCGCCAGGTAGCGGAACAGGCGCACCAGGTACTTGATGGCCAGGCAGATGACGAAGATGGTGAAGAGATTGGGGATGTAGGCCAGAATGCCGTAGAAGATGCTCTTCACGGGGTTCCAGAGGTAGAAGAAGAGCTGGTAGGCCAGGCTCTTGGTCTGCGGGAAGATGGAGAACAGCAGGGGCACCGTCAGCAGCAGCTGGAGCAGCATGAAGGCGTAGCGGAACAGATTGGCGACGAACACCAGCAGCCGGACCTGCTTCTGCGTGTCCAGCAGCTCGTAGTCCTGGATGGAGAAGGCCTTGAGGCGCGTGTTCCTCAGCCGCAGGATGCGCACTTTCAGCTTGCGGAAGAGCCGGTTGGTGAGCTTGAACAGCAGGAACTGGCCCACGAGCACCAGCACGAAGTAGGCGATGCGCTTGCACAGCTGCACGAAGCCGTGTTCCTCCTTCATCACGCGCAGCTTCTCCACGATGACCGTGCGCTTGGCGGCAGCCAGCTGGTCGCGCGTGCAGTTCTCCCACAGGCCGTCCTGGTCGGTGAAGGAAACGATGACCTTATCCCCGTACATCACGTCGGTCACGATGTCCGTGCTCTCGATGTAGACCGAGTCGGGATGCAGGTTGAAGCGTTTGCCCAGGGCCGCAATCTCGTGCGACACGTTCTCGGCGCGCTGCCGGGGGCTGAGTCCTCCGCGCTTGGCGTAGAAATGGAACAGCGTGTCGTCCTCCACCACGACCGGCATCCCCTGCGTGACGTGGCGCAGGGAATCGATGCGCAGCCGCTGCCGGGCCAGCTTCACCGAGTCGGCGGCATAGGCCACGAGCTTCATCTGTTCGAGTTCCATCCGCAGGTTGGCTTCGTTCAGTCGGGCGGCGGCCAGCTCCTCGCGGACAGCGGCCAGGGCCAGGGAGTCGGTGTCGGCCTTCACTGCCGCGGCGGCAGGCAGGCTGTCGGCCCCCAGGATGTCGAACACTCTGTCCACCATCTGGGCGGACAATCCGGCAGGAACCGCCAGCAGCAGGCAGAGGCTGAAAAGCAAAATCTTTCTCATATACAATACTTTTTTAATAGAACCGTTCACATAAAACGGCCCAAACATACAAAATGTTTTTGACATTCCCGCACATTGCCGTCCATTTGCCGCCCAAGCATTCGTCTTTTGCCATTAATTCCCTATCTTTGCACCCTGTACAACCCCAATATATTTCTATATCGTATGGACATACTTCTTCTCATCGGAGGCCTCCTCCTCATCCTGCTGGGCGCCAACGGCCTGACCGACGGCGCTTCGGCCCTTGCCAAGCGGTTCAACATCCCCAATATCGTCATCGGACTGACGATTGTAGCTTTCGGTACGTCGGCGCCGGAGCTGGCCGTGAGCGTATCGTCGGCCCTGAAAGGCAGCGCCGACATCGCCGTGGGCAACGTCGTGGGCAGCAACATCTTCAATGCCCTGATGATTGTAGGCTGCACGGCCATGTTCGCCCCCATCGTGGTGCAGCGCAACACGCTGCTCAAGGAAATCCCGCTCTGCATCCTGGCCTCGCTGGCCCTGCTGGTGATGGGCAACGACGTGCTGCTGGACCGTGCGGCGGAGAACGTCATCGGCATCACCGACGGGCTCGTCCTGCTCTGCTTCATGGCCATCTTCCTGAGCTATACGTTCGCCATCGCCAAGACGAACCAGACTCCCGAACCCTCTCCAACGGCGGAAGTAGAAAACGACAGTCCGACCGTTACCGCAGAAGACGGAACGGAAATCAAGGACATGCCCCTGTGGCGGTCGCTGCTCTACATCGCGGGCGGGCTGGCAGGCCTCATCTGGGGCGGACAGCTGTTTGTGGACGGCGCCGGCGGCGTGGCCCGCTCGCTGGGCGTCAGCGAGTCGGTCATCGGCCTGACGCTCGTGGCGGGCGGCACGTCGCTGCCCGAACTGGCCACCAGCATCGTGGCCGCGCTGAAGCGGAACCCCGAGATTGCCATCGGCAACGTCGTGGGCAGCAACCTGTTCAACATCTTCTTCGTCTTGGGCTGCTCGGCCTCCATCACGCCGCTGCACCTGACGGGCATCACCAACCTCGACCTGCTGGTGCTGGTCGGGGCGAGCGTCCTGCTATGGCTGTTCGGCGTGTTCTTCGGCCGCCGCACCATCACGCGCGTGGAGGGCGGCGTGCTCATGGCCTGCTACGTGGGCTACACGGCGTGGCTCGTCTGCTCCCTGTAAAAGGCTGCCTCCGCCCGTGGGCGATGCGGGCATTCTTCCCCCCCGACGCCCGGGAGGTCTCCTCCCGGATGCTCGGGGACGTTCCTCCCGTGCGCTCGGGGGCGTCCCTCCCGTACGCGCCAAAGAAAACGCCCCCGCGCCGGAAGGGATTCTGTTCTCCTCCTCGCCTTTCACAGCCTTTTCACCGGAACAGGATGCGGTTCGGGATAAAAAATATCCTGAAACGAGTTTCAATATTTTGTTCTCCTCTCACCTTTCACTATCTTTGCAGGCACAATATAAAGAGAATATGGCTGTTACAATCAAGAAAGTTACCACAAAACGGGAGCTGAAGCGCTTCATCCGCTTCAACTATGAACTATACAAAGGAAACCCCTATTCCGTGCCCGACCTCTACGACGACATGCTGAACACGTTCAACCGCCGGAAGAACGCCGCCTTCGAGTTCTGCGAGGCCGAATACTTCCTGGCCTACAAGGACGGACGGCTGGCGGGCCGCGTGGCCGCCAGCATCAACAACCGCGCCAACCAGACATGGGGCAAGAAGGATGTCCGCTTCGGCTGGATAGACTTCACGGACGACACCGAAGTGTCCGAAGCGCTGATACAGGCCGTAGAGCAATGGGGCAAGGAGCACGGCATGACCGACATCGTAGGCCCGCTGGGCTTCACCGACATGGACGCCGAAGGCATGCTCGTCGAAGGATTCGACCAGCTGGGCACAATGGCCACCACCTACAACTACCCCTACTATCCGCAGCACATCACGCGGCTGGGTTTCGTGAAAGACGCCGATTGGGTGGAATACAAGCTCTACGTCCCCGACGCCATTCCCGACAAACACCGGCGCATCGCCGACCTCATCCAGCGGAAGTACAACCTGAAAATCAAGAAATATACCTCGGGAAGGAAAATTGCCAAAGACTACGGTCAGGACATTTTCAAGCTGATTAACGAGGCCTACAGCCAGTTGTACGGTTATTCGGCCCTGTCACAGCGACAGATAGACCAGTACGTCAAGATGTACCTGCCCATCCTCGACCTGCGCATGGTAACCCTCGTCACCGACCGGGACGACCGGCTGATAGCGGTGGGCATCTCCATGCCTTCGCTCTCCGAAGCCTTGCAGAAAGCCCACGGCCGCCTGCTCCCCTTCGGCTGGTACCACCTGCTGAAAGCCCTTTTCTTCAAACGCCGTGCCAAGATACTCGACCTGCTTCTCGTAGCCGTGAAACCCGAATATCAGAACAAGGGCGTAAACGCCTTGCTCTTTACCGACCTCATTCCCGTTTACCAGCAACTGGGGTTCGAGTACGCCGAAAGCAATCCGGAAATGGAACTGAATTCCAAAGTGCAGGCCCAGTGGGACTATTTCCGCTCCGAACAGCACAAGCGCCGCCGCGCCTTCCGGAAGCCCATCAGGTAACCGCTTTCCCGGAAAAAGTCAAAAGAGAGTGTGCCAGGAAAAAAAAATGATTCTTTACCTGACACACTCTCTTTTCTGTCCATATCAGTTAATGCCTACTTCGTCGACAAAGAGGAACGTCTTCCGCCCTGCTCCCGGATGCCAGGCAGGCAATTGGGGAGTGATCCTGCCCACGATACGCACATAGCGGGCCTTCACCTTTTCAAAGCTGATTTCCTCGCGACGGGCAACGTTGTTCTTCGTACCTTTCCCGAGCACGGGAATCTGCTTGGACGCCACCTTCCTGAAATCACTGCCCGTATCGGAGACATACACTTCAAGGCCTGTCAGACCGAAAATATAATCGCCGGGCACGAGATAGGTGTTGACAAAGACGGAAGATATTTCCTGCTCATCCTGTAAGTCGATGGTCGCATCCAAATCATTGCCATAGAAGCCCACAAAACGGCCGGAACGATAATTGTCGTCGCCAAACAGGCCGTCCACCAGCAACGCAGCACCCTTGTAAGCAAACTGAGGGGCAGGCTCGGCGGCCAGGGTAACGGGGCGCATGGTAGCCAAGTTGTATTGCAGTTTCTCTTCGGCAACGCCGCTCTCCCTGCCGTCGCGTATAGCCACAGCCTTGATGTCTGCAGTCCGGCCAACGGCAAAAGGTCCTTCATAATGCTGTGACGAGACAGTAGGAGTGGTCCCGTCCGTAGTATAATAAACGGAAGCATTATCGAAAGTAGTCAATGTGACCATTGCCTGCCCGCCTTCGGATGAGGGATTGATATCCATCACCACGTCCTCGATATCCTGCTTGTAGTTATAGCCCTTCAGAGTATAGATGTCCAACTGGTGGCGCAGGCGCTTCAGGAAGCAGTCCAGGTTCTTCTTGCCGGGTTCCGTCCATTGCAGCTCGCTCAGGGCGGCAATGCGTGGCATCATCTGCCATTCCATCTTCACACTGTCCTTGGTCCACTCCGTCCAGATGCAGCCTTGAGCACCGATGATGTTCTGCCGTTCTTCGGGAGTCAGCACATCGGCCACCGGTTCGAAGTTGTAAACGCGGGCCACACTGGCAACTCCCTTCAGGCGGTTGTAACCCGGATTGCTGAAATACAGGTGGCTGATGGGGCAGATGATGGTCTTGTGCTGCAGTTGAGCCGACTTAATGCCGGCTTTCGGGCTTGTCCAGGCCATGACGGTGGATGTCTGCGTGGGATTACCTTCCAGTATCTCGTCCCAGCCCATCATCTTTCGCCCGCGAGCATTGATGACCTTCTCCACTTCGCCCATGAAATAAGCCTGCAGCTGGTTCTCCTTCGTGTGTTCGGGAGTGGACTTCAGGCCCAGTTCGCGAATCTTGGCCTGACACTTGGGGCATACTTTCCAGCGGGCTTTGGGACATTCGTCACCACCGATGTGGATGTATTCGGAGGGAAAAATGTCCATAATCTCGGTCAGCACGTCCTTGGCAAACTGGAGCGTCTGCTCATTGCCGCCGCAAAGCACCTCCTCAAACACGCCGAAGCGGGTCGGAATTTCGTAAGGCCCGCCCGTACACCCCAGTTCAGGATAGGAAGCCAGTGCCGCCATCATGTGGCCCGGCATGTCGATTTCGGGAATGACCGTGATGAAGCGTTCGGCCGCATAGCGCACAATCTCTTTGGCTTCTTCCTGCGTATAGAATCCACTGACGGGCACACCGTCGTATTCTCCCGAGCCGGGAGCGGTGATAGTCTCCTTGCGGTAGGACCCTATTTCGGTCAGCTTGGGATATTTCTTGATTTCGATGCGCCAGCCCTGGTCCTCGGTCAGGTGCCAGTGGAAGTAGTTGATGTTGTGCAATGCCAGCATGTCGATAATTTCCTTCAGATAGTTGACAGGGAAATAGTGGCGGCCTACGTCCACCATAAAACCGCGGTAACCGAAGCGCGGATAGTCCTTCACCGTACAGGCGGGCAGGGAAGCCAACGCCTCGCCACCCGTGATGGGGAGCGCTTTGTGGAGGGTCTGTATGCCATAAAAAACGGCGGCCTCTGTTGCACCTTTCAGCATGATGCCGTCTTTTGTCACCTGTATTTCATAACCTTCCTTGTTGGTTATGCTTTTGTCCAGTGCCAGTTGGATCTGGTTCTTGCCGGGCGAAGAGGTGACCTGCAACCCCAAGCCGCACATTTCCTGTATATATGAGGCTAAAAAACGTGCCGTACGTTCCATCTTTTCATTTCCTGCCGGATAACAGACGGATGTAGATGAAGTGATGATAAAGGGAGACACATCTTTTTCTTCAACAATTTCCTGTGGAAGGGGAATGACATGAAAGTCTCCCATCTCGACCTTTTTGGCAGTACATCCAGCCAGTAATAACATAGCGCAAATCGTCCATTTAGCAATTTTAAGTTTCTTCATAAATTATAATTTTAGGAGTTATTACTACATCTTTTTTATACAATCACGCAAAAATAAGAAATATTTTTAATATCCATTTGTTATTATAAAATAAATTTGTATATTTGAAGGCTTTATAGACCATTTTATAATAACCTTAATTATTTTTATCATGAGAAATTGCATTTTATTCAGCAAGCACTTTATCGAGAAAGCCTTGCTCATGGGGATAGCCCTCCTCATAGTTTCCCCACAAACAGCCCAAGCGGAAAGGACACTACTGACTATTGACGGACTGCACATTGCCCAGCAGACTATCGAAGTAAAAGGTACAGTCTCCGATGCCATGGGACCCATCATTGGCGCTACCGTTATCGAAAAGGAAAATCCTACAAACGGTACGGTAACAGACACTAACGGAAACTTTACGTTAAAAGTAAACTCTGGCGCTACTTTGCAAGTGTCGTTTATTGGTTACGTAACACAGGAGATCCAAGCTGTAGCAGGGAAAAAACTGGTTATTGAACTGAAAGAAGACACTCAGACCATTGACGAAGTAATAGTAGTGGGATACGGTGTACAAAAGAAGGTAAACCTAACCGGCTCAGTATCGACCGTCAATGGCGAAGAATTAAGCCAACGCCCAGTGGCCAATGCTACCCAAAGTTTGCAAGGACTGGTTCCAGGTTTAACTGTCAACAACTCTAATTCAGGACGTCCCGGCGCAACCAGCAGTTTGACTTTACGTGGTCAAGGAAACTTGTCGAACACAGCTAACCCCTATGTGCTTGTAGACGGTGTTGAAATGGATCTGGCCGACGTAAACCCCAATGACATTGAAAACATCTCTGTATTGAAAGATGCCGCCGCTGCTTCTATCTACGGTGCACGTGCCGCCTACGGTGTCATCCTTGTCACGACCCAAAAAGGCAAGGAAGGCAAGGCACGTATCAGTTATCAAGGAACCGTAGGATGGTCGTCCCCGACCGTACTGCCCGAAATGGCCAATGCCTACGACTTCGCTCTCTACTTCAACAAGGCGTGCGAGAATGCCGGTGTTGCCAAGCAGTACAGCGACGAGAAACTGGCACAATTGAAGCAATATGTAGAAGACCCGAACAGCTTCACCCTGGCTGAATGCTGGGCCGAACTGGGCAACACGAACAACCTGGTGGGCGCTTTCGAAAACACGGCCAACGGTATCGGTAACGTGGACTATTTCGACCTGCACTACAAGGATGCCGCCTTCAAGCAGAACCACAACGTCAGCGTAAGCGGTGGCGGCAAAGCTGCCCAATATTACATCTCGGGTGGTATGTATCAGGAAGAAGGTATCTTGCGCTATGCGGACATCGATTATTCACGCTTCAACCTGAATGCCAGCATCAATTCCGAAGTCACCAAATGGCTGAAACTGAAACTGAATACCAAGTTCATGAGTTCGGAAAGCAACACACCGTTTGGAACAGGCGGCCTTTCCGAGGGATTCTACCACTCTTTGGCACGCTTCCGCCCCACGGTGAACGAAATAGACCCCAACGGCAACTTCACCGAACTGACCATGATTCCCTACCTGCAAAGCGGAACCTATACCACAACTCAAAAAAATAATTTAACATTGACTCCGGGCTTTGAAATAATGCCGTTGAAGGACTGGCGCATCTTCTTTGACTATACCTACCGTCAGTACACCTCGGACTACGAAGCACTGAATGTAGCTCCGATGATTCCGGGAGCCGACGGCGAAACTTTATATAAAGGTACACGCCAAGAGCTGAACGTGGCAGAGAACGGACGTTTCACCCGCTCTTCCACATTGACACGCTACCAGTCCATCAACCTATACACCAACTATATGCTTTCGCTTAACGACAAGCACAACTTCACGTTCATGGCCGGTTATCAAGAAGAAGACTATTCCTATAAATATCTGTATGATTCGATAGATGATCTGATTTCAACCACCAACCCCAGCCTCACGCTGGCCGACGGGACCCGTACTGTAACGGATACCCGCAACGGCTGGGCCACCCGAGGCTTCTTCGGACGTATCAACTACGACTACATGGGTCGCTACTTGGTTGAAGTGAACGGACGTTACGACGGTTCTTCCCGCTTTGCTTCCGACCACCGCTGGGGCTTCTTCCCCTCCGTCTCTTTAGGATGGAACATCACACGCGAGAAATTCATGGAAAAGACTTCCAATATACTGTCCAACCTGAAGCTCCGTCTCTCCTGGGGTCTGCTAGGTAACCAGAGTGGAGCCGCATTATACACTTTTGCCTCCACCATGAATTCTTACTCTACCGGCAACTGGTTCTTTGAGAACGGTCGCGAAGGCTATCTAACCGCCCCTGGTGTCGTAACATCCAATACGACATGGGAAAAAGTGGAAAGCAAGAATATCGGTATTGACTTCGGTTTCTTCGGCAATGCCCTGACCGGTACGTTCGACGTATTTCAACGAGACACGAAAGACATGTTGGGCCCGACAGCCGACCTTGCCGACTTCTTCGGTGCAGCCGCTCCCGAAACCAACAATGCCTGCATGAGGAACAGGGGTTGGGAATTTACCATCCAATACCGTGGCAAGATTGGTAAGGACATCAACTATACCGTAGGCGGTTCGTTATCCGACGCCACCTCTGAGGTAACCGCATACGAGAATCCCACCGGCACCAACCCGCAGGACAACTGGTATGTAGGCAAGCAAGTTGGCGAAATCTGGGGTTACCGTGCTTCCGGTCTTATCCAGACGCAGGAAGAGGCTGACGAATATAACAAGTATGACCTCTCCTACCTGTCCGGACAGGCATGGATGCCGGGCGACGTAAAATACATCGACTTGAACGGTGACGGCGCCATCAACAACGGCTTGAACACACTAGAAGACATGGGTGATATGACCATCATTGGTAACACGACTCCCCGCTACCAATACACTATCAACGGCTCCATCAGCTACAAAGGTGTAAGCCTGAGCGTCATGTTCCAGGGCGTTGCCAAGCGCGACTGGTGTCCGGACATGGGTACCGTTTACTTCTGGGGTTCAGGAGCGTATGCACAGGTTACCGTATTCAAGGAACACCTGGACTACTGGACAGAGGACAACCGGGATGCTTACTATCCGAATCCATATACAGCAGCAGCCGGTTCCATCGGACCTTTCCGCAACAAGACTTCACAGAAGAGCGACCGATACATACAGAACGCAGCCTACTGCCGCCTGAAGAATCTGACCATCAGCTACGACTTTCCCACGGCATGGACACAAAAAATCGGTCTGAGCAAGGCACAAGTCTTCTTCTCAGGTGAAAACCTGCTGACCTTTACCAAACTGGCCAACATGTTCGACCCGGAAGCCATCTATACCAGCAGCGACTACTCCAGCGAAGCCGGTAAGAACTACCCCATGAACCGAGTAATTTCATTTGGTGTCATTATTAACCTCTAATCCCTTCCATTATGAAAAAGATATATTTATTGCTATTAAGTCCGATTGTTTCGTTCCTGTTGGCCGGTTGCTATGACCTAAACAAGATGCCTCAAGGCGAATTGTCTTCGGCAACCGCATTCGGTACCACCGCCGAAATCAACCTTTACCTGAACCAGTTCTACCAAGGAAGCGTCTATGTAGCCGGAAGTAGCTCAACGGTGAGCAACTCCGCCATCAAATCACAGTCCAACAACGTAGGTAACGCTTCTGGTATCGCCTTCACCGACCTGAACAGTGACAACATGATAGGCAATGTGATAAACACCCGTTTGGCCGGCGAAACAGCATTGAGCAACGCTTCAGAGTTAGATGATTACAAACTGATACGCAACGTCAACTTTCTTATCAAGAACATAGAGAACTGCACCGAGAGAGGCACCGAATACGACCAGTGCGTAGGCGAAGCCTACTACTTCCGTGCCAGCTTCTACTATCACCTACTGGTGAACTACGGCGGTGTGACGTGGATGGAGGACCTGCTAGATCCCGATGCGGAACAAATGCAGTTGCCGCGTAACACGCGCACTGAGATTACCGATCACATCCTGGCCGATCTGGACACAGCTATTGAAAACCTACAGATAGAATCTACTAACGCCACCATGCGCGTACACAAGGATGTAGCCAGAGCGCTGAAGAGCGAAGTGGCCCTCTTCGCCGGTACTTGGGAGAAATACCACCGGGCTAAAAACACTCCCTTCTACGACCAAACTCTAACCAATGCAGACGAAAAGATCAACTCCTACCTGCAACAGGCTGCCAATGCCGCCAAGGATGTAATCGACGATGGCCGTTGGGAAATCAGCTCGGGCTCATCCACAGCCTATCGCGACTTGTTCATCACGCTCGACCTTTCCTCGAACAAGGAAGTGTTATGGTGGAAAAAGTATGACGCAGCCAGCAACATCGGCCACTCCGTCACCCGTTTCCTGAACCAGGGCGGCGGACAATGCGGCGCCTCAGCCTCGCTGGTGGACGACTACCTGACCTTAGACGGCAGACCGTTTGTAGGAACCGAACGCGACGAAGCCAAGAAAGTGTACGGACAGGAATTCGAGAACAGAGACCCGCGTCTGACGCAAACCATCTGCGCCCCCGGACAAGACCTGCGCCCCAACGGTGCCTATGTGTTCACGCTGCCCCCGCTTAACGGCAACAGCTACAACCAGAACACCACCGGCTACTCCATTCTGAAATACGTGGAGTTCAACACCACTTACGAGCCCACCATCGACGGTGAAGGAAAGAGCCAGGCTCCCGCCATCCAGGTGCGCTACGCCGACATCCTGCTGAACTACGCCGAAGCTCTCGCCGAACTGAACGGCGCCGCCAATGCCAACGAAATCAAGGCCGCGCTGAAGCCGTTGAGAGACCGTGCCGGTATGCCCGAAGTAGACTTCGATCGCGAATACAACACCGAAACGGACTATCCGTTCCGCGACCTAGACAAGTACATCCAGGCCGTACGCCGCGAGCGCCGCATTGAGAAGGCCATTGAGGGTACCCGTCTGACGGACATCCTGCGCTGGGCAGCTGCTGACGTCCTAATTTGCGGAAAGACACCCATAGGCGCATTGTTTGTAGGAAGCGACCTCGAGAACAACCCTTTCTACTATGACACTAACGGCAATTATTCGCTCGTTTACGACCAGACCTCAGGCAACAACCTCTACCTGACTGGCAATCTTGGCGACAGCCAGCGCTACATCGTTCCATTCAACAACACCAACTACCCCAACGGGTGGCAGTTCAAGCTAGACAGAGACTACCTGCTACCCATTCAGGAACGTATGCTTTCGCTGACCGGCTACGCTTGGGAACAGAACCCCGGCTGGTAAGCCAACCATTCATAATAAACCAACACTTTTAGTCCGGAACCGGGAGAAAATCCCGGCCTGGACTAATGTCATCATTCCAACAGAATGACATTGCATTATGATAAAACTTATTCATTTTGATACAGCCTCATTGCGGTAGACACCCACAGCTCCTGCGACAGCAAGAAGAAAGAAGCGCCGAAGCCATACAACATCGTCTATATCATGACCGACGACCATACGGCGCAGATGATGAGCTGCTACGACCGCCGCTACATCGAGACGCCCAACCTCGACCGCATCGCCGCCGACGGCGTGCGCTTCACCAACAGCTTCGTGGCCAATTCGTTGAGCGGTCCCAGCCGTGCCTGCATGATTACGGGCAAGCACAGCCATGCCAACGGCTTCACGGACAACACCACCTGCGTGTTCGACGGCTCCCAGCAGACCATGCCCAAGCTCCTCCAGCAGGCGGGTTACCAGACGGCCATCGTCGGAAAGTGGCACCTCGAAAGCCTGCCCACCGGCTTCGACTATTGGGAAATCTTGGGGTCAGCGGATTTTCCCGGTTGTTGGAGCTGCCATATCAGGCATATTGCGT
>CAYQOV010000050.1:0-19702 GCA_964419245.1 uncultured Bacteroides sp. | reverse complement strand
GCTGGCTAAAATTTATGCTTAACCAACGAATCCCTCAGGTTTTTACGTTGATCCCCGAAATCCTCCTGCGCGACTAAGCGGGAGGAGGGGATAAAATAAAAAAAGGAATTGCGATTGCAATTCCTTTTTTTATTGGTTGCGGAGGCAAGACTCGAACTTACGACCTTTGGGTTATGAGCCCAACGAGCTACCAACTGCTCCACTCCGCGATGTTCTTGATTTCGGGTGCAAAGGTACGACTTATTTTTGAAAAAACAAATATTCGGCAGATATTTTTTTTATTTCTTGTGGGATAGGCGGAAATGTCTTACTTTTGCACAGATTAATACGCAATGTGCAATTATTGAACCATGCCGTTATCCAAGACCAGAGCCCAGTTAGTGGACGTCGCTCGCCAGCTCTTTGCGAAGATGGGCGTCGAGAACACCACGATGAACGACATCGCCCTCGCTTCGAAGAAAGGACGACGCACGCTCTATACCTACTTCAAGAGCAAGGAGGATATCTACCTGGCCGTGGTCGAGTCGCAGCTGGACATCCTGCTGGACACCATGAAACGTGTGGCTGACAAGCACATCTCGCCAGACGAGAAGATGCTCGAGATGATCTACACCCGCCTGGACGTGGTGAAGGAAGTGGTTTACCGTAACGGTACGCTCCGTGCCGACTTCTTCAGAGACATCTGGAAGGTGGAGAAGGCACGCAAGCGGTTCGACGAAAAAGAGGTGCAGCTCTTCAAGGACGTGCTGCGCGAGGGAATGGAGAAGGGCGTGTTCCAGATAGACGACCTCGACATGACCGCCGAACTGGTGCACTATTGCGTGAAAGGCATCGAGGTGCCCTACATCCGCGGACAGATCGGAGCCAATCTGGACGACGCCACACGCGAAAAGTACGTGGCGCGCATCGTCTTCGGCGCCCTGCACCGCAAGGAACCGAAAACACCGTAATACGGAGCAGAAAAGATAGTTTTACGACGAAGAAAAGATACTTTTAATTTTTAAACAATACGATTATGGGATTATTAACTGGAAAAACAGCCATCGTAACCGGTGCCGCACGTGGTATCGGTAAGGCTATCGCATTGAAGTTCGCCGCTGAAGGCGCCAATGTAGCATTTACGGACCTGGTAATCGACGAGAACGCCGAGAATACTGCCAAAGAAATCGAAGCCATGGGCGTGAAAGCCAAGGCTTACGCTTCGAACGCTGCCAACTTCGAGGATACGGCCAAGGTGGTAGAGGCTATCCATCAGGACTTCGGCCGCATCGACATCCTGGTGAACAACGCCGGCATCACCCGCGACGGCCTGATGATGCGCATGAGCGAGCAGCAGTGGGATATGGTCATCAACGTGAACCTGAAGTCGGCATTCAACTTCATCCACGCCTGTACGCCCATCATGATGCGCCAGAAAGCCGGCAGCATCATCAACATGGCTTCTGTAGTAGGTGTTCACGGCAACGCCGGACAGGCCAACTACTCAGCTTCGAAGGCCGGTATGATTGCTCTGGCGAAGTCTATCGCTCAGGAACTCGGCTCACGCGGCATCCGTGCCAATGCCATCGCTCCGGGCTTCATCATGACAGCCATGACCGACGCCCTCTCCGACGAAGTGAAGGCCGAATGGTGCAAGAAGATTCCTCTGCGCCGTGGCGGTACGCCCGAAGACGTGGCCAACGTGGCTACCTTCCTGGCATCCGACATGTCGTCCTACGTTTCGGGTCAGGTGATCCAGATCGACGGTGGTATGAACATGTAATGCAGCATTGAGATGACCGTCGTTTACGAGGACAATCACATTATTATCGTCAACAAGACCGCTTCGGAGATTGTTCAGGGAGACAAGACGGGCGACGTGCCCCTTTCGGAAACCGTCAGGCAGTATCTGAAAGAGAAGTACCACAAGCCTGGCAACGTCTTTATCGGTGTGACCCACCGCCTGGATCGCCCTGTGAGCGGTCTTGTTGTCTTTGCCAAGACCAGCAAGGCCCTGTCGCGCCTGAACGGGATGTTCAAGAACAGCGAGGTGAAGAAGACCTACTGGGCCATCGTGAAGCAGATGCCCGCCGAAACCGAGGGCGAACTGGTGAACTACCTGGTGCGCAACGAGAAGCAGAACAAGAGCTATGCTTACGACGTCGAGAAGCCCGGCAGCAAGAAGGCCGTCCTGCACTATCGGCTCATTGCCCGCTCGGACAACTACTGCCTGCTGGAGGTGGACCTGAAGACCGGCCGCCACCATCAGATCCGTTGTCAGCTGGCCAAGATGGGCTGCCCCATCAAGGGCGACTTGAAGTATGGTTTTCCCCGCTCCAATCCGGACGGCAGCATCTCGCTCCACGCCCGTCGCGTGCGCTTCGTCCATCCTGTTTCGAAGGAACTGATCGATGTGGTGGCTCCCGTTCCGTCGGACAATCTGTGGCGCAGCCTCACAAGTTCTTTGTAAAACCTGTATTTTGAAAACACTGATTTTCTATGAAAAAAAGACTGATACTCCCGGCATTGCTGCTTTGTGCAGGAATGTCTCTGCAGGCGCAGCAACAGCAGGCGTCTGCTTTTTACCTGCGTCCCGCCGTACCGTTGCGGGCACCCCTCCAGGGGGATAGCATCAACTTCACGGGCGACAAGTTTGCCATGAAGGAACTGCTGAAAACAAAAGTGAATCTCGACTTCGATTCTTATGCTTACGGTCGTGTCGAGGCCGATACCGCCGGTTATGTCCGTGTGGCCCGTGCCGACAGCGACAACCTGCTCTACCTCTTCGCCACCAACCTGCGTGCCGAGCGTTTCATGAAGGGCAAGCTCAAGGTGTCTTCCCCCGCCCGCTTCGAAGTGTTCGTCAACGGTGTGTCCAAGCATGTGAAAGATGCTGCCCAGGACAGCCTCTCGCAAGTGAATCCCGCTGAAATCAGCTTGCGTCTGGAGCCCGAGGCCGACAACGAAATCGTCATCAAGCTACTTGCGTCGGCCGACGACAAGGTCGAACCCGTACTGAAGTGTACCTTCGAGGGCGAAAAAGACTTCGAGGACGTGCCCTTCCACATGGCTCCCGACCTGAAGCGCCGCCTGTCGCTCTACAATACCGCCTTCGGACGGAAAGTTTACTCCGTCTCCCTCTCGCCCGACGGCAAGTACCTGCTGACCTATTATTGGGACAACTATTCCACCAAGCGTTCGCGTACGTGGCAGGAGCTGACCGAAGTGAAGACGGGTAAGATGATTCATCCCAATGTACCCACCAATGCCCGCTGGATGCCCGTAAGCAGCAAGCTTTACTATACTGTGACGGGTGACGAAAAGAACGACTTGATTGTCTTCGATCCCGCCACAATGCGCGAGGAGACGGTGATGACCAACCTGCCGGAAGGACGGTTCACCTGGTCGCCCACGGAAGACTACCTCATTTATTCGTCCTCGGACGAAGGTGAGAAGGTGAGTGGTCCCCTGAAGCGTATGCTGATGCCCGATGACCGCATCCCCGGCTCGCGCAACCGCTCCTATCTGGTGAAATACGACCTGAAGACGGGTGTTTCCGAGCGCCTGACCTACGGTTCGCGCCCCGTTTACTTGAACGATATATCCTGGGACGGCGCCAAATTGCTCTGCACCACGTCGAAACCCAACATTACCCAGTGTCCCTACAGCCTGACCACCCTGTTCGAAATCGACCTGAACACGATGAAGGCCGATACGCTGGTGCGCGAAGATGCCTACCTCAACTCCGCCTCCTATTCGCCCGACAACCGTCAGCTGGTGCTGATCGGCAGTCCCGAGGCCTTCGGCGGCATCGGCAAGAACTGCGGTTCGCATCCCATTGCCAACGACTTCGACACGCAGGCTTTCCTGATGGACCTGGCTACTAAGGAGATAACGCCCATCACGCGCGACTTCAACCCTTCCGTGTCTCTCCTGCAATGGAACCGTACGGACGGCTGCATCTACTTCAATACCACCGACAAGGACTGCCAGCACATCTATCGCTACACGCCGAAGAAAGGCACGTTCGAGATGCTCCCCCTGGCCGAAGATGTCATTTCGTCCTTTACGCTGGCCGACAAGGCTCCGCAGGTGGCAGCCTATGTAGGCGGTGGCAACACTTCGACCGGCGTGGCCTATCTGTACGACGGCAAGAAGCAGACTTCCACATTGCTGGCCAATCCGATGCAGAAGACGCTGGAAAAGATTGAGTTCGGCCGCATGGAAGAATGGAACTTTACGGCTTCGGACGGTACGACGATTGAAGGCATGATGTGCCTGCCTCCCGACTTCGACCCCGAGAAGAAATATCCGCTGATTGTCTACTACTATGGTGGTACTACGCCGACTACGCGCGGCATGACCTCGCCCTACAGTCCGCAGCTCTTCGCTTCGCGCGACTATGTAGTCTACGTCATCCAGCCCAGCGGCACCATCGGCTACGGACAGGAATTCTCCGCCCGCCACGTCAATGCCTGGGGTGACTATACGGCCGATAACATCATCGAGGGAACCAAGAAATTCTGTGAGGCCCATCCGTTTGTCAATGCCGAGCGTATCGGCTGTCTGGGTGCTTCGTATGGCGGCTTCATGACCATGTATCTGCAGACCAAGACCGACATCTTTGCCGCTGCCGCCTCGCATGCCGGCATCAGCAACGTCACCAGCTACTGGGGTGAAGGCTATTGGGGCTATTCCTACAATGCCATTGCTGCCGCAGGCAGTTATCCCTGGTCGCAGCCCGACCTCTTCACCAAGCACGGCGCCCTGTTCAATGCCGACAAGATTCATACGCCCCTGCTGCTCCTGCACGGTACGGCCGACACCAATGTGCCCATCGGCGAGAGCATCCAGCTGTACAATGCGTTGAAGATTCTGGGCCGGACGGTAGAATTCATTACCGTGGATGGTGAGAACCATTTCATTGCCGACTACGACAAACGTGTCCAGTGGCACAACTCCATCATGGCGTGGTTTGCCAAGTGGTTGCAGGACAGCCCCGAATGGTGGAACGATCTGTATCCCGAACGCCATTGGTAAGCATATAGAGAAACATCAAAGCGATAAAAAAGAAAAAGCCGCCCCCAGAATAGACAAGACGGGGCGGCTTTTTCTTGTTAGTGTGCTTACTCTTGTTCAGCAACTTGGGCAGATGTTTTTGTTGGATGGGATGGATTGTTTCGTTACCGGTGAATAGTAGGGCTGAATGTTTCCGGTTTTGAATTTAGCTCTCCTGGCAACTTCCTGAAGGGAAGTGTGCCAAAGAGAGCTCTCCACAAACAAACATAAACAGGGCTGCTACAATACTAACGTTTTACTTTCACTTGCTTTTGAGTATATATATTGTTTAGGTTTAAGTTGACCTGTCCGGGCAAGCGTTTGCTTACATGTAGAAAGGCGCAAATCGTGTGCCAAAACAAAGCGTTTTTTTATATCTTTGACAGCCAGGTTGTTAGTCCTGTTTATTTGGATGGGAGGTGTGGAAAAGGTTGTGGATGTGTGGAGTCGGGTGGGGAATATTTCCCCACTTTTATTCTATAATGAGTCCGACAGGTTGTAGAGTTTCAGTTTGTTGTATAGCGTCTTGCGGTCGATGCCCAGCAGCTGTGCCGCTCGGCTTTTGTTGTTGCCGGTCTGCCGCAAGGCTTCGAGTATTTGCTGCTTTTCTGTTTCTTCGTTGCGCAGGGGCATACTGGCCGTTGTGGTAGAGGCAGACTGCTGCAGGTCGGAGAGTTCGTTCATGGTGATGAACTTTCCTGTAGCAAGCAGGGTGGCGCGGCGCACCATGTTCTTCATCTGGCGCAGATTGCCCGGCCAGGGATATTCGGTCAGGGCCTTGGAGGCCGCTTCGTCAAATCCCGTCAGGTGCTTGTCCATCTCGCGGTTGGCCTGGTCGAGGAAGAAGTTGGCGAAGAGCAGGATGTCCTCGTGGCGGTCCTTCAGTTGTGGCATGCGCAGGGTGAACTCGTTGATGCGGTGGTACAGGTCTTCACGGAAGTGGCCGCGTTCGATGGCCTGCTCCAGGTTTTCGTTGGTAGCCGACACCAGACGCACGTCCACCTGTATCTCCTTGTTCGAGCCGATGGGGCGTATCTTGCGTTCCTGCAGGGCGCGGAGCAGCTGTATCTGTACTTCGTAGCTCAGGTTTCCGATTTCGTCCAGGAAGATGGTACCGCCGTTGGCCGCTACGAAGGCGCCCGTCTTGTCGGTCAGGGCGCCGGTGAAGGCTCCCTTCACATGGCCGAAGAACTCGGAGGCTGCCAGTTCCTTGGGGATGGCACCGCAGTCGATGGCGATGAACGGATATTGGGCACGTTTGCTCAGCTGGTGGATGCGGTGGGCCACATACTCCTTGCCCGTGCCGCTGGCACCGTTGATGAGTACGGACATGTTGGTGGGTGCCACCAGCTTTACATAGTTGTAGAGCTGCTTGGCGGCATCGCTTTCTCCCTCCAGAAAGTCCGACGCCGGTTCGGCTGGGGTATGCGCCGGTTTGGCCGGAGTTTTTTCCTGCGGCTTGGCGGCCGTCTCCCGTAGGGGAGTCTTCAGCGCTTCCTCCATTTTCTTCAGCAGTTCGTCGGGGTTGACGGGCTTGGCCACGTAGTCCTGCGCTCCCAGCTTCATGGCCTGTACGGCCGACTGGATGTCCGCATAGCCGGTCATGATGATCAGTGGTGTCTGTCGTCCCTGTTCCCTCATCCACTTCAGCAGGTCGATGCCGTCGCGGTCGGGCAGGCGGAGGTCCGACAATATCAGGTCTATGGCATCCGATTCGACCATTTTCTGGGCACGCGCGATGCTGCTGGCCGATTGTACCTGAAAACCTTTCTTCGTGAGCCACGTCTTCAGGATCATGCTGTAAGTGATGTCATCTTCTACTATTAATATAGATTTCATAGCCTGAATTTTATTTTAATGTTACAAAGGTAAGTGGTTTTGGCTGATTTTAGTATATTTGCAGACTTAAATTAAACAAAAAGATAGAATGAAAAGGATTTCATTTGTATTATTAACCATACTGGCTTGCTGCCTTGTGGCCTGCAAGTCGGAGAAAAAAGCCAGAAACATGAGCGAAGAAACCAGACTGAAGATTGAGACCACCGCCGGCGACATCGTGGTGAAACTGTATAACGAAACGCCGAAACACCGTGATAACTTTATCAAGTTGGCCGAGGACGGCACCTACGAGGGCACCCTCTTTCATCGTGTCATCAAGGACTTCATGATCCAGGCAGGCGACCCCGAGTCGAAGAACGCCGCCAAGGGCCAGATGCTGGGTTCGGGCGACGTAGGCTACACTGTGCCTGCCGAGTTTGTCTATCCCAAGTATTTCCATAAGAAAGGCGCCCTGTCCGCTGCCCGCCAGGGAGACAATGTCAACCCTGAGAAAGCTTCGTCGGGTTGCCAGTTCTACATCGTGACCGGCAAGGTTTATAGCGATTCCACCCTGCTGGGCATGGAGCAGCAGATGAACCAGATGCGTTTCAACAACCTGTTCAACACGCTGGCCTCCAAGCATGCCAAGGACATCTACAAGATGCGCAAGGCAGGCGATCAGGAAGGACTGATGAACTTGCAGGACACCTTGATTGCACAGGTAGAGAAGCAGCTGGCCGGCCAGCCCGAGTTCCGCTTCACACCCGAGCAGGTGAAGGCATACACCACCGTGGGCGGTACGCCCCATCTGGACGGCGAATACACCGTCTTCGGCGAAGTGCTGGAAGGCATGGAAGTGGTGGACAAGATCCAGCGGGTGAAGACCGACCGCAACGACCGTCCTGAGGAAGACGTGAAGATCATCAAGGTGGAAGTGTTGGATTGAAAGGTCTGGGGGAGAGCAGGGTATGTTCAAGATTAACCGACTGACACTGGACAACGGCCTGAAACTGGTGCACTACGAGGATGCCGGCACGCAGGTGGTGGCGCTGAACATCGTTTACGATGTCGGTGCACGCGACGAGCATCCCCGGCACACCGGCTTTGCCCACCTCTTCGAACACCTCATGTTCGGAGGCTCCCTGCACATCCCCGACTATGACATGCCGCTCCAGCTGGCGGGTGGCGAGAACAACGCCTGGACGAACAACGACATCACCAACTATTACCTGACCGTGCCCAAGGCAAACGTGGAGACGGGTTTCTGGCTGGAGTCCGACCGCATGCTGGGCCTCGACTTCAGCGAGCGCAGCCTGGAGGTACAGCGGGCGGTGGTGATGGAAGAGTTCAAGCAGCGTTGCCTCAACCAGCCCTACGGCGACGTGGGCCATCTCATCCGTCCGCTGGCCTATCGTGTCCATCCCTATCAGTGGCCCACCATCGGCAAGGAGCTGGAGCACATTGCACAGGCCACGCTCGACGAGGTGAAGGACTTCTTCTACCGCCACTACGCGCCCAACAATGCCGTGCTGGCCGTCACGGGCAACATCGGTTGGGAAGAAACCGTACGCCTTGCGCAGAAATGGTTCGGCCCCATCCCCCGTCGCGAAGTGCCCGAACGCCGCTTGCCGCAGGAACCTGAGCAGACCGAAGAACGCCGCCTCTGCGTGGAGCGTCCCGTTCCCCTCGACGCGCTCTTCATGGCTTTCCACATGTGCCGCCGCGACGACCCCGACTATTACGCGTTCGACATTCTGTCCGATATTCTTTCCAACGGCCGCTCCAGCCGCCTGAACCTCCGCCTGGTGCAGGAGCGCAAACTCTTCTCCAGCATCGACGCCTACATTTCCGGCAGCCGCGATGCCGGTCTGCTTCACATCAGCGGCAAGCCCTCGCCGGGTGTTTCCCTCGACGAAGCCGAGGCCGCCGTCCGTGCCGAACTGGAATTGCTCCGTCGGGAGCTTGTAGACGAGCCGGAACTGGAGAAGGTGAAAAACAAGTTCGAGGCTTCCCAGATATTTGGTAATATGAATTACCTGAACGTAGCCACCAATCTCGCCTGGTTCGAACTGACGGGGCAGGCCGACGACATCAACCGCGAGGTGGACAACTATCGTGCCGTCACGGCCGACCGTCTACGTCAGGTGGCCGATCGGGCTTTCCGTCGCGAAAACGGCGTGGTGCTCCACTATCGCAAAGGCTGACCGATGCTGTGAAACAACGCTTTTGACGACTTTCTTCCGGTGAAGTTTCACCGTATTCACTTGTATATTAGCAAGTTGTGTTGAAACTTGCCTGCTGGTTCATGTTTCACCTCCGTGAAACCTTATCTTTCACTGTAAATATTTGATTTTTAGTTTGTTCGGTTTGTTGTGAAAGCGTGAAGCCGGAATCAGACAAACTTCGCTCACTTCTGTTCGGCAACATGACAGGTCTTCGGTGCTAACTATGGACTTTAGGCGGCTAACTATCTACTTTAGCGCGCTAACTATGGACTTTGGCGTGCTAACTGCCTGCATGACGACTGTGGAAAAGGTTGTAGACGGAATGAAGAGTCCTGATTTTTTTGTATGTTTGCACACGCTATGCTACTTGTTGATAATACGATGAAGCCCCTCTATCCCTTGTGCCTGCTGGCAGTCTTGTTGTGGACCGCTTGTACCCATGCCGACTATTCCCGACGGATGGCCGAAGCCGACCGTGTGATGGACCTGTACCCCGACAGTGCCATCCGTCTGTTGCAGGATATCTCTCCTTCGGACCTGGAGGAGGGCGACCGCATGCGTCACCGGTTGCTGACGGTGGAGGCGGAGTGCCGTAACGGACAGATGCCGGCCAGCGACTCCTTGCTGTGGCCGGTCATCGGCTATTTCCATCAGGCAGGCGATGTTTTTTGGGAGGCGCGGGGCGAGTACAACCGCGGCTGCATCCTTTACCAGAATCATCGGCAGGCGGGGCAGGCGTTGGATGTCTTCCAGTGGGTAAAGACACTGATGGAAAGGTGTGGAAATACCTGGTGGCTGGGGCGGACGTATGGCCGCATGGCTTATATATATCACAGTCAGGGGATGTATCCGCAGGCCGATTCCCTCTATAGGCAAGCGGAACAGGTAGCTGTGCAAGTGGCCGATACAGCATTGTGGCTGGAAATTTTGGACAGGCGGAGTGTTCATCTGATAGCCAAAGGTGAAGATTGTTATCAAGAAGCGGAAACACAGTTGTTGAAGGCTTATAAATTGGCTCATCATAAAAAGTTTCTAAAAAATAGGATTAGTTGTATGGAGACTTTGAGTCAGCTATACAGCTATATGCAGGATGGTGAACACGCTTTGCGATTTGCTCAAGAGGCTTGGATACAGGAACCGGATACTACAAGAAAGTACATGTCTGCCCTTCTGACAGGCGAAGCCTATTATCAGTTAAATCGTTATGATTCGGCTATGGTTTGGCTGGAAAAGACGATAACAGGAGGTGCTTCCTTGCCTGTCCGTTTGTCGGCTTATATGCGTTTGGCTGATATTGCTGAAGAACTGGGAGAAGTGGAAAAAGCATTGATGTATCAGAAAAAATATCAGCAGGCAGAACATGACTTAGCCGGGCGGGCACAGCAGGTGACTGAAATCCGTTTGACAGAGCAGTCGCAGGTACATCGGCAAGAGCAGGCACAGATGAAACGGTTGGTTCTGATTTGTTTGGCGGCGATTGGTGTATTGGCCGTTTGCATTGTACTGTTGTTGGGATGGCGGATCAGGGAGTGGAAACGTCGCCGCAGGCAGATGGATGCACTGATGAAGTACTGGTGGCAGGAACATCGGGTACTCTTGTCCGCAGAACCGTCGATGGCCGAACCGGAAGTGCGGCTTCTGCCTCCTCCTGCGCAACGGGAGGAACAGCCGGTGTTCGATTTCGACAACCTGTCGGCTTGTCTGCAGGAGACGGAACCGTACCTCAAGGCGAAGCGCATTCTGGCTCATTACAAATCGTATGCGGACTATGAGGAACACTTCACCGTGGAAGATCAGGGCCGATTGCTTCATTGCATCGACCTTTATACCGATGGATTCATCACCCGCCTGAAGAAGAAGGCTTCGCTTTCGGAGGGCGACCTCCGTTTCTGCGGACTTCATCTGTTGGGATGGTCTACTCAGGAAATCGCTGTTCTGCTGGAAAAAGACCGGTCCGGTGTGTACAAGCGGCAGAAGCGCATCCTGCATCATTGTTTCCCCGAAGCGGGCGGCGAAAAGCTGGAAAAGGTGTTGAAAAGCATCAAATAGCCCCGTTCCACACTTTTTCCACCTAAAAAAGTTTGTGGAAACCCGAAAATTCCACAAAAATTCCACAAATCCGATGCTTTCATTGGGCTAATTTTGGGGTATCAAAACCTAATAATGCTTATGAGACAATTACGTTGTAATCTGTTATTTATCGTCCTTTTGTTGGTCCTGTCCGCTTATTCGTCGGGCAGTAAGGATGAAAAGAAAAACGTGGAAATCACTTTGTATTTGGATAAAGACATGACCGAGGTAGAGCAGAATGTATATGTATGGTCTTTTGTGTCCGGAAACGAACAGCGGATATGGGACTCTGTGTATGTGGCTCCTCATTCGGATTCGGTCACTTTGCGAGCCTATACTCCTGCAGGTAATTATTTTAAGGTGATTTTTGACAAGGTAGGACCGAGTTCTTTGAGTGTGTATGCCAATCCGGGTGATTGGGTGAAAATGCGTGTGGGTAGCAGAGACCGGAATACTGTGTTCAAAAAGGCAGAAGAAGGCGATTTTCATAATGATTGTGTTGAAAGCATTCTATCGAAGCGTCCCGATTGGATTAAGAAGCATGAGGCGGACGAATTGGAAAATGAGGACAGTCTTGATTATTATAATCGGAAACTGATAGAGGCTTATAAGGATGAGATTTATCATGCAAAGTCTCCCTATTTGGCCTTTTTTGGAGTTGGTATGATTGATATGTATTTCGAAGATATCGTGACTTCGGATTCCCTCCGTTATTTCAAAAATTATGTAAAGGAACGGTATCCTGATGATCCGCGTGCACAGTCCGATTATACACACGATCCTTCGCCGGAAGGTCTTGCCCAAGCCAATAAGATTAAGGAAATAAATATGCGCCGCAATATCAATGAAAATATTCTGAGAAATACAAAGCTTGGCAACCGCTTGAAGCTTGCTTTGCCGGATGTTGACGGTAAAATCGTTTCGTTGGACGATTTGCCGGACGAGGCTTATGTATATGTCGACATTTGGGCCAGTTGGTGCGGTCCTTGCCGGAGACAGTTCCCCGCTATCAAGAAAGTGCATGAGAAATATGCAGGCTCTCTGACCGTCTACGCCATTTCCATTGACTTGAACCACACGTTGTGGAAAGAAGCGATAACCAAAGACGGGACGGAGGATTTTGTACATGTGACGGGTGCCAACAACTTGCGGGAAGTGGTGCCGGAAGTACGTTTGTTGGGTATTGAAAGAATCCCGCGCAATTTCCTGTTGGATAAACAGAAAAGGATTATCGCTGTTGATTTGACGGGCGATGAACTGATGCAGCGAATGGATAGCTTGGTGGGGAAATAAAGAAATCAAGGAAAAAGCCCTGTTGTTTGTTAGTTTTTTCTTACTTTTGTCCCAATATGCGCTTATGGGCGCATTGCAGAATAACTAAACAAACGGCATAGCCAATGAAAGTAGTAGACTTGATAACCAGCAACCAGCATACCGCCTTCTCCTTCGAGGTGCTTCCACCTCTGAAGGGGACAGGCATCGAGAAGCTGTACGCCACTATAGACCTCCTGCGCGAGTTCGACCCCAAATTCATCAATATCACCACCCACCGGAGCGAGTATGTCTATCAGGAACTGGGCAACGGACTCTACCAGCGGAAGCGCCTGAGACGCAGACCGGGCACGGTAGCCGTGGCGGCAGCCATACAGAACAAATACGGACTGACTACGGTTCCCCACTTGTTGTGCAGCGGATTTACGCGCGAGGATACGGAGTACGTCCTGTTGGATCTTCAGTTTTTGGGTATCACCGACCTGCTGGTGCTTCGCGGCGACAAGGCGAAGCACGAGGCGCGCTTTGTGCCCGAAGAGGGCGGGTATTCACATGCCATCGAACTGGAAGAACAGATCAACCGTTTCAATCAGGGCATCTTCGAGGATGGAAGTCCGATGACCGTGACGCGCACGCCCTTCAGCTACGGCGTAGCCTGTTATCCCGAGAAACATGACGAGGCTCCCAACCTGGAGAGCGACCTGATGTGGCTGAAACGGAAGGTGGATGCCGGTGCGCAGTATGCCGTGACGCAGTTGTTCTATGACAACAACCGTTACTTCGACTTCGTGGAGCGTGCCCGCAAGGCGGGTATTACGGTGCCTATCATACCGGGCATCAAGCCCCTGAAACGTGCTGCACAGTTGAGCATCATTCCCAAGACATTCAAAGTGGACATCCCGCAGGAACTGGCTGAGGAAGTGGAGCGTTGCAAGGACGACGAACAGGTGAAACAGGTGGGCATCGAGTGGTGCGTGCGCCAATGCCGCGAGCTGATGGCCCACGGTGTGCCGAGCCTGCATTTCTATTCTGTGGCGGCTGAAGACAGCATACGCGAGGTGGCGAAACAGATCTTTTGAATGGAAAATTGATAATGGAAAATTGAAAATGGCATGTTCAGTTTCGGGGATGTTATAGGGCAGAAAGAAGTAATCGGCCGCCTGAAAGCGGAGGTGGAGCAGGGGCGTACGGCCCATGCACTGCTGTTGACGGGGCCGAGGGGAGCGGGAAAGCTGCCTTTGGCGCTGGCGCTGGCACGGCGTCTGTGCTGCATGCACCCCGAAGGCGGGGAAGCTTGCGGACAGTGTGTCTCGTGTCGTCAGTGGGAAAAACTGGCTCATCCTGACGTATATTTTGTCTTTCCCATTGTGAACAACAAGAAGGTGAGCGACGACTACCTGCCTTTGTGGCGGAAGATGCTCATGGAAAGTACCTATACCGACCTGGGGCACTGGATGGAACTGATAGACGCCGGAAATACGCAACCTTTGATTTATGCTCCCGAAAGCGACCAGACGTTTCGCAAACTGAGTCTGAAGTCCAGTCAGGGCGGATGGAGGGTCGTTGTGGTGTGGCTGCCCGAACGCATGAACGAGGCTTGCGCCAACAAGATGTTGAAGTTGCTGGAAGAACCGCCCGAGCGGACCGCTTTCCTGATGGTGAGCGAAGAGCCCGAACGGTTGCTGCCCACCATCGTGAGCCGCACGCAGCGTATCTACGTGCCCCGCATTGAGGAAGAGGATATGGTCCGTGTGCTGACAATCCGATACGGACAGACCGAGGAAGAGGCGCATTCGATGGCTCACAGGGCTGACGGAAGTTTCCTGAAGGTGCTGGAAATGATGGGGCAGAGCGGCGAGCAGGCTTTGTGTTTCGAACTTTTTACCCGGCTGATGCGTCTGGCCTGGCAGCGTGACATACGTGGCATGAAGGCCTGGAGTGAGCAGGTGGCTGTCTTGGGGCGTGAACGGCAGAAGATGTTTCTGGAATATGCCCAGCGGATGGTACGTGAGAATTTTATTGCAAACTTCCACCGGGGAGAAATGAACTATATGGGACCTGACGAACAGCAGTTTGCCACGCGTTTTGCTCCTTTCGTCAACGAGCGGAACATTGTCGGGATGGCCGACCTGCTCGGCAAGGCTCAGGAACACATCCAGCAGAATGTGAATCCGCGAATGGTGTTCTTCGATCTGATACTGAACATGACGGTGCTGATTAAAATGAAAAATTGAGAATTGAAAATTATACATTATGACTGATTTTATACTACATAACGGAAGCGGGCGGCTTTGCCTCCGCAGTTGCGGGCGACAGGACAGGCAGCTGAATACGTATGACTGGCTGGCAGACATTCCCGGCAATGAAGCCGAGTCGGAGTATGTCGAAGTGCAGTTCAAGAATACGAGGAAAGGCTATTTCCGTAACTCCAACCGCCTGGAACTGGCGAAAGGAGATATTGTGGCGGTTGAGGCTACACCCGGCCACGATATCGGTGTCGTGACTTTGACCGGCCGCCTTGTACCCCTGCAGATGAAGAAAACCGGAGTGCGCAACGAAGCCGATATCCGCCGTATCTACCGTAAGGCTAAAGCGGCTGATATGGAGAAGTATGCTGAGGCCAAGGCGCGCGAGCATTCTACCATGATACGTGCCCGGCAAATAGCACTCAGCCTGGGGCTGGACATGAAAATCGGTGACGTGGAGTATCAAGGCGACGGCAATAAGGCCATCTTCTATTATATAGCCGAAGGTCGTGTGGATTTCCGTCAGCTCATCAAGGTGCTGGCCGAGGCTTTCAGGGTGCGCATCGAGATGAAACAGATCGGAGCCCGTCAGGAGGCCGGACGCATTGGAGGTATTGGGCCCTGTGGCCGTGAGTTGTGCTGTGCCACGTGGATGACCAGTTTTGTATCTGTCTCTACAGGAGCCGCACGCTATCAGGACATTTCGCCCAATCCGCAGAAGCTGGCCGGGCAATGTGCCAAACTGAAATGCTGTCTCAACTATGAGGTGGATGTCTATGTCGAAGCTCAGAAACGATTGCCCAGCAAGGAGATTACGCTGCGTACCAAGGATGCCGAGTGGTTCTACTTTAAGGCGGATATTCTGGCCGGACAGGTGACCTATTCGAGTGATAAGTCTATTCCTGCCAACTTGGTTACCATTCCTGCCCGCCGTGCTTTTGAGGTAATCAATATGAATCGCAAAGGAGCGGCGCCTGATACGTTGGCAGAAGCGGATAATGAAAAGAAGCAGGTTTCGGCCGACTTGTTGGAACAGGAAAGCGTGACCCGCTTTGATCGCAACCGCAAAGGAAAAGGGGGCAACGAAAACAAAGGTGGCGGAAACGGAGAAGGCAAGAAGAAAAAGAAGAAAAATAAAGGAGGCGGTGATGCACAGGCTCAAGAAACAAAGCCGGGAGGAACTGCACAGGCTCCGGTAGAAGCCAAGAAAGATAATAAAGAGGCTTCGACAGAAAAATCGGCCGAACCTTCACGCTCGAGAAACCGCCGCAACAGATCGAAAAAGAACGCCAAGCCTGCGGATAAGAATGATGGCAAGCGGGAAGAAAAAGGAAGCGGTAATGCACAAGGGTGATGTGATACGGCTTGTGACAGCAATGACAGCCGTAATCCTTTTGGCGGCTTGTGGAGAAGATATTGTGTATAGCCATTATGAAGCTGTAGAGGGCAGGGGGTGGAGAAAGAACGACACCCTGTCCTTTACAACCACTGTTACGGTTCCCGACAAAAGCCTGGATGTCTATGTGGATGTGCGTCATGGCAATAATTATCCTTACCGCAATCTGGCTCTGTCATTGACCAGCATGTTGTCTTCTCCGGCGGATTCTCTTGTCCGTACAGATACCTTGCGATTGATGCTGGCCGATAGCGAAGGACGGTGGATAGGAGAAGGGTTTGCCAATCTTTATCATAACGCATCCTATGTGACGACGGTTCGGCTGGATACACCTGCCACTTGCCGTTTTGTCCTGTTGCCAGTTATGCAAGACTCACTCCTGCAAGGCGTGAGCGATGTTGGAGTCAGGATGGTTATCTCATCCTCTTCCCACGCCCCGCATCGATCCGCAGGAATACGAACAGCAGAATAGTAAATCCCCATAAAGAAGAACCGCCGTAACTGAAGAACGGAAGCGGGATGCCGATGACGGGTGTCAGGCCAAGCACCATGCCTATGTTGATAAACAGGTGGAAGAAGAAGATTCCCAGCACGGAGTATCCATAGACACGTCCCGAGACGGTAGGCTGGCGTTCGGACAAATGGATCAGACGCAGGAGCAGGAACATGTAGAGCAACAGTACGAATACCGAACCTACGAATCCTTCCTCTTCACCTACCGTACAGAAAATAAAATCGGTGTCCTGTTCGGGTACGTATTTCAGTTTCGTTTGTGTGCCATTCAGAAAACCTTTGCCCCAAAGTCCGCCCGAGCCGATGGCGATTTTCGACTGGTTGACATTATAGCCAGCACCGGCCAAATCTTCTTCCAACCCCAGTACTACTTTGATGCGGATCTGCTGATGAGGCTCCAGGACCTGGTTGAAAACATAGTCGCACGAGTACAAGAAGCCTACCGAGGCTATCATGAATGCCGAGACAAGTACATAAATCTTCCGCCGTTCGCGCAAGGCTAAAAATACAAGCCATCCCGCAGCACATGCGCAAAGTCCCCAAAGCACATAGACCACGTTGAATGTCCATAGCCAGCCAGATATGGCACAGGCTAAGGCTACTACTGCAATACACGTGATTGTCATCTGACTGACTATGGTACGGTTGCGTTGATAGACCTGAAGCAGGATAGGGGCGGAAATCAGAATGAGGCACAACACGGCGAACTCGCCCACGGAAGTGGAGTCATGGAGCATCGTGACATCGGCGTAGCGGATACCTACAACAAAGTAAACTACGGCACATACTCCGGCAAACAGAATCGCCCCCGGCATACCTTCGCGGTAAAGCATCAGAAAGAAAGACAGATAGACCAGGGCTGACCCCGTCTCGCGCTGTCCTACAATGAGCAGCATGGGGCAGGCTATCAGGAAAGCAATGGTCAGCACGTTGCGCCAGTTTTGAAGAACAAAGCCATAAGCTCCCATAAATTTGGCTAAAGCCAGTGCCGTAGCAAATTTGGCAAATTCGGCCGGCTGCAGACTTACCGGTCCCAGTATGAGCCATGAACGCGATCCTTTAGTGTCGGGTGCAATGAAGATGGTAACGAGTAACAATACCAGCATGCCCGCGTATATGATATAGGCGAAGGTATCATAGAACATATCGTCCAGCATCAATAATACAAAGCCCAGACCGAAGGAACAGATAATCCATACGAACTGTTTGCCTGCGCGGGTGGAAAAGTCCAGAAAATCGCGGTCTACATAATCATAACTTGCACCGCATACACTGAACCAGCCCCAAATGACCAGTAGCAGATAGATGACAACCGTCATCCAGTCTAGCGATTTCCAAATACTATCTCTCCTCGTTGCCATAAATAATTACTCGATTACTGAAATCTTCGGCCAGTATCTCGTTCTGTGGCGAAAGTTTGCCATGCAGATATTGGTCCATCATTAATGCACCGATAGGTACACCGTAAGTTGCTCCCCAACCTCCGTTTTCTACATAGACGACGATGGCTATCTTGGGATCGTTCATCGGAGCGAATCCCATGAAAACGGAATGGTCTTTGCCATGCGGATTCTGTGCTGTACCGGTCTTTCCGCATGCTTCTACTCCGGGAAGCAATGTGCCTACCAACCGGCATGTTCCGCTTCCTGTACTTCCCGTAACGGCTGCCCGCATACCTTTCACGATATCCTCGTAATATTCTTTTCGGATTGTCGGAGTGCGTACTGTCTGGTAAAGGCTGTCTAGCGGGTTGTCCTGTATTTCTTTTACGACATGTGGGGTGATAAAGTGGCCGCGGTTGGCAATTGTTGCTCCCAGATTGGCAATCTGCAATGGGGTGGCCAGAATTTCTCCCTGGCCGATGGCGATACTGATAATTGTCAATCCGTTCCAGGAACCGCGGTAGATGCGGTCGTAATATTGTGAATTGGGGATGAAGCCTCGCAGTTCTCCAGGCAGGTCTACTCCCAGTTGGTAGCCGAAGCCTTGTGACACCATATCGTCTTTCCATACGGTAAGCGCTTCCTGCGGAGAACCGTATTTCTTGTCACCGATCATTTTGTATAATCCCCAGCAAAAATAGGAGTTGCACGAAGTGGCAATGGCCGGTATAAGCGGAAGGGGAGCTGCATGTCCGTGGCATCCGACCCGCAGCCCGCGGTGAATAAAGCCATGGGAGCATGGAAAAGGGGTGTCTTCCTGAATAATGCCTTCCTCCAAAAAGATCAGACCTTGTGTTGTCTTGAAAGTTGAGCCGGGAGGATAGGTACCCATGATGGCTCGGTTCAATAAAGGCTTTTGGCGATTCTTTTCCAGAAGTTGGTGGTTTTTTCCACGCTGCCGGCCGATCATCATGTGTGGATCGAAGCTGGGAGAAGACACCATGCAGAGAATTTCGCCCGTTTTAGGTTCAATGGCTACGATAGCGCCTATTTTGTTTTGCATCAGACGTTCGCCCAACATTTGAAGATCGATGTCGATACCCAGTTTCAGGTTCTTGCCAGGTACCGACGGACGGTCCAGTTGTCCGTCCATATAATGTCCCTGTATGCGGCCATGCGCATCGCGTAACAGGATTTCTACGCCTTTTTCGCCACGAAGGTATTTTTCGTAGGAACGTTCGACTCCCTGTTTGCCGATGTAGTCGCCGCGGATATAATAGTCGTCTTTTTCAATGTCGCGCATGGATACCTCACCGATATCGCCTAAGACATGACCGGCCGAATTGTAGGAATACTGGCGGATGGTGCGTCGTTGGATGGAGAAGCCGGGGAACTTATAGAGCTTTTCCTGAAACACGCCACATTCTTCGGCCGAAAGTTGCGTCATAAATACTTGGGGGGTGTATTTGGAGTAGCCCGGATTTTTACGGAAGTTGCGGACTTCTTCCATGCGTTGCAGGAACTGTTCGCGTGTGATTCCCAGTGAGCGGCAAAAATCGAGTGTGTCGAGTTGTGTCACTTCACGTGGAATGAATGTGATGTCATAGGCCGGTTGGTTAAAAACGAGCAGTTTGCCGTTTCGGTCGTAAATGGCTCCACGTGAGGGGTATTGTATTTTATTGAGGAAAGCATTGCTGTCGGCGTAGCGCTTGTACTTGTCTGAGAAGATCTGGAGTCCTGCCA